>JBKBNI010000004.1:0-1885 GCA_046295455.1 Thermaurantimonas sp. | reverse complement strand
AACCATCAACGATATGGAAAATCAAACATTAGTAAAAGAAATTTGCCCATCTACTACGCAAGAATGGGTAAAAAACGGAGCATTATTAGTAGATGTCCGTGAAAAAGACGAAGTAGCTCAATTAGCGTATGATGTTCCCAACATCATTAACATTCCGCTTAGCGAATTTGAAGAACGTTATACCGAAATTCCTAGAGACCAACCGGTAGTAATGGTTTGCAAAGGTGGTGGAAGAAGTTTAAGAGCCGCTGCATTTTTAGTAAATCATGGCTATACCAATGTAGTGAATATGCAATATGGAATTGCTCGTTGGGTGCAAAAAGGCTTCCCTACCAAAGGCGATACATCGGTGGTTACGGGTAACGGTTCGTGTTGTTCAAGTTCGGGTTGTTGTTAAAAAATTTGGAAATGGTTCAATTTGGAAATGATGCAATTTGGAAATGGTTCAATTAGCACATTTCCAAACTAACACATTAGCACATTTCCAAATTAAAAAAATCAACTATGTTCGACTGGCTACAACACTTCGCAGATTGGCTCATCTACTCTGTTTTTGGTTTAGGTGAAGATACCCATTTAGGCGCAGCATTAAATTTCTTTGTGTACGATACACTGAAAATTCTCATTTTGTTATTTGTGATTGTGTTTTTAATGGGAATTGTAAATGCATATTTCCCCATAGAAAAACTTCGCACATATTTAAATCGTAAAAAACTCTACGGATTGGAGTATTTATTTGCTGCTGTATTTGGTGCTATCACACCTTTTTGTTCCTGTTCATCGGTTCCTTTGTTTATTGGTTTTGTGCAAGGCGGAATTCCATTGGGAGTCACTTTTGCTTTTCTCATTACTTCGCCATTGGTCAACGAAGTAGCCATTGCGATGTTTATCGGAATGTTTGGCATAAAAGCTACAGTCATTTACGCTACATCAGGCATATTGTTAGGGACAATTGGCGGTTGGTTTTTAGGAAAACTTAACCTTGAACCCTTGTTATCAGATTGGGTAAAGAAAATTCTGGAAAACAAAATGCAACAAGGCGAATATGAAGAAGAAAAGCTGAGTTTTCGCCAACGAATACCAGATATTACCCGCAGTGCCTGGGACATTGTAAAAGGTGTTGTTTTGTATGTGATTATCGGCATTGCTATTGGTGCAGCCATGCATGGCTATGTGCCTGAAAATTTCTTTAGTCAATATTTGGGTGGCGGGCAATGGTGGACAGTTCCGCTTGCTGTCATTCTTGCTGTACCGATGTATGCCAATGCCGCAGGGATTGTCCCCGTAATTCAGGTTTTTGTTGCCAAAGGCGTTCCGCTAGGGACAGCCATTGCCTTTATGATGGCAACCGTTGGCCTATCTATCCCCGAAGCCACTTTACTCAAAAAGGTAATGACAATGAAATTGATAGCCATCTTTTTTGGAGTGGTGACTGTATTTATTATGCTTTCGGGATACTTATTCAATATCGCACTTAAATAATTTTAAAAAATGGACAAGAAAACCTTAGAATCTCAAATCAAAGATCGCATAGCCAAAATTCAAATAGAAGTACAGGAATTGAAAGAAATGGCCAACCCTGTGGCACCAGACAATGCTATTGGTAGAGTCAGCCGAATGGATGCTATCAACAATAAAAGTATCGTAGAAGCCTCACTTCGAAACCTAGAAAACAAACTCAAAGGCTTGGAATATGCCCTGCAAAATTTATCTAATCCCGAATTTGGCTATTGTGCCAAGTGCAAGCAACCCATCCCTGAAGGGAGAATACTGCTGATGCCAGAAAGTAGATTTTGTGTAAAATGTAGCTGACCACTACATATAGTATGCTTAGCAGTACCTTGTTTGATATGCTGTCAAAGGCCAGAGCCTGAAGCAGTTCGGG
>JBKBNI010000003.1:0-341451 GCA_046295455.1 Thermaurantimonas sp. | reverse complement strand
TTTCGGATACCGTCAATTTGGAGTCCAAACCGAATACTCATCTGGAAAAACCTCTGTGAAAATCGCTTCAAATCAGCCTCAAAGTCAAAATTTTTGAAATTGCCATTGTGATCCAATGAAAGACCCGGAACTCCTGAATCATGCGTATCTGAACCCACTTGCCTTGGTCCCACACCTGAGAGAAACAACAAATTTCCGACTCGGCGAGCGTGAGGATATAACCCTACAGGTTTTGGCGCTTTTCCTGAATAGATGTTTTCTTCATTCATATACACGATATTTCTATTTTTTTGGAAGAATTTTTAAGCTTCGTGCGTTTTAGCCTGTCATTTACAAGATGTAATTCTTCAAGATGGCGTATAGTGTAGCCTTGTCTGAGGTAGTCTTGGACCTGGTCTTCAGTCAGATAATAAACCAAATGAACGTTTAAGAACGATTGCCTGTTCCACTCGATTGTTTTAAGATTTGCATACCACCACCCGGCAATCACCACCATATTTGAATCGCTGTATTCAGAGAGGGCTTTATATGCACACTGAGCAAATTTATTTTTATTTTTTCGCTTTTCAAGTTCACTAAAATAAAGTCCTTTAAATGGAGAAAATTCAGTTGAAGAATCCCCAAACCTGTGCTGTACCGAAAAGTCAGAGGGATCTATTCCTCTGTATGGATGCACAAATTGAACTCCCATGATAAATATACTTGCACAAAGTGTTACTAAAATGAATCGTATATACCTGATTTGTTGAGATGCACATATCAGCATTAAAAAGGAGTAGATCGGAATGGTAAACGCAGACTTTTCCGGAAGACATACATATGCTGTGGTAAAAAGAGCCACTGTAAGTAGGCTAAATAAAATTACAGGATTTTTAAAATACTCGCGTAACTGCTCCTTTCGTAATGATTTGATGAAAAATATAAGAAGGAGTAGTATTCCAGCCGAACCCAAAACACCCCATGCGCCCGGCAAAAACTTATAAAAGGCTTTTAAAAATCCTGATCCGGGAGGCCTGTGAAAATCGAAAAATCCAGAGCCATATGTCAATATCGCCGGTAGGTAGAATAAACCCGCTACGAACGAAGAGGAAGCCAGAAAGTAAACATAATATCTGAAATTTACCTTCTTCTGAAACATTAAGATCACCGCCGGCAACAAGAGGGCGAGTGAAGTGATCCGAAAAGCCGCTGAGAGTCCAATGTACACTCCTGAATTAGTGTAATTGCCTTGCAAGAGCAATCGGACGCCTCTTAGCATCAGCCATGTAGTAAATGCATAGTCGATGGCATAGGTGCTTCCGATAAAAAAAGCCGGAAACAACCCAAAGGCAAGTGTCCAAAGAATCGAATGCTTCGTCCTCACGATGCACATCAACCTAAAAAATTCACCAATTGCAAGAGACCCCGCCAAAGCGCTTAATCCATTAATGATGAAAGGAAATTTTATCAGAGGAAAAAACAAAAACATCAACGCCTCATAAGCCGGGTGCCCAGGCAGCCGGGATATGATATAATGTCCCTCCTCGTACATTTCTATAATGTTATAAACGTGCCCCCAGGCATCTTCTTCCGGACCATAGCCTACAAAGAGATAGGGCACTTTGAGCGCAAAAACCGCCAGTTGGATGCTGCGAACGCCTTGTGCGGCTGTAAGTAATTTCATTTTTACTAAAAATCTACTTCCTGACTCGAATCAGAGATGCCATATTTTCTACGATACCAAAATACGCCTGCGTAAAAAAAAGGTGTATCAAGTGCCGCAATCATTACTTTAAAAAGCCAGCCGTCAATAATATAGCTTGTAATGGTCTGAAAGTCTTCTCTTCCGAAAAAAATAATTGTGACCACAAGTATTGTGTCAACAAGTTGCGAAAGAATGGTCGAAAAATTGTTTCGCACCCAAAGCATACGGCCTTTAGTAAGTCTTTTCCAAAAGTGAAAGAGTCTGACATCCACCAATTGTGCCACGATATATGCCACCATAGAAGCTCCGATTAGCCGCCATGAGTTTCTGAATACCTGATTGTATGTATCATCTGAGACCACTGAATTAGGAATGGCGTGAAACGACGCTCCAAGGGCCAAAATGCCTAAGGTAAACAGTGCTGCTATAAATCCCGCTATTACTACTTCCTGTGTTTTCTTTTTTCCGAATATTTCAGAAAGAATATCCGTAATTAAAAATGTAAAAGGATAGGGTAATACACCTGCCGATATAATAAAACTCTTAAAACCAAGTTCAACCGTGACAAATTTATTGGCAATCAGGTTGCAAGTGATCAGTGCGCTTACAAAGAGAGCTGCAAGGAGCATGTAGTCTCTTCGCGCGGAGTCTTTCTTATGTGGAAACGATTCACTCAAGTTTATTCTAAAATAAAATCGTATTCCATACGCATCAAAAGTCCTTGGCGTCTGTACAGAGATTTTACTTTCTCTACGTAGGGGTATAAAATACCTAATTCTTTTTTCATACGAGCTTCCTGGTCAAGGCCTAACTGCTTGAGCAGGGCTGAGAATGGATTTTCAGGCTCCGGATAGGTCACTATTTTATATGTATCGAGTTCTGCCTTAGACGCTGCAATTTCGACGGCATCGTTAAGCCCGCCAAGCACATCGACCAATCCTAGCTTTAACCCCCATTCACCACTCCATACTCTTCCTTGGCCGATGCTGTCCACAAAAAGTGAGTCTAAGCGACGCCCGTCAGCTACTTTTTGGAGAAACGATCCGTAAAAACGATCTATATATTTTTGAAGAAAATTTCGTTCGCTTTCGCGGAGAGGTCTGTCAATGGCTCCAAAATCTGCAAATTCATGGGTTTTAACAACATCGAATCGCACCCCTATCTTATTATTGAGCAGATCCTGGGCACTAAAAAACAGTCCAAATACCCCAATTGAGCCTGTGATGGTGGTTGGCTGTGAGACAATCGTGTCAGCCATACAGGAAATGTAGTACCCTCCCGATGCGGCAAGATCGCCAAACGAAACGATGAATGGCTTCTTCTCTCGTGCCCTTATGGCTTCTCTAAGAATGATATCGCTAGCCAGTACAGAGCCTCCCGGACTATTGACTCTCAGTACAATGGCTTTTACTTTTTTGTCTTCATGAGCCTTGCGAATGGCCGCAGCGATCCGATCGCTACCTATTTGTGTGTCGCTTCCTTCCCCACTTCCTATTTCGCCTTGTGCAAAGATGATGGCAATTCGGTCTTTTGAAGATTTGGATTTTTCTTTTTTGGCTACAGTATTGATCTGGTTAATGGTTGCAAATTTTATGCTTTCAAAGTCTTTAGTTTTTGTAAGTGAAGTAAGCACATCGCGAACTTCGTCCAAATATGCCGGCCTTGTAATCAATTTATATTCTGCTGCTTTTTCGGGTATGGTGGCGTTGCGTGTATTGGCTATATCATCCAATAGCTCAGGAGCTATATTTCTGGATCCAGAAATTTCCGAACGAATAATTTTCCAAAATGAATTTTGAAGCGTTCGGATTTGTTCCCGATTGGCTTCGCTGATCTCATACTCCAGATACGGTTCGACAGCTGATTTAAATTTATTGTTGCTTCCGCGTACAACTTCTGCCTTAATCCCGACATTCTCCAAAAACTTTCTGAAGAAAGGCACAGAGGCCGATAGTCCGCCGAACTCAACAATACCCTCAGCCGATACATAGATGCTGTCTGCTACACTACAGAGATATAAACCTCTTTGTGAGAGATTTTCATCAAAGGTGACAATAAACTTTCCGGATTCTTTAAAGTCTGTCAATGCATCCCGAATTTCTTTTAAGGTGCCAAAGCCTGCCTGTACACTTCCCGCTTTCAGATAGATTCCGACTACGTTATCATTGGTCTTTGCCTCTCTTATGGCCATTACTATTTCATACAAGCCAAGTGATTTTGTGTTTTGGCCTGTGACAGGGTCAAAATTTTGAAAAGGATTGTTTGACTCTCGCTCATTGATCGGATAATTCAAATCCAGAAGCAAGACTGAGTTTTCTTTCAACACAAATTCTTTTTGGCTTGCCAGACCTATTCCAACCAATGTGAAGATGATAATTGAGATCAAAATAGCACCACCGAGGATGCTTGCAATTAACATTTGAAAGAATGTTTTCATAGCCCGGATATGTCTTTAGTTTGCAATGATACATTGAGAATGTTTGAGATGGAAGTACCAGCAACAAATGTGTTTAAAAAATATGTTATCTTATTGGGGGGAAATATGGGGAATGTCGCCGATACTTTTCTGAAAGTTCAAAACGCATTTAAAGAGTCTGATATAAAAATTGTTTCCCAATCATCGCTGTATCGGACACAAGCATGGGGAATGACAGGAGATGATTTTTTGAATCAGGCTTTGGAAATTCACTCGAAAAAGGATGCACCCCAACTTTTGGCATTTCTGCTGGAATTAGAGCAAAGGTTTGGCAGATTTCGGACTTTTTCTGAAACCTATCAGTCTCGAACGCTGGATATCGATATCATTCATGCGTTTGATGAGGTGGTCCATATTGAAAATCTGATTATCCCCCATCCCCGAATGCATTTGCGAAAATTTGCCTTATTGCCTGTATCGGAGATTACCCCGGATTGGTTTCACCCGGGATTGAATAAAAGGTGCATTGATCTGGCTTTGGAATGTCAGGACGCTTCATATGTAGAAAAAGTGCTATGACAGAACCTTATTTCATTGCCATTGAGGGCAATATCGGGGCAGGTAAAACCACCCTTGCAAAACTACTGGCGAATGCACTGAATGCCAGATTGATTCTTGAGCAGTTTGCTGAAAATCCTTTTCTATACGAATTTTACAGAAATCCAGAGCGGTGGGCATTTGCGGTTGAGATGGCTTTTATGGCCGAACGCTACAAACAGTTGCATGGTATAGTAGATAAGATTGATTTGTTTCAGCCGGTACTTGTATCTGATTACCATCCATTGAAGTCTAAACTTTTTTCCTCGGTAAATCTGGATGAAAGGGAATTTTATCTGTTCGAAAAATTTTTTGATACCCTTTTTCAGAAGATTCGCCAGCCGGATCTGGTGATCTTTCTAAGTGCTGACATCCCCACATTGCTTCGAAATATTAATAATCGGGACAGATGGTTCGAAAAGGGTATTACACCTGAATATCTCCAAAGAATATCCGATGGGTATTCGCTCTTTTTAAAGACGCTGAATGTACCGGTACTTATTTTAAAGAGGGAGTCGTTTGACTTTCTTCGCTTCGAGGATCATCTGATCGCGATAGTACATGCCATTGAGACCCGAAAAATAAAAGGCAGATTGTATGTATCTGCCCTTGAAGAGCTGGAAAATTTGTAGAGGATTTATTCCAAAATTGTCCATGATCCTGACTGCAGCAGTGGAATGGCCTGTTTGTATTTAACCTCCTTTCTCTCCCCGGTAGTGAGATTTTGAATGGTTACATGGTCGTTGCGACCATATTTTTTTTCGCTTATTACAGGTCGTGGCGATCGTCTGGCGGGTTCGTCTGATGTAGTACCAGGTCCTGATGTTATCAGCTCTTCACGGCGGGCTTTGACTTGGCGTACTGGAGCCTGGGCGGCAACCGGTTCTTGATTTTCGACGGGTATGTAGGCGTGCATCAAGAATGACACTAACTCACGATTGAGTTTCTCTTTCATTCTCTTAAAAAGCTCGAATGATTCAAATTTGTAAATAAGAAGCGGATCTTTTTGCTCATATACTGCCCCTTGTACAGCTTGGCGGAGGTCGTCCATATCACGCAGATGATCTTTCCAAGCTTCGTCGATGAGTGTTAAGGTCACTGATTTTTCAAAATCATGAATGACTGAGCGGCACTTTGTTTCGTATGCCTTTTTTAGATTGGCAGCAATTTGCAATCCTTTGTGTCCGTCGGTAAAAGGTATAAGAATGTTTATATACTGATTGCCGTGTGTTTCATAAACATTTTTGATAGCAGGCCATGCTCTCGCAGCAATGGTCTCCGTCTTAGTATTGTAATGAAGCATCACTGCTGCATAAAGTTTTCCGATAAGGTGTTCGGTGTCTTTTTTGTCAAAATCTTCCTTTGAAAAAGGGGCATCCATGCCGAAATACCTGGCCAATTCTACCCGAAAAGCTTCATAATCTTTGGTCTCTTTGTATAAATCTATGATGCCGGCACACATTTGATACATTGCATCAGCAAGGTCTATGGCCAGTTTTTCACCATACAGAGCGTTGCGTCTCCAGCGATATATGACCTCCCGTTGTTTATTCATTACATCATCATACTCGAGCAGTCTTTTTCGAATGCCAAAATTGTTTTCCTCTACTTTTTTCTGAGCGCGCTCTATGGACTTTGTGACCATAGAGTGCTGAATGATATCTCCCTCTTTGTGGCCTAATTTATCCATGATGGAGGCCAGACGTTCGGAACCAAACAAGCGCATCAGATTGTCTTCGAGCGAGAGAAAAAATTGGGATGACCCAGGGTCACCTTGTCTTCCGGCACGACCTCTGAGCTGCCTGTCAACCCGCCTAGAGTCGTGGCGCTCCGTACCAAGAATAGCTAGACCTCCGGCTTCACGGCTTTCAGGTGCAAGTTTTATGTCTGTACCCCGCCCGGCCATATTGGTAGCAATGGTTACTGTACCGGGCCTTCCAGCCTCGGCAACGATTTCAGCTTCTTTTTGGTGCAGTTTTGCATTGAGCACATTGTGTTTGATTTTTCTCAATGACAGCATCCGGCTGAGCAATTCGGAGGTTTCTACGTTGGTGGTACCTACAAGTACAGGTCTGTTTTGATTTACCAAATTGACAATTTCCTCTATTACGGCATTGAATTTTTCGCGTTTGGTCTTGTAGATTAAGTCGTCTTTATCAATGCGTTTTACGGGCTTATTGGTAGGGATTACCACTACATCGAGCTTGTATATATCCCAAAATTCGGCTGCCTCTGTTTCTGCTGTACCGGTCATGCCGGCCAGCTTATGGTACATTCTAAAATAATTTTGAAGGGTGATGGTGGCATAAGTTTGTGTAGATGCTTCGATCTTCACGCCCTCTTTGGCTTCAATGGCCTGGTGAAGGCCGTCGGAATACCGGCGTCCCTCCATTATGCGGCCGGTCTGTTCATCTACGATCTTAACCTTGTTGTCCATCACTACATATTCCACGTCCTTTTCAAACATGGTGTACGCCCGCACGAGCTGATTCATGATGTGAATGCGCTCACTGCGAACGGCAAAATCGCGCATGAGCTTGTCCTTTTGAGCAATTTTCTCCTCCGGAGCCATATCGGATTTTTCAATCTCCGCTATGGCCGCACCGATATCTGGAAGAATAAAAAAATCCGGCGTTGTATCTTTTGATAGAAATTCAATACCCTTTTCAGTCAAGTCGATTTGATTGTTCTTCTCTTCAATGGTAAACAGCAGAGCTGCATCCACCTTGTGCATGTCTTTGCCCTGCTCCTGTAAGTAGAAGTTTTCAGTCTTTTGAAGAATTGTTTTGATTCCCTCTTCGCTGAGGTATTTAATCAGGGCTTTAAATTTTGGGAGACCTCTGTGCGCCCTGAGGAGATGAAAGCCTCCATTTTTGGTATCACCTGCGCTAATTAGTTTTTTAGCTTCGTTGAGTTCGGCGGTCACTATTCTGCGTTGCTCTTCTACAAGACGGGCAACATAAGGCTTTAATTCTTCAAAATCTTTAAGATTGCTCTTACCCGTCGGACCTGAAATGATCAATGGGGTACGTGCATCGTCAATAAGCACGGAGTCAACCTCATCCACAATGGCGAAATGATGTTTACGCTGTACTATTTCCTCTGTACTGCGCGCCATATTGTCACGAAGATAGTCGAATCCAAACTCAGCATTGGTACCAAAAGTGATATCGCACATGTACTCCAGCTTTCGTTCAGCGGAATTTGGCTGTGATCTGTCAATACATCCGACAGATAATCCGTGAAATTCGTAAATAGGCCCCATCCAGTCTGCATCCCGCTTGGCCAGATAATCATTGACCGTGACGACATGCACCCCTTTTCCGGCCAAGGCATTCAGATAGACCGGCAGCGTCGCTACCAATGTTTTACCCTCGCCTGTAGCCATCTCGGCTATTTTTCCCTTATGAAGAGCCACTCCTCCTATCAACTGCACATCGTAGTGGACCATATCCCACCTGACCGGATGCCCGGCTACAAGCCATGTGCTATGCCAGCGTGCAAATGGCTCAATGAGCTGAACGTGAGATTTTCGGGAAGCCAAAGCCTTGTCAAATTCTGTGGCTGTGACTTCAAGATATTCGTTATCTGCAAAACGTCGGGCAGTCTCTCGGACGACTGCAAATGCTTCCGGCAGAATTTCAAGTAAAACCTTTTCAATAATCTCGATTTCCTGCTTCTCAAGTTGGTCG
This sequence comes from Thermaurantimonas sp., assembly GCA_046295455.1. Lineage (GTDB taxonomy): Bacteria > Bacteroidota > Bacteroidia > Flavobacteriales > Schleiferiaceae > Thermaurantimonas. Next base: position 333,062 of record JBKBNI010000003.1, on the reverse strand, counting down.
ATTTCTTCGTAGTATTTTTCTTTATCATCGACATTATCCGAAGTTTCCGCTTTTGTTTTAAGTTCGGATATCTGTGTGGTGATCTTTTGGGTTTCGAATGCGATTTTTGTTTTAAACTCAAGCGTCTTCCCTCTTAGCTCGTCATTGGTCAGGGTTTTAAGGGTGGGATATATTTCGTTGATTTTTTTTACAAAGGGGTTGATTTCCTCAAGGTCCCGGGCATTTTTATTTCCAAATAACTTAACCAGAAACTGTTGTATCATCGGACAGAAGGTAATTGATCTAAACTTCAACAAATATCGAACTTATATATCTTACAATAAAGTTAAGCAAAAAGGATCTACATGCCAGCGAAAACCTTTATTTCGGTTTGCGCAATGGCAGATAGTCAACTGGATGCTCCGGCCGGCCGGGCTCAACTTCTGTAAGAGGCGAAATCTCTTCACACTCCCTGTGCATCTGCGATGGAAGCTTCATGTAGAGTTCTGTACCTTTAGTTTTCCAGGCGATTGTTTCTTCTGCAATTTTTTTTATGACCTGAGCCGGATTTCCAACCACCAGGCTTCTCTCAGGTATTTTCATTCCCTGAGGCACAAACGACATTGCACCAATTATGCTTTCATCGCCTATCCATACTTCATCCATGACCACTGCATTCATTCCCACCATTACATTACGTCCGATGTGTGCACCGTGAATCATCGCTCCGTGGCCGATATGAGCCATCTCCTCCAAAATCACCGTAACTCCCGGGAACATGTGAATGACACAATTTTCCTGAACATTACACCCATCCTTTAAGATAATTCTACCCCAGTCTCCGCGGATGCGGGCACCCGGACCCACATACACATCTTTACCAATGATCACATCTCCCAGCACAGTGGCCTGCGGGTGAATGTATGCCGAGGGATCAACTACCGGAATAAAAGTACCAAATTTGTAAAACGCCATTTTTATCAAACATTAAGATACATTAATAAAATGCAGAGTACGATTGCCCCACTGAAAAAGATTTCCTTTACAAATGCTTTTTTTCTAAAGCGTATAAAATTTCCGTATAGATAGCATATTAAAGGTATAGAATAGCTGAGTACATATCCTGAAAGAAAAATAGATATTCCAATATCAATTGCTATTAAAATCACAGACATATACATAAAGTTTTTACGAAAGATATTTGCCTTATTTAGAGCATTGATTACTTCGAAGATACTAACTATAAAAAACAGCAGCATCAAAGCGATATACCACTCAAATCCCGGTTGTACAGAGATGCCACTGAATCTTTCGCTTAGTAAAGTCATCAGCTTGTAATCAAATATTTTCCAAAAAAAATACAACAAACTGTACAGGAAAAAGAAAGACATCCCAATTGAAATAAAGTATACGGATATATTACGAATAGGCCTAGTGGAAAATATTAGTATTAAAATAATGACCGGAAGAATCACAAAAATAACCTGATAGAAAAAAAATGATATAGCAACAATTAAAAACGATATATGAAAAACATGCATCTGTATTAATTCCTGATTTTGTCTGATTACGATGATGAATAAAATAGTAACAAAAACGATTTGATTAATAATAAAATCCAATGAAAGATTTTTGAAATACAACAGTGTATTAACAGTAAAAAGAAGTGGGAGATAATAAAATGTATCTCGAATAATACCAATTTTTGTCAAATAAAAATCTGACAAATAAACCAATCCTACATTCAGCACAACAAATACCATAAAAGGATAAAAAGAAAAGGAATTTTCAATCAGTTGAAACTGCTGTAGCAAAAGCAATGCAGCTACTAAAGCAACTTGGAAGACAGTTAAGACAATTGACTTTGACGCGGATTTTTTTTCAAAATATTTACTTATGCCTAACAAAGGGGCGATTATTTTTGTGGCAAAATAAAAGGCATGGTTTCAAAGATTGCTTACGCGCTGGGAGATTTTTTTGAATGGACTTTTCAAATCTTACCCGTTTTGGGAAACCTCCCCAATATTCTTTTTCTCCTTATTGGATTTGTAGCGTTCATCTACTGGATGAATGAAATGCGCAAGCATCAAAAGGCCGGAGAGAGATAGTCTCGATCATCAACCTTTCCTCCCGATTGTGTACAAATTTCCTTTAATCCATTTTTAATCCATATTCGCGATTTCTCGATCTATAGAGCATAATCATTAAATAGCTTAATCGGTTTCGCAAACCCTTAATATTCTTCCATTAAAACATCAATTTTTACAGGCCGATGCTAGTACTTGGGGTAATGTCGGGAACCTCTCTAGACGGTTTAGATCTAGCCCTGTGCAATTTCGAGGGTTTAGGGCCGGTAACTTATGAAATCCTCCTGGCGAAAACCCTTACATACGACAAGGAGTGGAGGCAGGAGCTTTCTACACTGCATGTACGCGACGGCCGTTATCTCTGTAGTATGGACGTTCACTTTGGCCGTTACATCGCCTTTCAGATTCTTCAATTCATTGAAAGTCCTGATTTCAGGAAAGTCTTAAAACATTTTTCGAAAGAAGACAGTCAAAACATACTTATTAGTTCTCACGGTCATACCGTCTTTCACGAGCCAAATATGGGTCTTACCACTCAGATAGGTCATGGCGCATTTATCAGTGCACTTACTGGTATGAATGTCATTTGTGACTTCAGGAAACAGGATGTAGCTCTGGGAGGTCAAGGGGCTCCACTGGTACCGATCGGCGATAAAATCTTGTTTGGCGAATATGATGCATGTCTGAATATCGGCGGTTTTGCCAATGTAAGCACCAGGATGGATAACATCCGAAAGGCATGGGATATCTGTCCGGCCAATTTTATCCTAAACCGCTGGGCTCAAAGATTGGGAGATACGATGGACAGAGATGGTATGTATTCTGCAAAAGGGAGATTGCTACCTGATGTATTGCAGCTATGGGAGGATAAAGACTACTACAAAAAGCCTGCACCGAAATCGCTTGGCCGCGAGTGGATCGAGTCCGTCTTCTTAGACCAGATATATGAGGATGCCTTTGATCCTAAGGACCTTATGTACACTGCTCTGGAGCATATAAGCCGCCGAATCGCTCATGACCTTCCCGACCGGGGAACCGTGCTTGTGACCGGGGGAGGTGCATTTCATCCTCAATTGATCGAGCGGATCAAAGTCCTATCAGGGGCACAGTTGATCCTACCTGAGCCGGATCTGATCCATTACAAAGAGGCATTAATTTTTGCATTGATGGGATATCTGAGATGGCATCAGCAGCCCAATGTACTCGCTTCGGTCACCGGTGCATCCGTAGACCACAGCTCTGGAGTGATCTACCACCGACACAGCTAATTATAATTCCTACACACTTTTGCTAAACATATTTTCAGTCAAGCCTTTTTCAAAGAGATAGGAATCAAAGATTGCTGCAATATTTCTCAGAATCAATTGACCAAAATCCGTAGGCGTCAAAGATTCTCCGTCCCAAATAAGAGCCTCATCCTGGATAAAAGACTCGATTGTTGCGATTATGTATTCTAAATGATCATGCGAAAATATGTCTTTCGGAAAATATATTTTTCTATTGCACATGACATTCATAATGCATTTTCGAATGGCGATATCCCTGTCAGACAAGATATGACCACGCTCAATCGGCAGTGTACCTTGTGAAATCGCATGAATATAGGCCTCTGTTTCTTTCAGATTTTGAATGTAGGCTCCGTAAAAATCACTGATTGAAGAGGCTCCGAGGCCAATAAGCGTCCTCGTAGAATCTGTGGTATATCCCATAAAATTTCTGTGAAGTCTGTTTGCAGACCATGCCAGTGTCAGCCCGTCGTCGGGTAAGGCAAAATGGTCCATACCGACCTGATTGTAGCCTTGCTCCATAAGCAACTGTCTGGCGGAGAGAAACATGGTGATTTTTTCAGAAGCGGAGGGCAGGTCTTCTTCACTATATCGTCGCTGAGCTTTGCTCTTCCATGGCACGTGAGCGTAGGCATAATATGCAATGCGCTGAGGTTGTATCTTAGCTACCTTATCTAAGGTAAGCCTAATGCTCTCCAGAGTTTGAAGCGGCAACCCATACACCAAGTCCACATTGACTCCCGTAAATCCTTTCTCCCTGGCATAATCGATGATTTCCCGGGTTTTCTCAAAAGTCTGATTTCTATTTATGATGTATTGCACTTTTGGATCAAAATCCTGAATCCCGACAGAGATGCGTCTGAATCCCAAATCCGCCAAAGTGTCAATGTGTTGGAATGTACAGGTATTCGGGTGCACTTCTATACTAAACTCATAGGTCTCCGAAAGTTTGTGAGCCCCTACGATATGGTTAATCATTCGCTCCAGATTCCTGGGGGAGAAAAAAGTAGGTGTGCCTCCGCCCAAATGTAAGTGCGTAATCACAGGGTGTACAGGCATTCGGAGCTGAAGCAATCTCCACTCTTCCAGCAGGGCATTAATGTATGGTTCTTCGACGGAGTGATTTTTAGTGATTCGACGGTTGCAACCGCAAAAAGTACACAGACTTTCACAATACGGCAGGTGAATGTATATGCTTACTTCACTATTCTGCAGCATCTGACTTTCCAGTCTTCGGAAAGCTTCCCTCTGATCAAATTCGTCTGTTTTCCAAAACGGTACCGTCGGATATGACGTGTATCGGGGGAGCGGTTGCTCATATTTGGCAATTAAGGATGGGGATATATTCAATTTCTCGAGTTTTTTCTGTTTTGATGTAGTGCAAATTTCATCATTGCAGCACTTCGAAATACTGACAGGCATCAAGATTTGAGTCTGATGGATGAATCGCACACTTTTTTTTGAAAAAGCCCCTCTGGTGCCCGGGATACTACATTTGCAAATAATTTAGAGGTACTGTTACGTTACAGAAATATGAGTCTTCGGTACATCATCGCAATACTACTGGTACTGCCATGGGGGAACTCTGCCTGGAGTCAGACGTCTCTTTGGGAAAAATATGTGGGATTTTCGTTTGGAAATCTTATAAACATGCACTCAGGTCTCGAACCGGGAACAATGTCCGGACGACCCGAGTTTTTCACTGAGTTTGCTCCAGTGGTTCAATCACCCTACCGGGAAGTGGCCTCCCGAACATTGGCTTACACATTAGAAGGGGGTATTCGCTATCACCGCATGAAGTTTGGTTTTTTAGAATCGTCCGTGGGGTTAGGTGAGCGATTTGTAGGATATGTCGCAAATTTTGAGGAGGGGGATCAACGCCTTGAACTGACAGCGCGAACCAAGTTTTTCGCTCTGCCGGTAAGGATAGGTTATGGTTACGAATTTTCATCCTGGTATGCGCGTGGAGGTTGTATGACTACACTACTGTTTACACCCAAAGGTGACTCGGAGACCCGTGTGTGGGCCCCCAACGGTACTGCAGGTCATCAGAGGCCGATGGACGGTGAGCTTTTTTATCAGAAGGATAATATGGTCTTCTTCATGGAAGATTTGTTTAGACCCTTGATGCCTCTGTACGCACCTTATGCGGGAATAGGTTACAATTACGCTGATTTGCGCATCATGTTGGATGTGTACTATGTCTTTTCCTCATATCCGTTTCGGGAATTTGTAAAAACGGATAATCCCTTCGGCCATGAAATTCCTCATGCCAGGCTTCAGGGCATTTTGATCGAGCTTGCAATCCATTTTCGAATTTTTTGATGTTTGGTGTTCTTTATATAAATCCTTATCGCCCGTCGTGGTGCACAAAATTTTATTTGCCGGCTATACTCGTTATGGTCTTTTACAGCCATTTAAATGGTCAGAGTCCGAGATTGATCCGTATTCTTAACTCTGATCGGGCAACAGGCAGCAGAGATGTGAGCTATCTGAGCGGAAATGTCATCTTTGAACACGAAGGTGCACGTATGCGATGCGACAGTGCAGTCCGTTATCTCGCCAAAAATTTTATTCAAACCTTTGGAAACATCCACCTCAATCAGGGCGACAGCATCAGCATGACGGCAAAAGCAATGGAGTACAATGGCAATACCCGCATAGCAAAGGCACGCGGTGATGTCGTGCTCAAGGATTCTGAAATGACATTACACACTCAGGCAATAGACTTCAACAGAAATAAACAAACGGCCTACTACACCACTGTCGGGACTATTATTAATAATGAGAATACTCTGACTTCGATGATTGGAATGTATCACTTCGGGGCGAAGATGTTTTCTTTCAAAAAGGATGTGCGCCTGTCAAATCCCCGATACCGCATGGAATGTGACACCCTCCAATACTTTACCATCTCAAGGGTGGCGCACTTTGACGGTCCTACGCATATCTATTCGGACAGCGGATACATCTATTGTGAAAATGGACGCTACAATACCATCTCCGACGAAGCGATGTTTAACCGAAACGCCATTGTGCGACAAAAAAACATTGAAATGAGGGGAGACAGCCTATACTACAACCAGCGCGAGAATTATGGCAAATCCTTTGGAAACATACAACTTACAGATACGCTCGAAAAATTTTCGGTATTTGGAGACCTGGGAGAGTACTCCGGCCTCAATGATGAGCGCATGTATGTCACCGGATCGTCTCTGTTTATCAACTTTTCAGAGGCAGACACATTATTTGTACTGGGAGATACGATTCGCACCATAAGGCATCGCGCAACTGATCAAAGGGAAGTGTTTGTATATCGAAACGCCTTGCTTTATAAAAGTAATCTGCAAGGTAAAGCGGATTCACTCCATTACTCAACATCAGCCAGCACCTTTCATCTGACCGGAAATCCTGTATTGTGGAGTGATACTACCCAAATAACCGGAAGGCTGATCGTACTTACACTTAAAAACAATGAACCAGATTCGATTTTTGTATATGAAAATGCCTTTATTTTAAGCATTGAGAGCGATACCTTCTACAATCAGATCAAGGGTAGAGATCTGGAGGGAAATTTTATAGACAAAAAGCTAAGTCAAATCTTCATCAAGGGCAACGGTCAGACAGTGTATTATGTCAAGGAAGACGATGGAACATTTGTGGGAATAAGCAGGGCAGATTGCAGTAATCTGCTCATAAATTTTTCTGAAAACAAGGTAAAAGAAATTAAATTTATCACCAAACCCGAAGCACGGTTAATACCTTTGGGCAAGGAAAATGATGAGGATATTCGACTTAAAAATCTTACGGTCCGGTTTGATGAGAAGCCTGAGGTCGAAATTTTCAAAAAATTAATACGTACGCCATGAATCTTTTAAGGTTTGTAATGACTTTTGTTGCTATTTTAAGCATAGGCACAGAAGCAAAGGCACAGCGCATCGACTGGATCAGAGCAAGAAGCATCAGCGAATGGGAGAATATATTACAGTTGGCCGGCAATACTCAAATGGGCCTGTTTGTACAAGTATGCAGTGATTGGAGCCAGATCTGTCTGAATATGAACAATGTGGTACTCCGTGACCGAGAGCTCGTCCGCGAGATCAATCGCCGGTTTATTCCGGTGCAGATCGATGGAGATTCCGATTTCGGACAGCTGTGGATTCGTCATTATGCACTTCCTGGCTATCCGGTACATCTATTTATAGATGCAGCTGAAAATATTTTGATTCGCCTGTATGGCGCACAAGACCGCGAAACCATACTGGCAAGTATTGGAAGGGCTTCTACCCTGCTAACACTCTATCCTCAGCTGCAAAACGGGTACATATCAGGAAGTTTATCTGCCCGGGGATTTAATGAACTGATTCGCATAGAAGTGGATAACCATGATCTCGAGGCTGCCCGTCCGATTTTCAAAGATTATATTTCTAAATTTGGAAGCAACCTCTTAGAGGACACTGCCGGCTTACAGTGGATCAGCCTTTTTGGGCTGGACGTCGATGATCCGTTTTTTGATACGATCGAAAGAAATTTTAAAATTATATCCAAACATACCGCATTCAATGCACAATCTTTCTTCGATGCATCCTTAAACATCAGCCTGCAGCGAGCTGTGCGAGATTCCTCTGAAGAACAGCTGGAGCGAATACTCCAGCGCCTTATTCCACTCTCGTCATCACCCGAGAAAATCTCCAAAATACGCCTCCAAACGCGTAAGCTCTTTTACTTTGACACCAATAATCCTGAAAAATTCCTGGAGACTCTCCGAGAGGAATACAAGGACTCTACCAATGCAAGCCGCAGGGCAGCCTATCTCGAAGTGGCCACAGAACTTATGGACTCTCGTACAGATCCTCAGTGGGGTAAGGTGACCGTACAAATCATGCAAGATGTACTATCGATACGTGATGACATGAACGCGCGAATAGGTCTGGCAGGGGCTCTAACGCTGGCAAGAGAATATGATGAAGCCGTCCGCCAGCTCAATATTGCCAGGCAAATGACCAACGACAGCATGTTTCGATCTGAGATTGACAACATGATTCAGAGAGTCAGGAGAATTCAGTTGGAAAATAGGCCATAGGCTTCAAAATAGACCATCAGAGGTGATTCTGCTGTAGCAATTTAGCGAAATGATTTAGGTTTGTCTTTTATGAAAACGCATTCATATGCACATAGCAATCGCCGGAAATATTGGCTCAGGTAAGACCACATTAACACAACTTCTCAGCAAACACTTTAAGTGGGATGCTCACTATGAAGATGTAGAGGATAATCCATATCTCGAGGACTTTTACAACGAAATGCAGCGGTGGTCTTTTAACCTTCAGATATTTTTTCTCAACAGCCGTTTCCGTCAGGTATTAAATATCCGCAAAAGCGGAAAAAATGTTGTCCAGGACAGAACGATATACGAAGATGCCTACATCTTTGCGCCTAATCTCCACGCCATGGGGCTGATGCCAAGACGCGATTTCGAAAACTACCTCTCGCTCTTTCAGCTGATGGAAGAGTTTCTTAGCCCACCCGATCTGTTGATTTACCTGCGCGCCTCGATTTCAACGCTGGTTGATCAGATTCATAAGCGCGGAAGAGAATATGAATCCAATATCCGCATCGACTACCTCAGCCGGCTCAATGAGCGATATGAGGCCTGGATCGCTGGCTACAACAAAGGAAAACTCCTAATTATAGACGTAGATAAAAACAAATTTGCTGATAATCAAGAACATCTCGGTGAGATCATCGAGCGCGTAAATGCCGAGCTATTTGGACTGTTTAAATAACTACCGATCTTGAAAGTTTACTACTCCATTGACGAGTTTGTAGCACCGGAGCATCCCGTGGTGACTATGGGTACATTCGACGGAGTACACATCGGCCACAGATCGATCATCCATCGCATGAATGAGGTGGCAAAGTCTTTCCCTAACGGAGAAAGTGTGCTTCTGACCTTCAAGCCACACCCCCGCCACGTACTACAGCCGGAAGCCGACATCAAGCTGCTTACAGATGAAGATGAAAAAATCGAATGTCTGAGACACGCCGGCCTTCAGCACCTGATCATTCATCCTTTTTCACTGGAATTTGCCAAAACAAGCCGGGAAGATTTTATCAGAAACTACATTGTACAGAAAATTCGGGCTAAAACCGTCATCATCGGTCATGACCACCACTTCGGTCGAAACCGCGAAGGCAGCTTTGAGCACCTTCTCGAGCTTGGTCAATTGTATGGTTTTACCGTAGAGCATGTGCCCCCTCAGGCTGTTGGGGATGTGATCGTCAGTTCTACCAAAATCAGAAAAGCATTGCTTGAGGGCAATGTGCATCAAGCCAATGAATGGCTCGGTTATATTTATTCGCTTACCGGTACTGTGATTAAGGGCAAACAAATAGGCGAATCAATCGGCTATCCGACAGCTAACATTTTAAATAATAATCCCCATAAAATCATCCCAGGCGACGGTGTCTATGCAGTGTGGGTAACTTTCGTTTCACATCCCGGTGAGAAAAAGATGGGAATGTGCAACATTGGTTATAAACCCACGGTAAGCACAGGCGGGTTTAAATCCATTGAAGTGAATATATTTGATTTTCAAGGAAATATTTACAATCAGATTCTCAAAATTGAGTTTGTTGGTCGCCTTCGGTCTGAGATTAAGTTTAGTAATCTGAAGGAGCTACAAAATCAACTGGAAAAAGATCAGATTGAAGCACTGCGCATTTTAAGCAGGAGTCTTTAAGCCTTTAGTCTTGCTCAGATACACTTGAAATAATCAAATGGCTCCAGACAGTCATGACACTTATACAGTGCTTTACACGCTGTAGAACCAAACTGTGAGATCATTGCTGTATTGGTGGATTTACAGTGGGGACAGCGCACCGCAGGTGCCTTCCCGAACAGAATCTGACGCTTGTCTGGTGTGCTCTTCGTCGGTGGAGCGATGCCATATGCCTCTAATTTCAGACGGCCTTCATCCGTCATCCAGTCAGTCGTCCAGGGGGGTGAGAGCTGCTCCGTGACCTTTACGTTTTGAAATCCTTCCTGCTCAAGAGTGGATATGATCTCATTTTCGATAGCGTGCATAGCCGGGCATCCTGAGTAGGTTGGAGTAATCACAACCTCGATACTCCCATCGGGATGAATGTCAACCATTCTGAGAATACCCATGTCTTGGATCGTAAGTACCGGAATCTCAGGGTCGCAGACCCGGCTAAGGATCTCCATTATTCTTTCAGTATCCCTCTGCATCATACGGCTACCTCTGCTTTAATATGAGGATGGGGGTCATATCCCAAAAGTGTAAAATCTTCGTACCTGAAATCGAAAATAGATGTGATTTCAGGATTTAGTATCATTGTGGGAAGGGGTTTTGGCTTTCGGGTGAGCTGCAAGCGTGCCTGCTCAAGATGATTAAGGTAGAGGTGTGCATCTCCAAATGTGTGGATGAATTCCCCCGGCCTGAGATTTGTAACCTGGGCCACCATCATGGTCAGCAGGGCGTAAGAAGCAATATTGAAAGGAACTCCCAGAAATACATCTGCACTGCGCTGATACAGTTGGCAGCTAAGCGTCCCATCCACGACATAAAACTGAAACAGTGTGTGACAGGGAGGCAACTTCATGCGGTCTATATCCGCTACATTCCATGCGCTGACAATGAGCCGCCTGGAGTCAGGATTTCGACGAATTTGGTCAATCAGATTTGATATCTGATCAATCGACCGGCCATCAGGTGCAGGCCAGCTGCGCCATTGGTATCCGTACACCGGTCCGAGATCGCCATTTTCATCCGCCCATTCATCCCAGATGGTCACATTATTCTCCCGCAGATAGGCAATATTGGTGCTTCCTTTTAGAAACCAAAGCAATTCGTGGATGATAGATCGCACATGAAGCTTTTTAGTGGTTACCAGCGGAAAACCTTCACTGAGATCAAAGCGCATCTGATATCCAAAAATACTAAGGGTACCCACTCCTGTGCGATCATATTTTTTTGCTCCACGCTCGACAATAGTGCGCATTAAATCATGATACTGCTGCATGGCTTGTACATCATTATTTCAAAGTGAGGTCTGCAACCCCGAAATGTATAAAACTAAAACCGGCCGTACGAGTGCCAATGGTATCCCGATAGCTGACCCCCCTTGCCAAATAAAGCTTAAGGCTTTTCTTCTGATTCATGGTAAGGAGCAAAGGAGAATAATCATACTGACCATCCCACTCTGATAAGGTATCAGCAAAAGTTTTTGGCTGACCCATAAAGTCAAATTCCGAGTAAATAAGAAGCGGATTGTCCGGCGGGAGGAGAGAATCGACCACCCATTTGACGGTAAATCCCTTAAGGGTATCGACCTTAAAGTCAAGCGTAAGACCCTCTATGGTAAAAAACATTGGCAATGGGGAATACAACTCACGTGTAAAAGACACTAATTCCAGACTGTTGGACTTGTGTGAAAGCGCACGATTTCTGCCCAACAAGCTGTCAGACCGGTCGGATCTTCCATAGTAATGATTGGCTCTGAACCTCATCGGTACGTCGTGCCAGGAAAGGCTGCCGAGATCACGGTTCAGAAAATTGTACGCGTAAAACTCTGTATTGATTCGATCGGTATTATACGAATTATCAATGTACGCCTTGTAAGTACTGGATTGTTCAAATCTAAAAAAGATTGGCTTCGGAAGGCCGAATAGTTCATCGGCCATAGAATAGATTCCTGGTTTATCCGGTCGTAAAGGGAGGAGTACTTCTTCTTCGCGCGAACATCCAGCTACGTTGAAGAGAAGTGTAAAAAAAATAGCAAACTGTCTCATTAAACCAGCTTTTCTTTAGCAAATATAATTTTTGCAAACATGTATTCTTTATCTGGAAGCGAGGTTTTTAAAATTGAGTATGCCCTCCTCCATCCATTGGAGATACGATTCGACATTGGTGTTGTATGCTTCTGGCCTATGAATCGGTTCCAGACTTTCGTGACCTACGATCACATAATAAGGCTGACTATTGGTGCCATAATGCTTTGCCTGAAATTCAGCCCAGAAATTTCCTATGTTACGGATTTTTTGACCCAAAATTTCTGAATAATATTGCTTGTCTGCCGGAAGGGGAGTGCGTTCATCTACGTACAGAGAGATGAGTACAAAATCATTTTTAAGCTTGTTGAGCACCCGTGGGTCGCTCCAAACTTTTTCTTCCATCTTACGACAATTCACACAGCCCCAACCGGTAAAGTCTATTAATATGGGCTTATTGACTTTTTTTGCATATGCGAGCCCTGTTTCAAAATCATGGAAACAGTTTAAACCGTGAGGGCAGGTTTCCGGATGTGCGCCTTCGATGTACTCATTCTGAGCAATATCTGATGCGCCTGCCGCCTTGCCTAACGGAGACTCTGTGTACCACATCGGTGGTGTAAGGCCGCTAATCAATTTTAGGGGTGCACCCCAGAGTCCCGGGATTAAATATAGGGTAAAGGAAAGAGAAATAACAGCAAAAATCAACCTTCCAACACTGATTTTATCCGATTTGGAGTCGTGGGGAAGTCTGTAAAATCCAAGCAAATAGATCGTGAGCAGCAACCCGATTGCAATCCATATGATTATAAAATACTCCCTCAGCAAAAGACCCGACTGCCATACTAGATCAGCGGTTGATAAAAACTTGAACGCCAACGCCAATTCGATAAATCCGAGCACCACCTTTACACTGTTGAGCCAGCCTCCGGAGCGAGGAAGCGAATTGAGCCAGCCGGGAAACGCAGCAAACAGTGCAAACGGAATAGCCAGCGCCAGCGAAAAACCTGTCATACCGATGAGCGGTCCTTTTATTCCTCCACTAAACGCTTCGAAAAGCAATGTGCCGATTATAGGGCCGGTACAGCTAAAACTCACCAATGCCAGCGTGAATGCCATAAAAAAAATCCCTACAACTCCCCCTCGCTCGCTTGCACTGTCTGCCTTGTTGATCCACGAAGACGGAAGCGTGATTTCAAAAGCACCAAAAAATGAAATAGCAAATACCACTAGCAATAAAAAGAACAAAAGATTGACATATGGATTGGTCGAGAAGGCATTCATGGCAGCAGGACCAGCGATCCGTGTGATGGTGTATGTCACCCCCACATACAGCACCATAATGCTTAATCCGTAAATCAGCGCATTACTTATCCCCTGAGCGCGTGTTTGACTTTTTTTGGTAAAATAACTTACCGTGAGCGGTATCATCGGAAATACACAGGGAGTAAGCAGAGCTGCCAGCCCTCCTAAAAAACTGAAGATAAACAAGCCCGTAAATGAAGAATCATACGAGGCATCGTCCCCGACAGATGTCATCACGGTCTCCAGCTCAGACTCCTGCACGGCTTCGTTTCCCTCAGTTGAACTTTTTTGATCAGAGACTCTTTCGCCCACAGAGGTATCAACACTTGACTCCACAGCGAGATAGTCAATAGGATTTTTTTCTGCAGGCATTGAAGATTCCTCTTTTGGAGCCGGTGGGGGCACTATATCAAACTGAAAATCAACTGCCGTAGGAGGTAGACACGTCTCATCATTACAAACCATGAACTCAAGATACCCCTTTGCGATAAATGGTTTGTTGGTAAGCAAAGCTATTTTTTGGCGAAATTCAGCGGACTTGGAGAAATATCTGACCAACATGTTAAAATTAGGGTCAAACTCCTCTTTGGACGGGCTTTCTCGCAAAGCTCCAAGGAGTTTGAAATCTTTGCTTTCGTCAAAGTTAAATGACGTAGGCACCGGACCATTGCCCTGAGGCAGCGTGGAGGAGTACAGATGCCAGTCGCCTTCTATACGGGCTGTGAATATTAGTTCAGCATCATTGTTTGAGAGGTATTCTATTTTAAAACGCCAGCTGACCGGAGAGTAAAAATTTTGTGCCTGAGACAAAAAAAATGAGATGACAAAGCACGTTTGGAAAAAAAATTTCATGAACAATCTTACCTTTTTTAAGAAAAACGCTTTGCAAAATAAACGTATTTTTCCACTTCACAAAAGGACTAAAGTCCCTTACCGGACACATTGAGAATTCCAATCCCAAGACAAAGCCTTCATAATGATATTCATCAGTTTTGACAGGTAGTTGAAAATTTATATTTGTTGGCCAAACACTTGTGATAAAAATGACTTCAAGGCATGCTAACCCATGGCATTTTGTTGATAATCAGGCTGATTTCTTAAAATCAACTGTCAATGCCATCATAGAGATCCCCAAAGGCTCCCGTGCAAAGTATGAATTGGATAAAGAAACCGGTCTTCTGACACTCGATCGGGTGCTGTATTCATCTGTGTATTACCCGGCCAATTATGGATTTATCCCTCAAACCTTTTGTGATGACAATGACCCTCTCGATGTATTGGTCATTTCGCAGATCGAAACGGTACCCCTCTGTCTAGTAGAAGCCCGAATAATCGGGGTAATGCGCATGCTAGACCAAGGTGAGGCCGATGACAAAATCATCGCAGTAGCTGCCGGCGACCCCTCTGTCAGTCACCTCAAAACCATCCACGAACTGCCTCCGCATATGATCGCTGAACTGAGAGCTTTCTTCGAAGATTACAAGAAACTGGAAAACAAGGAAGTGAAAGTTGAGGAGTTTCTCGATGTTCATGTGGCCCTCCAGATTCTTAAAGAAGCCATTGATCTCTACGACAGAACTTTTGAATAACTTTATGGTGAAATATATGCCAAAAATTAGACGCATTACATGAGCCGAAAAAACATTAACCCGAATGTATCGGTCGATTGCGTGGTGTTTGGATTTGACAACGAACAACTCAATATTCTACTCATCGAACAAAAGCCGGTAAATTCCTCCGTAAGACCCCAAAGTGCACTGCCAGGCGACTTAGTGCTGGAGGATGAAAGCCTTGATCAGGCTGCTAACAGGGTTCTAAGAGAGCTGACCGGTTTAAAAGGGATTTATCTTCGACAGTTTAAAGCCTTTGGTGACCCTGAACGTGTCCGCGATGTAAAAGACCTCTCTTGGCTTCAGACCTACCGCGAATATCCGCAGGCGCGCGTCATCACCGTCGCCTACTACGCATTGGTCAAAATGAATGATTTTTCGCCGGAAGCAAGCTCATTTGCAGACCGGGTGTATTGGTGCAATGTGCACGATATCCCCCCACTTGCTTTTGACCATAACCAAATAGCCCGAGAGGGATTGCTGAAACTACGCCAGGAGTTTGAAGCACATCGGATTGGATTTGAATTATTGCCCAAAAAATTTACTCTGAGCCATCTTCAGAAGCTGTATGAAATCATTACGGACAAAAAATTTGACAAAAGAAACTTCCGCAAAAAGGTCTTGCGCGGCAATATTCTAAACCCTCTGAAAGAAAAGCAGCAAGGTGTGCTACATAAGCCCGCGCAGTTGTATGAATTCAATCTGAAAGAACTGTCAGAATTAGGCGCATTTAACGGAGATACAGTGGAAATTTTTTAAGTCAACTGTGAAAAAAATTGCCATCATTACAGGTACACACAGAGGAATCGGCCATGCCTTGGCAAAATCGTTTTTGGAAACCGGAGACTACCTGGTCTGGGGCCTTTCAAGACATAACACATTGGTAAACAACGGTTTTCAGTTTTTTCAGATGGACTTATCCACGACGGATTTCGCGTCCAGATTGCCTGAATCTCTCCCAGACTGTGATGAATATGTGCTGATTAACAACGCCGGGGTAATTGAACCCATATGCCCAGCCGATCAAATAGATCCTGAGCAATTGACCAAAATTTACCATGTAAATATTCTCTCCGTTCATCTACTGGTTGCCTGGTTTTTAAGGTTGACAGCTTGTCGGCGTGCAAAGAAGTTAGTTATCAATATCAGTTCGGGAGCTGGTCGCTATCCCATATCGCATTGGAGTGCCTACTGCTCCACAAAAGCAGCACTTGATATGCTTAGCGAATGTATAGCACTTGAGTATCCGGATATTCGCGTGTACTCGTTGGCCCCCGGTATGGTGGATACTCCTATGCAGCACCTTATCCGCAGCTACTCAAAAGAGCGTTTCCCGGAAGTGGAGAGGTTTAATGCTGCTTTCCAAAATAATTTATTGAACGACACGTACTTCGTTTCAAATAAGATTCTACATTTGATCAAAAATACTGAAGCTGTACCTCGCGTAAAGATCTCTCTTAAAGATATTCCATAATTTTATTTTCAATGAAAGCAAGCATCTCTGCCATCACATTGAGCTTACTGCTGATGCTATCTGGCTGTCGTAAGCGCGTAGAATATGTGTATATGGATCCGCCGGCTCCGCCAAGAGCATTAGCCGACAGGCTGCCCGGAGAGTGGTCTGCATCCTTTGTGAGCTACTCAGCTCAGATCGATCTGAGCAGTCAGGGGCTTCCTCCGGTCACGGTAGCAGGGATTACCGAAAACCCCAATGGAAGCGTGCGCGCTGAGAAAGAGCCGAGAAACATGACTTTTCAGCTACAGTTTTCGGCTTCCATAGACATTGGTTTTGGATTTCCGATACCCATTCCGGTGAATATAAACAGTACGGGTACCTATTCGGTGTCGGCAGACGAAAAGAAAATAACGATGACCCCGTCCAACGGAAGCAGTATGGAATTCAAGGTATTGACCAACGAATATAACGTGCAGGTCTGGCGAACTACATATCCTCTTCAAATTCCGCTTTTGGGTGCTTTGCCTATGGATATGATCATTACCATAGTAAAGAAGACTAATTGATCCTTATGCAAGCCCCCTTTGCAGAGCATATCTAATCAGTTCGCTGGAGTGCCTGATATTGAGTTTGTGATAGATGTTTTTCCTGTGAGTTTCTACAGTGAGAGGACTGATGTGAAGGCACTTGGCTATCTCTGGTGTGGATAGTCCTTTGCAGATGTATTTAATGATTTCGATTTCCCTGGCTGACAGGACAAACTGTTCGTCGGCATCCCGTTTTTTGTGGATCATAGGTTTTACTTCGTCGGAATAAAATCTTTCGCCAACCGACACGCTGTGAATGGCCTTAAAGAAGACTTGTATATCATCGGTTTTGAGGATAAAACCCTCTACGCCCAAAGTAAGCAACTCGTTGATCAAGAGTTCTGAAGAGAAAGATGTAACCACAAGAATCTTCACATCCGACTGCAACTTTTTCAATTTTTCGGCAATGGAGACTCCGTCCTGACCGGGCATGTTGATATCGAGAAGCAAAACGTCTGGATGCAACTTCAAAACAGATTCGACTACTTCATCTCCGCTGTCACACACTCCCACGATTTCAATCGATTCATCTTCCTGAATGACTTTCTGCAGGGCGTCTAAAAACAGCCTTTGGTCTTCAGCCAGTAACACTCGAATCATAATACAGTGCGTTTTTTTGTAATGGAATTTTAATGGATATTGCAGTACCACGCCCGATACGAGAATCAATCGTAATCTGACCTTTAAGGGTTTTAATTCGATGTTCGATATTGTAGATTCCTATTCCCCTGGTTTTTTTTCCAGTGTCAAATCCGCGACCATTGTCTTCAAAAACCAGTTCGAGCTCATCATGGATCAAGCTGACATACATATTGATTTGAGAGGCTTTGGCATGTTTTAGTGTATTGGTGGTAAACTCCTGTATGATTCGGTATACATGTGTTTCCAGCTCGCGACTCAGTCGGGGAAAATCTGCCGGAGTATATTCGACTGTCATGACTAATCGCCCTGAATCTGTTACTTTCTGACTAAATTCATCAAGGGCTGCCTTAAGACCATAGCGGTGAATCACGCCTGAAGACATATTGTGGGAGATCCTTCTGATTTCTTCTGCTGCTTCTTTTACGATGTCTGCGATCGATTTCAGTTGCTCTCTTGTGGGGGGATTGTTACTTAGATTTTTTGCCATGAGTTGTAGTTGAAAAATGATATTTCCCATGATGCCTCCTACGCGATCATGTAGCTCTTGTGCCAGATTTTCCCGTTCAAGCTCCTGACCTTTTAAAAGGGCATTGGCGGTTTCCAGCTCGTGATCTTTAATCATTTTGCTGATTTGTTCGTTGGTGAGCAAGAGTTCTTTTCGGTCGAGTTTTATTTTTTGATATACCAAAATGGAGCCACCTACCAGAATGGTGAGTATCAGTACATTCAAAGTAAGATATAATTTTTTTCGTCGCTGCTCGATGATTACTCTATTTTGTGCATCTGCCAGTTCTAATGTTTTGATCTTATTCTCATATTTCGACTCCATTTCAGCCAGAGCCTTCACACGGGTTTCGTTTAACAATGAGTCTCTGTACTGAGCAGCCATGCGATTGTAGTAGAGTGCATCTTTATACTGCCCTTGTTTTTCGTATGTAACTGATAGACGATCGCATGTCTCTGAAATCATTGTAAATAGGTTGAGCTGCCGGGCAATCTGCAGTCTTATCAACTGATATTTGAGGGCTTCTGAGAAGTTGTCTTCGTCAAAATGAATTTTTTCAATAATTCCGCAGACCTCCGCATGCAATTCGACCAGCTCATCCTTTTCAGAGTAATTTTCATACATCTTCATAAATTGGGTTAGTGTTTTTCTGGCTTTTTGAAAGTCTCCCATTTTATAATAGCTGAAGGCCAGATTGTACAAATCGCCGGCATAATTGGTTGTATCCTGGGCAGATAAATAAAAATCAATGTTTTCTTCATACACTTTTGCCGCATTTTCATAATCCCCTTTCATAAAGTAGATGGCTGCCCGATTGCTTTTATAGATTTTATAAAGTATGGGCTGTTTGATGGTATCGAGATACTCAATGGCGCGATTGATGGCGTCGAGCGCCTTGGTATAGTCCTGCTGCTCCTGGTGGTATATTGATAGCAGATTGTAATTTGTGGATAAAAGTGTGGAGTTGTTCTGTTTCAGATTGACTTCAATGGCTTTGTACAGATAGGTTATCATAGACTCAGGTTTTTCGACCTGGTAGTAGTATGCTGCCAAAGCATTGTAATAAAGTGGTTTTGCTTCTTGTACGTCTTCTTCTTCAGCTTTGGAGAGGAGTTTGTTCAGGGTGTCTTTTTGCTCTTCATCCGAATACATCGGATTCACAGAGAGAATAAACCGGGCGTTCCAGGAATCATTTTGGGAATATGCATGTTGGAAAAATACTAAAGACGAAAGCAATAAAAAAACGTCTTTCATAAACAAGGGGCCAGCTGTTCAAAAATAAAAAAATTACTGCTTGCCTGATTTTTTCTTTTCTAAAAGTTTGGTTGCAGCCTCCTGAACCTGCCTCTGTCCGACGTCTGGATCAACAAAGGTAAACTCTGTGTACAGGCGTTCCTGCGGATTATTTGGATCATAGAGTTCCCCTTTGAAAGTATACTGATTTTCTTTCCTGGATGCAAGGCAGGCTATTGGGGAGGAGCAGCCGCCTTCGAGGGTCTTTAGGAATGCTTTTTCCAAAGAGACACAAAATGCCGTTTCAGGGTGATGGAGTTGCTTCAGCTTTTCCAAAATTGATTCATCCCCTTTACGAGCTACTACAGCCAGTGCCCCTTGTCCAGGAGCCGGCAGGGACGCTAGCTCAAGGCTGTAAAATCCTTGTGCATTGAGCCTTTGGAGTCCTGCTGTGGCAAAGATGGCCGCATCCCAGTTATTTCTTAACAGTTTTTCGAGTCGGGTGATCACATTGCCTCTCAGAGGCACAATTTCATGATTCGGATATGTGTGTAACCATTGTGCTTTTCGCCTTATACTGCCGGTAGCCACGATTTTTTTTTCGTTGGAGAACGCCTCTGGTTCTATGGGTTTGTACGACACCAATGTGTCTGTCCACTTCCCGCGCTGCGGTACGGCCGCTATGATCAATCCGGCGGGCAGAGCAGTTGGAACATCTTTGTATGAATGCACCGCAATATCAATCCTGCCATCCAGCAAGGCGATGTCAAGAGTTTTGGTGAAAATGCCCTGGATTCCCATCTGGTAGAGTGGAGTGGTCAGATTGATATCTCCTTCACTTTTTACGGTATGAATCTCACAAGCTATCCCCCTGTGTTGTAATTCGCCGGCAACAAACTCTGCCTGCCAGAGAGCCAGCTGACTATCACGAGTGCCAATGCGTATGGTTTTAATCACTATGCAATTTTTGGCAAAAATCCGAAAATTCTAAGTCTTTCACGCTGGTAATAGGTCATGGCGTGAAAGAAGCTATCAGATCCTTGGAAGGGGTGCCCGGCATTTAAGATCACAGAAAGGCATGCTTCAGGGTTAGTTGCCTTCAGCTTCCGTTTTTATGCCCTTTTTCAAATCCGGTCAAAAACGGGTTACATCCCAACGTGCAAATGATCTAAATGGGCACTTCCCGTGGTTGAGACGACGTATGTAAGCGTTAAATTTTATGAAAAACCGAAAGTTCCATTGTTATCCTGCAGTGCTTAAACGATCTGTTGATAAATGTCATAATAGATCCCACCATCCCATACATACATTTGATTCAGTTATAAAGAACCAAGAATGCTGATGTATGGGGTCTAGTAAAGACTTTTTATCTGAAGATTCTTTCAGAGACAAAGTGGGTTTTATCACCGAAGATGGCAAACGTAAATTCATCTATCCCAAAAAACCTTCCGGTAGGTTTTATAAATACCGCACATGGCTGAGCTACGTTTTGCTTTCTGTCTTATTTCTGGGGCCATTTATACGCATCAATGGTCAGCCTTTTCTCATGTTAAATGTACTTGAGCGAAAATTTGTGATTCTGGGACAGGTATTCTGGCCTCAGGATTTTCATTTGGTGGCCCTAACCTTTGTGACGGGGGTCGTGTTTATCATTCTGTTTACAGTGGCGTTTGGCCGGCTTTTCTGCGGATGGGTGTGCCCTCAGACGATTTTTATGGAAATGCTCTTCCGCAAGATCGAATACTGGATCGATGGCGACCGCGGTCAGCAGCTCCGCCTGGCCGCTATGCCTTGGAATGCAGAAAAAATACGCAAGCGCATCTTAAAAAACGGGATTTTCTTTTTAATATCCTTTGGCATCGGCAATGTCTTTTTGATGTATCTCATCGGCTCTGATAGTTGGATTCAATTGGTGACCGACAGCCCTTCAAATCATGTTGGGGGTCTTACAGCTATGATTCTGTTTAGCGGAGTTTTTTTCTTTGTTTTTGCATGGTTTAGGGAGCAGGCATGCATTGTGGTGTGCCCCTATGGCCGTCTTCAGGGGGTGCTGTTGGACAGAAATTCCATAGTGATCGCCTACGACAGGCTAAGAGGTGAGCCCAGGGCAAAATTCAGAAAAAACGAAGACCGAAGTGCATTGAGAAAGGGTGACTGCATCGACTGTGGCCAGTGTGTCGATGTATGCCCTACAGGCATAGATATACGCAACGGCACACAACTCGAATGCGTAAACTGCACTGCCTGTATAGATGCCTGTGATTCCATAATGGATAAAATAAATAAACCACGTGGTCTGATTCGCTATGCCTCCGAAAACCAGATCGCCAACGGAGAGAAGCCAAAATTTACGGGAAGACTGGCGTTTTACTCGGTAGTGCTGGCAATGCTGCTCGGACTGATGGGTTTTTTGATCTTCAGCCGCGTAAAAGTAGAGGCAACCATACTCCGCACTCCCGGCCAATTGTATCAATCGTATGAAGACGGCACCATCAGCAATGTGTACAACTACCAATTGATTAACAAAACATCTGCGCCTGTAAAGGCCGAAATACGAATGATCGAGCCGGAAGGGGCCCGCATTATGATGCCGGGTAGAGAAGATCTGCTCTTTGAGCTTGGCATACAGGAAATCAAAAAAGGAGCTTTGATAATCTATATCCCAAAAGAAAACCTGAGCTCCGGTAAAAACATCATAAAAGTCGGAATATTCAATGGAGAAGAACTGCTTGACAAAGTAGAACTCTCATTTCAAGCGCCAATAAAAAAATGATTAAAATGAAATTAAACTGGGGTTGGTATATTGTATTTGCGCTGATTGGTTTTGCCGTATTTATTCTATATCACGTCTATGGCATGATGCGTCAGAATACGGATTTGATCACTGAAAATTATTACAATGAAGAGCTGGTTTATCAAGAGCGCATTGAAGAAAAACAACGGGTATTAAATGAAAACAAAGCTCTGAAAATAAACTATGATGCCACACACATTTATATCCTACTCCCCTTTGATGGAGTATTTGAGGCTGAAATTAATTTTATTCATCCCGAACGACAAATTTTCGACAAATCGTACACAGTAAAGGATTCTCTCGTGACCTTATCCCGGTCAGAACTCAAACCCGGAAAATGGCTTTTAAAATGCCTGGTACATTCGGATGGGAAAAAATACTTGTTTGAAGAAACATTATTTCTATGATTGGAGCAGCATTTATATTGGGTATCGCCGGTTCGCTGCATTGCATCGGTATGTGCGGACCACTGGCTATGGCTGTACCTGGCATTTACGGACATAAAGTTAATAAATGGGTGGGTGCGTTGCTATATCACACAGGTAGGTCCGTGACCTACGCCGTATTTGGGTTGATTTTTGGTGCTCTCGGGAAATCGTTTACTCTTGCCGGATTTCAATCCTGGGTGTCCATCCTGGCCGGTTCGGTGATGATTGTGATGGGTTTGATCCCCTTTTTTCAGAACGTATTTGAAAAGTTTTTTACCAAAATATTTGCATCACTGAAAATAAATTCCCTGCGGAGACAATTGCTCAATGGTCCCAGAAGTCCTTTGTACATTTTTTTGCTAGGCAATGTAAATGGCCTACTGCCCTGCGGACTGGTATATGTAGCTCTGGCTGGAGCATTGGGGATGGGTAGTCCGCTGAAGGGGGCTGTATTTATGTTTGCATTTGGAATGGGTACTTTGCCTGCTATGTATTTATTAAGTGTGGGCGGAAGGCATTTTCTCTCCTCCAAAAAGTTGAATGTTACAAAAATTATTTCATCGATTACTGTAGTCGTTGGGATTTTATTTGTTTTGAGAGGGGCTGATTTGGGCATTCCGTTCTTGAGTCCAAAGAATGAAGCCTTAATTGTGCGAGAAGCAACGTCCAATCTGGATGAACCCATCGGCAGCTGCTGCACAAAAAGCACAAAACCAAATGATTCCAAACCGTCGTGCCATTAAAGAAATTCCAAAAACTCACTCATTTACGCCTTTTCAAGAGTACTTTTGCACAATTGCTTTGGAATAGTGTTTAAAAAGACGATGGATCCCAATATTTTAGATAAAGTCGAAAAGGCACTTGCCGAAGTTCGCCCTTTTTTACAAACGGACGGAGGCGATGTTTCTCTTGTGGAAATAAGTGAAGATTTGACTGTAAAAATTCGCTTACATGGAACTTGTGTGGGCTGCAATGTAAATCAGATAACTCTGAAAGCCGGGGTCGAAACGTCAATAAAAAAATATGTGCCGGATATAAAGGAAGTCATTCAAGTAGCTTAGCTTCCTGACATACTTCATTAAACAATCCATTCAGGCCGGCGTAATTTGCAAAGAATTCGATCTGAAATGAGCATTTTTAAAACAATAGAAAAGGCCACTGTACTCTTTGCCGGTGACTCAGGCGACGGTATGCAGTTGGCCGGAATGCAGTTTTCCCTGACGACAGCTCTAAAGGGAAACGATCTCAGTACTTTTCCCGATTTTCCGGCCGAAATACGCGCTCCTGCCGGTACAGAGTCCGGCGTGAGCGGCTTTAAAATTAACTTTGGATCTACACATATATACACACCCGGCGGACAAGTAGACACTCTGGTAGTGATGAACGCTGCTGCCCTGAAGAAAAATCTATCTTCACTGAAACCGGGAGGATTGATTATTGCCAATTCCAATGGCTTTGATAAGAGAAGCTTGGAGCTGGCCTCCATTCCTCTGCACCAAAATCCACTATCCGACGGCAGTCTTTCGGGATTCAAAGTTATCGAGGTGGAATGCACCCGACTTACGCGTGAGGCATTGAAGCACCTGGGACTGAGCACCCGGGATGTGGATCGCTGTAAAAACATGTTTATGCTTGGCCTGGTGTACTGGCTCTACACGCGCGACCTAGAGCCTACCATCCGTTTTCTCCGCCACAAATTTTCTAACCAACAAACCATAGCCGAAGCCAATATCATCGCTTTGCAAGCCGGATACCACTATGGTGAAACCATTGAGGAAACAGCAGAACGGTTTGTCGTCGAAAAGGCCAGCTTGCCTGCCGGAAATTACCGAAGCATAACGGGAAATGAAGCTCTTGCTCTTGGGCTGGTGGCAGCCGCTCATAAGGCAGGGCTAAAGTTGTTTTACGGATCATACCCCATTACTCCGGCCTCTGATATTCTGCACTTGCTATCCGGGTATAAGGATTTTGATGTATACACCTTTCAGGCTGAGGATGAAATAGCGGCCATAGGTTCAGCCATAGGAGCCTCTTATGGCGGCAGTCTGTCGGCAACCGGGACTTCCGGTCCCGGGATGGCATTGAAAACCGAAGGTATAGGCCTGGCCGTGATGCTGGAAATTCCCCTAGTAATCATCAATGTACAACGCGGTGGGCCATCCACTGGCCTTCCTACCAAAACGGAACAGGCAGATTTTTTTCAGGCTTTACATGGACGAAATGGTGAAACTCCCCTCCCCGTATTAGCTGCTTCTACCCCTTCCGACTGTTTTAATGTGGTGTTTGAGGCATGTCGCATTGCCATAGAGCATATGACACCTGTTATTCTCTTGTCAGACGGATATATAGCCAATGGAGCTGAGCCATGGAAATATCCGTCTTCAGATCAGCTTCCGGATATTCGGGTAAACAGACCAAACATCGAAGAAGCAGGTGTTTATATGCCGTATGAACGAGACGAGAATTTGGTACGTAAGTGGGCCATTCCCGGTATCCCTGGTCTCATGCACAGAATCGGAGGACTGGAAAAACAAGACGTAACCGGGGCGGTTTCATACGATCCTGAAAATCATCAAAAGATGGTAAATATCCGATTGAATAAGATTCTGAATATTTCAGAACACATCCCGGAAGCCACCCTTGAGGAAGGCGAGCAGGGGGGTGATTTGCTTATCATCGGATGGGGCTCTACATACGGAGCGATTAAAGTTGCCGTGCAAAATTTGAGAAAGCAAGGGTACAACGTATCTCAACTACACTTGAAATACCTCTATCCCCTTCAGAAAAATGTCAAAGCACTGGTTCGCCAATTTAATCAAATCCTAATTCCTGAGATAAATATGGGTCAATTGGCCTTTTATCTTCGAGCTGAATTAAATATCAAACCCTTTGAACTACATAAAGTTAAGGGTTTGCCGTTTTTAGCAAAAGAAATCGAAGAAGCCGCTTTGGAAATTCTGAATAAGGATTTGGTTGAAAGTAAATAAATGTATTATCTTTGCAAACCTATTAAAATCGCGGGGTGGAGCAGTTGGTAGCTCGTCGGGCTCATAACCCGAAGGCCGCAGGTTCGAGTCCTGCCCCCGCTACAAAGCCAAACCAAGCCACGTTCTGTGGCTTTTTTTATGTACTTCGTATACATCCTCTATTCTCCTTCTGCCGACATCTTCTACGTCGGCCAAACTC
Organism: Thermaurantimonas sp.; assembly: GCA_046295455.1. Taxonomy (GTDB): domain Bacteria; phylum Bacteroidota; class Bacteroidia; order Flavobacteriales; family Schleiferiaceae; genus Thermaurantimonas. Next base: position 307,170 of record JBKBNI010000003.1, on the reverse strand, counting down.
AAGACCTCTCCGCTCGCCTCCATAGACATAATGCTCGTCTGGAGCCGGCTACGAAACATCACTCCCCTTGGATTCTGATTTGGGCTACTTCTAAAGCATCCCGCTCAGATGCTCTTAAACTTGAACGCAAACTCAAGAACCTAAGTCGGCAGCGCAAAATCTCCTTTATGATTAAATACTCAGACCAGGTATCGAGCCCTGACGAATTGAACCTTCTGATTCAATTGTCAGGGTGCTGACAAGACACCGTCTTCGTCAGCATCCTGCCCCCGCTACAAAGCCAAACCAAGCCGCGTTCTGTGGCTTTTTTTATGTACTTCATTATATATCTTTTGTCCGCCATAGACATTTTGTTCACAGCGTAGATTCGCAGCATTTCCAAGCTGCCTTTGAGTCCCATCAATGTCACTGAAACAAACGAATCCTTTCCAGTAAAAAAAAGAAATTCCCTAAAGAGAATCACCTCGCAAACCCTACAGATCACTGAAATATTTCCTTCCGAATACATAATAGTCAATTATTACAAGTTTGGATAGCCGTCTTACACGGTTTCTTTGATTGTTTTTTTTGTGAATTGCTGATCGCTTTTTGAGCAAATAGCCAACATTTGCATAAAAAGAAAAATGCGCTTTAATGATTTGAAGCGTTTCGTTGTACCGGCCCTTGACCAGATATCTCAGGCCTGCCACACCATCGAGTACCAATCGAACTGGAAGGATAAAAAAAAGATGAGAAATGGGCGCATTTTTGGAGAGCATCATAAGGTTGTTTCGAAAATTAAGAAATATTTTTCTTGCGGATTGATATTGCAGTGTTCCACCGCCAAGATGGTACACGACAGATGATGGCTCGTAGCGCAATGAATATCCTAATATCTGCAACCGCCAACACAGATCAATTTCTTCCTGATGAGCAAAAAATGCTTCATCAAAACCCCCTGCCTCCCAAAAAGAAGATGCTCTTATCGCCATACAGGCTCCTGATGTCCAAAAGACCTCTGTGCAGTCATCGTATTGTCCAAAATCTCTTTCAAGCGTATCGAAGATCCTTCCACGGCAGAGAGGATATCCAAACCAATCAAGATATCCGCCTGCAGCGCCCGCATACTCAAAAAAACCGGGATTTTGAAACGATCTGATTTTTGGCTGCACCGCAGCGATTCGGGGGTCTTTTTCTATAAACGAAAGCAGAGGATCTATCCATCCTTCCGTCACTTTTACATCGCTATTGATGATGATATAAACATCCGCTTCAATCTGAGATAAGCCCCTGTTGTATCCCCCTGCGAATCCATAATTTTTATCTAATTGAACAATCCTGACATCGGAATAATGTGTCTGAAGCCACTCGACCGAATCGTCCGAGGAGGCATTGTCGATCACTACTATTTCATGTTCTTTGCTATTCTCTACCAATGATGGCAGAAACTCTTCAAGGAGATTTCTGCCATTGAAGTTCAAAACGGCGATAGATACATACATTCGGAAAGCATTAAAAATTCTTTATTTTACAAAGCAAGTATTTTTGCGGGCTTATATCAAAATTCAATGTTTGAAATAAAGGATGACTTCAGGCTTCTGTCGATTGTAATGCCGGTGTACAATGAAGGAAAAACCATTCACAATATCCTCAACCGTATTCGGAAGGTCGAATTAATTGATGGCGTTCAAAAGGAGATCATTATTGTCAACGATTGCTCTACAGACAACACCGAAGATCAAATACACAGCTACATCACCCAGCATCCTGAAATGAACATCCGATACTACAAGCACCATGTAAACAGAGGAAAGGGTGCTGCTCTGCGTACCGGCATCGCTCACGCCACAGGAGAATTTTTAATCATTCAGGACGCCGATCTGGAATACGACCCGGCAGAGTACAATATTCTTCTCAAACCGGCGGTAGATGGCTTTGCAGACGTTGTATACGGGTCAAGATTTATGGGCGGGAATGCCCACCGGATTTTATTTTTCTGGCACTCTATCGGCAATAAGTTTTTGACCTTTCTGAGCAACATGTTCACTAATTTGAATCTGACGGATATGGAGACATGCTACAAGTTGTTCAGAACATCGATCATTCATCGCATCCAGCTCAAAGAAGACCGCTTTGGATTTGAACCTGAAATAACTGCCAAGATTTCAAGAGTACCCGGTATTCGGATTTATGAAGTTGGCATATCGTATTATGGTCGCACCTTTGCAGAGGGGAAAAAAATCAACTGGCGAGACGGATTCCGTGCTATCTATTGCATACTATACTACAATTTGATTGATACCAAAGGATTTGAATGACCTCCGTGAATATCTTAGAGAGTCTTCGATAATTATACATTTGTAAAAAACGTGTACATGAGTTTTCTGAAATTTTTAGCCTCAAGGGCGTTTCTGTATCAAATAATTATTTTTTTATTTCTTGTGATTGCAGCGATCTTCGGATTTTTAAAGTGGGCAGAATTCTATACATTACACGGTCATGAAGTGATAGTGCCTGATATCAAAGGATATTCATTAAATGAAGCTGAGTACTTGCTGGAGAAAGCGGAACTTAAATCAACGGTTCTGGATTCTTCGGAATATTATCCCGATAAGCCTATCCTCAGCGTCATCAGTCAATACCCCGCAGCCGGAGCCACAGTGAAGCCCGGAAAGGAAATTAAACTAACCATCAACCCCTCAGGACCTCGCCTGGTGAAAGTTCCCAATCTGATCGAACGGTCGCGCCGTAGAGCTATCTATGACCTTGAGTCCAAAGGGTTTCGGCTTGGACGAATATCGTACGTCCCATACATTGGCAAAGACATGGTCATTGCTGCTCAACACAATGGACGCGAGTTGAGCGCCAATGATTACTTGCCAAAAGGATCAGTAATTGATCTTATTGTGGGCCTTGGATTGGACCATGAACTCATCGATGTACCCTTTCTGCTCGGCAAGCCACTTGCCGTTATCAAAAACATACTTTTTACAAGGGGCTTAAATCTGGGCTTCACGGCTTTTGACTACGGCACAGATACTTCCAAAGCATTTGTGTACAGACAGGAACCCTTGCCAACCCTTGAAAAAACCATCATGAAAGGCAGCGAAATCAGCGTTTGGCTTACAAGTGATTATACCAAAATGCCTGTCGATTCGTTGACTTATTTCAGCACGTTAGAATCAGGTGCCGATGAAGAATAGAACAGTCAGACTTTTAGTGTATTTCGCGTCGCTTACCGGTCTGCTTTCGCAAGCCCAAATGAGGGAGCAACTTGCCGTCCCAACCAAAATACCTTTGGATAAACCGTCTTTTAAAACTTCGCAGCTCGATACTATCGAACTGCCGATAATAGACGATTTCTCGTATTCATCTGTTTTTCCTGAGCCTTCGTTTTGGGCAGATCACAAGGTGATGGTTAATCCTAAGAAAGGTGCAGGTATGATTACCATTGGGGTAGCGACCTTCGATGGATTAGATGAACATGGCAAACCTTACCATCCCAACAAGATGGCTACCGATACGTGTGACATTCTCACGTCCAGATTTATTAATCTGCTCAACAGAACCAACGTATTCATTTCATTTTACTATCAGCCCGGTGGATACGGCGAACCTCCTGAAACAAACGACAGCCTGACACTTTACTTCTGGAGCCCATCCGATAGTTCATGGCATTGGGTGTGGGGTACCACAGGTTCAGGAAATATGCCCCAACCATTCCGGCAAGTCATCTTGCCGATCGATCAAAATAAATTTCTGCAAAAAGGATTTCGATTCCGCTTTATCAGTTATGGTGCTCCATCCGGAGCTTTCGACGAATGGCATCTGGATTATGTCCGACTTGATGCCAATCGAACCGAAAACGATACCTTAATATCTGACCCCTCTTTTACGAGAGCTCACCCGGATATTCTCAACGGTAATTTTTCAGCAATACCCTGGTGGGTATATAGCAACAATCTGATTCGCAACGAGGTCACGCATCGGTACAGAAAAAATGGTCAGCCAGGCACACAAAATCTCGTTTTGGCTCAATACAGAGCTTTTTACAACAATACTCTTATCGCCTCCGGAAACGGAAATCCATCGCTTGACGACGCCCATCCATACAATACTGAAATTGCTTTTGTTCAGCCTTTTGTAAGTCCTATCACAGTGCCCATGAGCCCGACAAATGAGTTTTCAATCTTGGTAGAGAGTTTTTTTGCGGGTGCCAACGCCGGTATTCTTCAAAATGATACTGTCCGACACAATCAAGAGTTCCGGAACTATTACTCATACGACGATGGAAGTGCTGAGCGTGCTTTTGGAATTATTGACCAGGCCGGTGCCATTACGTTGGTAAATTTTACTCCACTTACACCCGATACCTTGGTCGGATTGTACCTCAATTTTGTATACGCTGGGGTAGATGCTGCTGAAAACGATTTTAAAATCGTAGTGTATCAAAACAACCAAGGAGTTCCGGGAGCTAAGCTATATGAGTCGCCCGACTGGCTCAAGCCATTCTACCCTCCTGTTTATCAGACTTTTGTAGAGTATCCGCTGGGCGAACCAATGTTTATCAATACACCTGTGTTCATCGGAGTAAAACAGAGAACGATTCAACCTTTGAATATCGGCTTTGACCTTCATTCACCACAGAGGCATCTTTTGGTCTTTGGTGATGGTGCCAATTGGTTCCAGAGTATCTTCGAGGGCAGTCTTATGCTTCGTCCTTACTTCCGATACCAGCCACTGAATCTATCAATTGAACAAATACATTCGGAATCGGAAGTTATTCCACAAATTTATCCAAACCCTATCTGCGATGTCCTGTATGTGGAGCAAAAAGTTCTGAACTACACAAGTGTGCAGGTGGTATCTTTTTCAGGCCAGGTGCTGCATTCAGCCTTCCTTACGGAGAGCCGCACCGCAATACCCCTCGGTCATTTGCCCTCGGGATTCTACCTGCTGCAATTATATGGATCGCATCAGAAGTCTCCTGTAACCATGAAAGTATTAAAAGCCCGATAATTCTATGCGTGGCAAAGAAGAACTGTCACACAATGAAGAAGATGTATCTGAAGAACTCTTTGAGCACCATCGATTTGTAGCTGCTCCAGGACAGAAACCTTACAGGGTCGATAAATTTCTGCACAATTTTATTGAGCACTCATCTCGTACCAAGATTCAACAGGCGGCAGATGCAGGTAACATATTGGTCAACGGTAAACCGGTAAAGTCAAATTACAAGGTAAAAGCTGGTGATATTGTCTCGGTCGTTCTTCCTCATCCCCCACGTGAAACCGAACTGATTCCGGAAAACATTCCATTAAAAATACTGTACAAAGATGATCATCTCATCGTATTGAACAAACAACCCGGTCTAGTAGTACATCCAGGAGTAGGAAACCACTCAGGGACACTCGTCAATGGTCTGCTATATTATGTCAACTCGAATTTACCCCTAGGAACAAACGACCCTATTCGGCCCGGATTAGTCCATAGACTCGATAAGAATACGTCCGGCATCATGGTGGTAGCTCTGAATGAATTTTCGATGATGCACCTTGCTCGCCAATTTTTTGAGCGCACTACCAGTCGGACGTACCACGCAGTAGTGTGGGGAGATCTTACTGATGATGAAGGTACCATCGTTGGCAATGTAGGCCGCAATCTAAAAGACAGAAAGGTAATGGACGTGTTTCCGCCGGAGAGCAAGTATGGAAAACACGCTGTGACCCATTATAAAGTGCTGCGTCGATTCGGATATGTTACATACGTGGAATGCCGGCTCGAAACAGGTCGCACCCATCAGATAAGGGTTCACATGAAGCATATCGGACATCCTCTGTTTAACGATTGGGAATATGGCGGAGATAAAATTCTAAAAGGCGCTGCCCATCAGAAGTACACTCAATTTATACACAACTGTGTGACTGCGTGCCCACGCCACGCGTTGCATGCCAAGACTTTGGCCTTCGACCATCCGGCAAGCGGAGAGCGCATGACCTTTGACTCCGATCTACCTGAGGACATGGCTGTACTTTTGGAGAAATGGGAAAGATTTACGGAAGGGAGATCTCTTTGATAATCACGGATATGCATCTTATTTCAAGAGAGGTTTAAATGTAAAGGTCGAGCTCTAATGATAAGAAGTATTTAGCCCGTTACAGCACCCTTTGATCGCATGAATCCGAGGTAAATTTTTGGAGGATCTGAAATACCTTTGTACCGAAAATTTGGCCCCATAGTTCAACGGATAGAACGGAAGTTTCCTAAACTTTAAATCCAGGTTCGATTCCTGGTGGGGCCACTACAACCTTGACTCCCACTTGAACGGGAAATCTCTTATATTAGCAGAATTGATCAAATGCAGCGGTGAGATTCCGTGCAATTACGTCTGCAGGCCTGCCTTCAATGTGATGGCGCTCAATCATATGAACCAACAATCCGTCCTTAAACAAGGCAATAGAAGGTGATGATGGAGGAAAAGGTTTCATATATTCACGTGCTTTACTGACGGCCTCAACATCATTTCCAGCAAATACAGTGATAAGATGATCTGGAGTTTTAGAATGCTTGACAGCCAATTTTACAGCTGGCCTTGCATTAGCAGCAGCACATCCGCATACGGAATTGATGACCACTAGTACGGTACCCGGGGTTTCTTTGATGTACTTTTCTACTTCTTCGGGTGTGCGGGTCTCTGTAAATCCTGCTTGTACTAGATCCAACCGCATTGGTGAAATGAGTTCTTCCGGATACATTGTCTATTTTTTGACAAATATATGACATTTGGGACAGATAAAAGCCACCTACGCGACTGATTTTAGATTCGTCAACACATTATTGCCTTTGATACGTTGAATGTCATTTTTTATATCAGCCACTTGGCTCTCAGATAAAAAGCTTATTTCAAAGGTTATTTCTAATAGCTCTCCGTGCTCTTCGTATTGTACAACAAGGACCCTGCGAAACATACGCTCTTCTACAGACAAATTATAAACTTTGTCTTTACGCACAATCAGATACTTATCCAGCAGATCAAACATGGAAAATCCATTTTCAAACTCAAGAATATCGCTCGTTGTATCCATTCGAAAATAAGGCCTTCCTAAGAGGGAATAAGTCAGGATAATAATAGCGGTAACTATCCAGAAGCTATAACCCCACAAGATATTTAATCCGATGAATGGGGCTCCTGCCAATTCCAGTAAAGAAAGAAGGGTCAAAATCAAGAAAGCGCCTCTTAGCCATTTTACGCTGTTAGATGTGTTCGTTTTCATTTTATTAGGTTTTAAGATTTTAATCTTTATTAGCCAAGACAAATGCCAACGAACCACAAAACTTGTAAACTACTCTATTTCAAGGCTTTTATAAATTTCTAAAAAAAGTAAAATTCTACATTTTGGAATTTATTTCTAAATTGGAAATTTAATGCTAAATCTGTCCATTTCTCATTTTGATAAAAAAGTCCTTTAAAAGTGCCTCTGATTCAATTTGTAAAATGCCGGAGACTATTTTCGTCTTTGGATGTAGCAGCTGTCCCTTCAATGAAAACCCCCTCTTGGGATCCGGTGCGCCGTACACGATACCTCCTATCTGCGCCCAATACAGAGCACCCGCACACATCACGCAGGGTTCAAGAGTTACGTACAATGTGCAGTTTCTCAAATATTTGCTCCCGATGGTTTCGGATGCGGAGGTGACGGCGATCATCTCGGCATGAGCGGTAACATCATCGAGGGTTTCGGTCTGATTATGACCTCTGGCGATCACCACACCTTGACTCTCAATGACTGCACCTACCGGTATCTCACCTTTTTTGTAGGCTGTCTCTGCTTCTTTCAGAGCCATTCTCATAAAATATTCATGTCCTAACATATATGTCTTGTTATACCTTATTTTTGTTTTCGTGATTGCTGTGCGAAATATACTTCTATGGATTTCAATGCTGGTCATTCACCTGCACTCGATCATTCCACATACTCACACCCCAGAGTTAAGAAGTAAGGAAATCAAATTACTAGATGCTTATACAGAAAAGGATGCCAACGATTTATACACCTTTTTAATTCACATTTTTTCGCACGATATCGGAGAAAATCACTTAGATCAATTCGAATGTAGTGGTAGTTCGGATCGACTTGCTTCCGAGTTTTCAGGGATCATGGATCCCCACATTCATTCTATGGAGTTTCTTTATTTCTATAAATCTTCAGCGAGCTATTTGCCATACAGTGAAAATATCAGGATTAGTTCTCCGATTGAATCCTATCTCTTCCGCGGCCCACCAGTATTGATTTTATTCCCTGGCCAAATAATTTAAAACCTAATTTTTCACCTCTTTTTGTCAGATGATCCGCAAAATCATTCAGTTTTGTGTATTTAATCCTGTTTTAGTCTTATCTGGAGTTATTCTCCTGATAGTATGGGGTCTGTGGTCGATGGTTCAGCTTCCTCTTGATGCCGTCCCGGATATTACTAACAATCAGGTGCAAATTGTCACGTTTTCACCGGCTCTTTCTGCTGAGGAAGTTGAATTTTTTGTGACCGCCCCGGTGGAGCGAAAACTGGCCAATCTGCCGGGTATTTTAGAGTTGCGAAGCATCACGCGTTATGGCTTGAGTGTCATTACTGTTGTTTTCAAAGACAACATTGATATCTTGAGATGCCGACAACTGGTCAGTGAACAACTGAATATACTTGGGGACGAAATTCCTGCAGAATACGGCAAACCTGAAATGCTTCCGATTACTACCGGATTGGGGGAAATTTACCAATATGTACTCAAAGTTGATCCCTCCTACATCAATCAGTATACCCTGTATGACCTGCGCACTATTCACGATTGGGTTGTGAAGAAGTATTTGTCTGGAGTAGAAGGTATCATCGATATTTCGTCTCTTGGCGGATATGTAAAACAATACGAGATTGCCTACAAACCTGAAAGGCTTCACCAGTTAAATCTCAGTGTAGATGATCTCATTAATGCCGTAAGCTCAAATAACGCCAGTACTGGAAGCGGATATGTGACCGCGGGCGACAACGCCGTATATCTCAAAAGCGACGGAAGGGCACGCAGCGAATTGGATTTACAACGGATACCCTTGTCGATGAATGGCCCCTCGGTGGTCCTTCTGTCACATGTGGCCAATGTACGCACCGGACACGCCATGAGGTATGGCGCCACCACTATGGATGGAAAAGGAGAGGTGGTAGGGGGTATTACTATGATGCTCAAAGATCAAAGCTCTTCAAAAGTGCTGAAAAATATACATGAGCGCATTGAAAAAATCCAGCAACTGCTTCCCCCCGGAATAAGCATTGAACCTTTCCTGGATCGCTCTGATCTAATAAACCGGACGATTCTTACAGTAGTAAAAAATCTGACAGAAGGGGCACTGATAGTGATAGTCGTATTGGTGCTGTTTCTGGGGAGCTTTAAGGCAGCTGTGATCACATCCAGCATCATTCCTCTGTCCATGCTTTTTGCATTTGGGCTTATGCGGTTTTTTGGGGTTTCTGCCAATCTGATGTCTTTAGGGGCTATTGATTTCGGCATTATTGTAGATGGGGCTGTCATTGTTACAGAGGGAGTCATTCACTTCTTCGAACTAAGAAAGCCGGGCATACAACCCTCTTCAATACAGAATTTCAGGAGAGATCTATCCAATCATACAGCTGACATATACAGTAAAGCGGTTTTCGGCGTGCTGATTATTCTTCTTGTTTTGCTTCCTGTATTGTCTTTTGAAGGAGTGGAAGGAAAAATGTTTCAGCCTATGGTGCTGACAGTATCTTTTGCCTTGATTGGTTCTTTTATTTTATCGATTACTTATGTTCCCATGTTGTGCGCACTTTGGTTAAAGCCCACAGACCGGCAGATTCCACTATCGGCGACCCTGCATCAACGATTGGAAAATTTATACATCCGGTACTTATCAAAAGTCCTTGGAAATACAAAGTTGGTAATTTCAGCGGTTGTCATCTTGTTTGCTGTGTCTGTATCCGTCCTTCTTCGCAGAGGGGCAGAATTTATTCCAAGTCTCGAAGAAGGGGATCTGGCCCTGCAAATGCTTATTGAGCCAGGTTCATCCCTCGAAAAAATGATTGAGACCACAACTGCGGCTGAAAGACTGCTGATGGAAAAATTTCCTGAAATTAAACACGTAGTATCCAAAATCGGTGCACCTGAAGTACCTACTGATCCCATGGCAATCGAAGAGGCTGATGTGATGATTCTCCTTAAGCCAAAGAATTACTGGGTATCTGCCCGGTCGAAAGATGGCCTTGTGGAAGCCATGAAAAGACATTTGGAAACAACTCTTTCGGGTGTGCAAATGGAATTTTCCCAACCAATTCAGCTTAGATTCAATGAGTTGCTTTCGGGCAGTAAGTCCGATATCACCATCAAAGTCATGGGGGAGGATCGCGAAGTATTGAATCAAATAGCTGCTGAGATATACAAAATCGCTTCCGCTACCCAAGGTGCAGCTGATGTAAAACTGGAAAAAAACTCCGGACTCCCGATCCGTGTGTTTGAAATCAATCGACAAATGGCTGCTGCAACCAATATTCAAATCAATCAAATCAATACAGCTATTCAGAGCATGGTGGCAGGAGTTACTGTAAATCAGCTCTACGAAAACGAAAGAAAATTTGATGTGGTGGTTCGAATGGATTGCCCTTCGGCAGGTCATCTGCCCATGCATCTGATTCCGGTGAAGGGCAACTCATCATCTGTCCCACTCAGCAACCTTGTTTACACAAAAGAAGTAGACGGAATTCGACAAATCTCCAGAGAAAGGGGGATGCGAAAGGTTGAGGTCGGAATCAATATCCGCGGAAGAGATATTAATTCGGTCATTGGTGAAATAGACAAAAAGGTGCGAGAAAACATACTCCTTCCACCCGGTGTCATGCTGGACTATGGAGGACAGTTCGAAAACCTTCAAAGTGCTATCAGCAGGCTCTCTTTAGTGCTCCCGGTTATATTGTTTATCATATTTGTATTGCTGTATCTGGCCTTCAATAGTCTTTATATCGCTGTGCTCGTATTCTCAGTTGTGCCAATGGCTTCCATAGGGGGTATTTTTTCATTATTAATCCGCGATATGCCCTTCAGCATATCAGCTGCTATCGGATTTATAGCCTTATTTGGAGTAGCGGTACTCAACGGCGTGGTACTCCTGGCTGTAATCATCGATCGGATGAAACAACCCTCAACTGATAATGATGTAAAAAAAATTCTGATAGAGGCCTGTGCCTCTCGTTTGCGGCCTGTGCTGATGACAGGAACAGTCGCTTCACTTGGATTTTTACCCATGGCTGTAAGCACTTCTGCTGGTGCAGAGGTGCAAAGACCTTTGGCAACCGTAGTAATCGGAGGGCTGGTCACAGCCACATTTCTCACCCTTTTTGTGTTGCCATCTGCATTTTATCTTTTTAAATACGGAGGGAGAAAAATGAGCTTGGCGGCTCCTGCAATACTTGCTCTTTTGCTCGTTCAGCCGGCAGAGAGCCATGCACAAAAGATCATCCGGTCCATCTCTTTGGCAGAAGCCATTGAACTGGGATTAAAAAACAATCCCCTTGTACGTGGGTCTAGTACCGATATAGACATTGCCCGGCTTGAAAAATCAATAGCCCTGGATCCCGGCAGCACCTCTGCAATGATTACCTATGGTCAAATCAACTTTGCACGAAACGACTATAACATTGAGATTCTCCAAAACATTCAATCCATTGGGAGACAAATCGCTTCCTACAAAAGAGCTGAAATAGCTCTGACCCTTTCAAACAACCGTCTTCAGCTGGCTGAAAAGACATTGAAACGCCAGGTCACTGCACTTTGGTATCAATGGTTGTTTGCAAAGTGGACTCTAAAACTCTATGAACAGGAAGATTATCAATATCAATCCATGCGACCGGCTCTTGAAGCCCTCAAAGCAAACAGCTCTCTCAAACCTCTGGATATTATGCTTTTAGAAAACCGTTTCAAAGAAGTATCTCTGAGAAGCAACCTCATTGCCGGACAAATGGCCCGATTGTCCGGAGAGCTTAAATCCTTAATAGGATTGCCGGCAGAGATAGAACTCGAGCCTTCTGATTCAGTTGTCTCTTTTCATTTTGTGATCGACAGCCTGGCACTGTCCTACACGCATCTGCAGAATTTAGAGCTGGTACAATCCCTTGCACGCTCAAATTATCTGATTCAGAAGCAATCTTTTTTTCCGGATCTTCAAATAGGTTATTTCAACCAAAGCCTGGAAGGATTCAGGGGCTTTCAAGGAATAATGATGGGTATTCAGATCCCACTGGTCCCGCATGCTACACTTGCACGCATCAAACAGTCCCGATATGAATGGCAAAAAGCAAAAGAACTGTCCGACTACCGTAAAAACGAACTCCAAAACACCCTGTTTACCCTCATGGAATCCATCCTGGATCTTCAGAATCAACTTCGCGAATACAGCGAATTTCAAAAGACCTTTAGCCAGCAGATGAGATCCACCGCCTACTCTGAATTCAGAAAGGGAAGTATTAGTGTTTTTGAGTTTCTGCAAAGTTTGTCTCAATCTGTCTCCACTGAAATCAATTATTTAAACATCCTTCTTCAATACCAACTCCTGTTGAATGAGCTCAATTTTCTAACTGATGAAAAATAACCTTGCCATACTTGTCTCTGTCGCATTGGGTATGATGACCTGTCAATCCCCGAAAGAGGATCCAGCCTTGGAAGCCGAACCGCTACGTGCCGACATTGTCCTTGAGCCAACAGACTCCAGGTTAAATAAATTGACTGCCGAAATTTTAAGCCGGGGTGAGTATCCTGATACCATTTTTTGCAATGGAATTGTCCAGGCACCTCCGCAAAGCATCCATTCTGTTTATTCCTTACTGCGCGGATTTGTGCATACCATCGCTGTGTATCCCGGATCCCTGGTCAGAAAAGGACAATTATTGTGTAAAATTTCTCACCCTGACATTTTTTCTGTCCAACAAAGATTTATTAGCCAGTATAGCAAGTTTAAAACCGATTCGTTAGAGTTTGTGCGTCAGCAGATGCTTTTCAATGACTCAGCAACGTCTGCCCGCCAATTTGAAATGGCTAAAAGCGACTATTACAACTCGCTAGCTACCTATCTTGCACAAAAAAAATATCTGTCTTCTATAGGATTTGATATTGGTAAAATTCTCGAAGGTCAGTTATACACAGATGTACTGATCCTATCCCCTTCCGATGGTATTGTCTCTTCTGTTTTTACAAATTCCGGTTCATTAATTGAAAACAACACACACCTGTTTACGATATTAAATACTTCTCACATCCATTTCGAATTATTTATACAGCCCTCTGATTATCATAAAGTACGCGATGTCGAATACGCATTTGTATCTGCACTTTCTGACACGACTTACAGAAAAGTTCGTGTCGTCAATGTTTCCACCTTTGTAGAAAATTCGTCCATGTCGATTGTATTACACTGCCATGCAGTTGATCAATCGCATACACCTATTGTTGGAGAAACCATCTCAGCGTATTTTCTGACAAATTTTGAAAAAGGGTATGCAGTACCCAGAAACAGTGTATTTCATTTCAACAACAGGGACTACATTTTTGCAAAAACTGGTATAAATCATTTTCAACTGAAAGAAGTATCCATAATGCGTAAATATCCTACTTTTTTTGTTGTAGATATGTCGGATGGAAGAGACATTCATGTAGTGACTAAAGGCTCGGAATTCCTAAAGGAAATATTTATAAAAGAAGATTGACCACCTGGAATATTTATAATCAAAAATTCTTTACATTAGCACAATCTTATATTACACATTAATGTCTTCCAGTCGTAATTTTTTCTTATTATCTATTTTTTTGATTTGCATTCAATCATGTCAATTTGAGGATGACTCCTTCAAAGCTTCAGATAAAATTTATGATTCTGTGGAATATGCAGTCAAAACACGGTCAAAAGAAATCGGCAACTGCGAATCCCTCCAGAGTCCTTGTGCAAAAATTAAAATTCAAACCCTGGATATCAAATCAGGAGTATCTGATCCAACAGCTGTAAATATAGAGTTGGATATCGAAAAAGAAATTTTATTGATAGAGGGTGAAGAGGCATCAAAAGCAAAGAATATTGACGAATTGGTTGATTTACTTGTGGAAGAATATAAAAATCTGATTTCAGATATAAAAGATTACAACCTTCCATGGGAAATAATGTATATGCTGGATGTTGTGAATAATGGCAGAGGTCTGTTAAGTGTTGTTATTAATTCATATAGTTATAGAGGCGGTGCACATGGCATCAGTTTCATAAGATATCTAAACTACAATCTGTACAATGGAAACAGAATTACTCTTGATAGTGCCTTTGTAAATGATGTCGATTTTGTAAAACTATGTGAAAAGTCATTCAGATTACAATATGGTATTGATGAGAGGGCCGACATCAATGAAGTACGTTTTAATTTTCCGGATAATCGATTTTATATACCAGATAATTTTATTTTTGAAAGGGATTATGTAGTATTTAAGTACAATGTGTATGAAATCGCTCCATACAGCGAAGGCGTAATTGAATTTAAAATAGATCTAGAATCCTTAAGACCTTTTATCAAATCCGACGTTTTAAAGGCATTTATTTCAGAAGTGGCATCTATTTAAATGAGAACTGATTTACATTGCAAGATCCTTATTATTGAACCTTTAGTCAGCAATTTTACGTATTCTGCGTTCATGTCTGCCTCCTTCGAAGGGTGTAGTCAAAAATACCTTTACCATCTGTAGAGCTGCTTCATAAGATACAAATCGCGCAGGTAAAGAGATCACATTGGCATTGTTATGAGCACGAGCAAGCTTCGCAATCTCAAGTGTCCAGCACAATGCACCTCTTACACCTTTATGTTTATTAACAGTCATATTGATACCATTACCACTGCCACATATTGCTATCCCCCAGTTTACATTGCCAGACTCTATTTCGCGAGCCAGTTTATGACCATAGTCGGGGTAGTCTGTGCTTTCGGATGTATAGGTGCCTAAATCAATTATAGAAAACTCCGTTAGGTTTAAAATTAAAAATTCTTTCAATTCAAATCCTGCGTGATCGGAAGCCACAGCTACTTTCATATCCAATATTTTTACAAATTTACTTTGTTAACAAAACGTAATAACTTACAAAAACTCTATTTTTTTTATTGAATTGTTTTTTTACATACACCAATAACCGACAATGGATATGAAATTTTTTTACTGTTTTTGAAAATAAAAGCAACATTCAACTTTGGATTATCAACAAAATTGACAGGATAAGTTATTAGAAATTTTTGTTTGATTTTAAATATCAACCGATGTTAATAACCCTAATAATTCACTGATTATTAAATCAATCTAAAAGATCTATCGTTTAAAAACTCTTTTCTAAATTTGATAAATCTAATCTGCAAGCCTTGTTGTTATTTTTTTATAACTGTATTAACACTTTAATAATAATACACCTGAAAAAGAAAAAATTTTTAATTATTATATGTTTATGTGTTCAAAGTTTATTAACATATTCCCAGTCCAATGATGGGCTCAAGCAAATCGAATTATACTATCCGGATGGCCCTCTTGCGGGAAGAGGATTTATGCGCGACGGCAAACCCGATGGATACTGGATTAATTTTTACAGTTCCGGTGTTAAAAAAAGTGAAGGAAATAGAGTAAACTTTGAACTCGAAGGACCCTGGATATTCTATGACACCACCGGAGCTGTTGCTCATGTAATTGAATATCGCCAGGGTCGAAAAAACGGAAAATATGTATCATACGAGAATGGCTTAATTAAGGATTCCTGCATCTTTGTAAACGATACTATTTTCGGCAGAAAATATTCTTACGAATTAGGTTTTTTAAAATATGTGTATTCTTTTAAAGATGGTAAAGAACACGGAAACGCTTTTGAATTTGATACTTCCGGAACAGTCATTACCATTTTAACCTATGCCAATGGTGTATTAACCCGACAATTGAAAGTAAACCGAAAAAACGAATTTGGGGGGAAAGAAGGATTGTATATGTCTTTCTACGATAACTTCTCAGTGAAAGAGGAAGGTTTTTATTCTTCCGGCCTTAAAAATGGCCTATTTAAATTTTATAATGTCAATGGGGAATTAATACGTTCAGAAATCTGGCGCCATGGTGTACTGATCACCGATGCAGGGACTGGTTCCGTGAATTTTAAACGTATCTTTTATGAGGGCTCCCGCATCATAAAGCAAGAAGGTTTGTACATACAAGACACCATACCTGTAGGGCGTCATAATTTTTACGATATAAATGGAAAATACAGGGAAAGCATTCATTTTAGTTCCACTGGTAAGATTGAAAAAAGAGGTAATTATTCAGATAATAATCTTAAAACCGGTCTGTGGATTGAATATTATGAAAATGGTCTAACACGGTCCAGAGGAAGCTATATAAACGGTAAAAAAGAAGGAGTTTGGGAGTACTTTTATATGGATGGCTCCCTTGAACAAAAAGGTGAGTACAAAAACGATTTTCCCCACGGATTGTGGACCATGTATTGTACCAACGGAAAAGTTTTGAAAATAGGTACATACATTAATGGCAAGGAAGATGGAGAATTTACTGAATACAACTGTGAGGGTGAAATTGTAAAAAAAGTATTCTACGATGAAGGTTATAAGTCAGGACCATGGTTTCTGAAAATACAATCCTTTATTGAGACAGGTACCTACAAAGACGATATGAAATCTGGCAAATGGCAAACATTTTATGAAGAGAATGTTTTACGCTCCACCACTTTTTACGAAAATGACCTGGAAAATGGAAGATACAGTATGTATTATTTCAACGGTAATTTGATGATTTCAGGAAACTATTCAAATGGAAAGAGAGAAGGTATATGGTCGTTTTATGATGAAAAAGGTGTTCGATACTTAACTATTGAATACAATTCCAATATGGAAATAAAATACAATGGGGTAAAAATCAATAAAAGATGAAAAATCCATGGACTACTCTTTCCGATTCGGTTGTGTATGAAAACAACTGGATACGGGTTCATCACCGAGATGTACTGAATCCAAACGGTGGGAAGGGCATTTATGGCCTGGTACATTTTAAAAACTATGCAATAGGTATTGTCCCTATTGATGATCATGGATTTACTTATATTGTAGGCCAGTACAGATATCCCCTTTCAAAGTATTCATGGGAGATACCTGAGGGAGGTGGACCCGAAAATGAGGATGTTTTGGAAAGTGCCAAAAGGGAGTTAAAAGAAGAAATTGGTGCTACGGCCGAAAAATGGTTCTTAATTCAAGAGCTAAGCTTAAGTAATAGCGCAACCGATGAATTATCTTATATTTTTTTAGCAGGAGGATTGTCTTTTGATAAAACGTCACACGATGAGACGGAGCTGTTGGATGTAAAAAAAATTCATGTACTTGAATTTATTTCACTGGTTCATAAAGGTCATATTACTGATTGTATTTCTGTAGTAGCAGGGTTAAAGCTCAGTTGTTTCATTCAAAACCGCAATCCGATAATATTAGAGCATTTTCCTCAACTGATCGTTTGACAATTTAATTAATGTCCAAAGAAAATTTTATTCCCTGTGCCAGAGGTAACTGCTCACCATAATTTATGGTTGAGGTTTGCCTTCTCATATAGTTTTTCCATGAGTCACTTCCACTCTCTCTGCCACCCCCGGTTTCTTTTTCACCACCAAAAGCTCCGCCAATTTCAGCACCCGATGTTCCAATGTTTACATTGGCAATACCACAATCACTTCCCTCAGCAGATAGGAAAAATTCAGCTTCTCGAATATTTAGAGTCATGATGGCGGATGATAAGCCTTGGGGGACATCGTTATGGATTTTAATAGCTTCTTCAAGGGTATCGTATTCCATGACATACAATATAGGTGCAAAAGTCTCTACTTTAACAATAGGATTACTGGGTTGCACTGCCAGAATACATGGCCTTACATAACATCCTGATTTAAATTCCTCACCTTGAAGAATATCACCTTCTACGATTATTTCTGCACCATGTTTTATCGCAGTTTCAATGGCTTGTTGGTATGATTTTACAGCAGATTCGTCAATCAAAGGTCCTATATGATTTTTTTCGTCTAAAGGATTACCTACTTTTAATTGTTTGTATGCGTACTTAAGAGATGCAACTACTTTTTTATAAATGTTCTTTTGGACAATTAGTCTTCTTGTAGTAGTGCATCTTTGGCCACATGTACCCGTTGCCCCGAAAACTACTGCAGGAATTACAATTTTCAGGTCAGCTGATTCGGTGATTATAATCGCATTATTTCCACCTAATTCCAATAAATATCTTCCAAGTCTTTCTGAAACGGTCTTCGCTACTTCCTTCCCCATTTTTGTACTTCCTGTAGCAGACACCAGTGATATATTATGGTCTGCGGCCAAAAGTTGTCCTACTTGATAATCTCCGTTGATTAGACAAGATAATCCTTGCGGTAATTTCTCTTCGTCGATGATTTGGCTGACAATTTTTTGTATAGCAATCGCACAAAGCGGAGTTTTTTCACTAGGTTTCCAAATGCATACATTCCCACAGACCCATGCGATCACGGCATTCCAGCTCCACACAGCCATAGGAAAATTAAAAGCACTTATGATTCCGACGATTCCATAAGGATGCCATGTTTCTGTCATTTTGTGTTGTGGTCTTTCTGAAGCGATAGTCAAGCCATATAATTGCCTGGAGAGGCCGGTGGCAAAATCACAGATATCAATAATCTCCTGTACTTCTCCCAGACTCTCCTGAAACGGCTTTCCCATTTCAAGACTTATGAGGTGTGCAAGGTTATTTTTTCGTTTTCTTATTTCATCGGCAAGTCTTCGCACAAAGAGTCCTCTTTTTGGTGCGGGTACTTTTCTCCATTGCTTGAAAGCTTCATGGGCTTTTGCAACGACTTGTTTATACTGTTCATCTGAGGTTTTGGAAACTGAACCCAGATAAGCTCCGTCAATTGGTGAATAGGATGGAAAGGTCTGATTGTGATGGAGTCCTGATGAACCTATCCATGTACCTGGATATGAAGCTCCTAACGACAATAAGTCAAAAGATTGCATGAATGTATTGTTGGATATTTGCAAAAGAGAAGCTGAGGTTCCGACCGGATTCGAACCGGTGTAGGAGGTTTTGCAGACCTCTGCCTAGCCCCTCGGCCACAGAACCATGATTTAAGATGCAAATATAACAGCTACAGATTCAACATCTCCGTTTATAGGAGGATTTAATTTTTTAATTTCTACTTTACATGAATGTACTAATTGAATATTTTTTATTCTTTGCATGATTTTGTGCGCTAATGTTTCTATTAAATTGTATCTACATTGGCTTTCTTCTTTTATTATTTGATAGATATAACAGTAGTCAACTGTTGCAGTCAAAGAATCTGATTCATAAGAGACATTGTTGGTGGTAATTTCAATGTTAATAATAAAATCAGTTCCGATGATTGATTCTTCCTTCAAACACCCTATGAAAGCATGTAGTCGGATATTGTTTAAATTAATTTTAAATTCCATTGAAGGCTCTTTTTAGTCTCCTTATCGTTTCTTCTTTTCCTAAGATATATAAGATTTCTGTAATTGTCGGACCAGTTTTTTTTCCAAATAAAAGGGCTCTTATACTTAGACCAATTTTTCCTATTTTTACATTGTTTGACTCCAGGAATGTTTTAAACTGCCGATCAATCTCCTCGCTGTCCGTAAATGATATATTTTCCAGAAAAGTTACTAAGTTATTAATTACATTAAGGTCGGCTTTTTTTAGTTGTTCTTCTAGAAAATTGTAATCACAATAGTCCTCGTATTGTTCTGAATGATTGTAATCTTCTATTATATCTGTCAATAAATTCACACGTTGTTTATCAACCTCTATAACTTTTTCAAGTAATTGTAGATTGAATGATTTTTCTTTAAATGTCTCAGTTATATATTTTAGCAAATAATCTACGGATGCATTTTTTATATGAATGTGGTTTATCCAAAGTGCTTTTTGATAACTGAATTTTGCGCCCGATTTTGAAATTTTATTGATTGCAAATAGATCAATTAACTCCTGGAGTGTAAAAATTTCTTGATCCGTACCGGGGTTCCATCCCAGTAGCGAAAGCATATTTAAAAATGCTTCGGGAAGGAATCCGATTTCCCTGTATCCTTCAATTTCTCTTTGTTCTTCTGACGTAAACTTTAGGGGAAATACTGGAAAGCCATATTTTTCACCATCACGTTTGCTTAGTTTCCCGTTGCCATCCGGCTTTAACAGCAGTGGAAGGTGCGCAAACTCTGGCATTTTGTCTTCGATACCCAGTTGCTTGTATAGCATTACATGCACGGGAGTAGAGGGTAGCCATTCTTCTCCACGGATTACATGGGTTATCCCCATTAAATAGTCATCTACCACATTTGCCAAATGGTATGTGGGCATACCGTCTGATTTAAACAATATTTTGTCATCCAAATTGTTTGTATTGAAGGCTACCGTACCTCGAATTAGGTCATGAAATTTAATTTCCTGATTTCTGTCGAATTTTAATCTGACTACAAAAGGAGTATTGTTGTCCAGTAATTTTTGTACCTCTTCAGATGACAGACTTAAACTGTTACGCATGTACTGGCGTGTAATACTGTCATATTGCCAGGCTTTTCCACTTTGTGAAAATGTGTTTCGTGTTTTATCTAATTCTTCTTGAGTATCAAATGCAAGATATGCTGCACCACTTTCAACAAGTTGATTTACATATCGCTTGTATATTTCCTTTCTGTTTGATTGCTTGTATTGATTACGCTCCGCATCACTAAATCCTTCATCAGGTATGATGTTAAGCCATTTTAGAGTTTCGAAGATGTATGTTTCGGCATAGGGTACCGTTCTCGATTGGTCTGTATCTTCGATTCTTAATATAAATTTTCCTCCGACTTGTTTGGCAAACAGATAGTTATACAATGCAGTTCGGACTCCTCCCATGTGTAATGGTCCGGTTGGACTTGGTGCAAAACGTACTCTTCTCATTTGTAAATTTGTGCAAATTTAAAAATTAGAGTACATTGAATAGAAAATGGATTTTAAGACTTTCAGTTCCATTTGCTGTAGGGGCAGCAATCATCTTGTTTTTTTTCGTTAATATTAATGCGATTTTAAATTTTTTTTCAACCAAAATTATTAACTATCATATCTTCGAAAGTATTTTGTTGACTAATAAACTATTATTCTATTTAATATCTCTACTTTTTGTTTTATATATTTTATTCTTTTTGTTTTATAATACGCGTGAATTCCTGCTTAAAAATTTTTTATCGGTTGATGACTTTAGGTCTTATAAGGTACAAAGATTTTTAATTATTAACAGTGATCCATACTCAAAATATGAGTTACAAAAAAGATTACATAATATAAATTTTAAAGGCCTAAAAAAAACACTAATATCATTTTTAATGCTGTTGGCTGTATTATCTATTTTCAGTTTTGCAAAATTCAACATACCACGTTTTGAAAATCCATTCAATGAATACATATCTAAACTTAATATTCAACTGGACAAAGAGGAATATCTCGAAGGAGATAGTATTTATTTATCAATTGATATTCCCAATGAAAATCTGCTTGTTGAGTATGGAAACAATAATTTCCCATGCAGTAGCGAAAAGTTTTTTATAGGTCTTGCAAATCCATTAAATGATAAGCTTCGAATCAAATTAAATAATAATGTTGTAGAAAGAAAAGTTGTGGTGCATGGCAGGCCGAGATTAAATAATTTATTCATTAGGACCAATTACAATGACATTATTATTCGTGAATATCGCAATGTTTTTGATGTATCGGTTTTCCGAAACTCTTACATAGAGATAAAAGCATTATTTAACGGTGCAGAACACCGTAAGATAGAAACCAAGTTTTTTATTGAAAAAGATACAAATGTGGTAATCTCTTTTTGTAATTCTTATTTTTGTGATTCTTTAGATATCATTTTCAAGGCAGTAGAAATTTCAAAACCAATTATTACTTATACAAAATTTGATGGTGAATATTTAGTAAAAGTTTTGGATGACCTGGGAATAAAGTTAATATTGATAAATGGCAGTGTATATTCTATTGATCAAAGAAGTAGGGCAGTCGAATTCTCTCTTGATACACTCCAATCATACACGATTAATGTGAAAAATATTTGCAATCAAACTTCCGAAATTGTAATAAATAGGCAAGAAACTCAGTATAATGATGCTAATTATTCATTTGCTGGCAAAAATTCTTTAAATATTCTGAATGATATTGAAGCTCAGTTGATAGAAATTGTCAATGAATTAATTGAAAATTCAAGAAATTATTCGTTCGAAAAATATATTGATCGTTTGCAGAATTTAGCTGAAGTTTTTAACACCATTCTTGAAGAAAATAATAACCAAAATAAGATCAGAGCAAATGAATTAAAACTACTTGCCTCAGAGATAATCGATGTATTAATTGAAAGAGAAAAAAATATAAATTCCAACAAGGATCTCATAAATGAACAACTTGTTCAAAAATTAAAAAATACGATGAATAAATATAAAAATAGAATGAAGCAAAATGAAAAGAAAGTTGAAACAGACTTTAATGTTGAGAGCCTTACAATAGAGGAACAAATTTCACTTGAATACATATTATTAGTGTCCAACAATTTGTCTTTCGATATCGAAGGAGGTAAATATAAAAATGTAAAGGATATTTATTTGAATTCTTTAATGCCGATCATGTTAGACTCTTTGTATTCCATAATGGTTCGAAAAAGAGCTATATACGATTTTCTTATAAACGATTACAATTCATTAAGATCTTTTGATTACGGCGGTAATTTAGTGGATAATAGGTCAGTTATTTTCAGGCTTAATAATATATCTGTAGCACTTTATAATTTAATAAAAAATATTGAACAGAAGCTTTCTGCAGGTGAAGAAAATTCTGAGAATAACAAAAATGATTCCAATTGCTCAAGTCCAAATTCAGGCAACACGAAGAAACCCGGTCTTAGTGAACTTTTAAGTGATTCCAACCAAAACACAACGGAAGGGGAAGGTGAGTCAGAAGATAATACCGAAAACGAGGATAATAAGGGGTCCAGTCCATCTGACAAAAGCGAAGACAATGTCTCTGGCAATGGTGGTAATAACAATAAAGAAAGAAAAAATAAGGGTAATACTGGTAATGGAAATAATGAAACACTGGAAGAGATCGAAAAAAGATTAAGAAATATTAACGCAAATCAAAGAGCGATCAATACCGAGACTCTAAAAAAGAAAATTAAATGGCTGGATTATGAGTATGCTAAAAGAATTAATGATAACGCTGAGAACAGGCGACAGGGAACGTATGTAATTCAAAATCCTGAGGAATTTCAGATGGAACCAAATAATCACAAAGAATTTAAATTAATTAAAAGAAGCTCTTTATTTCTAAAACGAAATGATTTATATTAATTCTTCGTGCTCTTTTTTTACTCCTGACTTACTAAAACAACTAGTACATGTGTTTCAATCTATTTACCCGATCCGCATTCGCTCCATGCATCTTAGCTGCCTATCCATGGAAGATATGTATGAGTTTAATAAAAAAGCATTAAATCATGAATATTACACAGACGTGATTACATTTTGTGATAAAAAGAAAAACTTTTTAGATATCGAAATGTATTTGTCGTTAGATTACGTAAAGAGATATTGTGAAGGTAAAGACGTTAGTCTCTCGCGCGAATATATACGAACCTTTTATCATGGGCTCCTCCATTGTATCGGATATACAGACTCTTTACCAGAGGAGAAGGATCAAATGCGAATTAGAGAAAATGAGTTGTGTAATGAATATTTTAAGAGTTCCACGTGAAACACGCTAAAAATGGCAAAGGAGAATTTTTTTGATGTCATAGTTGTAGGGGCGGGTCATGCGGGTTGCGAAGCTGCTGCGGCCGCAGCAAATCTGGGTTCAAAAACCCTCCTGATCACGATGAACATGCAGGTGATCGGCCAAATGAGTTGTAATCCGGCAATGGGGGGGATAGCAAAAGGCCAAATAGTGCGTGAAATAGATGCTCTGGGTGGGCTTAGTGGAATTGTCACCGACAAAACCACTATACAATTTAGAATGCTCAATCGCTCCAAAGGACCTGCAATGTGGTCTCCTCGTGCGCAAAACGATCGAATGGCATTTGCCGCTGAGTGGAGATATCAACTGGAGCAACTTCCGAAGTTGTTCTTTTTTCAGGACATGGTAGTGGATTTGCTAATTAAAAATGATGAAATTATTGGTGTAAAAACCAATCTCGGACAAAATTTTTATGCAAAAGCTGTTGTTTTGACCAGTGGAACTTTCTTGAATGGAGTTATTCATGTGGGTTTAAATAAATTCGGAGGAGGCAGGATGGGTGAAGGGGCATCAAAAGGCATCACAGAATCCCTGATCAAAATTGGATTTACTCATGGCAGAATGAAAACCGGCACACCCCCAAGGATAGATGGTAGATCTTTAGACTTTACAAAGTTTGAAGTTCAGGAGGGGGATAAAGAGCCCTACAAATTTAGTTTCACAGATACTAAACCAGTAGAGCGACAACTTCCATGTTACATCGCATACACTTCTGAAGAGGTGCATGATATCTTGCGCAGGGGTTTTGACCAGAGCCCAATGTTTACGGGTAATATCTCTGGAGTAGGGCCTAGATATTGTCCTTCGATAGAGGATAAGATAAACCGATTTGCACATAGAAATCGTCATCAATTGTTTATTGAGCCTGAGGGTAGAAGTACTGTTGAAATGTATATTAATGGATTTTCAACTTCATTGCCTGCTGATATTCAATATGCCGCACTGACTAAAATTCCTGGATTTGAAAATGCTGCGTTTTTCCGTCCTGGATATGCAATAGAATACGATTATTTTCCACCTACGCAACTTTTCCACACTCTGGAGACAAAATTGGTATCAGGTCTCTTTTTTGCGGGTCAAATCAATGGTACTACAGGGTATGAAGAAGCTGCTGGACAAGGAATCATCGCCGGAATAAACGCCCATCTGCATGCACATGATGAGACCAAAATTACCATCAGGAGAGATGAAGCATATATTGGTGTGTTAATAGACGACCTTATTACAAAAGGCACGGAAGAGCCATATAGAATGTTTACTTCCAGATCTGAATTCAGAATGCATCTTCGTCAGGATAACGCTGATGAACGCTTGACTCCAATCGGGTACAAAGTTGGTCTAATATCAGAAGAAAGGTATTCAGCCTTCTGTGCTAAAAACAGTAAACGAGAGACTTTCATGGACTTTTTATCATCTGTAAGTTTAGACTTGTCACTGGTAAACACCATATTAGAAGCAAAAAACTCAGTTCCTCTAAAGCAAAAAGTAAAACTGAAATCTGTATTGACACGGCCGGAAATACATTTAAAAGACTTTATCAATGTTCCGGAAATCAGAGAGTTTATGGAATTGAATAATATTAATAATGAAGTGGCTGAATCTGTTGAAATTTTAATTAAATACGAAGGATATATAGCAAAAGAAAGAGAAATCGCTGCCAAACTGCTGAAATTTGAAGATCTTCAAATACCCGAAAAATTTGATTACAGTAAAATTAATTCTTTAAGTGCCGAGGCAAAAGAAAAATTAGAATCTCTAAAGCCTTCCACTATCGGTCAAGCATCAAGGATCAGTGGAATAAATCCCTCGGACATCAATATTTTATTAATTTATATGGGCAGGTGATGAGCACAAAATGTGATCTGTGTGGCGGTAGTGATTGGCTTGTTAGTGATATTACCCCCAAGGCATGGCGATCAACAAATGAAGAGTTTAATTTACTTGTTTGCCATACCTGCGGTCTGATAAAAACTGAACCCACTATTCCAAAGGAGCAAATAGCTTTGTATTATGCCAGTGAAACCTATGATTCTCATTCAAAAAACAATGAATCGAAGAGCTTTTTCGGAAGGGTATATTTTTTCATACAGAAATTAAATTTCAGATACAAGTATTCTGTAATCAAAAAAGCAGTAAACAAAGACACTAAAAATTGTAGCCTATTGGACTATGGGTCCGGAAATGGTAATTTTTTGCGCTACCTAAAATCCAAATTTTTAGAAGTAAGAGGTGTAGAATTTGAGTCAAATATGGTTGAACATTGCAGATCCGAGGGGCTGAATGTTACATCTGAGGATGAATTCGATTGGAAAAAAGAGCGTTTTGATGTAATTACCCTTTTTCATGTTTTTGAACATCTCTATGACCCTGATGCCTACTTTCAAAAATTTTATAATGCGGCCAAAGATGATGGCATTTTAATTTTAGCCCTACCTAATCCGGAATCTTATGACTGTGCATTTTATAAAAACGATTGGGCTGCCTGGGATGTGCCAATTCATGTGCATCATTTTTGGCAAGATGTAATAATCAAATACGCAAAGAAGAATAAGTACAAATTTCTTTTCAAAAAGCCTCTGTACTTTGATGCATTTTATGTATCCATTCTCAGTGAGAGAATAAGAAATAAAAACTTCCCACTCCTCAGAGGTTTTTTAGTTGGGTTTTTTAGCAATCTGATTGCATTATTTACTTCCCAATATTCTTCTCTAATATATGTTTTTAAGAAGGATCAACTTTAGATAAGGCAAATTCGTAAGATTCCAAATAAAATTTTAAGAGGTTGCTCCAATCAAAATGTTCGCTGAAATCTTCCAATTTGTTTCTCATTATCATGCGTTGTCTTTGAGACATTTTGACAAACTGAAATAAAAATTTTGAAAGATCAGATACAATTTGTTGGTTTGTTTTTCCGAGTCTTTTGATTGAATAAACACCGCTGTTGTAGAAGTCTTCTTCCATATTCATGACATATCGGCCAAAACCTGATAAGTCCGATGTAACTGCGGGAACACCTCGCGCAATACACTCTAAAGGAGTGTATCCCCATGGCTCATAATAACTCGGAAAAATTCCTAAATGGCAACCTCTGACAAATTGTCCATAGTCCATGCTAAATAATGGATTTGTAGATACTATAAAATCCGGGTGATAGACCACTTTAACCCTATCAAAAGGACTGTTAAACAGTTGGCTGTTTCTAAGTCCATTTAATACCTGGTCGTCTACATCGTTTACCAGGTTGTGAGTTACGATAACAGGCCATTTGTTTGATTTCCAATTCAATATTGTTCTTCTATACCGTAGTCTCCAGTATTCGTCTACTAATTCATTCAGGTCAGGAAGGTTATGGTCGTGAGATGACGCTGCTCTGAAAAATAGTTTTTCTGCAATTTGCTGCTCGATAGCACTGCATGTATTTCGAATCTCGTCGAGTTTGGCCTTTTGTTCCAGTACATCCGGGAGTATATTCCATGTTTGAGTTTTAGTAATAAAAAACATGACTATATTTAGTTCGACATTGGATTCAATCATCATTTTATTAAGCACTTTTAACGCCTCTATTGTCACGTCAAAACCTTTATTTTTATATTCATATCTGCCTGAAGTGAAGAAGAAAAGCGTCTTAGACAGATCAAATGTGTAGCTCGGAAAGAAATGAGCCATTACAAAGGTTTGAATCTTTTTTTTGTACGTTTCATGTCTGACCTGAATCTCATGATTGGCCGAAAATCTTGCCAAATTCAAGCCATTAGGAGTGATAATATCTGGTTTTTTGAAGAGTAAGTGCTGGCATTCGTTGGCTGTTAGTTCACTTACTGTGGTAAAGGCATCTGTATATTGTGCACAAAGTTTTTCGATTTGATACATGGGGGTGATGCCAAATCTTCTCGCATGTTCATCTGGATTGTAATAAGGCAGTTTTTGGTAAAATTCAGGATCGTTCATGGCCAGATATCTGCCAAGCATTGTAGCATGTGTGGTAAAGACAGTCTTTACATCGAGATTTTCTTTCTTTATATCCAGGATTGGTACAGAAGCCATCCATTCATGAAAGTGTGCTAACACAAGGTTCTTGCCCTTAATTTGATGAATGATTCTGAAAAAAGACCGCAGAGTGTCCGACCACATCAATACCTGATCATAAAGTTCATCATTTTCCCTCCATTCTAGCCCGTAATTTTGGTTTAAACTTCTCTTGTACACATCCAGTCGGTTGTAAACAGCTACGGGATTGATCAAAATGATTCTTGGCCTGCCACTGACCAACCATTTTCCGTATTTTACTTCGAATCCCAAATCACGGGCCGCCTTTACGGCTTTGCCAATCAAGTCGGAAGTATCGACGATTTCTTCAAATTCTGCATTGATACTGTCATTTACAAGCGGACCTAATAAGCAGTACCGATCGGAAAACACTTTTGTGATAGCCGGAAGTTTACTTCTGATCACAGTATAAATGCCTCCAAGTTGATTTCCTACTTCCCAGGAGGCCTCAAACAGGTAAGATTTTGAATAATTTGTACTCATAACAGAAAGGATTCTTTTATAAATTCGAAATTCTTTGTATGTGCTTTCCCATTTTTTCCTGAAATTAATAATGATAATAAAATCATTTTGATCGAAACATTTCTGTCCACTAGCATGATGTGATAATCAATTACATCTTGTATGAATATAAGAAATTCAACGGTTTTTTCAGTCGCATTTTTTGTTAAATATTTTTTTCTGATTTTATTTGAAAAGTATTTCAAAAAATGTTTAGTGTATTCTCTTCCTTTACCTGCAATCATTTCAATGTGATTATGAATAGAAAGTATTTGATTTTCATCCATTCTGCTGAAGATAAAATCTGTAAATTCTGAACAAATTTTATCAAATAAAACAAAAAGTTCGGTATTGGAAATCATTTCATTGATATCCCCTAAGGTCAGATCTACTAACGAAGAAGCGAATTCTGTATCTAATCTAGAATCAACATTGATTTTATTTCTGAGAAAATCTTTGATTTGATTTATGTCAGGATTTTTGAAAACGGTACTTTGACATCTGCTTACAATTGTAGGGAGAATCTCATGAATATTGTGCGAAACAAAAAGAATAAGTGTATCCCCCAAAGGTTCTTCTATGGTTTTTAATAATTTATTGGCTCCAGCTGTATTTAAAAACTCGGGGTACCATATCAGCACAACTTTTTTTCCGCCATAAAAAGATTTAAGTCCTAAAAACTTGTTGATTGATTCGCACTCGCCTGTTGGTATGGAAAATGATTTTTTTTCGGCCATTAATTTTTGACTGAATAAAAACAGATCCATATATGGATTTTCTTTAAAATGCTTTATAAATTCAGACATTAAATCTGCAGACTTTTCTATTTTTCCTTTTACAAAAGGCAACGGAAAATAAATTTTGAAATCAGGGTGATTCATTGAATCTATTTGTCTACAATCCTGGCAGGTATTACAAGCGTCGTCCTGTAATTTATTTTTGCAAAATATGTACTTAACAAAAGCAATTGCTGTAGGCAATACTTCGGAGCCTTCCCGTCCATAAAATATTTGCGCATGACCAACTTGGCCATTACTTACGGTTTCTCTGAGATGATTATGAACACCAGGGTTGGTAAATAATTTGGAAAAATTCCACATATTTTAATTTTACTGATAAATTTTAGGTATTTAAATGCTCGCTAATTTTTAATTTGTAGGCGTAAATGTAATACCAAATGAAAACAATAGATGACTTTGACTTTAAAAGTACACGCGTACTGATACGGGTAGATTTCAATGTGCCTCTCGATAAAGAATTGAGGGTGACTGACGACACGCGAATATCTGCTACGGCACCTACGATTCGGAAAATATTAGCAGACGGTGGCGCTGTTGTCCTAATGTCTCATCTGGGCAGACCAAAAAAAGGCCCTTCTGAAGAGTTTTCGCTTAGGCACACAATACCATCCATCAAAAAGCATCTACATACAGACGTATTGTTTGCTGACGATTGTATCAGCGAAGAGGCATTCAGGCTGTCCGCTAACTTAAAAAACGGAGAAGTCTTATTACTTGAGAATCTGCGGTTTTACCCGGAGGAAGAAGCCGGTGACACAAATTTTGCAGAGCAACTGGCTCGGCACGGCGATTTCTATGTAAATGATGCCTTTGGTACAGCACATAGAGCTCACGCTTCTACAGCAGTGATTGCCAGATACTTTCCAGGAAAAAAAGCCTTTGGCTATGTAATGGCCGATGAAATTAAAAATGTTTCACGTGTATTGCAGGCCACTGAAAAACCTGTAACTGCCATAATCGGAGGAGCAAAAGTGAGCACGAAACTAGGCATTATACGAAATCTGCTAAACCGTGTAGACAATATCATAATCGGTGGCGGGATGGCCTACACATTTATAAAATCCAAAGGTGGTAACATAGGAAATTCTTTGGTAGAAGAAGACCTATTGGATACGGCGCTTGACATTCTACAACAAGCTGAATCCAAGGGTGTAAAGATTGTATTGCCGGTAGATTCTCTGAACTCGACTGAATTCTCTGAAAACGGAGAAACGAGTCTAACACCTATTAATGCAATTCCTGAGAACATGATGGGATTGGATGTGGGACCGAAAAGTATTGAGATATTCAGAGATGTTTTACTAAGCTCGAAGATAATCTTGTGGAATGGACCGGTAGGTGTATTTGAAATGAAAAAGTTTGAAAACGGCACTCTAAGCCTTGGGAACATAGTGGCCGAGGCTACAGCTAGGGGCGCCTTCAGCCTGGTGGGAGGAGGAGACTCAGTAGCCGCAGTCAAAAAGTATGGTCTGGAGGACAAGGTGAGTTATGTGTCCACAGGCGGAGGTGCAATGCTGGAGTATCTCGAAGGAATTACGCTGCCAGGTATAGCTGCAGTGATGGAATAAGTGGCTTTACCTGCGGTGAAGCTTAAACATTTGTGGCCGGATAACAACCTCAAAGGGAACATATCCGGATTTTTCCTGGATAATATTGAAGATCAATCTTGCGACTTCATCCGGCGAAATAGAATATTCCGGGGATGTATCCGGCTGAAAATCCTGACCGGAATAAAAATCACTTGCTACGATATCAGGCACAATAAGCGATACGCGTACTTGCTGTTTTCTGTACTGTTCGAAAATGTTTTTTACCAAGTGATGTAGCCCGGCCTTTGCAGAACCATAATAATTATTCCAACGACGGACTTCGAGAGCTGAAAAACTCCCTAATACGATTAAATGCCCCTTATTGCGCACCAATGCAGGAATACAAGCCCTGATAAGAAGTGCAGGTGAGACCAGATTGAGATAATAAGCTTTTTCTACTTCCAAGTAACTGTAGCTTTCCGCAGGTCTTATGGAGTTTGCACCGGCATTTAAAATCAAGTATCCAGGATTGGACGATTCTATGTGTGGGAGAATGGCTTTGACCTCAGCAGGGTTAGACAGATCGCAGGAAAGCTCGCTTATTGAAGCAATGCCTGCAGAGGAGCGGGAAATCCCCAACACCTCAAAATTTCCGGATTGAATGAGGAGTGAAAGCAAGGATCGGCCAATTCCCTTGGTGTGACCTGTGAGTATAATTTGATTACTCATATATAAAAATTCTTTTAAATCCGGCGTCTGTAAGGAGATTTTTAATTGTTTCCAAAATTGTGTTGCGAATGCTTTTAGGATAAAAAGCGTGACCATTTTGTCGCTCAAACGGAAACCAAAGCAGCTCACTGTCAAGTCGTTGCTTTCGGATATTGGCAAGGTATTGGGCATTCATTCTCAATGTCCCTATACTGATTCCAAATATCCGGCCGGTGTCAAAGCTGGAGGATAATGCACGGATTAGATTTTTATACATAGGGATGAAATCCTTGTGATATATCACCGGATCAATGCAAAGCATCACAGGCCAACCCATGCGATGCGCCTGTAGAGCCGCCTGTATTCTCTGAGCAGGTGCAGGGGTGAGCGGTTCATGCTTTTGTGCGATATCTTCGGGACTTAAACTCCATGAAAGAACCACATTTTTTAAAGGGGTTTTGTTTTCAAAATAGGAAGTTCGACTGCTCTTCGTTCGTATTTCGATGGTGATGTTTGGGTTGCTTTTGGCATATTCCATCCACTGAGAGCAGTAAGGGTATAAATGTTCGATTGCTGGCAGATCCGTATCGTATGACAGTGCCAGGTAAAAGGGCTGGTGTAAGCGCCTGGACAGTTCATCTGCTGCAAGTATGTAATCTCTGTTGTTGAGAAACATGACTAGATGGGGAGTGTTAAACATGCCTTGCAGATAACAGTATTCGCAGTCGTACAGACAATTTAAGGACAAAGTGTTGTAAAAGAAATGATGGAAGTCAATGGAATGCGTCAGTGGACTTGCCTCGTAGTAGAAAGTGTCACTGCGGTAAGCTAAAATGAGGGACTGATAGCGCTTCTGCACCCGCCAGTGACCTCCCCTCTGATTGAGCACATCCTTGTAATGGTCAATCCATTCGATAGTACTGGGTTTGATCTTTTGGATTATGGACTCCACGCCTTCGTGTTTGATCAAAACTTTTTCGATATAGATAATCTTTTTATTCATTCCGGTTCAGGTGATTTAGGATTTGAGTGAACCTTTGGTCTCGATCCATTACAGATAAAAAATCCTGATTCAGGAGTTGATCAACGATGTTTTTATTGCCGCTATTGATGTGGTAAATACACTGTTCGGTCAAGAGTTGAATTTGCGAAAAGCTCAACCTTTGATTTTGTCCGAACTCGTTAATTTTTTCGAAGTAAGATTTCGCTGCCACAGAACTTGCAGAACGGGTATCTGCTTTTTGTATGGCCTTTAGAGCACTCTCTATGATGTGTGGTACAGAAGTATTGTACTGCTGAAGTGCACTTTTGATGGAATCCATCTTTCCGTCGTGGTCGCTCACAAATTTTATCAGATGTATCCGGTGATTTTCGAAAAATCGTTTAGCACTCTGTACAAATGAATATCCTTCCATATCAAATAAAAAATCTGGCGCTACTTTCATCTCTTCGCTGGATGCAGGCCTATTTACAGTTTTGAGTGATGCATAATCCAAAGTGGAAAAAATAGGATCTGTGTAGTGAGTTTTGAAAGGGGGGTAGTGTACACTAGAGATGGCGTACCAACTATACAGAGGTCTATTGTGACTTCCGGCCAGACCGATGTTTAGGATAAAGTGATTTTCTTTATGAGTGGAGAGGTGATGTATGATTGACGCCATCATGTTAAAAACACCCGTTCCGGTAATCAACAGATCAGCCTTCTCACTGGAATAGCACCGGTAGTAGTGGGGAGCTTGTGTGACTTTTGCACCGAAATATTGTATTAAAATCTCTGCCTCCTCCCGGTGTGCAAATATCAATAAGGGCCTCATTTATTGTAGTTTAATGAGTGCGAGTCATATCTTCAGGTACGGCAATGATGAAATCAGCCAATCCTTTGTGTTCCTCTTGTAATCTGGAAATATCCTTCTGCCGGACCATGGCAATGGTCAGAAAAGTTGTATTTGGTCTGTATTGATTAAGATACCAGATGATTCCTTCGTAATTATTTGTGTGATATGTGCCATTGAGATGAAGAATCTTGAATCCCTCCCTAATGTGCTGTACCACGTTCCAGGCCATTGAGGCATCTCTTAGGGCCTGAGCTTTAGGCAAATGCTCTCCTCCATGGCCATGACTCATCTTAAGCATGGTTTTGTATCCCGGTAACTCCGGATTGTAGGGGATTGGAAGAGGTGGAAGTAATCTTTTCAGATCTGAATCGAGGGTGTCCAAAAATTCGAATCCGCGTTTATACACTTCTGAAGCCCACTGCCGGGGCACGTTGGACGCAAAGGCGTGGAGGTTGTTTTCCCGGCAGAAGTCGACCATATGTTTGTAATCGGTTTTGTAGTTGGGCCATAGCGATTGTGATTGTCTGAGAAAGGCCTGTATATCCAGCTCCTTCTCAATATAGGCTCTTAGTACTTCCGCATCCTGAAATTCGATCATTTCAAGACCTAATGCAAGATTTCTGTTTTCGTTGGCGAGTTCCTTCAGCATTCTGAATTGCAGAAAGTGAATGATGGGATCGTCATGGTATTCACCAAAAAAGACAACTTCTGAGTTTTTTGCCCTTTTTAAGAGTTTTTTCCATGTGGTAGCTTTCCCGAAGACGTCATAAATTTTGAAAGCTTCCGATACAGCTTGTGAATAAGACATTGAATGAAAGACAGAAATGGAAAGTATTAAATAAAGAAATTTTTGTGTCATCAGCTATGGTTTAGAGTGAAGTACACACATTGACAGACCAGGCCTCAGCCTTTTCGGCAAATAGTTTTTTGGTGTCTGCCCATACTTCCTTAAAAAGTTCGCTGTTTCGATATTGTTCGAGACAGGCAGGATCTTCCCATTCGGATATGGTAAAAAAAATGTGCGGGCGTTCTGAATCCTGTACGAGTTTGAGAGATTTGCATCCTGGTTGATGACGAATGTTGTGTTTAGAAGATTCAAATATGTTGAGAAAATCATCTACAGCCTCCGGCCGGAATGTCATTTTTACGATTCGTATCATTGGAATTGTATTGTAATAGTATCATTGAGTTTGACGCCCAGGAGCTTATCAGCTCCAAGACTGCGAGCATACCCGCGCGGTTGATGGACATTGGCACTGTTTACAAGACCTAATTCCAGAAATCCGGATGCGTTAAACAATGCAAAAGCATCTCCGTTTTGGAATGTTTTCAAATCATCATACGAGCTGATCAGCTGGCGGATGGTATTGTTTCGGATGATGATTTCAAAAGATGATCGCTGTAATGCCTTCTCGAAATAGCGCTTGTGAATGTTTGTTACAATATTTCCAAACTCATCAATATAAATGACTTTGGCGACAAGAATAGTATCGTTATTTCTGTAAAAAGGCTGCGGAAATTCTGGGGCCAAGTACAGCCCGGGATCATATCCGATCTGCGAAAGATCGGCGTGCTGTACAAGAGCGGCAGCAGCTTTTGCAAGGGTATGCGGTCGCCAGGTGCCGCGATCGTTGGTGTCTACAGGTAGCTCCACCACCTTGGCAGTAGTATTGTGAAAGTTTATATATCCCAAAAAACCATTGTCTGCACTGATGTAGTAATGCCCTTCTACATAGCCGGCCAGGATTCTGCTCGAGGTAGTGGGGTTATGACGTTGGGGATATTCATCTACACACACAATGTGTACGCTATTTTCAGGAAAATAGGTTCTGCTGAAAAGCAAAATGGCGGCAGCTTCCTGCACCTTAAAAGTGGAAATGTGGTGAGATATATCAATGATATGAGTCTGCCCGCTGTATTGGTATATCAAAGCCTTTAATGCACTCGCAAAGTGGTCGCGCGACCCATAATCGGATGTAAGAGTAATAAGCGGCATCTTTAAAGAACAGGCTTTTTTATCTCAGTTAAAAATTGTTATTTTGCGAACAAAGTTACACGTAAGCAATTTCGATAAGGAAAAGGGAACTTAATACTTGAACATTTGACCGAAAAATTTCTGGAATTTCAAAAATCGCTGCCAAGCCGCGTTTACGGCAGCAACAACAGATATCTTCAAATCATTCAATCACACTATCCCAATCTGAAAATTACAGCAAGAGGAAATGAATTGAAGGCAGCCGGTCCGGAGGGAGTGCTCCAAGATTTTGAATCAAAGATCGAATACCTCGTAATGCATATCGAAAAATATCAGACCCTGACCGAAAATCAACTTGAACGCATTTTGTCCTCTTCGGTCGAGGAGAGATATCGGATGATGAATGAATCAAGTGCTGAAAAAGTACTTGTGTACGGGGTAAACGGCCACCTGATAAAAGCCCAGACTCATAATCAGCAGCGTATTGTGGAAGCTGTCGAAAAAAGCGACATGGTCTTTGCTGTAGGTCCTGCCGGCACAGGTAAAACGTACACGGCCGTAGCTCTGGCGGTAAGGGCTTTGAAAAACAAACAGGTAAAACGAATTATACTGACTCGACCTGCTGTGGAAGCGGGTGAAAATCTGGGCTTCCTCCCGGGAGATCTCAAAGAAAAACTTGACCCTTACCTCCAGCCCCTCTACGATGCATTGCTCGATATGATTCCTCACGAAAAACTATCCATGTATATTGAATCAGGGGTAATTCAGATCGCTCCTCTGGCCTTCATGCGCGGTCGTACATTGGATAACGCCTTTGTGATCCTCGATGAAGCACAAAATACCACTGAGGCCCAGATGAAAATGTTTCTCACAAGGATGGGGCGTTCAGCCAAATTTGTCATCACGGGCGACTTTACACAGATTGATCTGCCAAAAAATCAAAAATCGGGACTTGTTCAGGCGCTGAAAATTGTTAAAGAGATTGAGGATATTTCTGTAGTTAAACTCGACGACAAGGATGTAATCCGTCATAAACTGGTGAAGAAAATCATCAACCAATACAAGCGGATCGAAAACGAACGTTCCCATCCTGACCAAACGGAAGATTTAAATTCACTCTGAAAATATACAAATGACGGATCCATTACCAATCAAAGGCCTCAAAAGCTTCTACAGAGGCAAGGTGCGAGATGTGTATTTCCTCACGAATGACAAGGTCGTAATGATCGCCAGTGACCGCATATCGGCCTTTGATGTCATTCTTCCACGTCTCATTCCCTACAAAGGCGCGGTCCTCAATGGAATCGCTTCTCATTTTTTGAAAGCCACTTCTGATATTGTACCCAACTGGTATGAAACATCGCCTCTGCCCTTTGTCAGTATCGGAAAGTATGCTACTCCGTTTAAAATTGAAATGGTTGTGCGCGGATATCTGGCAGGTCATGCCTGGCGAACCTATCAAAGCGGAAAGCGAATTCTTTGTGGTAATTCGCTACCCGAAGGCTTGCGGGAAAATGATCCCCTGCCGCAGCCTATTATCACACCTACCACCAAAGAAGCCATTGGCACTCATGATCAAGACATTACCGCAGATGAAATTATAAGAAACGGCCTTGCTTCTGAAGAAGAATGGGATATACTGTGCGCGAGTGCTCTCGACTTATTCAACAAAGGCACTCAAATGGCTGCTGAGAGCGGCTTAATTCTCGTAGATACAAAATACGAATTCGGGAAAAACAGCCAGGGAGCTATCATCCTCATCGATGAGATTCACACCCCGGACTCATCCCGCTACTTTTATTCAGAAGGGTATGAAGAGCGGCAGAGGAGAGGGCAGCCCCAGCAACAACTATCAAAAGAGTTTGTCCGCCAGTGGCTCATCGATAACGGATTTCAGGGCAGAAAGGGGGATATAATGCCTCAGATGGACGACCAAAAAGTTCAAGAAATCAGCGAAAGATACATTCATCTATATGAAATCGTAACAGGCAATAAGTTTGAAAAATTTTCATATCCCGATTATGAAACCATCGTACACACAATCAATGCCTGTCTTTAGAAAGATGTGCTTCTGAGAATTTTGTAGGCCTTTTCAAAAAGAAAAAATATTGATTCGGATATGAATCATTCGTGTTGACTAACAAAAGAAGCCATACACTCGTATATATGTCTACATTGCAAAAACACAAATACATTCATTAGCATGAAAAAAATTGTCGCTATCCTACTGATCGGAAGCGCCCTTCCGGTTGTAGCCCAGTTTGATTTTGGAGTTAAATTGGGATTAAATACCTCCAGACTCCTCATGGATGACATCCAAAATCCTAACCAGGTGGTCCAGTCTCTTCAATCAGGTGATCAAAGATTTGGATTTCAGGGTGGTCTTTTCAGCGCCATAAATTTTTTGACCTATCAGGTGCGGATTGAGGGGTACTATTCTTCTATAAATGTCGAATATAAAGGAACAAAAAACAACCAACCCTTCACCGAAAAGGTGACACTCAACAGACTTGACTTCCCGATATTGTTCGGTATGAAATTCGGACCTGTGCGTGCGAATCTCGGACCGGTTTTGAGCTACAACATTTCGTCCACCAGTGATGTAATTGAAAATGGATTGCGTAACGGTACAGTCGGAGGACAGGTAGGTTTGGGAGTAGATATTTTGAAATTCTTTGTTGAAACAAGATATGAATTCGGACTATCCCGGTTTTCAGACCAGGTGACCATCGATGGGCAGGCTATACCTTTCGATTCCAGAGTGTCATTGATTTCTCTTGCTGTAGGATATAAATTTTTCTAATCCGTTATTCTCTGTAGTAGACTCTTCGAACCCTCTGCCCAACGGAGGTCAGGACTTCATATGGGATGACGCCCATCTGCCTGGCTAATACTTGCAGAGATTGATTAGGGCCGATGATTTCTACGGGATCATCGGCTTTGATATTTGGCACATGCGATACATCGATCATGGTCATGTCCATACATACCCTACCAATAATAGGACAATAGTGGCCCCGGACATAGAACCCTCCTCTGCCATTGCTCAATGTGCGTCTGATACCATCGGCATATCCCACAGCTACGGTTGCTGATTTTAGCGGTTGTTCAGCCAGAAAAGCTCGTCCATACCCTACTGATTCACCGGGTTTGACTTCTTTGATCTGACTGATAAACGAGTACCATTCTACAGCCGGTTGCAGATGGTTTTCTTCTTTTTTGCTATGAGCGATCCCAAACATTCCGATGCCGATTCGTATCATCCGACAGCGCGTGTCAAAATAATCAAGCGATCCGGCACTATTGTGAATGTGTCGGATTGCATTGTATCCAAGTGTATTTTCTATTTGTTCGGCCATTTGGTGAAATAATTCAATCTGGCTCAATGTGAAGTTTCTGTGCTCCGATTCATCGGCTGCGGCCAGGTGAGACAGTATACTTACCACCCTTACAGAACTTCTCAATTCATGTAAAACACGAATTAATCGGTCAATTTCATGGATCTCAAATCCCAGCCGCTTCATGCCTGTATCAAGTTTTAGATGAATCTTGATCTCCCGAGAGGGTGTGATGTGTTTGAGTTTTTCGAGCTGCTCAAAACTAAAAATCTCCGGTTCTAGATCATGTTGAATTAGTAGCGGTAGTACCAGGGGATGCACATTCATGACCATTACTGGAAGGGGAATTTTTGCTTTTCTCAACTCGATTCCCTCATCCGCATAGGCTACTGCCAGGTAGTCTACTCCTACAGTGGTGAGGTAGCGAGCTAATTCTACGGAGCCAGATCCATAGGATGCTGCTTTGACCACTGCCATGATTCGTGTGGTGGTGCCTACCCTGGAGCGGAAGTACGATATGTTGCGACCAATGGCGCTCAGATTGATCTCGAGCCGCGTTTCATGTACATTGGCCGATAGGCTTTGAGCTATTTTTTCAAACTCAAACCTGCGCGCTCCTTTCAGCAGTATGTCTGAGTGGGTGGGCGGGTGTATTTTAAAATAGTCTATAATCTCCTGTGTACTGCCGAAAGACCTTTTGTAGCCGTGAAGGGAAGTGTAGGGATGAGCGCTCCTGGTTCCTATAAAATAAAGCGAAATCTCAGATGAATCCCTGTGATGCTGAATTTCGCTCTCAATGATCGCGGTAAACGGACGACTGGTGTCTTCTCTGAGTTGTTCAAATTCAGAGAGCACGATAATTTTTGGTCGGCTTACGTCTGTAGAAAAAAGCGTTTGTAAGGCTAGAACCAATGCTTCCGGATCAGCTGTGTACGAGTCGTTCAGAATCATGCAGTCATTTATGCCCCTGGTCCATTCCATGCGCATTTTGACAGAGCTGAGCACAGAAGTCTTTCGAAGAATCTGCTTATCGCCGGAGGTAATATGCAGGGCTGCTGCAATGGCAGCTACAGAATTTGTAACAGAAATCGGGTCAATAAATGGTAAAACAAACTTTACAACTTGACCTGCATGTTTTATTTGAAACAAATCATCGCGGATGTGCATAAAGGCATACGTCGCTTCTTCACCATTCAAACCGATGGTCACCAACTGTTTTGTGGAATGGTGTTTTTGAAAAAAGTTGAGGACTTCTGGCTGCCTTGTGCTTATGATTATTGAATGACTTGTTTCAAACAAAATACTCTTTTCCTTTAATTTATGAGTCCGGTCAGCAAAGCCAGCATCATGAGCACTTCCTAAATACGTGAATATGCCAATATCCGGCCGAATGATGTGCATTAGTCTTTCCATTTCGCCCTCCCGGGATATTCCGGCTTCAATAATGGCGAATCGATGGCGAAGTTCAATTTTCCATACAGATAGCGGTACACCCACCTGTGAATTGAAACTCATTGGGCTTTTCACTGCTTCATATTCGGGCGAAAGCAGATCATACAGCCATTCTTTCACCATGGTTTTACCGTTAGAGCCAGTAATTCCCACCACTGTAACCCCACTCAGATTACGGCGATGATGTGCTGCGAGTGTTTGTAAACTATGGAGGGTATTCTGAACTTTGAAAAAAACCACATTTTTTGCAGGATTGTCGGGTAATCGTTCGACGACGGCGTACAGCATACCATTTTCAATAGCCTTGTGCAGGAAGTCATGCGCGTCAAAATGTGGGCCTTTCAGACAAAAGAAAAGACTCTCCCCGGCAGGCATGGTCTGGCGCGTATCTGTCCAGAGGTGATGAATGCAACGTCGGGTGTGTATTGGGCCAATGACTTCTGCCTCCAGGATGAGCGCTATCTCTGCCGGCGAATACGGCTTTGGATGATTCGGGTCTGTGATCACTTCACATACATTTTCCTGGCTTCCACAAAGGCACGTCGGCTAAGAGGCTCATATTCGTCCTTTTCACCGAGTAGTATTTGTTGGTCAGAAGACTTCTTTCGATAGCTGTAATGCGCCAAATCACCGGTTCGGGTGCATATGGCGTGGACTTTCGTCACAAATTCGGCGGTAGCCATCAGATAGGGCATCGGGCCAAACGGCCTACCCTCACTGTCCATATCCAAGCCGGCAACGATGACGCGCACACCGTTGTTTGCCAGGTGATTGCATACATCCACAATGCCGTTGTCAAAAAACTGACCCTCGTCGATACCCACTATATCGATGCCCTCACTCAGCAGCAGTATGGATGAGCTGTGCTCTACCGGCGTCGAAGGAATGCGGTTTTGGTCGTGAGAGACAACGTCCATTTCGTCATAGCGGGTGTCAATGCTGGGTTTAAAAATCTCAATCTTCTTCCTTGCTATCTGCGCCCTGCGCAATCTTCGCATTAGTTCTTCTGTCTTACCACTAAACATCGGACCGCAAATCACTTCTATCCAACCGACTTTTGTACCTTCGCTTTTGTATGGCTCTATAAACATTTCATCAATTAACAACCAAAAATAAGAACATTCTTCTCATGGCTAAAGAGGCAAAACAAGTGCTCGACGAACTCTGCACCGCTATACTCAATAGTTCTACCCAGGATATCAATAAGCTCGTAGATTGGAGTAGGGAACTGTACGAAAATCTCGTGATCATGCAGTACTTATCCAACCAGCTTCCTTCTAACTACCAAAAAGCAGAAAAATATCAAGCTTCTGAAACCCAAGTAGGCAAAAAAGTATCTAGTAGTGCAAATGTCACATCAGAAAATGAGGAGAATCAAACCTCGTCTAGTGTAGAAATAATCACCTCACCAGGCGCTAACGATACTAACAAAGAATCATACATAGATAATATTGTCATAGAAAATAAAGATGAAAAAATCGTTGAAAAAAAATTACACGTAGGCACGAGCACTATTTCAAAGACAGTTTACACAGAAACTAGAAAGGAAAAAATCGAAATGTCGCTATCGGACAACACCCTGGCGCTCAACGAGCGTTTGGCAGCTTCCTCCAGGATAACCATCGGTCTCAACGATAAAATCGCCTTTTCACGCCAGCTGTTTAACGGCGACGAACAAGCCATGATGAACCTTATTGACCGGATGAACCACGCTCATACCTTCGAGCAGGCCATGAATCACTTGCATCAGGCACGCACGCAGTTTGACTTTTGGGAGGAAAAAAAGGAATATGTCACGCGGTTGGAAAATCTCATACGCAGAAAGTTTGGAGTACCCGAAATCACCGAAGATTGATGGGTAAGCTCTATGTGGTACCTACCCCCATTGGTAATCTCGAAGATATCACCCTACGGGCGCTGAGGGTCTTGCGGGAGGCAGATGTAATATTTGCCGAAGACACACGTACGACATCAGTGCTCCTCAAGCACTTTGGCATTCAAACTCCACTGCGTAGCTATCACATGCACAATGAGCATCAGATCACGGCACACCTCCTGTCAGTCCTTGCCGGGGAGGTCACGGCTGCCCTCGTATCCGATGCCGGTACTCCGGGAATAAGTGATCCGGGATTTCTGCTGGTGCGTGCCTGCATACACCGCGGAATACAGGTGGAATGCTTGCCGGGAGCCACTGCTTTTGTACCTGCTCTGATCGAAAGCGG
Source organism: Thermaurantimonas sp. (assembly GCA_046295455.1). Taxonomy (GTDB): domain Bacteria; phylum Bacteroidota; class Bacteroidia; order Flavobacteriales; family Schleiferiaceae; genus Thermaurantimonas. Next base: position 264,831 of record JBKBNI010000003.1, on the reverse strand, counting down.
CTTTCCTTGTGAATCGTTTGTTTTTATGGGATTTCCCCCTGCCAAAAAAGGCAGAAAGACATTCTTCAGGTCTTTGGTCGACCGCAATGAGACCATTGTACTCTATGAGTCCCCACACAAGATTGAAAAAACGCTACGCGATCTAGCAGATGTATTGGGCATGGACGCCGAGGTTTCCCTCAGCAGAGAAATCAGTAAAAAATTTCACCAAACCCTGCGTGGCAGCGTTGAAGATCTGATGAAAACAGTGGAAAATAATCCCCTCAAAGGAGAAATGGTATTGGTCATCGGCAGGAGATCCCAGCGCAAAAACATGGAGTAGTATGGCAGCTCTTGCTCAGACCTACCTGTATGCCATCGATACGTCCACCCTGGCGCCCTTCATCTCTCAATCCTTTTCCTCCAATGATATTCACTAAAAAGCTGAAAAACAACTCCCAATGTCGAAAAAATCAACGTCGTGGCTATATATGCTGGAGCCTCAGATGGGTAAACCCCGCTCGTATCTCTTTGGCACGATGCATCTGGTGTGTGCTGAGCGCTACCAGTGGCCGCCGAACATTGATGACATCCTCGCAGAAGTCGGCACCGTGTATCTAGAGACAGACATCACCCGAGGGCCTGGTTTTTCGCTTCAGTCGCTCAGGAGTGACTGGTTTGCGTCACTGAGCGAACATCAAAAATCAATGCTTATGGCATTCAACCAAATGCATTGGCAAATTCCGGAAAGAGACTTGGAACAGATGCATCCTTTTTATTTGTTGGCGCAGTTACAGGTCGATTTATTTGAATGCCGCACTATGGCTTTGGATCAGGAGCTCATGATTCGGGCGGAGGCCCAGGGAAAGACTCTTTGCAGTCTTGAAAGCTTTGATGAGCACATTCAGACCATTGATAAGGTCAGCACAGTCGAATATGTGAATCAATTGCTGTATTGCATCGGAAATTACAGGGAGGTGAAAGAGGGGTTGAGCGCATTGATTGAGTTTTACCATAACGGACAGGTGGAAGAGATTGAAAGCCTTTTCCAAAAGTGGTCATGGATCATGCTGCCCTCTGCAGTAGAGAGCGCCTTTATTACAGACAGAAACCTCCGCTGGCTCCCGGTGATGGAGCGCGCCATGGAAGAGGGCAGCACCCTCTTCGCGGTAGGAGCTGCCCACATTATGGGTGATCAGGGCATATTATCTTTGTTAAGAAATAAACACTACACCATTCAGATGCTATGATGCTCAGGATTTTATATGTATGCGTAGTATGGTCGTCCCTATGGGCAGTGTGCGGCCAGAGTACCGGATCTTTGTCTGATGAGGATGGCATGGCCTGCAAGCGGCCAATGATGCTCAAAAGCCGCTTACTCAAGAGCGGTCAGCTCTCTTCCCCGCTGATGACAAAATATGACGTGCTGTATCATCGGCTGCACTTTTGGATCAATCCTGACAATCTGTATATCGTCGGAGAAGCAGCTACCCATTTTGCCACGCTTTCAGATTCTGTCACTACGGTTGTATTTGATCTTCGAAACACCATGTCCGTAGATTCTGTAAAAAGCCTTCGCACAGGACAACCCCTGAGTTTTCAGCATCAGTTTCATCAGATTTCAATCCAATTGAGCCAAATCCTCCAAAAGGGTGTCTTGGACAGTATCGTGATCTACTATCGTGGTACTCCGGTCAGTACAGGCCTTGGCAGCGTGGGCCGCCTATCATACAGCTTTGGCAGCGCCCTCTGGACGCTCTCCCAGCCCTATGGATCCTCAGACTGGTGGCCATCTAAAGACGGGCTTACTGACAAAATTGACTCGATCGATATACTCATCACTACCCCAGTCCCAAACAGAGGCGCGTCACTCGGAATCCTGGCCTCCGAATCGGTGGCCAATGGCCAGCGCACCAGCCACTGGAAGCACCGCTATCCCGTAGCACCCTATCTGGTAGCCATTGCCGTAGCACCCTATGTAGTATTTGACCAGCCGATCACCCTCCCCTCCACGGGTCAGTCCCTTCCCTTTATAAACTATGTGTATCCTACCGACACGCCACAGGTCTACCAAAGCGTACAGTACACACACGGAGTCATGCAGATGTTTGACACCCTCTTTGTCTCCTATCCTTTCAAAACCGAAAAATACGGACATGCCCGCTTCGGATGGAGCGGAGGCATGGAGCATCAGACCATGAGTTTTATGGGAGGCTGGCAGCAGGATCTGATCACCCATGAGCTCGCGCATATGTGGTTTGGTGACTTGGTGACCTGCGGTTCCTGGGCCGACCTTTGGCTCAATGAAGGTTGGGCAGTGTATCTGACCCAGCTTACCTACGAGTACCTGAAACCTCAGCTGTATCAGGCGTACAAGACCAATGAAATCAATAAAATCACCGCTCAGCCGGGCGGATCCGTATATACACTGGATACCCTTAACCTTAGTCGCCTCTTCAGCAGCCGGCTCACCTACTCCAAGGCAGGGTACGTGCTCCACATGCTTCGTTGGCTCATAGGCGATTCAGCCTTCTTTGCAGGCACCAGAAATTATCTGAAAGACAGCACCTTGGCGTACTCATTTGCCCTCACACCCCAGTTTGTGAATCACATGGAGGCGGCCTGTAAGTGCAGCCTCACCGACTTTTTCGATCAGTGGCTCTATGGCGAAGGGTATCCAAGCTATCAGATCATCTGGTGGCAAGACGCCGACACGCTCCGGCTCAATGTTTCTCAGACCACCAGTCATCCATCGGTACCTTGGTTCAGCATTCCTATTCCGGTGCGGGTCACAGACAGCAATCAGCAGGTACATGACCTTCGTATTCCGGTGCAATCAGCAAGTTTTTCCCATGCGCATTATTTGCCGGCCGGGGCTGCTGTTGTAGCCTTTGACCCAGACTTGTGGCTTGTGTCCAAAAACAGTGTAAGCCTCCACATCAGCCAGTTCAGAGACTTTACTCCCAGGCTCAGCCTTTTCCCGAATCCTGGCGGAGATGTGCTTTTCCTCTCTATGGGCAGCAGAGCCCCGGATGTACAAAACATTATCATCACCACCCACGATGGCCGCATTCTCAAAACCTACACACCCGACCAAAGCGTCATCTCCGGTGGCACCATCCAATTACCCGTCCGTTCACTTCCGGAAGGCACCTACATCATCACCATCCAGACAAGTCGCGACATCTATCACCTCCGTTGGGTAAAAGCCGACTGAACACCCCCGCCAACCCACGTCCACTCTATCTTTAGCCCCTGTCTGATACATAAACCAAAACAAAATCCAACCTACTGATTTGCAGTCAGATACACAGCTCAGCGCGCGTCTCCGGATGCACTTTATCGTATTCATCTGGGGTTTTACCGGTATTCTGGGGCATCTGATCACCGTCGATGCATTTACCCTTGTCTGGCACCGCATGTGGATGGCCACTGTCATACTCATAGCCTATCTGCTCCTTGTGGGCCGCAGCTTCAGAGCCACCTTCCGCGAAGTCATCACCCTCCTGCTGGCAGGCAGCATCATAGCCGCACACTGGATTACCTTTTTCCACGCCATTGCTATTTCCACCGTCTCCGTCACTCTGGCATGTCTAAGCACAGGTGCACTGTTTACCTCAATGCTCGAGCCCATATTCTTTCGCCGAAAACTGGATCTGCGCGAGGTAGTACTGGGTCTGGCCGTGGTCTTTGGCCTGTATATCATTTTCAATTTTGAAACCCGATACGCCCTTGGCATCATCGTTGCCCTTACCAGCGCTTTTCTGTCGGCCCTCTTTTCAGTAATCAACGGACTGATGGTCAAGCGCCTGAAGCCCAACATCATCACCACCTACGAGCTCACCGGAGGCTGGCTGTTTCTCTCCCTGTATCTTCTCATCTCAGGCCGTCTCGACAGCAGATTGTTTACATCGTTAAGCACCTCAGGCTCATGGGGCTGGCTCAGCAGCGACTGGTTTCTGATTTTTATTCTGGCCAGCATCTGCACCGCTTACGCCTTCATCGAAAGCGTTCGCGTCATGAAAGTCCTCAGCCCATACAGCGTCATGCTCACCATCAATCTGGAGCCCGTCTATGGCATCCTCATGGCCGCTCTGCTATTGGGAGAGCAGGAGCGAATGAGTCCTCAGTTTTATCTCGGTACGGTCATCATCCTCTCCGTCGTATTCATCGAAGCTTGGCTTCGCCGGCGCAGGCAGTCGGTCACCCACTGATTTTAATGATTTATTAGGGCGTGCCCCCTGACAAGGCGCTTCCGCACCTTCGTCAGGGGTCGGGCTATCCGCTTCTATTCCCCTTGCAGGCGGGCGTGGCACATCAGGCTCCGGTGGCTTCACCTGTCGCCTCCTCGCCTTGTGTGCCACATGCCCGCCAGCTGCGGCTCATATCGCTCCTATCCCTCACGCGGTATTTAACACAGCTCAGAGGTATGTGCCCATCGTTATTACCGGTACATTTGAAGAATCGATAGAACCCTTACCTTCATGATACATCTCAGACTGCTCATCTTTTGTTTTCCGGCGATGATCCCGACGATCATCCACGCCCAGCCAGGCAGGATCGACACGCTCTTTATCCCCGGCCGACTTTCAGGCGAAGAGCGCATTTTTGTTTGGATACCTGCCCAGGGAACTGACAGTATCCGAAACATCATCTACATGCATGACGCACAGAACCTCTTTGATCCCACCACCACCTGGAACGGCACCTCCTGGATGGTGCGCGAGGCCCTAGACAGCCTGATTTCCCACCGGTATATTCAACCCACACTTCTGGTAGCCCTTCCAAACACACCCCACAGACATGCCGAATACACCCCCGAGAAACCCTTTCGATCTCTACCACCCGATCATCAGCAGTACTATCTCACGGCCACTCGTCCGGGAGGCCTTCCATACTACACGTCGGATCTTATGGCAGATGCCTATTTGGACTATCTCACCACCCGCGTCGTACCCGAGATTCAGCTTCGCTATATACCCCGTTACCGCCCTATCCAGTCATACATTTTGGGGAGCTCCATGGGCGGACTTATTTCATGGTATGCCGTTTTGATGTATCCGGATATTTTTGATGGTGCAGCCTGCTTTGCTACGCATTGGCCGTTGACTCACGAGATCCCATCCCCGGCGGGGGAGAGCTTCATCAGCTTTTTTCATCAGAAATTTCAAACCGTCAAAGACAAAAAATGGTACTTCGATTCCGGTGGTCGCGGGATAGACACATTGTACCAGCCTTATCAGCAGGCTGTTGATCGGCTTTTTCAATCTGTAGGCGATTTGCGCAGTTTCAGGAGTTTTTACTATCCCAACCACGATCATTCCGAAATCTATTGGAAGTTGAGATTTCCCTCAGCCATTGAGTGTTTGGTCAATTGATAGTAATTTTGAGTAACTAAATTCATTCAATGCGACCATTTTATAATATCGTCCTGTTGCTATCTCTCTGCTTCGCACATGCTCCCGCTTGGGCACAGACATTCATCAGGACAGACAAACCACTTCGCGAAGCTCTAAGCCATAATCCCATTCCGAGACTTACGCCGGCAGGAGTGATTCTGTCAGACCGAATAGACCTGGCTGACCCTGTCATCATCGAAAATACCACCGATGACGAGATTTGGATTCAGGTGGTCATACAAGCATCAGAGGAAAAAGCAACGATCGAATACACCTACAATGGCCAAAGCATGCGTGAGGAGCTGTATGCCAATAAGATCGAAAGCATAGGTCCGTTTTCGAAAGGTACGGTGGAAATACCCGCCAGCAGAGATGCCCGCATCACATCCGTGTGGCACCTCCAAAAGAGAACATCCGACTTTGGCTCATCCGGAAGCTGCAATGTAAACATTCGCTGCCCGGAAGGCAACAACTACCAACTGCAGCGCCGTAGCGTAGTGCGTATGAATGTACCCATCGGCGGATTTGTTTTTTATTGTACAGGCTCTCTTGTCAACAATACAGCACTCGACCGCAAACCCTACCTCCTGTCGGCCGAGCACTGTGTTTTAGATCAAAACGATGTCATTATCGACTCCGTTGCTATGGCATCAATTATCTTTAGGTTTAATTGGGAATCCCCCGGCTGTAGCAACCCCCCCTCTCCCAATGGCATTCCCAATCAGATTGTGACCGGCGGCAGGCTACGAGCCCATTCCAATGATGGCGGAGGAGCCACCGGCTCAGATATGTTGCTCCTGGAGCTTGCCATTAGTCCTCCTGCCAGCTACAATGTCTTCTTTGCCGGATGGAACCGGAGCAATATACCTGCTGTAGGAGGGGCAGGCATACATCATCCAAACGGCGACATCAAAAAGATTAGTACATATTCCATGACCCTGCAAAGCGGTGCATTTCAGCAAGCTCCGGGTGCATTCTGGCTGGTCAATTGGATAGCCACTACCAGTGGTCACGGCGTCACCGAGGGCGGAAGCAGCGGCTCACCGCTTTTTAACACATCCGGAGAAATTGTTGGTACACTTACCGGAGGTTCAGCCTCATGTAACAACCGCACCGGTACAGATTACTACGGAAAATTCTGGTATCACTGGGACAAAAACGGTACTGCCAACAATCGACAGCTTCGCCCATGGCTTGATCCGCTCAATACCGGGCAGACCAGCCTGGCAGGTCTGTTTGTAGGTCAGGAAGAGTATGAGCACCCGCAGAAATCATGGCGCCTCTATCCCAATCCGGCCCCCGAAGGTAGATTTACATTGGTCTATGCCGGGACACATTTCGGCTTTGATGCCGAGTTGACCCTCTCAGATATGACAGGAAGAGTTGTATACAAAAACACCTTGTCAGATATATCAGACACAACAACGCAGCACTTTCAAATCACACGCGCCGGCATCTACATCCTCCGAATCGAATACCAAAACAATATCTGGCATGAAAAACTGGTTATTTCTGATTAGTTCGTGCTTGGCACTCCTTACCTCATGCAAAAGCAAAAAAACAATCCAGTCGGACATGCCAGCAGAATCTGCTCTTGAATCAGTGGATAAGCCCGCTTGCACACCACTGATCATCCGAAATTTTAACGCATTTGAAGATTCAGGCACCTATCAGATATCCAATCCGTTAGAAGTCACCCAAGAAGGATTGTGCCTGCGCATTCGCTATCAATACAGCGGTTGTGCCGAGGGCGTTGCCAGTCTCGTCTGGAACGGTCTGCTGCTCAAGACGTATCCTCCTCAGGCCAATCTCGTTCTGTATACAGACGATACAGGCCAATGTGAACGGCTTATGGAAGGCTTTGGGGAATTCGATCTGAGCAGTTTCACCGAAGCCAGCGACAGTCTCGTCATTCTTCGGATTCGGGAATATCCCGAGAGGGTCTTTTTCAAATTGAAATAGACACCTTTGGCCCGGAGTCCTTTTTAAAGCACTTTATTCAAAAGCCTGTATCAGACCATGTACATTTGCCTGCTAAATGCAACTGTATGGGATTACAATCCATGACCGGTTTTGGAAAGCATGCATTCGAATGGAGAGGATGGCGTATCGTGGCAGAAGTTAAAACCCTCAACAGCCGTCAGGTAGATGTCTCTTTACGAATACCCTCAGAACTTCGTCCACTGGAGCAAAACATACGAAAGCTCGCAGCAGAGTATTTGCTCCGCGGCAAAATAGATATCTCCTTATATTATGAAGTAAAGCAAGAGACTCAAGTGTCAATCAATGACGAAGCGCTGAGAGCCTATGTTCTGTATTTTCAAAATCTTTCACAGCAGCTTGGCTTCAAAACCGATCCATTGATGGTGGCCATTCGGATGCCGGAAGTATTCGCCCAGCCGCCGGTTCAGTACACCGATGCGGAAATCGCAGCCTTTGAAAAGGAATTTATACTCTGTTTATCCTCTGTGACTGACCATCGTAAGGCGGAAGGCAAAGCACTGGAATCAGAGCTCCAAAAAGGCATTCGGAACATACAGCACCTGTTGCAGCTGGTTGAGCCATATGAGCACGAGCGCATCGGGCTAATTCGCTCTAAACTTCAAAACAGTCTCTCCTCCCTTGCAGATGCAGCAAATGTGGATCAAAATCGCTTTGAGCAGGAACTTATCTACTACCTCGAAAAACTCGACATCACCGAAGAAAAAGTGCGCCTGTCCAATCACCTCCGATATTTTGAAGAAACCTTGGCAGGTGATGACTATCCCGGCCGGAAGCTCAACTTCATAGCCCAGGAAATCGGTCGCGAAATCAATACACTCGGCTCTAAAGCCAATCACGCTCACATTCAGAAAATAGTGGTCCGAATGAAAGACGAATTGGAAAAAATGAAAGAGCAAATCCCAAACATACTTTAAGCAAAGACGATGAATGACTTACTAATACAGCTACCTTGAAAAAACTACTCATCTTCTCGGCCCCGTCCGGTGCGGGTAAAACAACAATTGTAAAACATCTGCTTCATGTCTTTCCGGATTTCATCGAATTTTCGGTCTCTGCAACCAGCAGACCTCCCAGACCGGATGAAGTTCATGGGAGAGATTACTATTTCCTGTCAAAAGAAGAATTTATCCAGAAAATAAAACAAGGCGAATTTGTAGAATGGGAGGAAGTCTACACCAGTACATACTACGGCACACTCTTTAGCGAAATCGACAGGATTTTTAAGAAAAACAAATCTGTAATCTTCGATATAGATGTGGTAGGAGGCCTCAATTTGAAACACCAATTCGGAAAAGATGCCCTGGCTGTATTTGTGCGGCCACCCAGTATAGAGGAGCTCAAAAACCGGCTGATCCTCCGCAATACAGAATCGGCCGAAAAACTCCGTCAGCGCCTCACCAAAGCCGAAGATGAAATGCGATATGCGGATAAATTTGATGTAATACTGGAAAATAATGACCTCAGCACTTCGTTGAAAAAAGCTGAAGAGCTTTTAAAATCGTTTTTGAATCTACCTCAATGAAAAAAATAGGCCTCTTTTTTGGAACCTTTAATCCCGTACATATCGGCCACCTGATCATCGCCCAATTCTTCATCAATGAAACGGACCTCAACGAAGTCTGGTTTGTAGTCAGTCCAAAAAGTCCCTTTAAGCAGAAAGAAAAAATCACGGACGACCGCCAAAGGTTGTACATGGTTCAGCTGGCCATCGAGGGAGTACCCGCTCTGAAAGCATCCGATGTCGAATTTTCAATGCCAAAGCCTAATTACACAGTTTATACCCTCGAGAGACTAAGGGCCACTTACACCGACAGCCAATTTGTTTTGCTCATGGGAGCAGACAATACAAAAAACTTTTTTAAATGGCGGGATTATCAAAAAATCATGGCCCATCATCAGATATACATTTACCCCCGGCCCTTTGTAAGACTTAGTGCAGAGGAGGCACAGATCGGCGTCTATTTTGAAAAAGCACCTGCCATGGATATATCATCTACATACATCCGTGAGCGTATCGGAGCCGGCAGAGACATCCGGTATTTCGTCCATCACAAAGTCTGGAATTACATAGATGCTACTGGCCTATACTCCAAATGAATGTACCGCACAAGTATGGCGTCGTATCGGTTGGATCAGACTCTACGGATGCATTCAAAAGCCCGTAACCCGAAGACTTACCGAGCGACATCATCCCGCCGAAGCATCACCCCGTTGAGTAAGACCATTTCGGGAATCCTTGACAGGCCGTTGAGTTTGTACCGGGAAACCTGATTCTGCTCCCTTGCGTTATTCGGTTTATGAGACGTTTTTCAGAACTCATTCGCCAGTTAGACAACAGTAACAAGACCTCTGACAAGACAGCAGCCTTGATCAGCTACTTCAAAGAAGCCGCCGATCCCGATAAACTCTGGGCAGCGGCACTCTTCAGCGGAAAGCGCCCCCGTAAAGCAGCCTCCAGTACAGAGCTTCGGCTCTGGGCCGGGAAGCTGGCCGGCTTACCCGACTGGCTGGTGCACGAGACCTGGCATATCATGGGTGATTTGGCCGAAACCATAGCCAAGATTCTACCCGATGGTCCGGGAGGTGCCTTTGAAAATCTTTCAGAGAGCATGCGTTTTTTGGAGCAGATAAGGGCATTGCCGGCAGAAATAAAAAAAACACATATTTCTGAAAAATGGCTCCTGATGACAGCTGATGAGCGATTTGTCTTTAATAAACTCATGATGGGAGGATTCCGGATAGGGGTTTCGGAGGGGCTACTTCACCGCGCAATAGCTTCAGCGCTTGACACCTCTCCGGATGCTGTAGCATTGGCACTGGCCGGCAGTTGGAATCCCGCTGAAACCGACTGGCTAAGCCTTTTTGAAAATCCTTCCGTCACACACATGCTGCTACGTCCCTATCCGTTTTGCCTTGCGTATCCTCTCGAAGATGCCCCTGAATCACTTGGCTCTGTAAAGGATTGGCTGCTCGAGTACAAATGGGATGGAATCAGGTGTCAGCTCATATGCCGTGAAAAGAGCAGAGCACTTTGGTCCAGAGGGGAAGAGTTGATCTCCGATACTTTTCCCGAACTGATCCAATCCACACACACTTGGACTGAATCAGTGGTTCTCGACGGGGAGCTTATACCTGTAACCGCCGGGGGTGAGGTAGCCCCGTTTCATACCCTCCAGCCTCGGCTTGGCCGAAAGAAGGTCACAAAATCACTCATTGACGCGTATCCCGTCCGATTCAGAGCTTATGACATATTAGAGCTAAATGGCGAAGACATCCGCTCCCGGCCTGCCGAGATTCGGAGAGAAATCCTGGAAGATTTTATATCCCGTCATCGAAATCCGATGGTCGATCTGTCTCCCCTGATTGAGGTGGAGGACTGGACTGATGCCATCCGGATTCGCTCATTAGCTACCGGGGAAGGAAGTGAAGGGCTGATGCTCAAACACAAGAGCTCGCCCTACCATACCGGACGTAAGCGGGGCGACTGGTGGAAGTGGAAAGTCGATGCCCAGACGGTAGATGCCGTGCTTATCTATGCACAGCGCGGGCACGGTCGCAGAGCCAATCTGTACACAGACTATACCTTTGCTGTCTGGGATGGAGATGTATTAGTGCCATTTACTAAGGCATACAGCGGCCTTACTGACAGCGAAATCAAAGAGGTAGATAAATTCATTCGTCAAAATACTGTCGAAAAGTTTGGTCCCGTGAGAAGTGTCAGGCCGGTACTGGTATTCGAAATCGCATTTGAAGGCATTCAGCCGAGCAACAGACATAAGGCTGGAGTTGCACTTCGTTTTCCCCGCATACACAGATGGCGGACAGACAAAAAACCACAGGAGGCAGACACTTTGCAATCATTACTTTTGATGGTGAAAAACCATTGAAAGTATCTTCACATTGAATTTAAATATTCGACTTTCAGCCAAAATCTACATTCTGATTGCCACGGCAATTACCATTTCTCTGGCTCAATATTATTTCTACAACAGGGGACAGGAGCGCCAGGAACTCCTCCAAAAATTCTTTATCATCACTTCCAGGTTTAAAAATGAAACGGCAGAACTAAAATATCTCCTGCTCCGTGCCGCCCATGATGGCAACAGTGAGTTGGTGATAAAGCGCTACAACGAAATTTTAAAAACCATTGGATTTTCCCTGGATTTATATAAAAATGCAGATGTAGATTTTTCAAAAAAAGAATTTGTATTGGAGCAGTTCAGACAGATTGACTCGATTGTTCAAATTTCTTATGAAAACTATCTGAATGCTTCTAAGACCAGCGATGCCGAACTCTTTCGCATCATCGACCAGATTGAATCCTCCCTGAAGGTAATCAGCGGCCTGATTGTGGAAATGGTATCTTACACCGATCAGCAATTGAAAATCAATGAGCGGGTAAATTTTGCTTTTTCAGCGTCTTCGGTGTTGATTACTATTATTATTCTTATCGTAATCATTGTGCCTCAGGTTTCGCAGTTGGAAAACCTCAACCTTGAACTCTCATCGGCCAACGCCCTTCGCGAATCGATCCAAAACAGCTCGCCAAATAGCATTCTCTACATCCGCAATCAGGAGATCTGCATATTTAATAAAAAAGCCTCTGAAATCATGCATGTGCTCACAGGCAATGAAATAAAAACCGGCGATGTTCTTGGTAAAAAATTTATATCTGAAGAGATAGCCGCTGAATTTGATAAGGGTATAAAAGAAACACTCAAAGGCAACTTATACTATGGATATTTTACATGCGATATAAATGCAGAGAAGCAATACTACAAAGTGCTCTTTTATCCAGTGTATGATGAGCGATTTAAGTCCTACGGTACGAGCATTATTTTCAGCAACATCACCAATGAAATTCTCACCCGACAACGGATCGAAAAATCAGAAAAGTATTTTAAAACCATTATAGACAACAGTCATGGAATCATATTCACCCTCCGCGATGATTTTTCTATCAAGTTTGCTTCGCACCTTGTGGAGAAGTATCTGAAAACAAATCCAAAAGATCTTGAAGGAGCATCTTTTCTGTCCCTGGTAAAAAATTCGGATCGCACAAAAGTTGAATCTTTCCTTTCCAGAATTATATCGACATCAATCGAAAAGGACAACTCCGTTCAGTTTGGCCTAAATACAAAACAGGAGGATCATATTTTTCTGGGTAAATGCGGAATTATACAGCTGGATGAGACAAGAGAGTTGCTCCTGCTTTGTATAGACATTACTTCACAGGTTCAGTATGAACAACGCTTGCACCAACAGAACGAAAAACTAAGAGAGATTGCATGGCTTCAGTCGCACGTCATTCGGCGGCCAGTTGCCAATGCGTTGGGAATATGCGAGTTGCTTCTGAGTGATGATACAATGATTGAATCCCTGGAAAATTTTGATAAAAACGAATTTCTCAGACTGCTCTACAAGGAGATCACCCTAATCGATGAAGCCATTCATCAGATAAATGAGAAAACCCGGGAATTGTAAGACTATTCGTTGATCTCCAGAAATCGATCAATATCTTTTGACTTTCCAAAGATGACAATGATGTCATTTTCGAGTATGGATGTAGTGGGCTCGGGTACGCCGAGGATATGTAATTCACCATCAGGCTGTCCTTTGCGCATGAGCGTGATTAGGTTGATAAAGTATTTTTCTCTCAGGCCGATATCCGAGAGTGTGCGATTGCAGATGATTCGGGGGGCTTTCAGTTCTATGATCTCATAGTCATCCGGAAGAGGGATGCTCATAAGCACAGACGGATTAAGCAACTGTTCGGCTACATTATTTGAAACTTCTTCTTCGAGTGAAAGGATTTCTTTCACCCCTATTTTTTCCAGGATGCGTTTTTGCACGGGGTCCTGAGCGCGTACAATGATGCGATCTACATCGAGCTCCATCAGCGCAAAAGTCGTAAGTATCAAATCCTGGAAGTTAGTACCAATGGCCACTACTACGGCATCCATTTCCGTGATATCCTGTGAATCGAGATTTCGCGGATCTGTGGAGTCTAATGTGATGGCGTATGCCACATCTTCTTTGATGGCATCTACTTTGGTCTCGTCTTTGTCGATGGCGAGCACTTCCGCCCCGCGCTCTGAAAGTTTGCGTGCAATAGCACTTCCGAAACGGCCAAGTCCTATGACTGCAAACTTTTTGTTTTTCACTGTAATACTTGTTTGAGGTCAGAGATGAGGTCGTCTGCGTCCTCCAAGCCGACGCTGAGACGGATCAGAGAGTCAGACAGGCCGGCCTTAAGACGTTCTTCGCGGGGGATGCTTGCATGTGTCATGGTGGCCGGGTGTCCGGCCAGAGACTCTACGCCCCCAAGAGATTCGGCCAGGGTAAATATTTTAAGCGAGGATACGGCTTTGAAGGCTTCTTCTATATTGTCTCCTTTGATATTAAAGGAGATCATACCGCCAAAGGCACGCATCTGCTTTTTTGCGATTTCGTGGCCGGGGTGATCTGGAAAACCCGGCCAGTACACTTTTTCTACTCTTGGGTGGGAGCGTAGAAATCTCGCTACTTTTTCAGCATTTTCGCTGTGCCTCTGCATGCGTACATGCAGCGTCTTGATACCTCTCAGTGCCAGGAAGCAATCCATCGGCCCGGGTACAGCCCCGGCTGCATTCTGAAGGAAGTATAGTTGCTCGGCCAGAGCATCGTCATTGACCACTAAAGCGCCCATCACCAGGTCGCTATGCCCTCCTATGTATTTGGTGACTGAGTGCATTACTACATCGGCTCCGAGTTTCAGTGGCTGCTGAAGGTAGGGAGATGCAAATGTGTTGTCCACGACAAGTAAAATGCCTTTGGATTTGCAAAGGTGTGCGACCGCTTCGATATCAATGACGTTGAGCATTGGATTGGTCGGTGTTTCTACCCAGATGAGACGTGTTTTATCCGTGACTTTCTCCTCGATGGAAGAGCTATGCTGCATGGGCACGAAGTGAAAGCGAAGACCAAATTTTTCATACACGCGGACAAACAAGCGGTAGGTGCCGCCGTATAGGTCGTTTGTTGAGATGACTTCATCTCCGGGTTTGAGGGTCTTGAGCAAGGTATCAATGGCAGCAAGTCCGCTGGCAAATACCAGCCCGTATTTTCCGCTTTCGATCGCTGCCAGATTGGCTTCCAAAGCTTTTCTGGTCGGATTGTGTGTGCGGGAGTATTCGTACCCTTTGTGAATGCCGGGAGCTTCTTGAGCGTATGTGGAGGTCTGATAGATGGGGGTCATCACAGCCCCAGTGGATGGATCAGGCTCCAGGCCTGCGTGTATGGCCCGGGTTCCAAAGCCTTTGTAGATCATATGGTTCATCAGATGATTAAATCACGTTGAATTTTTTACCAACTTTGATAAAGGCCTCCACAGCCCGGTCAATGTGCTCTTTTTCATGGGCTGCAGATAGCTGGACTCGTATGCGAGCCTGATCACGTGGTACGACCGGGTAGAAGAACCCGATGACGTATATTCCTTCTTTCAGCAATTCGTCGGCAATCTCCTGAGACAGACGAGCATCGTAGAGCATCACGGGTGTAATAGGATGGATGCCTGGTTTGATGTCAAATCCGGCTTCCGTCATTCGGGTGCGGAAGTAGGCGGCATTGTGCATTACCTTGTCACGAAGAGCGGTGGTTTCGCTTAGCATATCAATTACCGCAATGGATGCACCTACAATGGCCGGCATCAGCGAGTTGCTGAAGAGGTATGGCCTGGAGCGCTGTCTGAGCATGTCGATAATCTCCTTGTGTCCTGAAGTAAAGCCTCCCATTGCTCCACCGAGAGCTTTTCCAAGTGTACCGGTGATGATATCTACCCGACCCATTACATTGTGAAATTCGTGGGTTCCCCTGCCTGTATTTCCAATAAATCCGGTTGCATGGCATTCGTCGGTCATCACAAGGGCATCGTATTTCTCTGCCAGGTCTGCGATATGATTCATTTGTGCGATGTAACCGTCCATGCTGAAGACACCATCTGTCACGATGATTTTATTTTTGGCTCCGGCGGCATTGGCTTCCTTGAGTTTGGCCTCCAGGTCGTTCATATCATTGTTTTTATAGCGGTAGCGCTTGGCCTTGCACAGGCGTACCCCGTCAATAATGGAAGCGTGGTTAAGCTCATCCGAAATAATGGCATCCATTTCGTTAAAAAGTGGTTCGAACACTCCCCCGTTGGCATCAAAAGCGGCTGCGTACAAGATGGTATCTTCAGTTCCGAGGAATGCAGATATTTTCTCTTCGAGTTCTTTGTGAATGTCTTGAGTCCCACAGATAAAACGCACGCTCGACATGCCAAATCCATGAGTCTCCAACGTCCGGCGAGCAGCCTCCAGAACGCGCGGATGCGATGAGAGGCCAAGGTAATTGTTTGCACAGAAATTCAGAACTTTCTCCCCTGTGCTGAGCGTGATTTCCGGGCCTTGGGGGGATGTTATAATCCGCTCGCGCTTGTAAAGACCGGCCTCCTGGATGTTTTTCAGTTCTTCGGCCAGTTGTGACTTAAGTGCAGTGTACATATCAAAAGTTTTAAGAGAGCTGTTTCAGTGTTGAAAAATCCATTTCATAGTGCGTCAGTGCCCTAAAAAGGCGATGGCGGTGTGCGAGTTCGTCTAAGGTCAAATCTTCCAGACGCGATGTGCCAAATTTTTCAACACAAAAAGATGCCATGGCAGAGGCGTGAATGACTGCGCGCTTCATGTTGTCGAAGCTGATATCATCTGTACGTGCCAGAAAGGATATAAATCCTCCCGCAAAGGTGTCGCCGGCGCCTGTAGGGTCAAAGACGTTTTCCAGTGGGAGCGCCGGGGCAATGAAAATGTGTCCCTCTCCGAAAAGCAATGCTCCGTGCTCACCTTTTTTGATAATCAGGTATCTGGGACCCATAGAGAGGATTTTGGATGCAGCCTTTACCAATGAGTACTCCCCCGAAAGTTGACGGGCCTCAGAGTCGTTGATGGTGAGTACATCTACATTTTTCAGATTGTACATAAGATCATCCCAGTGGTGTTCCATCCAGTAATTCATTGTGTCCAGTACAATCAGCTTAGGTCTTTCAGTCATCTGATCGAGTACGCGCTGCTGAACACTCGGCATCAGATTTCCGAGCATCAGATATTTGCTGTCTTTAAAATGATCCGGAAGGATAGGATCAAAGTCTGCCAGGACATTGAGCTGGGTCTCTATTGTATCCCGGGTATTCATGTCAAGGTGGTAGCGGCCACTCCAGAAAAATGTTTTTTGACCTGATTTTATCTGAAGGCCGTCAGTATTTATTCCTCTCTCCCTTAGGTTTTGAATTGTATCCTCCGGAAAGTCATCGCCCACTACGGAGACGAGGCGTATCTCAGGCAGTAGATACGAAGCTGCAAGGCTGATGTAGGTAGCAGCACCGCCGATGATTTTGTCTGTTTTTCCAAATGGGGTCTCCAGTGCATCGTAGGCCACAGTACCCACTACTAATAAGCTCATGAACGCGTAATTAATTAATCAAACACCGGCAAATATAGAAGCACCATATTGATTGCCTACGATTATAACCTGACCGGCTACCTCTTTTAACATGGATTCACACCTGTTTTTGAATTAGCTGTGCCAGTGTGCATCCAGTTTGTCCTCGTGATAAACCCGTGACCAGATTAGAAACATGCTTTAAAAACACTTAACTCCCTTTCTCTTGTTTGTCAATTATTTTTGTTTAGATGAAGTTTATTGTGCGTATTCTGACAGGTTGGTTTCTGATCCTTCCATTTTGGATGGATGCACAATTTTATTACGGTCTCTACCAGCAATATGGGCGCAACCGAGTGCAGTACAATACGTTTGAGTGGGGATTTTATCGCTTCGAACGATTTGACGTCTACACATATGCAGACAATGACAATTTGCCTCATACCGTTGCCGGTATGGCACATCAGCATCTCAGAGAGATCGAAGCTATACTCGATGTGGCATTTGATGAGCGTTTTCAGATTATGCTTTTCAACACCCTCGGTGATCAGAAACAGTCCAATAACAACCTCGATATCAATCAACCCGACAACAGCACACGGGTAAGCCGATTCATAGATAGAAATACCATACTAATTCATTATGACGGAAACCTTCAAAACCTCGAAAGGGAGATCAAGGCCGGCATCGCCGAGCAATTGATTCAATATCAGATTTACGGCGATTTTCAGGGCGCTGGTTTAGAGGTTTATCGAGCGCAGTTTCCGGATTGGTTTGTTCAGGGATTGGTTTCCTATTTCGCTTATGGAGATGATCCGGAGTACACCTGGGAAATTCTCAGGGTGCATTCAGAAGGCAGATTCAAAAGAATCAATTCACTTGATCCTGATATGGCCAGGCTTGCAGGTCACGGTATATGGTACTACATCGTCTTGACCTACGGGAGAAATGTGATCAAGAATATTCTCTTTACAAGCATAGTGCACAAGAGCATGGACTTTGGGATCGAATATGTATTGGGCATTAAAACCAAAGAATTGATCCGACGGTGGAATGAATATACAAGTACCCTGCACCGTGAACTTACCGATTCCAAAAAAAATTCAGACTCCGAATTTGTCCAAAAACTCAGAAAAGATGAACGGATCACAGATATGCAATACCGGACTCAAACCAATTCACTGGCTGTGGCCACCTCCCGTAAAGGAAAAAAATATGTGTATGTCTTCAATCCGGGCCTTCGAAAAAAGAAGAGAATCTATAAATCCGGAGCCCTGACGTACGAAAGGGACGACCTCCAGACCCCCCTGATATCATGGCACCCCACATTGCCGATTCTGGTTATAATCGATGAAAGATCAGGATTTATAAGACTTCATTTTTACGATTTTGAAGAAAAAAAAATAACGACTAAAATGCTTTATGGAGTCTCCAAAGTCTATTCGGTCGCATATAGCCCTGACGGAGAAAAATTGATTTTCAGCGCAATGAAGGAAGGCAAAAGCGATGTGATTGAATACAACATCCGGAATACAGGACTCAACAAAATCACTTCTGATATACATTCAGACCTTTGGCCAGTGTATACATCCGGCGATCGATGGATTTCGGTGGTTACTACCCGCAAGGACAATAATTTCGAAAGCAGAAGCAAGTGGAAGAGAAATCAGGACAAACTAAACATTCAATTCATAGATATACAGGACAAAGACAAACCGGCTTTGGTGCTCGAATCTTCGCATACCCATGGGAAACCTTTAAACTACGATGATGGTAAAATTCTCTTTGCAGAATATGACTCGGATTTGTTCACCACATTCTACAAAGCTCATCTAGACAGCACAATCAGTTTTGTGGACACCATCATTCACTACCGCTATTTTCTTCAGAAAAACCCCTCCCTTGTACTTCCCGGAATCATAAATCTTTATTCCATTGGCAGGGATACTGGCGAAGTCTTTTATGTTTTATATCACAAAAATCGACCTGCTCTGATTAGACAGCATCTTACGCGTGTTGATCCCGCCAATGTACGCAAACAAGTTTCAGAACCCTCAGATAAAAAAAATGCGGGCATCGTATATGATATTATGGAGCTGTCGGGCATTCGTATGCCTGACAATGAAATAAATATTAACGATTATCAATTTGACCCTAGGCTTCTGGAGAAGTACAAATATTCTCCGCGGCCACAGGTTCAGCAACCTTCCATACCCGGAATACTTTCATCACCCGGAAGGTCACAAATTCTTAAACCAATGCCCGAACAAGAATCCATCAAACTACCGCCCCGACGGCCCTACTTGCTGAGCTTCTATCGTGAAAATATGTCTTTTAACTTCGACAATGCCTTTCTTATGCCGCAATATCAGCCCTTTACAGGCAGGCCGCAGCCTTTTTTAATCAATCCCCAGTTTAACGGAATGATAAAAGTCGGAATTGCAGATGTCATGCGGGATTACCGATTGGTTGCCGGGCTGCGCGCAGAGCTCAATCCACTTGCGGGGAGATCACTCGCCCCTAATCACGAAATTCTCCTCTGGCTAGCAAACCACAAAAAACGTTGGAAACACGAATATACTTTCTATAGACGAAGTGCAATACAAACTGGTGGAGTACCTGTATGGAGCAGGTTTTTAACCCACGAAATACAATATAAAACCATTTTTCCCATTGATGAAGTTCGATCTGTACACCTTCACCCATCCTACCGCCTTGATTCTCGGGTTACGCTGGCCAGAGATGCTGTTTCTCTGGAGATTCCTACCGAATATCAGCATTTTGGAATTATGAGGGCAAGCTTTGTCCACGACGAAACCCTGGCACTTGGCATAAATCTTTGGCGCGGATTCCGCTTCAAGCTCTTTACCGAATATTACCGAAATCTTTTGAACCCCCGGTCAGGCCTTCACACCGCCGGAGTAGATGCCCGCCATTATTTGCCTGTCTGGAGGTCGTCCATTTGGGCCAATAGGGTGGCAGCCGGTACATCTTTTGGCCCCGAACGACTCATTTACTTTCTTGGTGGAGTGGATAATGCCTTTGTTCCACGTTTTGATGAAAATACTCCTATTGCCGAATCTCAAAATTATATTTTTCAAACATTGGTAACCAACATGCGGGGCTTTTATCAAAACGCCCGCAATGGGAACAGTTTTGCCATTATCAACTCCGAACTTAGGTTGCCCGTATTTCGCATGTTGCTCAACAAGCCTATCAAAAATGCTTTTTTAAACAGTATGCAGGTTGTTTTATTCGGGGATTGCGGCACAGCCTGGAACGGCCGGTCTCCTTTAAGTCCTGAAAACGCAATCAATCAAAAAATCATTGACAAGGGCAACCTCAGGATTGTCATCGACAGCCGCAAAGAGCCATTAATCGGCGGGTTTGGTGCCGGTCTGCGCATGATGCTCTTTGGTCACCTGATACGCGTAGACTGGGCGAGGGCAGTAGAGGATTACACTATACTTCCAAGAGTACTTCATGTCTCACTGGGATTGGACTTCTGATCCCCGGATCGAACGTTGCGCAAATGAATAATCAGAAGCCGATATGATCTGACGATGCTATCTGAGAGAACTTTTCTCCTCGCAGCAGCAGGCTATGGTCATAGATCAACGGTAAAAAAAAGCCGGAAATAGACTTTCCGGCTTTAAGTTTTGTATATAACGGGTGATTATTTATTGTCTGTCACTTCTTCATATTCTACATCTGAAACACCACTAGTAGAGGAGGTGTCACCGGATCCTGTCTGGGCTCCCTGAGCAGATGTTCCTGAACCAGGATTGTTGTACATGCTTTGGGCGGCTTTTGACCAGATCTTATTGAGATTTTCCATGGCTCTGTCGATGCGATCGATATCCTGCACACTGTGGGCTTGCTTCAGCTCTGCAAGTGCAGATTCAATTTCGCTTTTCACGGCAGGATCAATTTTATCGCCGTATTCTTTGAGTTGATTTTCGGTACTGAATATGGTTGAGTCAGCGGCTACAAGTTTATCGGCCCGTTCACGTGCCTTACGGTCGGCTTCGGCGTTGGCTTCTGCTTCGCGACGCATGCGTTCGATTTCATCCTTAGTAAGGCCGGATGAAGCTTCGATTCGTATGCTTTGAGCGCGACCGGTGCCCATATCTTTTGCCGAAACATTCAATATTCCGTTGGCATCAATATCGAAGGTCACTTCGATCTTAGGCACACCTCTCGGAGCGGGAGGTATGTTATCCAGATGGAATCGGCCGATGGTCTTGTTGTCTTTGGCCATAGGACGCTCGCCCTGAAGCACGTGGATCTCTACAGAGGGTTGATTGTCAGCAGCAGTGGAGAAGATCTCACTTTTTTTGGTTGGGATAGTCGTGTTTGCTTCAATCAGTTTGGTGAAGACACCGCCTAGAGTCTCTATACCAAGTGATAGCGGTGTCACATCAAGGAGCAAAACATCTTTTACATCTCCGCTGAGCACACCACCTTGAATAGCTGCACCTATTGCCACTACCTCATCAGGGTTTACACCCTTTGAAGGTTCTTTTCCAAAGAATTTACGCACGGCCTCCTGAATGGCAGGGATACGGGTGCTACCTCCTACCAGAATCACTTCGTCGATATCACTGACGCTCAATCCAGCTTTCTGCAAGGCAGAACGACAAGGATCGATAGTGCGCTGAATCAGCGAATGTGCGAGCTGCTCAAATTGTGCGCGAGTCAGTGTTTTTACCAAGTGCTTGGGACCGGTATTGGTAGCCGTGATGTATGGCAGATTGATTTCAGTAGTCGATGATGATGAAAGCTCTATTTTGGCCTTTTCGGCAGCATCTTTCAGGCGCTGGAGGGCCATAGGATCTTTCCTGAGATCGATACCTTCCTCGTTTTTAAATGAATCTGCCAACCAATCAATGATCACCTGGTCAAAATCATCTCCACCAAGATGAGTATCGCCATCTGTAGCGCGTACTTCAAAAACACCATCTCCAAGCTCCAGTACTGACACGTCGTGGGTACCTCCACCGCAGTCGAATACTACGATCTTCATATCCTTGCCTTTCTTATCGATACCGTAGGCCAGGGCAGCGGCAGTGGGCTCATTGATGATCCGACGCACTTTAAGACCGGCGATTTCTCCGGCTTCTTTGGTGGCTTGTCGTTGGGCATCGTTGAAATATGCCGGTACGGTGATTACAGCCTCAGTGACGGTGGTTCCCAGGTAATCTTCAGCAGTTTTTTTCATTTTTTGAAGAATCATAGCCGAAATTTCCTGGGGAGTGTACTGGCGGCCATCGATTTCTACTCTGGGCGTATTGTTGTCACCTCTTACCACATTATAAGGCACTCTGGTCGCCTCAGAGGTAGATTCATCATAAGAACGGCCCATAAATCTCTTTATAGAATAAATGGTCTTTTTCGGATTGGTGATTGCCTGACGCTTTGCAGGGTCTCCTACTTTGCGCTCTCCGCCTTCTACAAAAGCTACCACCGAGGGGGTAGTTCTCTTTCCTTCACTATTCGGGATTACAACTGGCTCATTACCTTCCATTACAGCTACGCATGAGTTGGTAGTCCCTAAATCAATTCCAATTATTTTGCTCATGATACAATTATTTTTCAAAATTTTAGAAAAAATTCTCAATACATGTGCCAGTAAAAGAAATTATGACACAAAGTGACTTTTTGTCATTTGCGTCGGCTGCATTCAAAGTCATGTAAAAGATTTGATAGTGTGAAAGGCCACTTGCCATTAGGTATCAAAACATTCTGTCGTTCCCAGCAGTTTTCTTTTAAAACCACACTTTATTGATGCTGTCAATTCATACACCGGCACCCATTTTCGACTTTGTAAATCAACATGGAGAAAATGTCAATCTAAAAGACATCATCGGAAAGAAGATGATCGTCATCTATTTTTATCCGAAAGACTTTACGCCAGGATGCACCGCACAGGCTTGCACCTTTAGAGATGCCTATGAAGATCTGGTAGATTTGGGAGCTGAGGTGATTGGTGTTTCAGCTGATTCTTCGGAATCTCACGCTCGCTTTTCAGCGCAATATGCTCTTCCATATCATCTTGTATCAGATAAGGACGGCAGAATAAGAAGACTCTATGATATATCTACTGGAATTATAGGTGTGCTCTTTTCCAGAATTACCTACATCATTGACCTGAGCGGCAAAATAGCCTGGGCATACAAAAGCAACCTTTCTCCTGCGTCACATATTGCTGAAGCTAAGAATGCATTGAAAAAAATTAACTCGGCACCTGGTAGAAGTGAAGACGATCATGTCCAGGTATTTCCATACTCTTGACCGAGTGTTGGAACAGTTTTTGGCATATAGTGAACAAAAAATTTAAAAAATGATGAAAAAAACATTTGTTCAAGTGTCTTTTGCTCTGCTTGCTGGAGCGGTTACACTTGTAGGTTACAAGTTGTTTTTCGAAAAGCCTGAAGTACGCATTATTCGAGAGGAGGGGTTTAACGGAATTGTAAGGCAAACTGTATCGGCTCCTGAGGATGGAGATTTTATTGCAGCAGCTGAATTGACTCTTCCCAGCGTCGTACACGTAAAAACATCTGCAACCATAAGAGGTCGTCAGCTCAGTCCTTTTGAAGAGCTGTTTTTCGGCCGCAGTCAGATGCCAGATCGCATACAACAGGGTACTGGAAGCGGAGTCATTGTTACAAAAGAGGGGTATATCGTAACCAACAATCATGTGATTGCCAATGCAGATGAAATCACAGTGGTCTTAAGTGACAATCGTGAATTAAACGCACGGGTGATCGGCACAGATCCTGCCACGGATATCGCTCTGCTAAAGGTAGATGCTGACAACCTGGCATTTATCAAGTTTGGAAATAGCGACGATCTGCGGGTTGGTCAGTGGGTACTGGCTGTAGGTAATCCATTTAACCTCACCGGTACAGTCACAGCTGGTATTGTAAGTGCAAAAGGCCGGTCGATCAACATTATTTCGGACAGATTTCCTATTGAAGCCTTTATTCAGACAGATGCAGCCGTAAACCCTGGAAACAGCGGTGGTGCACTTGTCAATACCCGCGGTGAATTAGTTGGGATAAATACTGCTATTTCCTCTTCCAGAGGATCATTTGAAGGATACAGTTTTGCTGTGCCATCCAATATTGTAAAGAAAGTAATGGAAGATATCATTGAGTATGGTAATGTGCAGCGCGCTTTCCTTGGTGTTTCCATTGCAGACCTATCGCCTGCACTCGCCCGTGAGCTCAATATCAAACAAACGAAAGGTGTGTATATCAACGATGTCACAGAAAATGGAGCTGCCGAATCAGCCGGCATCAAAAAAGGCGATATCGTAGTAGCCGTGGATGGTCGTGAAATTTCAAAAGTCTCGGAACTACAGGAATTGATCGGTCGCAAAAGACCTGGTGATGAGGTGATGATCACGGTAATAAGAGATGATAAACGGCGTGATTTTAAGGTTAAACTCCGCAACATACACGGGAATACCAAAATAGTGAAGAAAGAAGACCTTGCCCTGGAGAGCATTCTGGGTGCTAAACTGGAAAATATCACCAATGAGGACAAGCGTCGGTATAATATTTCTTATGGGGTTAAGGTGCTCAATACGCAGCCCGGAAGCAAATTTCGAAAAATAGGTGTCCCGGACGGATTTATTATCACGTCAGCCAATAACAGGCCTGTGCGTTCTGTGGAAGAGCTCAACAGCATGCTCCAAGGACTTAAATCAGGTGATGGTGTGCTCATTCAGGGAATTCGCCCCGATGGAAGACCCGATTATTTCGGATTTGGATGGAATTGATTAAAAAAAATTTTTTATTTTAACGGCCGCCTTTGTTGAGGCGGCTTTTTTTTAAAGTAGTTTATGGGATGAAAGGCCTTTATTACCCCATTATTTTTGGTTTTCTTTTTTTCATGCATATATTTTTTATCCCTTTGTCAGACAGAGACTCTACCAGATGTATTTTTTTTGAGAATGGCGAATCAATCCGATTCAAAACAGTGGAAATCCCTGTCTCCCCTCCATACACTTCCAATCATTTAGTAGGCTACACATTTCTTAGCAATTATTACAAAAATGTTCCAAAAGACCAACGAACAGCAGATGATAATATCCACTTTAGGCCTTATATACAGACTACCAGTGGTGCTATCTTTTATTACGAAGAGATAAAACAAATGGGAAGAAGGCTTTAAACAAACAAAACCAGAATGCATTATCTATAAAACCGATTGCTATGAAAATCTCTGAAATCACACTGGAGGACTATTCTTCAATAGTAAATATACAAAGAAAATACTTCGCCGAAGGTCATACGCTCGCCGTAGCCAATAGACGCAGTGCACTAAAAGCACTTAAAAAAGCCATTGAAAAACACGAAAATGAGATCCTCGACGCTTTGCACAAAGACTTGCGTAAGTCCCCTTTCGAGGCCTGGGCGACCGAGCTGGGTGTAGTCTATCAGGAAATAAAGTTTCATCATAAAAATCTTCCAAAATGGGCTAGAGGAAAAAGGGTGTCTACCAATCAACTGATCCACTTCTGGTCGGTAAGCAAGATCATACCCCAACCCTATGGACAAACTCTCATCATAGCCCCATGGAATTATCCCTTCCAATTGGTGATGATGCCGCTGATCGGAGCCATCTCAGCAGGAAACACGGCGGTGATTAAGCCATCTGAATTCACACCGACCGTCGCCGAAGTCATAAAAAAATTAATAGAAAGCACCTTTGAAGAATCTTATGTAAAAGTATGTATAGGTGGCCCTGAAGTCTCTAAAGCGCTTCTCGAACAAAAATGGGATAAGATATTCTTCACCGGCAGTCCCAGAGTCGGTAAGATCGTGTACGAAGCTGCGTCCAGACACTTGACTCCTGTCGTCCTTGAGTTGGGAGGCAAAAGCCCGACGATCGTATCCGACAAGGCCAACATCGAAGTGGCCGCAAGACGGATTATATGGGGTAAACTTATAAATGCAGGCCAGACCTGCATTGCTCCCGATTATCTCTTAGTGCATAATTCTATAAAAGAACAATTTATTGATAAACTCAAATTTTACATAAGGAAGTTCTACGGAACAAATCCTCATGAAAATACCGAATATCCGCGAATCGTTAGCCGAAGCCACGCTCAGCGTCTAAAAGACTACATCAGTCAGTCAAAAGTGGTATTCGGTGGCCGGTCTGATATGGATGATCGGTACATAGAGCCTACCATACTCGAAGCACGGGAGGACGACCCTGTCATGCGGGATGAAATTTTCGGGCCGCTGATACCCGTACTCACCTACACATCTTTGCAAGATGCCATTGCATTTATTAACGCGCGTCCCAAACCGCTGGCGCTATACATTTTTTCGGAAGATAAGGAAGAGCAGAATACCGTCCTCCATGGTACATCATCCGGTTCGACCGCTGTCAATGAAGTTGTAATGCAAGTAGCCAACGAACATCTCCCCTTCGGTGGCGTAGGAAATAGCGGCATAGGAAATTACCACGGTAAACGAAGTTTTGATTGTTTCTCACACGAGCGCAGTGTATTGTTTAAATCCACCTGGATCGATGTGCCCCTGAGATATCCGCCATATGGCGAGAAGATTAAGTGGATCAAAAGCATCCTGAAGTAAAATCTACCCGACCATCACCCGGGCCTCGGGGTATTTGTATGCATTGGCTCTTGACTGACGAAGTAGGGCATACGCTATCGTCAGAGGACCAACTCTTCCGATAAACATGGTAAGGAGAATAATCGTCTTCCCACCATCGCTCAGTAGGTGGGTAATTCCGGTAGATAATCCCACTGTAGCGAACGCGCTGACTTGTTCAAAAGAGATCTGCATCAGCGAGAGGTGAGGTTCAATAATGGTGAGAAAAAAAATACCAATACTGATGATAGATACTGCAAAGAGCATAATCGTGAAAGCTTTTAGTATCAACTCGTTGGGAATAGTCCGGTGAAACATCTCAAATCGTGCCTTTCCTCTGATGATGGTATATGTACCAAGTAAAATTAAAACAAATGTATTGGTTTTTATACCTCCTCCTGTGGAGCCAGAGGATGCACCGATAAACATCAAAAAAATGAAGACAACCAACGTAGGGGTCAATAGCGCTCCTGTATCCACCGTGTTAAATCCGGCGGTACGTGTAGTCACGGATTGAAAGAAGGCGGTAATGATTTTTGGCAACAGGTCCTTTTGTGAAAGCACATTTGCGTATTCAAGCCAGAAAAAACACAATGCTCCGATAAAGATCAATATCAGACTGGAATACAATGAAATTTTTGTGTCAATTTTAAGGCTTAACCATGGCTTATTTTGCTTTCTTCTTCGGCCGCGAATAGAGAGTATATCATACATATTCGAAAAACCTAAACTGCCGAGAATGATCAATACGGCGACTACAAGGTGTTGTGCGTAGTGTCCGGCTATTTCATCTGATAAAAAACCATTTACATGAGTAGAAAAACCTGCATTGTTGAACGCTGATATACTGTGAAATAGCGAATAAAAAAGCTTAATTCCAAGACTTTTTTCTCCATGGGCGTAGAACGTAAAATACAGAACTAAAGCCCCTGCCGCTTCAATGATAAATGTGTAATAAAAAATTCTCTTTAATAGACCTGAAGAGCTGCTCAATGAATCAGCCAACAGATTGCTTTGCGTGATGCTTAGTTGACGTATTCCAATATTATTTCGCGTGAGCAACACAATCAATGTGGCAAAACTGATAATACTTAACCCCCCGACCTGCATGAGGATCATAATGACGATCTGACCTCTGACCGACCAGTAGGCTCCGGTATCTACAACCGTAAGCCCAGTGACACAACTGGCCGAAATGCTTGTAAAAAGAGCATCTACAAATCTCGGATGGGTATTAGTAGTATTCATTTTTGGCATCATCAGCAGAATTGTGCCAATGGATATCAACAGAATAAATGAGAAAATAAACAAAGAACCCGGGCTGATTTTTGTTTTATCCAATAAGGATGATGCCTTGCTGAATTCTACTATAAATATGATCAAAAAATATACTTGAATCCCAACTTCAAAAACAAAATTGATATCCCCGATACGGAACAGATCCCCGAAGAATGTAAGTACATTGAAATCAAAAAAGGTAATAGTAATCAAATTGATCAGTATGACGAGCATCATCAATGCTTCTGCTTTTGTCTCTCTTATAAAGTGTATCGGATGAAAATCATATATAACCTTTATGATGTATTTCAATAAGTAAAACACAAGGGATATCTTCACAACGCGGTAAACCAAATTCTTGTAAAAATCACTCAGATCATATCCATAGTAGATTACAAGACAACAAAATGTGCAAAAAGCTACGGCAAATGACGAATATCTTAAAAACAAAAGAACCCTTCTTTTGGAAGGGTACAACCGAATATTAATCCATTCTCTGATGCGGTTTATCAATATCATTGGCTATATTTATGCCGGGCTTATTGCTTCACATCCAGGCTAAATATCCATTGAGACAGATCATCAGTCTCTAAGTATCGCTCAAACAGTTCCACAATGTTTTCAAGCGTAATGGAGCTTATTTTCTGTATTTTGCGAAAGTGTTGGTCGGCTGAATGAAAATTTCCGTTGAGTGTATATACAGATGCTAGCACTATGCGTATATGAAGGTCATCTGAAAGCAAGGTTGCAGCGATTTTTAATATCTTGATAGCGAGTCTCGTCTGGTCGGTGGCAATTAATACCCTTGCGTAGTAAAGGATCAGTTCTTTATCAAATTTTTGATGGGTCAGGAGCTCATTTGCAAGCTCCATAGCTTGAATATCAAAGCGATGGATAAAGAGAATTTTTGCTGCAAGAAGCATATTATCGGTATCCGGTTCCAACTCCAGCAGCTTTTTTATGTGTCGCAGGAGTGCATGGGGATTGTCCGATTTCTGGGCATAAAATTTTATCAGAGCTGCGTGAATTGCCGCGTTGTTCTCATCTTCTTTGAGAGCCTTGGAATAGCAAAAATGGGCTTTTTTATTTAATCCGACTGCTTCATAGCATCTGCCGAGGCACAAATAGGAATGAGATGTGAAAAGGTCAATTTCCAGGGCGGCATTATACACTTCAATGGCCTTTTCAAAATTTCCGGTTATTTCGTACATATACCCCAAATCGTAATATGGGGCGATGTAATTTTCATCGATGATTATGGCATAGTCGTATGCCCAGATGGCTTTTTCGAAATCACCGGATTTGGCATACATGTTTCCCAGATTGTGCCATGCTACTTCATTGTAGGGAGCAGAATCAATTACCCTGTGAAGTATGTTGATAGCTTCTTCCAGATTTCCTGTTTCTTCGTAGCATGTCACCATGTTGTGCAATGCAAAAGGGTCGTCAGGATAATCGCAAATAAGTTGGTTGTAAATGAGTATAGCCTGCTGATAATTACTTACAGCCATATATTCTGAAGCTAGAAAACTAAGCGCCTCATTGTCTTCAGGATAGAGCGAGGTCAGCTTTTTGAGATATTGAATGGCAAGCTGGTGGTTTCCCGTTTTGGAATGAATCTCTGCATGGAGAAAAAGCACATCCGGATTGTCAGGGTCGATGCGCACAGCTTTCTTCAGAACCCTTCTGGATTCATCTATTCTTCCCATATCCATGTATATCTGAGCCTTTCGAATCGGAAAGATTTCTGAATCGGGGTAATTCAGGGAGCCATACTCTGCCACCCTCAGAGCCATTTTATACTCTTCACTGGCATAGTAGTAGTCAATAATGATTTCGAGCTCATCGATGTCAAAAAATTCCTGACGATCTTCGGCCATCATCCGCTCAAAGCGCATTACCAAGCCGGTGGTTTCGTCATATTCAAAGTCGGGCATAGAATTAGTATGAAGTATTACTTCAAATGTGGTCACAAAAATACAACTTAGCAAGGAAGCACCGATATTTTTATTAACACCAAGTCAGCGAATAAAGGTCTCATCTTTTACCTTTTTCCTTTAGGTTTGCAAGGTTTTTTACGTCTAATGAAATCACATTTTTTAACATTTCTAAAAGGTATGGCCATGGGTGCAGCGGATATTGTGCCCGGAGTGTCAGGAGGTACCATTGCATTTATCACAGGTGTATACGAGGACCTTCTGGCCGGCATAAAAAATCTGGGAGGCCCTGCTTGGATAGAGTTTCGAATTAACGGGCTAAAGGCTTTTGCAAAGTCAGCCCGACTCTCTGTATTGCTGCCCCTTTTTTTTGGAATAGGTGTTTCCATTGCCTCATTTGCCAGGCTCATTCAGATGGCTTTGAGTGAATATCCGCTATTGACTTGGTCATTTTTCTTCGGCCTGATACTGTCCAGTTCTTTTCTGGTGATGCGTAAGGTTCAATCGTGGAGTGCTTTGATTTACCTGATGCTTTTGTTAGGATTTGTTGTGGCTTTTCAAATTACAAGGTCGGTCCCCGTATCATTACCGGAGGGGGCATTCTTCATATTCTTAAGCGGGTTTATTGCTATTTCTGCAATGATACTTCCGGGTATATCAGGAAGTTTTATTCTGCTCTTGCTCGGAAAGTATGAAGACATTCTTCAGGCGGTCACCTCATTGCAGGTGGGCATATTGGTGCTCTTCGCGACCGGATGCGGGTTGGGACTCCTTGCTATGGCCAATGTTTTAACCTGGATGCTCCGAAGATATCATGATGCAGCTGTCGGATTACTAAGCGGTTTTATGATGGGTGCTCTCTATAAAGTATGGCCGTGGAAGGTAGTGCTACAAACCAGAATCAACAGCAAGGGGGTAGAGGTGCCCTTTATTGAGCGCAGTGTATGGCCCGGACAGGTGGAGAGCGATCCAATGATTCTTCAGTGCGTCATTTTTTTTGGGATGGGAGCCGCTCTTGTGTTGCTGATTGAATTTAGTACATCGAAAATCGTTCGTCCTAAAAGTTGAAAGACAAGGTCCTGGGCTTGATCGG
This sequence comes from Thermaurantimonas sp., assembly GCA_046295455.1. Lineage (GTDB taxonomy): Bacteria > Bacteroidota > Bacteroidia > Flavobacteriales > Schleiferiaceae > Thermaurantimonas. Next base: position 234,059 of record JBKBNI010000003.1, on the reverse strand, counting down.
TTACCCGCTTACGCACTCAGCTTCTCCGGCAGTTTGGAAAGAACTCTTTGATCAGGAGGGTATTACGGGCTTCACATACAAACTCTTTGAGATGGAGGACATCTCTGCTTTGCCAAAACTTTTTGAGTCTGAAGATCTTTTAGCCGTCAACGTGACCATTCCACATAAAAAGTCCGTAATACCAATTCTGGGCTGCCTTACTGACGAAGCGGAGAATATTGGAGCAGTAAATACCGTGGCCAGGAGTAAGTCAGGCGTTTTAATCGGACACAATACCGATTCACCAGCATTCGAAATCAGCCTTCAGAGTTTTTTAGGGGGATATACACCTGAGCAGGCAATGATCCTGGGCACTGGCGGCAGTGCCGCTGCAGTGGCTTATGCTTTGTCTAAATTAAATCTGTCCTATATATTCGTTTCAAGACAGAAGAGAGGCAAAAACGTATATACCTACGAAGACATTAATGCTGCAGATGGACACTTTCCTGATTTAATCATAAATACTACTCCCCAGGGGATGCATCCCAACACTGAAAGCTACCCACCCCTTGACTACGCAAAAATCCGACCAAAATCCTTTTGTTTTGATTTGATATACAATCCCGAGTCAACACTTTTTTTACAAAAATGTAAAAATCAAAAAGCTTTTGTGAAAAATGGGCTCGAAATGTTACATTTACAAGCTCGGAAGGCCTGGGAATTTATTTCTGCAACGGCTTTATAATATATTGATAAATAGGACACTTATATTCAGATTATGAATAACGGATCATCTGAAAAAGATTTAATCAAATCTACCGAAGACGAAAACAAGATATCAATCAATTCTATCAACCATTCGGCATCTGCACAGTACGTCGATGAATCGGATGATGTGCCTATAGAGCATCATTCTGATGAGGAGGACAGCGAGGATGAAACATCAGAATCCGAAAGCATTTTTAAACAATATGGAGAGTTTACTCCGGAGCAACTCTACAAAGAGGCCGTTGTACTCATCAAAGAAAATCATGTAGAAGCAATAAAACAACACATCGAGGCTATCAAAAGACATATGATGTACCACCTTGATGAAGAACGAAAACAAAAATTACACGACTACCTGGAAAACGGTGGTGAAGAAATTGACTTTAGTTATGATCAGCCACTCAGGTCAAAATTTAAGGATCTGTACAAACAATATAAGGAAAAACTCAACACCTATTACAAAGAAAAAAAAGAACAACTCGAAACCAATCTCCATCAGAAAGAACTCATCCTTGATGAGCTAAAATCACTTGCAATGAATCCTGACATTACAGAAGAAGTTTTTGAAAAAGTCCGGGCATTACAAGACAAATGGAAAAAAATCGGTCCGATTCCATATAGCAAGGCTGAGCACATTTACAGAACCTATACGTTCTATCTAGACAAATTTTATGACAATCTAAAACTCAACAAAGACTTCCGAGATCTACACTTCCGAAAAAATCAGGAAATTAAAGAAGAAATTATACAAAAAGCAAGGGAACTGGCAGATAAAAGTTTTGATAAAATATCTGACTTTACCAAGGCTGTCAGAGCACTTGAAAAAGAATGGAGAGAATCCGGTCCGGCTCCGAAAGAAAATAGAGAAACTCTGGCAAAGACATTTTTACAACTTCTGGATGAGATCAAAAGTAAAAAGACAGAATTTGCAGAAGCCCTAAGAAAGGAAAAGGAAGAAAAAATAAATCAGAAAAAAGCCATATTAAAAGAACTCCAGTCTTTAGATCTTGAGTCTTGCAAAACACACGATGCATGGCAGAATCTCACCAAAGAACTTGCTAAATACAATGAAAAATTTAAGAAAATTGGTAGAGTTATTCATGATGAAAATGATAAGATCTGGGATGAGTTTAATACGATCATTCGCGACATCATAAAGAAAAAAAATGCATTTTACAAGCAGTTTAAACAGATTCAAAACGAAAACTATCAAAAGAAGAAAGAGCTGATTGAACTCGCAAAACAACGAGTGAATACAGAAGATTGGGATGAAGGGGTTAATTTCTTCAAAAAAATACAATCAGATTGGAAAAAGATTGGTCCTGTTCCTAAAAAGGTCTCTGAAACCATGTGGACTGAATTCAGAGATCTCTGTAATTCATTTTTTGACAGATATCATAATTATCTGAAAGAAAAAGATAAAGAGTTATATGACAATCTGGAAAAGAAAAAAATATTTTTCGAAGAATTAAAGCAGATCGACTCTGACAAGATTTCCATTCCTTTTCTTAAAGAGCAAATTGAAAAATGGAAAACCCTGGGTAAAGTACCAGCAGATGGCAGAGAAATAGATAAAGAATTTCATAAGCTTATTGACAGCTTTTTTCAAAAGCTTGACATGGATAAAGAAAATATTTATCTTATCCGTTTTGAAACTAAAATGCAAGGCCTGTGGGATGCAGGTGACCAAGACGCGGTCTACATCGAGCGGCAGAGGCTTCTGCGACAGTATGAGGACTTAAAAAAAAATCTGCAGCAACTTGAAAATAATATCAATTTATTCTCCAATAAATCCAATTCTAACCCCTTCATCAAAGAGGTTGAAAAGAATATTGAAAGACACAAATCAAGTCTTGATGTACTTGCTAAAAAGCTGGATATCTTATCGCAGTTTCCGTTAGAATCATTCAAAGCTGAACGCAGGCAAAAAGGCAATTCTTCTAGGGAGAAAACTGCATCAAAATTTAAAAATAAAGGATCTAAATTCAAGCGATCTTCTGATCGAAAGAGTTAATCTCAGATAGGTGTATTTCTACATATTTTTATCCGGTACTTCATCTGACCTTTGAACCCTTGATCAAAAGAATTGCATGAGTAATAAGTAGGGATAAGATGACCGCAACAGATGTAAATGCCACATACCATTTAATTAATTGCGCAGTGCGACCTAGAGAAAAGAGGGTGTCGTTAAATGAGGGGTACTCATAAGCTAATAGAACAAAAGAGCTATTCTCGACCAGATCTGCCAGCATGCTCAGTATAGGTAATAAAGGAAGAGTTGAAATCCATCTGGTTTTAAATCTTCGTGTAAGCAGAAAGATCGTATAAGCGAAAAACAATCCGTATGACAACGGATAAAGAAAATCATACCTCATTATGACTTTTGCATAAATTTCTATACCATCCCTACCACCCGTTTCAAAAAAATTCAGCAAATCCTCTTTGCTAATTCCGATAGATAAATCGGGTAGATTCATACCATCAAATGCGGGCTTAAGGTATTTTTCACCTGCGGTTCGAAGTTGATATTCCGAAAAAATCAAAAATCCTAGCAATAAAAACCAGAGGATCCATTTCATGATCTAAATGCTATTTTAGACAAATGAAAAATTTGGCATTTTTTTAGAAGTTTTACTTTCGTTATAAAGGACGTGCATATGAAACCAAAAAGTGTCTTAATTGTATTCCTCAGCTTTGTTGCTGGCGCGCAGCCATCCTCAACGGCCTCAGAGATCACTCCGCTTATTCGCCTAAGTGCTATCAAGCCCTTCGCCTCAGGAGAGCGCTTAGTATATTCTGTATCCTATGGTGTGATAAAAGCAGGTGAAGCCGTAATCAGCGTCGAAAACATTCATCAGAGACAAGGTAAAAATATTGCTCATATGGTGGGTATGGGATATTCAAAAGGTATGTTTGACTGGTTTTTTAAGGTAAGGGATCGATATGAGACCTACTATGATCTCGATAATCTTGAGCCTGTTGAATTTATACGAGATGTAAATGAGGGGGGATTTATCATTAAACATCATGTCCTCTTTGACAATCATTCTAATACGGCGGTCGATATATTACTTGACAAAAACAAAGTTTTTCAGCTTGAGGATCGTACACAGGACATTTTTTCGGCATTTTACTATGCGCGGTTTACAGATATAAAAACACTTTCACCGGGGGCTGTCATTCAAATTCCTGTATTTCTCGATCATGAAATGTACACTTTTCAGATCAGGTACATAGGTGAAGAAACAATAAAGACCAAATTCGGAAATATCAATTGTTTGAAGTTTAAGCCGATAGTCCAACAAGGCAGGGTATTCAAAGAAAAGGATACGATGACCATTTGGGTTTCAAATGATGACAATAAAGTGCCGGTGCTGATCAAGACGGAACTCCTGGTAGGCTCCTTAAAGGCAGAGCTCATTCAGTACGAGGGCTTAAAAAACAAAAGCATATTGCCATAGCAGCCTGGGTCATTCATCCGAACCTTCCATCCGATTAATAAATCTGTTCATTTTACCACGTGAGCTTGCAGCGTACGAATATGGGGCCTTGCCTTTTTCTTCTTTGCGACGTGCATCAGGTTTTGTGCTGGTAATCATATCCATCAGCTCCTGACGCGGAGAGTAAAATTCCATCAGATTCTTTCGGTATTGAAAGAAGAAGACATCTTTTTTGCCTAAATCGACATATAAAGTGATCTCATCGCCCCTTCGTTTTCTTGCAATTTCCAAGACTCCGTTTAGGCGCTTGTTTATTTGAACTTTACCTATAGATCCTATTCCGATGGGGCCTTCCGAAAAAAATGAATTCGTTTCAGGGTTCCACTTCATCTGTATGTCGCTGAAGGTAATGGTGCTTTGAAAGGGTTTGGGCAAGCGGTCGGGGAGGCCTGTTTTTCGCAATTCATCAATAAATCGCTGCCGTTCTTTTCCTTCAAGCATTTCATTGACAGCGATGGTAAAGGCCCTTCGACCCACATCTGCTGCCGGCAGATCGGTGGCGTCTTTCAGTGTTTGAGTTATGGCTTTCAGTACGTCGTCGTTGAAGTGGAAGTCAAAGCCCATCCACATATCTATGGTGATTTCGTCGTTGGAGAGTTTATGCCTTATCGTTCCATAGGCTTCTATGTCAACCATTCCGGTGCGATCTCCGAAGGAAAGCCTTCCTTCGCCATACATTTCACAGGTTTTAATATTTAGAGCGAGGTAGTTGCCTTTGGCGTCAGGATTTTTCACCTTTTCAGAGGTAGTGATGATGTAGCTGTTTTGAGATTTGTCGAAATAGACCTGACCACCGGCCAGAATGAGTTCTAGATCAGCTCGAATGCTTTCTTTGGAGAGAAAGGCAGAGTAACCCGAGGTGGAGTCGTTGGCAATATAAATTCCGTTGTAAACACGGGCTTTACCTAATTCCTCGGCGGTTTCGGGTAGATCAATAACTATATTTTTGGGATCAATTACCGACTTAAAAGGAAACCAATCTGTCTGAATACGGCTGCAAGTGTGCTGTATTAGGGTATATCCATCGAAAGTGAGTTGTTTTTCAGGGGCTGTAAGCAGTACGTCCCCGTAAAAAGCAAAATAAGTGCTCAGAAAAAAGGCATCATCGCGTGAGATGGATGCTTTTCCGTTCGTAACTCCTTGTCTGTTTACGCGAAGGGTTTCAAAGTACAGGGGCCATACCGTGTTGTCTTCGTCGATATAGTCGTAATATCCCGAGCCAGAATAGTTTTTCCTTGAGGTGATGGTGGCGGTGGCCCTCTCAAATGTGTGGTATTTCGTCTCCCGATTGGCGATTATGCGAGCATTTTCCAAAGTTCGCATTTGGGCTTGAGGCTCAATAACCACATAACCGGTATCGGGATAGATCGTAGCGTCTGCAACTTCTATTTCCAAGGCTTTAAAAACTTCCAGATAATTTTGTACCATTCTGAATTTCACACTGCCGGCAGTGAATTGTAGACTGTCCTGGTCGCGTCGTGTGCTCACCATCCGTGAGGAAGGCATATTGCTTTTTTTACTCACTTCAATGGATTTATCAGAGATGTACCAGTCGGCATAATCCATATATGCGATGTATTGGTGCTCCGGAAAGTTCATGTATTGGCCAGGCGAGTGCAGGGTGAAACTTCCCTGCATTTTGTCAAAATTTACCATAGCAGATGCTGAAAGAGTTTCAAACACCCACGGACCTGTATCATAGGGGCGAACCCTGAAATTAGATGTGTCAGCCGAAAATTCCCTTCTGCGAAATGAAAAATCCCGGGATTTCATTTCTGAGTTTTGAAAGGCAACCGCCACATCACCCCGCAGACCTGTTGGCGAGAGAGCCAATTTTCCATTGGCTTTCATTTGGATATCGTCATACATGTCAAAGGGACGGATCGTATTTTGTGTAAAAAGCACGTCCCGCTTTGGCTCCCAGTGGAGGGCTGCGTTTTCGACGGTAACGTGTGGTACGTTTGATTTCGAATCTTCGGCTATGGTATAGGCTACATCGATGGCATTGGTAGAATCGGGAAAGAAAAAAAACTCTTGAGCTATGGCGTAGGACGACAGATAGTCCAATCGGCCATTACCGCGCAAGCCCTTATTGGAGAGAGAAAGCTTTTGAGTGAACTTCCCTTTACCGCCGTAGGCTTGCAGACCGGCGGAAGGTGTTTCCATCTCAAATCCAAGCGAATAATCCCGCTGGACCTTTATGGTCTGCTGTATATCCGGAAAAATACCCGCACTGACCAATGTGCCTTCAAAGGAGATGCCTTCAGTCCTCTTATTGTCCAGACTTTCGATCGTAAAAGGCTCCAGCCGTACAAAAAAATCCTTCTTGTTGTAGGCTCCTGAGTGAATGGAGGGCTTGTCGTAATAAACGTACGATTCCTTAATAGATTTAAAAATGGGGTATTCACCAAAGGATTTCCGCCCTGATTTATTGTTTGGTTTGTCGATGTCTAACTGTCCTGAAAGGTCTGCCAATACACTTTGAACATTGACCAGAGAGACGATTCCGGTAGCATCTTTCTCAAAACGCTCAACTGCAAACCGCATCGAGTCGATGGTAGGCATATCTATGATAAAGGCGTCATATTTAAATTTGAATTCTCTGCCCCAAAAACTAAATCTTCCCGCAATGATCCTTCCGCTAAAATCAAAGTTCAGATTGCGGTGCATGGTTATCTTGCTGTCCGCAGGAAACAATCTTACCTGCTGGGAATCGCTGAGTGCGATCACATGTACACCATCGATCATGAGGTCGTGTGTCAGGAGACTAAGTGTGGCGTTGGGTCTGCCGCTTACAGACGATACAAACTGAATCACATCAAAGTCTCTTTTATCCAGGTAATTGTTTACATACTCGTAAGTGCGGGGCAGTATCGTGGCCTTGTGGTTGTTTAAGTCATATTTCAAAAAGCCCTCCACAGCCAGATTCATTAGAAATATACGGCCATTCTGAGGATTTATACGCAGATATTCTGCCACTTTATCAGCATCCAATTCTTCCGAGCCAAAGTATTTGCTCATTTCGATGACCTCCATCAAAGGATGCTTCGTGCTTAGACCCCTGAGTCGGTCCATTCGTTCTTCGCGATAGTACTGAGCTGACTCAAACGTAGCAGGTATTTCGATACCCTGATTGAGATTCGAAAGAAGAATTTTTTCCTCGCCAAGCGTCCATATAATAGTTTGAAACCGCATGTTAAGTTGATGGTAAGAATTTACAAACGGAGACTGCCCGAGGCCTTCGTCCTGGCGGATGAGAGTCACGGTCCCCGCCTCGGGAATGAGCCTGTAGTACAATCGCGGATGATAAATGCTGTCACCATCCAGCAATAGGGACAGTTGTACGGCTTCGGAGGTAAAGAGGTTGGGCTTCAGGCTAAACCGCTCGCCGCGCACTATGAGCTGCGGCTTATTTTGATGATAGTGAATAAAAGATGCCGGGGCATCGGCTGAGCCTGAGGCAAAAACTCCGCTGCCGACGACCGAAAAACCCCCTATATAATCCACATTATTGACAATTTTTTTGATAACAATGTCCTTGCGGTACGCAAAAAATCGCGGAAAACTCGCCGATTCCGGCGTGTTGCGACTACTCAGTCGCTCCTCTAGCCGACCTTTGACCGGTTCTTTGAGATACACTTTTGTAAATAAAGTAACGCTGTCAGCCTCGAAGAAGGCTTTTGATGTATGTATCTGATAATTTTGAAAACGCACAGTCGCCGAGTCCCTGCTTAGCCCTGTACGCTCCCAATAGATGTAGCCGTCTTCTCCTGTCCAGATCAGCGATTTTGGAAAATACCGGCCTTTTGTTTTTTCAATATAGGTGCTGTCGCCTCTGAAGGTGGCATATAGGTCCGTCTCCCGAATGATAAATACGGGTTCTTTATCAAATTCAAATTCGAAAGTACCAGTAAATACCCACCGAAGTTGTCCGTCGTTAAATAATTCACCTTTTAGAAAAACCCCGTGCATGACGGCTATGTAATCGCGAATGGCCCGATTGGGATTTTTCTGGGCAAAGTTTTCGAAATCTTCATGAAATCTAAATGCGTGTGCAGAATCTTCCTGGTCGGTAAGGTGTGCAATGACCTTGAACCAATCTTCCCAGGCATCCAGATCCAGCAACCGCTTTTTCAGCATTGTGTTGCTCGTCTTTACGATGAGTTCGAATGCTCCTCCAGAAAGCTGACCGCTGGTAAGAACAGGGGTAAACTCCTGTACTATCCTTGCTGCCCGATCCTTGTCCTGCTCTTTCAAGATCTCAAAAACCTGTGCCCTCCATGTGGCAGTATCTGTACTGAAACTCCGCACCTTCTGACCCTCAGACCTCATGGCCACCAGTGCCACACTGATTGTAAGAATGAGTCGAAAAGCGGATATGCTCATGAGTTTTAAGCCTTATATTGATAGTGGAGAGCGACCCAGCTATTATGCGAAAAACGATCAGCAAGGATCAAATGGTATGCAGCACAAAGAGAATGAATATTTGCTTCGTCGCTTTCATAAAAACCGGAAATCAGCAAGCTCCCTCCCTTTTCGAGATGCCTCACATAAATTGGAATATCCTGAATCAGGACATTGCGCTGAATATTGGCCAGGATGACGTCGAATTTGCCATTGATGTTTTCTGCATCACCCTGAGTTACAGACATTGCGACGGAGTTCAGCTCTGCATTTTCAAGCGAGTTTTCTATAGCCCATGGATCTATGTCGATACCTGCAGCAGTCTTTGCCCCCATTTTCAGAGCCAATATTCCCAAGACTCCGGTGCCACATCCCATATCTAACACGCGCTTTCGGGTAAAGTCCATTTTCTCCATCAGCTTACACATACCCAGAGTCGTAGCGTGGTGGCCTGTGCCAAATGCCATTTTTGGAGATATGGTGAGGGTGTACCTAAAGCCTTGTTTAGCCTCGTGAAAGGGGGCCTTGATTCTCAAAAAATCAGCTATTTCGACAGGGTCAAAATTCTTTTCCCATTCTTTGTTCCAGTTTTCAACGGGGGTGCGTTCGACATGCAGGAGTATAGTGGTTTTGTCTTCGTATGATTCCAGTATCCTTCTGGCACCATCTTCGTCTATGGCCTCCTCCTTCCCCCATGCTACAAAACCAGAGGAGGTATCTTCAAACATATCGAATCCACAATCACCTAGTTCGCAGATGATCAAATCCCTCCACGGGTTCACTTCTCCCAGAGAAATAGTGTATCCTAAAAAATGGCCGTCTCTATTTGCGCTCACAGGTTTGCTTGATTTCTATGATCATTACAAAGGTAGGGTACTTTCGGAGCTGTGTATTTCACAGATTTCTAAACACTCCCTCAAACATAGGCAAACGATTCATTAAACGATTTGGCATAAATCTTGTCCAAACACCAAAATCAAATCCATCATGAAAAACATCCTAAAAATTCTTGGCATCTTTTTTTTGCCTGTGGCTTTGACACATGCCCAATCCGACGAAATGCCCGTCCAATCTCCACATAAGGTGCGCGAAATGTCGCGGAAAAACACTGAACGACTCACAGAACAACTAAGACTCTCTGAGCAGCAAATCGTTGAGGTATCAAAAATCAACGATGAAATGGCCGAAAAAATGATTCAGCTCAATCAACAAAGGCAAAACATTATGCAGGAGAGAGAAGAAAAATTAAAAAAAGTACTGACTGAAGATCAATATCAAAAATTACAAAGTGAGCGCTCTGAAAAACGAAGGAAAGCAAGAGAGCGAAGAAGCGGAAAATAAATTCATGTGACGCGTGATAATCGAAAAGCCTGGGTTGAATAGAACTCAGGCTTTTTTATGAAAGAATACTTTGCCGATACATAAATTCGAGCTGTTCGTTGATTCGCTGAAGTTTGTGCAGAAGTTCGGCATTTTCTTTTTTGAGGCGGTACATTTCATAGGCGCTTTCGATGGCCGTGCGCACATCGTGCTCATGCCACGGCTTGGTAATATACCGAAACACATGTCCTACGTTGATTGCATCTATGACGGCCTTGATGTCGGCATAGCCTGTAAGAAGCATCCGAACAGTGTCGGGATATTTATTATATAAAATTCCCAAAAATTCAGTACCTAGTATTTCCGGCATTCGCTGATCGCTGATGACCACGTGCGCTTCATTGGCCTCTAACCAATCTAGTGCCTCCTGGGCACGTAAGAAGGTTTCTACGGAATAGTACCGCCGAAAATTTGATTTAAATGCTGTAAGATTAGACACTTCATCGTCCACATAGATTACCTTGATTGGATTAGAAAGGTCGTTGTTCATTTCAATCATATTTGAATGTGGTGAACTTAGATGGATCTAAGTTACAAATTTTAAACAAATAATTATATAAAAAAATAATTTCAATATTTCTTACAATAACCCGAAGATTTATTTTATAAAAAATATTTTTAGCACGGCAAAAATTTAAACATAACACTTAGTTTACGAAATGATAAAGGATTTTTATGATATACAAAAAGTATTATTTTAGCAACACACTACCAAAGCAAACCTACGACCAACCCTATGAACTCAACACCCACTTCCCCGCCCAGTTACAGGGCAGAATTTCTATCTTCAGATGAATTAAATCACCTAAAAAAACAACTCAATATATCTGAAATCGTTGACCTGAGAGCGTCAATTTACGCGGAACTTTTCAAGATTTTAAATCCAGAAATCACATCTAAAAATCCGCATTTTGAAAAATTATCCAAGGAGTTTATTTATCACAAATATTCTGAAAAGTCGGAAATTTGGGTCTTTTATCCATGGAAAAATTCAGCATATTGCATTCCGTCAGAAGAAGATTTTGTCAAGGTACGCACCTCCCGGAATCAATATAAACTTACGCCTCGGGAGCAAGCACTACTATCCCGAAAGAAAGTGGGAATCATCGGTCTGTCGGTAGGTCAGACCATAGCCCTAACCATGGCCATGGAGCGGTCAGCGACTGAGTTTCGGCTTGCTGATTATGATGTCCTGGAACTGAGCAATATCAATCGCCTTCGCTCCGGAATCTCAAATATTGGATTGAAGAAGGTCGTAATTGCTGCCCGTGAAATTGCAGAGATTGATCCTTTTATCAATGTTATAATCTATCCGGAAGGAATCACCCGTGACAATCTGGATGACTTTCTGCTTGAAGGCGGAAAAATCGATCTGCTTGTGGATGAGTGCGACGGCCTTGACATAAAAATTCTGGCACGCCATAGGGCCAGGGAGCTGAGAATACCTGTCCTGATGGATACCTCAGACCGGGGCATGCTGGATGTGGAGCGCTACGACCTCGAGCCCGAAAGACCCATACTGCATGGGCTGGCCACCGGATTGGACCCCGACACCATTCATGCACTCACCAATGAAGAGAAGATCCCGTTCATCCTCGATATGGTGAGTGCCGAGCACATGAGCACCCGATTGAAAGCCAGCATGCTTGAAGTACAATATTCGATCAATACCTGGCCACAGCTTGCGTCTTCCGTTTTTTTGGGAGGAGCTATGGGTGCAGATACAGCGAGGAGAATTTTTCTCAATCAATTTTCTGATAGTGGAAGGTACTACCTGGATTTTGAAGAATTGATTCCCGGCCAATCTTCGGACACTTCCTCAAATGCTGTCCCCGCGCCTCCCTCCCCACGAGATTGGCAGAGGTTTTTTACTGATTTTGTCAGAAAAATCCAAGGGGGAAATTCCTATACAACCCTCTCGCAGGATGAGATCGATGCGTTGATTCGTGCAGCCTCCATAGCACCTTCGGGCGGTAATGTTCAGCCATGGAAGTGGCTTCTTTTCGAGGATGTGTTTTATTTATTCATTGATGAACATCGGGCACATTCCTTTCTGGATGTAGATCACCTGGGAAGTCTTATAGCATTGGGGGCAGCAATTGAAAATTTTGAAACAGCGGCCAAATATCTTAATCTGCAAAGCTCTACCATCCTATCGCCTGACCCTCAACACCCAATCCTGGTTGCCAAAATAAAAATTACTGGGAGAACGGCCTCCTCCAATAGAGAACAAAGCAGAGATCAGATGAAGGCACTCTACCACAGGCACACCAATCGGTTGAAGGGCAGTACAGAGCCATTAAATCCGGCATTCTTTGAATTGGTCAAACGATTTCTGCCGCCTCAGGAGCGTGTCGTAGTGGTCACCGAACGGCAGCACATAGATGCATTCGCTGACCTGGCGGGCATAGCCGATCGCATTCGCCTGACGCATCCATGGGCACACTTCGACTTTATGAGCGAAACCCGCTGGACGGATTCCCATGCCAGAGCGACCGGAGATGGTATTGATATCGAAACACTTAACCCCACAACCAGCGACCGGGCGGCATTTCGGATTCTGAGAGACTGGAAAACACTCGCCCTGACTTCAGAGTGGGGATTGGGAAAAGGTCTTGAAAAAATGAGCCGCGAAACCGTCCAAAAATCAGGTGCCGTCATGATGCTGTACACCACCGGAAAAACCAAAGAATCCATTGTATCGCTCGGCAAATCGCTGGAAAAAGTCTGGATTATGGCTTCCCGATTTGATATTGCTTTTCAACCGGTCAGCCCGATTACCTTCCTGATTTACAGATATCTGAAATATCCAGACAGTTACTACCAGGTCTGGCAAAAAGAGTTGCTCAATGACTCTTTTCAAAAAATCAAAACACTTTTCGGACTTACAGATGACTATGCGTTTGGATTTGTTTTCAGACTATTTAGGTCTACAGACACGGTCAAGAAGTCATACAGGTTACCGGTACATCAAATATTCACACACATCTATCGTTGAGCAATGAATGCTGAAATAGATCTTATTATACGTGCATTCCGATCCATAGATGACCGTATGTCCTGCCTTAAATATGTAGAAGGACACGAGAGAGTACTGGAAGAATACGGAGTGCCAAAAGTCTCCTCTGCCAAGGCTCAGTGGATCGACAATCCCGATGTATATCCCATTATAGCAGCTAGTCCGGACGGCTCTACTGTGTTTGGGGGTGCCCGAATTCAGATCCGAAACAGTGAGCAGGTACTACCTGTCGAAGATGCCTTAAAAGATATTGAACCTCGATTTGGAGAGTACATACAGCGGGAAATAGACTCTGGTCGCAAAGTCGGCGAGCTGTGCGGTCTATGGAATTCAAAAGCCATCGCAGGCAGAGGTGTATCCTGGTTGCTTACCAAGGCATGTGTGGCCAAAGCCGGAGTCACACTCGCTCAAAGGCTGAGAATAGATACCTTATTGGTGTTTTGTTCTCCATTTACTGTACAAATGGTGAGAAATGTTGGATTCGTGATCGAAACATCTCTCGGCTCAGAGGGTAGATTTGAATATCCAAAACCGGATATGCTTGCCACGTTATTGGTTTGTAGTGATTTGGATACATTGAAAGCCGCCGATGAGTCAGATAGAATGGATGTATTTTCACTTAGAGAAAATCCGCGGCAGATACGTCAAGAAAAAGGGCCAAAAGGAATTCTAAACATCGAATATCAACTTGATTTTTAGTAAAATGAGATTGCTACAAATCGCATGTCTGTCCCTGCTGTGTACTCCACTTACTGGACAGCCTCTTCAAAGAAATATTGCTGAAATAATCTATTCAGGAGAGGATGTTATAGATGTAAACTCGTACACACAATACCTAATCACCACAGAGTACGAGCTATCCCTAGAACAAGTGTCCCAATTAGAATTCCAGGCATCTACCGATAAGCGCATAAATTTCGGAAATGTAAGTGGCAGCCTCTGGCTGAGATTTCGATTGGTCAACAATAGTGCGCGTGATACTCTAAAACTTAGAATCGCAAATCCGATCCTTCAGCAATCAAAAATCTATATCCTCACCGGGCAGGACACTATCCAAAAAATCATTAATGCAGAAATTCCAGTAAGCAAACGAGAAGTTTGGAGTTCAGATCACGTATACAGGATACAGTTTAATGACTCAAAAGTACTGGATATCTACCTGAATATTCAAAATCAGGAGCAAATGCTTGTTCCCTTAAAAATCGAATCTCCTGAGTACAACAGAAATGTCGAGCGATTTTATGTTTTGATCAGTGGTCTATATGTCGGACTTATCGGTTCCATGTTTCTCTACAATTTTTTCTTACTTATTACCATACGCGATCCGTCTTATTTGTGGTATGTCGTGCACACACTTCTGGTGGGCATAGCCCAGTCCAGTTTCAATGGATTACATCATTTTTATTTTGGATTCTCTCCTTATTTAATCGAAATCACACCCACCACATTTTCAGCTTTAGCCAGTATGACCGGGATTCAATTTATGATTACTTTTTTGAATGTAAAAGATTTTAGTAAAAGCTATTATTTTATCCTGAAACTTTTCCTTTTTCTCTATGTAGTGATCGTGGTAATTACAGCATTTTCATTTGTTAAGGTCGGATATCAGGTGATTCTGCCGACTCAGGGAGTGGTTTCGGTTCTGATTTTATATATTTCCATCCGTATGGCCTTCTCAGGCATTCGGTCAGCGAAATATTATTTGATAGCATGGAGTATATTTATGGTAGGAATATTTGTGTTTTCAATGAAAGATTTTGGCATTTTGCCCTATAACAATTTTACCAAATATACCATGCTGATCGGATCAGGATTCGAAGTCCTCTTGCTATCCTTTGCACTTGCGGATAAGATTAAAGTTTTGCAGAGAGAAAAAGAGTTTTCACAACTGCAAGCCCTATTAAAGGCAGAAGAGACTGAAAAACTCATTCGCGAACAAAACATCTTACTTGAGGAAAAAGTGCAAAAGAGGACCGAAGAATTGTCAAAAACCAATAAGAAACTTGAAAAAATTCTCAAGGACCTTCAAGACACACAATCCCAATTGGTCGATAAGGAGAAAATGGCCAGCTTAGGCCAACTCACCGCGGGCATTGCTCACGAAATCAACAATCCGATCAACTTTATCACAAGCGGTATTTCTCCCCTGAAGATGGATATTCAAGAGCTTACAGAGGTACTAAACGAATACGGAAAAACGTTTGATGCGTATCCGGAGGCTGAAAAAATCCGGATTTTAAAACAAAAAATAGACCTGGACTATCTCATTAAAGAAATTGAGCAGCTGCTCTGCGGTATAGAAGAGGGGGCAAAGAGGACATCTGAAATTGTCGTAGGACTTCGTACCTTCAGCCGACTTGATGAGGACGTGCTAAAACTCGCAAACATCAATGAAAACATTGAAGCAACCTTGATCTTACTAAACAACAAGTTGAAAAATAAAATAGAAGTTGAGAAAAACTTTTGCGAAGCATCTGAAATTGAATGCTATCCCGGAAAATTAAATCAGGTATTCATGAACATCCTTTCAAATGCCATCGACGCCATTAATGCCAAATCATTCAATGAAGGCGAGAAGGGAAAAATTACCATTACCACCTCGCATGACGATGAGTACTTTTATGTGGAGATATCTGATAATGGAATAGGAATGTCTCAAGAAACTAAAAGAAAAATATTTGAGCCGTTTTTTACAACTAAAAAAGTAGGAGAAGGCACAGGCCTCGGCATGGCTATCGTATATAAAATTATCGAAAAACATCACGGAAAAATCAAAGTTGATTCTGAGGAAGGAAAAGGCACAACTTTTAGAATCGAAATTAGTAAAAACCTCAAAGAAATTGCCGAAACATTTACTTCATGAGTAAGAAGATAAAAATATTGTATCTGGATGATGAACTTGGAAATCTTCAATCTTTCGCGGCCGCCTTCCGAAGAAAGTACACTGTATTCATTACACATGACCAAGAGGAAGCGTTCCGTATCATCAGAGCCGAAATGCCCGAGATCATAATCTCGGATCAAAGAATGCCATTAATTACCGGGGCTGAATTTTTATTTACTGCATCACACATTCAGCCCCATGCTGTCAAAATACTTACCTCGGCCTATTCCGACATTACGGCGGTAATAGATGCTGTCAATAAGGGTCATATATACAATTTTATCAAAAAACCTTGGGACATCAATGATGTATCTATCATCCTAGAAAACGCGGTGAAATACTATCTCGCAGGGGAGACGATTCGGGATCAAATTAAAAAACTTGAAAAAACAAATGAAGAACTGAACCGCTTTATCTACTCTGCCTCTCACGATTTAAGAGCGCCAATCACGACCATTAAAGGTCTGATTAATATTGCCCGGGAAGACATCACCGACCCCGCAAGCATACAGTATTTTTCTATGATTGAAGACAGTCTGCTGAGGCTCGATTATTTTATACGTTCGATTGTTCAATATTATCAAAATGGAAAAGATATTTATGACTATAAAGAGATAGACTTTCATTCATTTATCCGTTCTGTGCTCAAAGAATTTTCATTCGAAATAGAGCAGAATCGCATCCAGACATCAGTAAATATTCAGGGTAATGCTCCCTTTATTACAGATACCTTTCGGTTGAGAATAATACTCGGAAATCTTGTTTCCAACGCTATAAAATTTAGAAAAAAGAACTTCGCAGGGCACGAAGTAAAAATTGAAGTGATAACGGATCCCAAAGAGGCCAGAATTATTATTAAAGACAATGGACAGGGAATCCTGAATGAATTTCAGGATAAGGTTTTTAATATGTTTTTCCGGGTATCACCAGAAGTCTCTGGAAATGGCGTCGGGCTATATCTCGTCAAAGAAGCCGTTGATAAGCTTGGAGGACATATTGAATTAAATTCGACTGTAGATATTGGTACAACAGTCTGCATAACTTTGCCAAACAAAAAATCCGACGGTGAAGATTAAAAATATTAAAGTCATTGTCGCGCTGAACTCTGCTGCATTGGTGGGGGTCATTTTGATTCAACTTTTTTGGATAAAAGCAGCTTTAAAATTGTCTGAAAACAACCTCGACCGGGATGTGAATGAGGCACTCAATCGCGTGGCAGAGAAAATTGACAACAGCGAAAAGTTTCGGAAAATTATTCAAAGTCTCAATCTTCAAAAATCAAATGGAGAAAATGAATTTGTAGAGTCAATCGATGAAGTATTTGGAAATATGCCCGGTACTTCTGCGATGGGAAATAACGGGGCCGATAAAACAGACTTAGCTCAAAATTTCAATAAATCTTTAAAAAAATTTTACCAAAGGAGATTACAGGTGGTAGACTCCGTGGTAAAAGAACTGATGATGACAGATTTTTTCACATTCCAGTCCATCGAAGATCGACTGGACGATCTCAATCTGGACTCTTTGATTCAAAGTGAATTGTCTTTTAAAAACATAAATACTCCGTTTGAATTTGGGATTTACGAAAAACAACAGTTGACAAACATTAGGTCGAAAAAATTCAATCCCGAATTGGCCGAGTATAAAACCATGCTGTTTCGTTATGATGTGATGTCGCCCCCTGTGTGGTTATACCTATACATCCCAAAGAAGAAGTCATTTTTGTATCAGAGCATCCAGTGGCTGATGGTTCTGACATTTTTTTTGATTTTGATCATAGTCGTCACTTTTCTTATCACGTTGGATCAAATGCTCACCCAGAAAGAAATTTCCAGAATAAAAACAGATTTTATAAACAATATGACCCATGAGTTTAAAACGCCGATAGCGACGATTTCCTTAGCCACTGATGCGATGTCAAACCCCAAGGTACTGTCTGATCCTGACCGCTTGAAAAGGTATGTAAACATGATAAAAGATGAAAATAAACGAATGAATCAACAGGTCGAGCAAGTCCTTAGGTTGGCATTGCTTGATAAAAAACATTTGCAGCTCCGCCTTGAAGCGATTAATCTGCATGAAATATCAGAAGAAGCCGTCAATCACATGAAATACCAGATTGAAAACAGAAGCGGCACAATACGTGTTGTAAACCATGTTGAAAATCCAAGAATTTTTGGAGACCGGGAGCACATTAAAAATGTTATCATAAATTTGCTTGATAATGCCATTAAATATTCCTTTGACATATTAGATATTGAGATCGAAATATTTATGCTCAATCAAAAACAAACAGCCATCGCCGTTAAGGACAAAGGAATCGGTATGAGTAAGGATGTGGTGAAAAAAATATTTGACCGTTTTTACAGACAGACCACAGGAAACATTCATGACGTAAAAGGTCATGGTCTTGGCCTGAGTTATGTATCTGAAATATTGCGTTTGCACAATGCTTCCATACAGGTGCAAAGTGTACCAAATGAAGGAAGTACATTTACAGTCATTTTTAACAATAACTAAAACACTATCAAATGAGCACAAAGAAAATCCTCCTGGTAGAAGATGACACCAATTTCGGATTGGTGCTGAAAGATTATCTTGAAATCAACAATTTTGAGGTAACGCTTGCCAGAGATGGGATTATGGGATTAAATCTTTTTAAATCGAATGACTATGATATAATTGTCTTGGATGTGATGATGCCTAAAAAAGATGGATTTTCACTCGCAACTGACATCCGCGCCATAGATAAGGTCACACCGATTATCTTCCTTACAGCTAAGGCACTAAAAGAAGATGTAATAAAAGGATATCAGACAGGTGCAGATGATTATATCATTAAGCCCTTTGACTCAGACATACTCCTGCATAAAATAAATGCGCTTCTGAACCGTAAAGAAATTGACAATAAAGACAGTGAAATCCCGGAAGTGCTCTCCGCAGGAAATTGTACAATCAACACCCGCTTGAGGGAGTTGAAAATTTTCGATAAAGCCAAAACACTTTCTCCAAAAGAAATAGCCCTGCTTGCCCTGCTTTTCAAAAACAAAAATGACCTTGTAAAAAGAACGGATGCACTCTTGAAAATATGGAAAGATGACAGCTATTTCACCGCCAGAAGCATGGATGTGTACATGGCTAAAATCAGAAAGTATCTAAAAGAAGATCCCACTCTTGAGATCATCAACATTCATGGCGAAGGATTTCGGCTGATCGAAAAAACATCTGCCGATTAGTGAATTTTTTTCACTCTTCGGGAGTATCTGTGGGCGTACACAGAGGCCGAACCGAGAAAAACAATTCCTTGTACAGTAGCTATTGATCCACTGATAGATACATCTGCAAGGTCTGCTGAAAGTACTCCGGTGAGAGTGGTAGCCACTGCTATAAGTACGGATGTAGTGATCAGAACCCCGAGTCGCTTGGAATATAGCCAGGCAGTGGCAGCCGGAGTGACCAAAAGGGAAATCACTAAAATGACCCCTACCAGCTCAAATGCAAGGACAACGACCACAGAAACAAAAATGCTGTAAACTATTTTCATCATCCTTGGATTTATTCCGACTGAGTGCGCAAATTCGGATTGAAAAGTTGTAAGCGTCATGATTCTCCCAAATAAAAACTGAAACAGGGAGCTGATAACCAGCAAAAATCCGGATATCCATATCCCCTTAGCTCCCAGGTCATATGCACCCAAATGGACCCTTTCAAAGGGCACAAAAGCTATCTCCCCGAAGAGCACACAATCCTGGTCCAGATCTACACCGGCTGCCGGCCCACTTATCAAGACTACACCTAAGGCAAAAAACACCACAAAAATTGTCCCTATGGCCGCATCCTGAGGGATTCCCCGTATCTGCTGCAAGCGCTCAATAAGCAGGGATACCACTACACCAGTAATCACCGCGCCAACCAGCGATCCGGAAAAACTTCGCTCACCTGAAATCACATACATCACCACTATACCGGGCAGAATGGAGTGGGACAGCGCATCGCCATACATTGACTGCTTGCCAAGTACGAGATAAACACCAGCTATGGCCGATGCTGCCGATAGCAGTATCGCAGTAATCAACACTTCAGGATCAATCATACGGGATGTCTTTATCGTGAGGATCTTTGGCGGGTTTATTCAATTCTGCAATCAGCATTTTTTCTAGATGGGGAGGAATGAAGTGTTCCATTACATCTGCACTATTGTGCAATAGATCCTTGTGTTTTCGCAGCCTGGTAGCCTGATATACTTCCCATAGTCTGTGAAGCCGCACAATGCGTTCAGCTTCCGTTTTGCCCTTATCTGTCAAACTCACAATCCCGTCGTGAACTTCTGCATATCCGTCTTTTACAAGTTTTCTAATAGTCTTTTTCTGATTTGAGGAGATGATTTCGGAGCTGGATTTTCTGAAATTCCCCTGTGATTTATCATCCGATTTTACACCAATGCTTCCCTCCACAAGGGTCTTATAGAGAAATTTTAAAGCGTCCTCACGTTTTATCTTTTGTCTGTATTTAAGCCGTTGGATCGTTTTAAACACGTTGCCGGATACAGCCCTCCAGACCAATATTAAAAGTACCATAGACCCACCAGCCAGCACCATCACCGGCCCGGTAGGCATTTTAGCCTGATGATAACTGATAAATGATCCGCATATCGCCATAATAACGCCTGCTGCCAGTGACAAAATACGAATTGCCCGGATATCAGGGGATAGCAGCCGGCCTATCATTGAGGGTAGAATGATGAAAGCAGACATCAGCACAACTCCCACTGCCTGAACCCCTAAAACCACAGCGCTTATGATCAAAAAGGTGAGCAGCTGCCTCAACAGGTGAACCTTCAGGCCTATGGAGTCGGCAAAGGACGGATCAAACGACATGATTAAAAAAGGCCGCTCAAATACCTGCACGAGTACCAATATGGCTATGGCCAGAAAGGTATACACAGTCACATCGTCTAACGTCAGCGACGCAGCCTTACCAAACAAAAACGTATCCAATCCGGCTTGATTTCCAAACGGAAGTCTGTAGGTATACGTCAGTAAAACAATTCCAAGTCCGTAGAAAGTACTTAAAACAATGGCCATAGATGCATCTGACTTAATAAATGTGGAGTGCTGAATCTGTTCCATTACGAGTACCGATATAAGCCCTGATACAAATGCACCTGCAAGAAGGGCCAACACACTTTTTTCGCCTGCAAGGAGATACCCAAATACCACTCCGGGAAGGAGAGCATGTGAAATGACGTCGCCGGAGAGGGATTTTTTTTGTAAAAAGTAATAAAGACCAACGCGTGCAGAGGCTAACGACAGAAGGACACACCCGGCAATGACCCACAAAAAATTAGGCTCCATTCGTGCTTAATATTTTTGAGTACTTGAGGGAGGTGGAGGCAGTTCTTCTTTCCCGATCATCTCACTGAGTCTGCTCAGAATAGTGAGCTTGCTCCCGAAAGTCTCTCTGAGATTATGATCGTTGAACGCTTCTTGTTTGTGAGCAGCAGCTACCAGTCGTGTGTTGAGCAGAACAAAATAGTCAAAAAATTCGTATGCCGTCTGCAAGTCGTGATGAACGATAATGACCGTTTTGCCATCCTTTTTCATTTGGTTCATCAGTTTGAGAATAGCATCTTCGGTGATGGCATCTACTCCTGCAAAAGGCTCATCCATAATGTAAAGGTCAGCTTGCTGAGCCAGCGCTCTAGCCAGAAATACCCGCTGCTGCTGGCCGCCACTGAGCTGGCTGATGTGTTTGTCTTTGTACTCGACCAGATTTACTTGATGCAGTGCCTCAAGAGCTATTTTGCGATCCATCGGAGAAATCCGTTTGAAAATATTTTTAGATGAATAGCGTCCCATAAGCGTCACATCCATGACTGTAACCGGAAAATTCCAATCCACAGTTTCTCTCTGTGGCACATAGCTCACTCTGTGTCGCACGTCTTCGATCTTACTGCCAAAAACCCTGACCATACCTGCATCAGCGCGATGCAACCCCATTATGCACTTTAGCAGTGTGGATTTACCGGAGCCATTTGGCCCGATGATGCCGCATAAAACACCTTGGGGAATTTTCAAATCTATGTCCCAAAGAACAGGTCTTTGTGCATAAGCGGCCGTCAGATTCAAAACCTCTACGGCAGGAGTACTGTGCAGTGACGGATCATTCATGGTGCTTGATTGAGGGAGTTATAGATTTGGTACACATTGTGTCTGAATGCTCCCGCCAACGTGTGGTGCCCGGAACTCTCAGGCCCAAGAGCATCCGAGTAGAGCATTCCGCCCAATCGGATGAAATGATTTTTGGAGGCGCACCCCTCTATTACTGCTCTTACGGTCTTCTCCGACACAGTGGTCTCGACGAATATAGCAGGAATACGTCTTTTTACAATCAGGTGAATCATGTCTATGATATCCTTCAGGCCATGTTCGGAAGCAGTACTAATGCCTTGCAAACCGATGACCTCAATGGAATAGGTTCTCCCAAAATAGTTGAATGCATCATGAGCGGTGATTACTACCCTCTGTTCCGAAGGAATTACACCAAGCAACCTCAGTGCTTCATGATGTACTTCCGTGAGTTCGAGAAAGTATTTTTCAGCGTTTTGTTGTATAAATTCAAATTGCTCAGAGGTCAATCTCTCCTTAAATCGGTTTAACATCTCATCTATTGTGTGTCGAATGGCAAGCTGCCAGAGTGGAATTTCAAACCAAATGTGAGGGTCGGGCACGTTTTCACTCGTAAAGATCAAATTTTCTTTCTTGACGTACCGGGCTACCGGTATGGCTTTTCCTCTTCGATGTAGTTCATCGAGAATTTCAGAAAACTTCCCCTCCAGATGTAAGCCATTATAGATGACGACATCTGCATTTTTAATCTTCTTCAGATCGCCTGCAGTAGCTTTATACGTGTGAGGGTCAACACCTGCTTTGATTAATGTAGATACATTTATTGTGCTGTCAAAGATTTGAGAGATTGCATCGTAAATCATGGTAGTGGTACATACCACCGTAGGTTTATCCCGTAATTCGGGAGATTTAGAGCCACACGAAAAAATAAATGTAGCTACATATAGCAAAAAAATCGGGCGGATTATCTTCATATAGGCTCAACCAGAAGATTGTTTGCGGTCTTATCTGAGATATTGGTTTGGGTTGTGTGATTTATTTCTATTTTCAGACTGCTGTCGTGTGTATATACCTTTAAAACTTTAATTGTAAACCCCAATTGTAGATTCTCCGAGTCGAGATATTGTAAAAACTCCTGGGTATCTGAAGCCACTGCTTTGAGAATGGCCGACTTTCCTGTCTCCAGATGTGAGAGGCGCACGCGATTGCTTTTGACTATGTTTCCATATTTGTCAGGTATAGGCTCTCCATGTGGATCAAATTTTGGATAGCCGAGGTACTCGTCCAGGCGCTCTATGAGCAGTTCACTGTTGATATGCTCCAGCTGTTCTGCGATGGCATGAACCTCCCCCCATTTCATTCCTAGATTTTTTACCAGAAAAACCTCCCACAGCCTGTGTTTGCGTACAACGTATATGGCCTGCTGAAGTCCCTTTTCGGTAAGTCTGCATCCTTGATACTTTTCATATATAGACAGTCCCTTATCAGATAATTTTTTGAGCATTTCGGTCACAGACGGGGCTTTCATTTCTAATGAAAGGGCTATGGAAGAGGTGCTTACAGCCGTGGTTCCTCCGTTGCTGAGCTCATAAATGGTTTTTAAATAATTTTCTTCTGAATAGGTGTACACAATTGCCGCAATTCACAAGCAAAAATACACTTTTTTTAAACTGATAAAAAAGAAATTAGGCTAACCTAAATAGTTTTTTATGTGAATTCCGGTTGCAATGTGTGCAGAAATTTCGGGTATGGGCATGCGTATTTGAGAGAGGGAATCTCTATCGCGAACGGTCACGGTATTATCTTCTAATGTCTGATGGTCAATGGTAATGCAATATGGGGTACCAATAGCATCCTGACGGCGATAGCGCCTCCCGATGGAATCCTTATCATCGTATGCGCAGAGAAAATCCCACTTCAGCAGGTCAAGTACTTCTTTGGATTTTTCCGGGAGGCCATCTTTTTTTACCAGCGGAAGGATGGCTGCCTTGACCGGTGAAAGTATGTAAGGTAACTTCAGCAGTGTACGGGTGCTACCGTCCTCGAGCGTTTCATCACGCAGAGCATAACTCATCATGGCAAGAAAACAGCGGTCTAATCCTATGGAGGTCTCCACTACATAGGGTATATAACTTTCGTTTGTCTCCGAATCGAAATATTGCAATTTTTTTCCGCTGTATTTTTCATGGTTTGCGAGATCAAAATCGGTTCTGGAGTGGATGCCTTCCAGCTCTTTAAATCCAAAGGGGAATGCAAATTGTATATCACAGGCCGCATTGGCATAGTGGGCGAGTTTGTCATGGTCGTGAAAACGGTACATCTCTGCCGGAAGGCCCAGAGATAGGTGCCACTTCATCCGCTCTTCTTTCCAATAGTGGTACCAGTCCATTTCGCTGCCCGGTTTCACAAAAAATTGCATCTCCATTTGTTCAAACTCCCTCATTCGAAATATAAACTGTCGTGCGACGATCTCATTGCGAAAGGCTTTTCCGGTCTGAGCTATGCCAAAGGGCAATTTCATTCTGCCGGTCTTATACACATTCAGAAAATTTACAAAAATTCCTTGTGCAGTCTCTGGTCTGAGGTAGATAAGCGATGCCTCGTCAGATACGGAGCCCAGCTTTGTATCAAACATGAGGTTAAAATATCGGACCTCTGTCCAGTTTCGACTTCCTGATATTGGACACACAATTTCTTCATCTAGTATAATTTGTCTTAATTCATCCAGATCATTTTGTTCCAAGGCTTTCACAAATCTGTCATGAAGTGCATCCCGCTTTGCTTGTAGTTCTAGGATTCGGGGATTGGTTTTTTCAAAAAGTGATGCATCATAAGAATCCCCGAATCGCTTTTTGGCTTTTTCCGTTTCCTTCTTAATTTTTTCGTTATACCTTTCGATTTGCTCTTCGATGAGTACGTCTGCTCTGTAGCGCTTTTTAGAGTCTTTGTTGTCAATAAGAGGATCGCTGAATGCATCCACGTGTCCTGACGCTTTCCAAGTAAGAGGATGCATAAATATGGCGGCATCTATCCCCACAATATTTTGATGCAATCGGGTCATCGCATACCACCAGTAGTTTCTGATATTGTTTTTTAACTCTGCGCCCAGCTGTCCGTAGTCATATACAGCTGCTAAGCCGTCATAAATTTCACTGGACGGGAATATGAATCCATATTCTTTACAATGGGATATTAAGTCCTTGAGTGCCGTATCCTGATTCATTATTTTGGTAAATCAAAACGGCAAAACTATATATTCAAGTAAAAATTATTGAACTGAGTTCAAGACATTTGACTGATTTTTGATTTTGGAATATTATCTCATGAATATCAATTATATAAGGCCACCGACTTCTGCTCATGGGTTTTGCAGAACCAGTTCGATGCTGATGATTGCGGCTCTGCTATTTTTTATACAGTTATCTCAGGCTCAGATGCCTGTACATATCCAATACACAACCTCAAATGGACTTCTCGACAATTTAATTTACGACATAAAACTCGATAATCAGGGTTTTCTTTGGATTGCTACAGAAGAAGGGCTTCAACGCTTCGACGGCAGTAAGTTTAAAACCTACACCTACACCGAAAACATTAATCGTGCCGGCAGTTGTATTCAATTTGATTTAAAGGGCAGAGTTTGGTATCAATCCTTTGACGGACATTTTTTATATCTTGAAGAGGACAAGATTCATCGTCTGGCAGCACTCAATACAAAGGAATTTACCACATTTATCATTCAAGACAGTCTTTTAATCACACAGTCTGCCAATAATATTGTAAAGTACAATCTCAACACGAATACATTAGACGCCATTTCATCGGATTTTGATGCTAGCATCTTTTCAATTTTACGGTATAAAAATGATATTTACCTTGCTGGAAAAGGGTTGTTTAAAATAAAAAATGATTTGAACACAATAGACACGATCGACTCAAAGATTGATATTATTAAATTAATGACTTCCGGAGGCGCGATATTTTATCAAATATTTAATGGAAAAGAATATGAAATATATCGCTTATCCGATAGGAAATCCAGCCTTATTTATTTGAGTAAAATCCGCCTAAATGATATGTATTTGATCGGAGATAAAATCGTTGCTACATCGGCAGAAGGGCTGACAATAATAGAAGGTAATAAAACCACAAAAATATTTAATCAATACAATATTTCGAAGATGGTATTTGACCAGCATGATCAAATGATTTTAGGCTCTTTAGGAGACGGAATTTTTATCATTCCTAACGAGAATGATTATGAGTATTTAACTGATTTAAAAGAAAGTATTACCTTTTCCAAACCACATGAAGACAAGGTATATTTAGCCACTGAAAATGGAAATATTTTTGTGTTTGATGTGACAGAAAAATCCATTAAACAAATTTATTCAGATCCGAAAAGGAGATATATTTCTAAAATATATATTGATAAAAAGACAAAAATACTTATAATCATACACAGCGATGAAGTTAAAATATTTAATTTAAATAACAAAGAATATAATCTTAAAAATATCGCTGCTAAAAGTGTAGTATTCGTTGACGATAAATATATTTTTCTGACTACAACAGGCGGAATTGGTTTTCTGGATTTATATATCCAACGTACTAATACAAGTGTCTGGGATTCCTTATTTCACTCATTGTCAGTAGTGAATAATTTTCGATATACTGCAAAAACGCCACGCAACAGAGATGTAATATATCTAAATGACTTGAAACTGCTTCTTATTTCTACAAACGAAGGCTTTGTTATCCTAGACCATAAAGGTAATGTGATGAAGCCGAATGATAGATTGTACATAAAGCAATTATTTCAAAATGGCCAAGATATTTATGCAGTAGATTTTTTAAAAAATTTGTATAAATTAAACAAAAAAACGCTTCAGTTGGATTTAATAAAGTCTAAACAAGCAAATATCGATGTGAAGTACATAGTCGGAAATAATCAGTTATTTTACCTATTAAATAGTAAGGTTTACAAGTACAGTGATAGTGGAAATGTTGAAACAAATATAGTATCTTTTGTGAACCTTCAATCATTATATGAATTTGATGAATATTTTATTAAAATACTTGAGAAAAGGCTTCAGATCATTAATAAAAAAACTACACAAAAAACGACATTTCCAAAAAAATTATTTATTACCCATGTAAATGATATCCTTTTGGATGATAATACCAATGATTTTGATCTTAAATATAAGGAAGAATCGAATATAAAACTATCTTATACCTTCCTGGATTTGGATAAGACAAACAAATCCGAACTTTTCTACCGAATAAATGGTGATCAGTGGTTACAAATCTCTAATGTAACGGGATATTTATTGTTTCCCTCCCTAAAGCCGGGAGGCTATACAATTGATTTTGCGGTTAAAACGTTAGGCCAATTCGATATCATTAAATCCTTTACCTTTAATATCACAACTCCGGTATACAAGAAAACATGGTTTATCATCACATTTCAGGTATTCATACTATGTGTTATTTTCTTTTATGTGTATTGGCAGGTAAACTTATTGCTGAAAAAGAAAAATCTTGTAGCAGAGAAGATGCAGATGGAAAAAAATCTTGCTTTTATGACACTGAAGTCTATAAAAGCTCAAATGAATCCTCACTTCTTTTTCAATGCGTTGAATACCATTCAGGCATTTATTTATAGCAATGACCAGAAAAGCGCTACAGTGTACCTATCCAAGTTCAGTAAGCTGACTCGGCAGATTCTTGAAAATTCCGACGAAGAGCAGATATCGCTTGATAAAGAGATGAATACCATGCAATTATACCTAGAGTTAGAAAAAATGCGTTTTGTAAACAGTTTTGAATATAAGGTTATCATTGAAGAGGATTTGGACATAGAAAATATCAATATTCCTACAATGCTGATCCAGCCATATGTGGAGAATGCCATTAAACACGGTTTATTGCATAAAAAAGGGGATAAAAAACTTACAATCGATGTGCGACGTTTTTCTGATGCTCAGCTGATCATTCAAATAGAGGACAATGGGATCGGAATCAGCAGAAGTATGGAAATAAATCAAAAAAGAAATTTATATCATCGCTCTTTTTCATCTGAGGCAAATCGTAATCGTATTGACCTGCTAAATAAAATAAAGGGTGGTAATTATAAAGTAAGCGTGGAAGAGCTGTTTGACAAAGATTTAATTTCCCAAGGAACAATTGTAAAAATTTTAATTCCAATAGAATCATGAAAAAGCCAATTCGAGCAATTATTGTCGATGACGAACCTATGGCAAGACAACTGCTATATGGCCTAATTGAAGCCACAAATCTTGATATCATCGTTGAAGATTTGTGTGAAGATATACCTTCAGCAGTGAAGGCTATCAATCGGTATAAGCCCGATTTGGTTTTTTTAGACATTGAACTGCCGGGGCACAGCGGATTAGAACTGCTGAACTTTTTTAATCTGGAAGAGATAAACTTTCACATCATTTTTACGACTGCCTATCAGCAGTATGCCGTTCAGGCCTTCAAACTAAGCGCGGTGGACTATCTGTTGAAGCCTATAGAGCTCAACGAACTTCGAGAGTCTATAGATCGGTTTATCCACTTGGAAGACAAGGTCACGCGTAAATACCATATTTTGATAAATAATTTTCAACCCTATGCTCAGAAGAAGTTGGCGGTGAGTACTACCTCCCTTATCCGTTATATAGATGTGGATGACATACAGTTTATACAAGCCGATGGCGCATATTCCAGAGTACATTACGGGATAAATGAAAGCATATACTCCAGCAAATCGCTGAAGTACTTCGACGAAATTTTTTCAAAAAATCCAAACTTCATGCGCACGCACAAGAGCTATCTCGTCAATCTGAATCACGTCAATGAGTATGTACGTGCCGATGGAGGTTCCATAAAAATGAAAAACGGCGAATCAGTAGGAATTTCTACTGAAAAGTTTCCCGAATTTATAAAAGCAATGAATGAGGTCAAATCCCGATGACGAGGATCGTGAGCGGGGTCTCATTTTAGTGCGAAGGCTTATCCGGCACCGGTGCGGAGGCGTGATAGTGTACCTTTACAATCCAAGCATATTTATCGAGTAACTCAAGGATTCTCTCCCGACTGTCTGAATGTAAAATGAGCGCTACGTGATGCTCTTCGGGTATATGGCAATAGATTTCCGGGTCATTGAATGGAGACATATCCGGATGCTGCTGCCTTGCCAGTGAAATCAAAATCCCCGAGTAGTCTTTTTTGGTGGGTGGAAGCACATATGATTGTTTAGACAGGAGAGATGATTCGAGTCTTGCCCATTCTTTCCACAAATTGATACCGGAGGCGGCTTCTACCATTGAACCCAGATGCGCACCACCTACGCGTGCCGACGTTTCGAGGAAGTAAAATTCGCCGTCTTCATGGCATTTGATGTATTCGGTATGAGAGGCGCTGTTTTTCATTCCGAATGCCTTCATCACTTCGGCATTAAAATTTTTTAACGCTATATCATCTTCAGAGTCGTGTGCCACTGTAACTGACCTGAAAATTCCTGCTCCGTGTGCCACATCAAATGGAGTAGACAGATATATGGATGTCCAGTTAAAAACCATTTGCCCGTCTACCGTCAGAGCATCGACATGATACACGTCTCCGGGTTTAAACTGCTCTACTAAAAACATATGCCTTCGATCACCCAGACTGTGTATTACGCTCCACAGTTGGTTTTTGTCATGTACTTTTTTGATACCGGTGGCGGATGCTTCGCTCCGGGGTTTTACAAGCCAGGGAGCTGGTACTGTGTCGGCAAATTGGTTTATCTGTTCATCGTTAAACAGGGCTGAAAATGCCGGTACTTTCAATCCTGCATCACGAGCTTGAACGCGCATTGCAAGCTTGTCTCTGAAATATCTCGCCGTAGTTTGTCCCATTCCCGGTATCCGGAATTCCTCACGAATGGCTGCGGCCTTTTCTACATCAAAATCATCGAGCGCTACTACGCGATCGATCTGATGCTTTCGCATTAGCCAAGCCACACCTTTGAGAATGTTGGAGATGTTTTCGGGAGAATTGTCGTCATGCTCCATGTAAAACACCTCATCGATGCTCTCCCACGGCCAGGGCTTGTTTTCGAGTTTCTTCTTTGTGAGAAGAAAAACTGTGTTGCCTTCATTTTTACATTGTTTCAGAAATTCTGAGCCTTTGAAATAAAACGTAATGCACAAAAACGTATTCTTTTTCATGTAAAGGGGGATTTTAGTGAGACGATTCAAGCGCGTGGACAAAGGAATACAGCAGTAGAGCACCAAATCCGGTGGCGGTGCGCTGCTTGCCAAATTCAGATGAAGTAAATGCCGTACCGGCAATGTCGATGTGTGCCCAATGCGGGGTGTTTTCAACAAATTCCTGGAGAAACAGCGCAGCACTGATTGCTCCCGCGGTTGGTTTGTTTGAAAAATTAGCCAGATCCGCTACGTCCGAATGTAGATCTTCCTTGTAGTCTGGATCCATAGGCATAGGCCACAGCTTTTCACCAATTGTGTTTCCAACATTTCTTAGCATATCAGTAAGCTGGTCCGAAGTGCTAAATAGCGCTGCGTAGTGTATGCCGAGCGCCCTGGCTGCAGAACCCGTAAGGGTGGCCACATCAATCAAATAATCAGGCCTGTAGGTGCGGCAGATGTAGCTAATCGCATCGGCCAGACACAAGCGGCCTTCGGCATCTGTATCTATCACCTCAATGGTCTTTCCGTTGTAAGAGCCAATCACATCTCCCGGTTTTGTGCTTTTGGCATCGATGGCATTATCGGTAAGCGGAATAGCCACCACTACCCGGGCATTACATTTGGTGGCGGCTATAGCTTCGATGGCTCCAAGTACGGCAGCAGCTCCACACATATCACTTTTCATCAGAAAGAGATTTTCGGATGGCTTAAGATTAATACCGCCAGTGTCAAACAATACACCCTTGCCGATCAACCCCACTAGTGGCAGGTGAGTTGCGCTTAAGTTGTACTTAAGAATGACCATTTTAGCAGGTGTCTCACTACCTCTGTTGACGGCCAGCAAGGCTTTGAATCCTTCGAGTTCTAGCCTTTCATGATCAAACAGTTCGATTTCCAGTGAGTGCTTTTCAGCCAACACCTTGCAGTACGCGGCCATATAATTCACATCCTTTTTGTTAGACGGAGAATTTCCAAGAATCATTGCATTCAGATGGGCCTTCGCAACCGATTGGAAGGAATTTATTTTTGTGCGCAGGTGGTCTTCGAAATGGGAAATGATGGTCAGTGAAGCCCCCTCCTCACACAATGAGTGATCAAAATCGGTGGTTGTTTTGTTTTTGCCAAGGTTTTGGGTAGAGGTGATACAGCCGTGTATAAAGGCCCGGCTCAATTGTTCGCACTCGTCCGGAGATTCTATGTGCAAGGCGTACAATGCCCAGTGTCTTACCGGATATTCACGATAACTTCTCGCGACTTTTCTGAATTTCCGCATAAGAGGGCCAAAGGACTCGCCTTCTATCTTGATGAACAGAAAAAGTCTTCCCTCCGACGGTATAGTAAACTCCTTGGTTGAAGATTTTGAAAGAAATCTGAGAGTATCCGTATGAAAAACTGATAAAGAAGAAAGAACCTTTTTTAATAATGTTTCGTCAGATTTGTACGGTATAAAACACAATATATCTCCCTCGGGTAGTTGTTTTTCAACAGAAATATTCATAAGATTCAAGCTACAATACAGGCTGTAAATCTAAGTATAATGATTCAGCTGTGTTAAGAAATCGTGTAAATAATATTGATAAAATGATCGGGGTAACCTCCCGTAGATGGACATCAGATTAAAATCCCTACAATGGTCGCGGTAAACATAGAGGCAAGATTTCCGCCGATCAACGCATAAATACCGAGTTTGCTCAGGTCACTCCGGCGGTTGGGGGCCAATGCGCCAATGCCTCCGATCTGGATGCCAATGCTGGCGAAATTGGCAAATCCGCATAAAATGTAGGTAGAGATGACCACAGACTTTGAATAAACAAAGCCGCCGGATTGAATGATTTCGCTCATGGATACATATGCCACAAATTCATTTAAAATCGACTTTTCACCGAGTAATTGTCCGACCAGCACAATGTCGGGCCCGTTTACCCCCATCAGCCAGGTGAGTGGCGCAAGGGTGTATCCCAGCACAAATTGAAGGGAAAGGCCCTTGTACTGCCCATGGGTTAGTCGCTGAATATGCTCATTTAAACCTCCAATCTCGCCAATGGCATTTATCAATATATGATTAACGAGGGCAATCAAAGAGATAAATACCAGAAGCATTGCAGCCACATTGATGGCGAGTCTGAGGCCATCAGCCGTGCCATTGGCGAGAGCTTCAAGGGCATTGGAGCCGATTTTATTTTTTTCAATGTTCATTTCTTCTGAAAAGGTATCTGTCTCGGGAAGCAGGAGTTTTGCTGCCACGATGGCACCGGGTGCTGCCAATACAGATGCCGTGATGAGATGTTTGGCGAAGAATACCTGAAGTTCAGGGTCATTTCCGCCGAGAAAACCGATATAAGCAGCAAGCACTCCACCGGCTATGGTCGCCATTCCCCCGGTCATCACACAGAGAAGTTCCGAACGCGTCATTCGGCTTAAATAAGGCTTGACAAGCAATGGGGATTCTGTCTGGCCGAGGAATATGTTTCCAGCTGCAGACAAACTCTCGGCACCGCTTAGCCGCAGGGTGTACTTCATAAACCAGGCAAAGGCATAAACTACTTTCTGCAGAATACCAAAATAGAACAAAAGACTTGTAAGAGCTGAAAAGAATATGACTGTGGGAAGAACCTGAAAAGCGAAAATGAATCCAAAGGTCTCTGTGTTTTGGATAATGTCTCCAAACAAAAATTTAGCGCCGTTTTGAGTAAAAGAAAGGAGCAGTACAAATTTTTGGCTGATGAAATTGACCCCGGATTGCACCCAGGGCAATTTGAGTACGGCTATCGCGATGACTGCCTGTATGATCAATCCCTTGGCAATAAGCGCCCAGTTGATGTTTTTGCGATCTTTTGACAGTAGAAATCCAAGCAGCAGCAGCACAGCAATGCCAAGAATTCCCCGCCCCAGCGTTTTAAATGAAAATTGGTAGGTTTCGAGCGACTTGATAGAGGACGATAGGTCTGCCTTCTGCGAATCCGAGGAGACCCCAGGCCCTTCTCCGGAAAGAGAATCAGGACTCACAGCCGTAAGGGGGTACGATGAAACCTCTGAAGATGAATCATCTGAATCCAACATGCCCTTGAGGCTCATTGGCAGAACCTGAAGTAACACAATACAAAAAATCCAAAAAGATTTGAGGGGCAGGTTACAGGGCATACTTTTACAGTAAGTTAATACGAGGTAAAGGAAAGGATAAAGAATCAATTGTGTTACATGCCTGAGTAACCTCTTTTTCCCATTTCATCCCGTATGCGTGCAGCCTGCTCGTAATCTTCTGCTTCTACGGCTTTTTGAAGCAACTTTTTTAATTGATCTATGGACTTGTTGCTGAGGTTTTGCGGAGAGGATGCAGAAGGTGGATTAGACGCCTCTTGTTTTTGCCTTGGAGAGACCTGATCCGGTTCGTCCATGACGACACCGGCTTTTTCCAGAATTTCTTCTGTGGTGTAGATGGGACATTTAAAGCGTATGGCCAGTGCCACGGCATCTGATGGTCGGGCATCGAGCAATTCTTCCCGATCACCCTGATGACAGACGATATATGAATAAAATACGCCTTCCTCCAACTTGTGGATTACTACTTCCGATATCTCTATATCAAATGTGTCTGCAAATTTTTTAAACAAATCATGCGTCAGAGGTCTCGGAAGATTCATATCATGCTCCACAGCAATGGCAATACTTTGGGCCTCGAAACCCCCTATTATTATCGGGAGTCTTCTGTTTTGCTCATCTTCGCCCAGCACCAATGCATAGGCACCCGAATGAGTCTGGCTGTAGGAGAGTCCTTTGAGAAAAAGTTGCACCTTCGTCATGGTGCAAATTTAATTCATCATTGTGCTTTAAAATTTTTTAACGCTTGTGTAAGAGCAGGTACTACTTTAAACGCATCACCTACGACACCATAATCAGCGGCTTTGAAGAAAGGAGCCTCGGGATCGCTGTTGATGACTACGATGGTTTTCGATCCGCTTACTCCAGCCAGGTGTTGTATTGCTCCGGATATTCCAATAGCGATGTAAAGTTGAGGATTGATGGTTATGCCTGTTTGTCCGACGTGTTCGCTGTGAGGTCTCCAATGCATATCGCTTACCGGCTTGGAGCAGGCTGTACTGGCGTCTAACACTTCTGCCAGTTCTTCGATCAATGTCCAGTTTTCCGGCGCTTTTAGTCCTCGACCGGCGGAGACTACTCTTTCTGCTTCAGGTAGTGGAATTTTGCCTTTTGCGCGATCTATTTCCAGGATTTCTACTGAGACCTTGGTTTCAGGCGTGATAGAAATAAGTTCGACTGTAGCCTGGCCGGGTTGCTCCGATATGCCGAGAGCATTCGGAACGATGGATACAACTGAGATTTCAGCCTGGCTTTCATAATATACAAAGCCTTTGTTTGAAAAACAACTCCTTTTAATTTTTAAGGGAGAGATGGACTCCGGGTCTGCTACTACGTTGGTTATCGGCGCAGCGCTGAGGTTTACAGCTACAAGAGGTGTAATCATCTTACCGGTAAATGTTCCGGATATAACGACCACCCTGGCGGCTGTGTCTTTAGCGATTTTGGATATAATTTCAGCAAATTTGTAGTTGTTAAAATCTGACAATCCAGAATCTTCAATAGAAAAAATGCGGTCAATCCCATATTTTCCCAATGAAGATAAATCATCTTTCCCGTTTATAACCACTGCATTGGCTTTTGTCCCATACAATGAGGCAAGCCTTGAAGCATAGGAAGCAGCTTCGAAAGATGCTTTCTTGAACTTTCCATCCCAGGTCTCTACAAATACCAGTACACTCATTTTCGTTTATTTTAAAAATTTCAAGATTAATATTAAATGACTTTGGCTTCTTCATGGAGCAGTCGCACCAACTCTTCGATGTTGTCGGGGTCTATCATTTTCACGGCTGCTTTGGGAGCCGGTTTTTCATACAATACGGCTTTGGTTTTGAATTCATTTGTGGTAGGAGGTACAACTTTCAGGGGTTTTGTGCGTGCCTGCATAATACCTCTCATATTCGGAATACGCAGGTCGCTCTCTTCTACGAGGCCTTTCTGACCAGCAATCACTGCAGGCAGGTGTATTTGAGATTTTTCTTTTCCGCCATCTATTTCTCTGATCACGGTGGCCTTTTCGGCATCTACTTCCAAGCCGATGCAGGCATTTACAAATGGCCATCCAAGCATAGCGGCTACCATCCCCGGAACCTGAGACCCGTTGTAATCAATGGATTCACGGCCTGCTATGATAAGGTCATAGCCCCCTTCTTTGGCATGAAATGCGATCTCTGAGGCGACAAACCATGCATCTGTTGGCTCTGCGTCTACCCGTATGGCGTCGTTAGCTCCGATTGCCAGTGCTTTGCGCAGAGTGGGTTCTGTTTCACTTTTTCCAACGTTGATTACGGTGATGTGTGCCCCTTGTTTTTCCTGAAGCCAGATGGCCCGGGTCAAGCCAAATTCGTCATATGGATTAATGACAAATGTCACACCGTTTTTATCAAACTCAGTATTGTTGTTCGTAAAGTTGATTTTAGAGGTCGTGTCAGGCACGTGGCTTATGCAAACCAATACTTTCATCTTCCTATCGTTTAAATTGTTACACTTGGATGCGAAAGTATCACTTTCGCTTCATTATTTGAAATTTATATGCATGCATAACAAGTATTTTCACCCGGGTGTTTACCGCGCTTTCAGATCATGAAGGGTAAAGAGTACAGGCGATAGACCATAATACTGCACAAGTACGAAGTACTCGTTGCCGGTATGATCGGTAATAAAAGCATGCAGGCGGTCGGGATCATATTGGCCCATGTGGGTGTAAAGTTCAGCTGATTCTTCACTTGCCTTGATGTGGTAGGTCGTAAGTTTTTTCCAGGCTCCGTCTTTTTTCCAGGCCGTTATTTCAAAAGCCGGCACAGAAGCCTTCAACGAATCCTGACGGTTGTATATTGGGTCTTGTGGCAGTATTGCGCCTTCGTATTCTACGGTGCGAAAACCTGCCAGGTAAATGGCTGATTTGATTGTGTCTGCTGGAATGGTTTGTCCGGCAGGGGTATGCAATTTGAATCCGTCTTTTGCTTCAAGTATAAAAGAGTTTTCCGGCTCATCGTAGTTGGTGTAAGACACTTTGTAGATTTCCAGGTTGTCATACCCCCAGATGGTTTTTTTTAGCCATAGTGCTTCGTTGGCAAAAAATCGAGTTGATAAAAAACCGTTAAACCCCGGAATAAAGATGGCATAGGGATTTTTACCGTCTTTCAGCATCATATAAGTGCCCATTTCATCCATGGTTTCGGTACCGACGTAGAAGTGGCGCAGAAGTTTTCTGCCGGAATAAATCCTGACTTCTTTTCCGGCGCTTGACATACGCCGTAGAACCACATCTCGAGCCGACTCCGGCACAAAATTTTTTAGTCGCATGCGATAGATCGTTTCGAGCAGTATTTCTATGGCATCTTTCCTGACCGGTCTGCCGCTTTCTGTCTCCCAACCGGAAGGTTTTCGGACTAATGTGACGGAGTTGGGTGTTTTGTCGGAGATGATAATTTTATCGATCGCAGCCGTATCTTCGATGTGGAAAGTATAATCTGCCTTAAGAAACTCGAGGTCATCTTTGGGTGGTATTCTTACCAGAAAAAAAATCAACAACCCGCTCAATAAGACGACTCCTGCGGCTATACGTGCATTTTTTGAAATTTTCATTTTTTCTGCAAATCTTGCTAAGATAGGGGATGAGAAACCTCAGATGGTGCAAATAATATGTTAAGCAATCAGATTATTTGTAGCGGAAAGCTATCCGGCCTTGACCATTTCTTAGTTCTGTGACGGAATTATCCCTTAGATTTTGAATAAAGCAGCCAAATGATATGCTTGCTTCGAAAAAGTACTTTTCGGAGATTTGAATTCTTTTTACATTCAGAAGGGTCAGGTTCTTTTCTTGATTGTCCGCTATGTTTGATGTTCGGAATACCTGATTGTTTTCGATAAACTCTATGGCTACAGTGCCTGGGGAGAGGGTGTCTGCTGAGGTAAAGGGAATCGCGCGACCGTTTCTTAAGGTTTGCTCGAGATCGGCTTCTACATTTTCGTTTATTTCATCACTGACCAAAGAAAATCGGATGAGCAAGTCATTGGTGATATAAAAATCGTATACAAAAATCCGGTATCCATCCGGTGCGATCAACACAAAACTCCTCGAAAAAAGAGCATTTTTACCTACCTGATAGGAATGAGAGACGCTGTCTTCCTCCCAACTGAGAATCAAAGGGTAGTCGATCGCATCGCCGGGCAGTGGGTCCATTTTTCTGCAGCTATTTGTCACGAATGACAAAATCGATATGCAGACAAAGAGGTATTTTTTCATAGCATTCAGAAGCAGTATCTCCATTCAATTCCGAGGTCGAACCCAATATTTTTATTTGTCCGGCCACTTGGTTCTCCGCTGTAAGGGCTTACCTTGGCAAAAAGGTTCCATGTACTTTTCGGGCTGAGAAATGTCCCTAATTCTGTCCGAAATCCCATCGTAACGCGGGGAATCCCTGAGTCGTAGTTCCATGCTCTTTTGAGACGCTCCTCCGATTCAAAACCCAGAGCGGGTATTTGCGTCTTCACGCCGAGTTTTGCACTTTGATACAGGAGCACATCTGTGGTCAGAAAGGCACCGAAATACACTTTCCTATCCGGGAGAAAGCAGTGAATTCCAATGGGAATTTCCGCCCAGTGAGTACCATTGACATATAAAGTGTACAGGTTGAGCTCTTCCTGATTGTATACTTCCCGGATTTTTGAAAACGTTTTATACGCCATATTATTTCGCTGGACGTATCTGAGCCCTGTCATCAGTTCCACATTTGGATGAATATTTTTAGAGACAAGTACACCCACCGAAGGCAGATTATTTCCCATAAAGCTACCATTTTCGACCCAATGATTGTGGATCATGTAGCCTATGGTTAGGGCATAGCGTAAAGGAGATTTTTTCCTGAGAGAAGGGGAGGGTAGTTTCATTTCCTGGAGTGTTCTCTTTTCTGTGGGAGAGTGATCTTTCAGAACTCCAGATCTTACTGGCAATACAACCTGCCCAGCTTCCCTAAAAGCAATTTCATCTTCAGAAAAATCTTCTTGTAAGCGAATTTCATCTGATTGCTTTAAGTCGCGAGCATTTAGCCGGACGAATGTAGGGGTTGATGTTTTTTCGGATGCATCCTCTGCTGTGACCTCCAGAGCAGTAGGTTGATCGGTTTCAAAACGAACTTCGGGCATTGAAGGCTGTGTATTGTAAAGGTCTGAATAGGGGAGAAGTACGTGATCTTTAAAATTCAGAAGCAGTACAATCAGGCCAATAAATCCGGCTCCAACACCCTGGAAGATCAGTGAACGAATTTTCTTTCTGTGAAGCTTTTCTTGCATCTTCTTCCAGGCAATATTTTCGTCTGGCGGGTTGACTTCCAGCCGTGAAAATGCCTGTTTAAAGAGGTGGTCCAGTTCATTGCGATCATTCTCCATACTTACTCGCTTTTTTTGAGTTTACTTTGAAGAAATTTTCGGGCTTCAAAGAGCAATAGTTTGCTGTTTGATTCGGATATACCCATTACTTCGGCTATTTCTTTATGGCTGTATCCTTCTATGGCAAATAGCATAAAGACCTCTCTCTTTCGCGCCGGAAGCATATTAACAAGTTTTATAAGGTAGTCGTATTCATACATACCATCTGTAGATGCACTGTCCGTCAGGGTCCGGAGTTCATCATGGATAGGTTGCATGCGGCTGCGGTGTCGCTTACTCACGCGCAGAAAATCCAATGCTGTATTGATGATAATTTTTTTTATCCAATTTTCTACTTTGTCATATTCGTCGAGATTTTTGATGTGTTGGAAGACTTTGACCATGGAATTATTAAAGATTTCGATGGCGTCATCATGGTTGTTCACATAGCGGTATGCTACCGGATACATTTTCCGATACACGTATTTATAGATGTCCTCCTGAACCCGGATATCTCCATTGATGAGTTGTTCTATCCAATGGAAAATATCAGATTGCTGCTGATTGCCGGTCTCTAACGGTATATTGATCGATGCGCTTTCCAAAGGATTTTCACTATTTGCATCCATTAGTTAGACGGAGAGGGGATTGATTTGGTTAGAGTCACACAAAAATAATTCCTCTTTAAAGCGCGAGGGAAAATCATTTTGGATAGGGTATACGGCTGTGATAAATGTTTAGAATTTTCTTTTTTAGTGTTTTTTTGATTTCAGAGATTTCAGAAAGCGAAATGTTTGCGTTGTCAAACTGTCGCTGGTCCATGAGAGATGTGAAGATGGCCTCAATTTGGGCTTCCATCTGAAATCTGTCGGCTCCGCGTTGAGCCAGACTTCTGCAAGCAGCTTCCACGCTGTCGGCCAGCATCAGAATCGCCGTTTCTTTTGAAAAAGGCGTCGGACCGTCATATCTGAACCGATGTTCGGAATCTGTATTTTCCGGAAAATTTTTCAGATACATATTGTAAAAGTACTGCACAGTGGTTGTGCCGTGATGTGTCCGTATAAAGTCAATGATCGATTCGGGAAGTTTGCGCTGTCTTGCGATTTTCACGCCTTCCTTTACGTGTTCAATGATGACGCGGGCGCTTTCTTCGAAAGAGAGTTCATCATGGGGATTGTAACCAGTGATTTGATTTTCAACAAAAAATTGCGGATGGCTCATTTTACCAATGTCATGGTAGAGTGCGGCAGTGCGAACCAGTAGGGTATTGGCCCCGACTTTGGCAGCTGCACTCTCTGCCAGGCTGGATACCTGTATGCTGTGCTGAAAAGTCCCCGGGGCTTTTTCAGCCAGTTCTTTGAGCAGAGGCATGTTGGTGTCAGATAGTTCAAGAAGGCTTAAATCCGACACCATTCCAAAGATTTTTTCAATGCTATAAATGATCGGAAAAGCTAGAAGTATGAGAAAGGCATTGGCAGAAAGCTTTACGTAGGTAGCAGGTTCCGAAAAAGGAACACCCGATGTGAGTTCCAGGCTTAGATATACAATGAAATAAACGGCTATGATTTTAAAAACAGAGGTGAAAAGCTGACTTCTCTTATAAATGGATTCGACAGTGATAATAGAAAATACTCCGCTGGCAAAATGTAAAATGAAAAACGAGTAAAAACTACTAATTCCTGGACTGATCAGAAGCAACAGCAAAAAATGGCAAAACAACGCTAGCCGGGTGTCGTAAAATGCTTTCAGAACAATAGGTACGATCGGCAGAGGAATGAAATAGATCCAATCTTCCTGAAATTGAGCGGTTTTCATGACAATTGCAAAGAATAAGAACACAATCGTCAGGATCATCAGAAGTTTAGAACTGTCTTCAAAAACGTTGGGCCTGAAATAGACCAGAAATTGATACAGCATTGTTAAGATTAAAAGTACTAACATCCATTTTCCGGTCAGAATAAAAAATTTTTTCAATCCATAAGGATATCCAGTGACATATAAATTCTTGTAATAAAGGAGACGTTCGTGAGTTACCCTATCGATAAACTGACCTCTTTGGACGATTGGCGTCCCTCTTTCGATGACCTCGCTTTTTTGAATAAAAAAATTGTCGTCCGGTTTGAGTTTCACTTGTTTTACAAACTGTAAGTTGGGGCGGATCTGAAAATCAGCATTGGATTGGGTAAATCCCCAATATAAATACAGGCTATCGATGGATTTAATGATTTGTTTGCGAAGATTTCGCACATCAATTACCTGCGAACAATTGATCAGAAATGTATCATTGTTTTCAATCAAAAAACACGTTTTTTTAAGTCCGGGAAATTCTACAGGTTTATCATCCGAAATCAGTCCTGATTCATACTTCTTAAGAAAACTTCTCAGCAGTGATTCAATTTGTTCTTTGTTTGCAGAGGTGTCGGTGAGGACATAGTCAATTTTTGGATTGCTGGTGTGAAGTCGAAAGTACACGAAGTACGTATTTAGGGAATCTCCTTTTGAGCTTAATTCAGCATCTGAGAGAGGTCTGACAAATGAGAAATCTGCATGTATATCGGTATGTTTCCACTCGGACTGTAGCTTCCATTCGAATGGAAATCTTCGTTCGTCGGGATAAAAGAGCACAAAGCCAATCGAAGCTACGAAGAATAGGATTGCTTCTCTGTTTTTTATGAGTGTGTTTTTGATTTTTATCAAAAAGTGCAACCATAGACTCATAGGTCTGTGTATTGTTTTTACAGATTGTTCATCGAAGCAAATTGTATGTCGTACAGCCGGCTGTAATATCCCTTGTACTTAAGAAGTTCGGCATGTGTACCTGTCTCCACAATTCTTCCCTTTTTAAGTACGAGAATCTTGTCGGCATGAAGAATCGTACTGAGTCTATGCGCGATGATTATACTAGTCCTTCCTTCGGTGATGCGTTCGGTAGCCTGCTGTATCAAGGATTCGGTTTGAGTATCTATGTTAGAAGTTGCCTCATCGAGGATAAATATTTTGGGTCTGGTCAGATATGCTCTAAGGAATGCAATAAGTTGTCTCTGGCCTGTACTGAGCGATGCACCTCTTTCTCGCACATTGTACTCAAGGCCACCCGGTAGGGATTCGATAAAACTTAACAGCCCGATTTCCTGTGCGGCAGCTTTAACGTCTTCTCTGCTGAAGGGCTGACCCAGTGTAATGTTTTTGTAAATAGAATCAGAGAATAAAAAAACATCCTGAAGTACAACAGCCATCTGACTTCTGAGGCTGAAAATGGACACTTTTGAAATATCAATATCATCGATGTAAATGGCGCCTGATTGCTGCCTGTAATATCCTGAGAGCAACTGAATAATCGTGGATTTGCCTGCACCGGTTGCACCTACTATAGCCA
Source organism: Thermaurantimonas sp. (assembly GCA_046295455.1). Taxonomy (GTDB): domain Bacteria; phylum Bacteroidota; class Bacteroidia; order Flavobacteriales; family Schleiferiaceae; genus Thermaurantimonas. Next base: position 191,954 of record JBKBNI010000003.1, on the reverse strand, counting down.
GTGTCTGGCCTGCCTCTACCTCAAAGGAAAGGTTATGAAGTACTACTTCCTGAGGTTTGTATCCAAAAGTGACATTTTCGAATCGCACATGTCCTCTGATCGGTGGCATGGGTGTTTGGGATTCAGAGGATTCCGTGTTTTCGGTATCGTCCAGGAGAGTGAAAACACGATTTGAAGCGACTATTCCCATCTGAAGAGAATTCACCCGGTCGGCTAACTGCCTGAGAGGCCTGAAAATCATATTTATAAACATGATAAGTGAGGTGAGCTCTCCAAGGGAGATATTCTGACCTTGTACTGCCCACCATGAGCCGGCACTGACCACAAGGGCGATTGAAACTGATGAGATCAGGTCGAGTAAAGGAAGAAAAATGCTGAAATACCAAATACCTCTAATGTTAGCATCTCTGTGTCGGGCATTGATGACCTTAAATTTCTCGAATTCGGCCTTTTCGCGGCCAAATATTTGAACAATGCCCATACCCGTGAGGCGCTCCTGGACAAAAGCATTGAGATTGGCCACTTCATTGCGCACCTGCTGAAAGGAAACTTTGATGTTTTTCTGAAACCAGCGGGTCGCGATAAATAAAAATGGCAGCACGGACAGTGCAATCAGATTTAATCGCCAATCTATGAAGTAAAACATAGCGGCAAGCATGGCAGCCACCTTGAGCAAATCGCCCAGGATGACCAATAAACCCTCCGAAAAGATTTCAGAAATAACCTCAATATCAGAAATCGAACGCGTAACCAGATTTCCCACAGGAGTGCGGTCGTAAAACGACAATCTGAAATACATCAGCTTCCTGTACAGTGCAGACCGGATATCTTTAATGATGTTTTGACCTAAATAATTAGCAATATACGAATAAAAGTACTGGGCAATACTCTCCGCAATCAAAAGCACCAGAATCCAGATGCACAGGATCAAAAGCTGATGCATGTCGCCTGGAAGGATGGCATCGTCTATTGAATACTGAACCAGGATGGGGCGCGCCGAGGTGATGACCGACAGGAAAATGACCAGACCCATACCGGTGTGAAACACTCTTTTGTAAGGTCCGACGAATCTGAAAACTTTTTTCAGTGTACGTATATCGAAGGTGTGGGGGCTATCCGGGGTATTAGTCATATGAAAAAATAGAATCAGGATAACAAACCTTGGTCAGGTAAAGTGCGTAGGGCGGGGCTGAGGCTCCTGCCAGCTTGCGGTCTTTGCTTTCTAACAGTGCTTTAAAATCCGATGCGGATATCCTTCTGCTGCCAAATTCGAGAAAGGTGCCAACGATGGCACGCACCATATTCCTCAAAAACCGATTGGCGCGAATTACAAACCGAACGCCCTCATCAGTTTCTATCCATTGCGCATGCGACACATGGCAGATCGAATGCGCATTGCTGCCACCGGCCTTCTCAAAACAAGAAAAATCCTTCTCTCCGATTAAAGTGCCGCATAGTGCATTCATCTCCTCCACCGGCAGAGGCGTCCGGAGCCAGAGCAAGCTGCGGTGGTATAGGAAAGGATTGTGCCGGTAATGGATGTCATATTGATACTCGCGTAGATATGCGCTGAATCGGGCGTGTGCGCTGTCACAAACCCTGAAAATTCGTTTAACTGAAATGTTTGGATATAAAATCCCATTCATGGAGCGAACGATTGGTTCAGTATCCTCTAAAGGAACACTGCTGTCAAAATGTGCAAACATCTGAAGCGCATGTACCCCTGTATCGGTGCGACCGGCAGCTACCGTGTATGCCTCTCTCCGCAGTACAGTGCTCAGAGCCTGGTTTAAAGTCTGTTGTACAGAAGTAGAATTGGGTTGAATCTGCCAGCCGTGGAAGGCCATGCCATTGTAAGCAATCTCAATGAAATATCGCAACTCCGCATTTAATTTGCCTTTGCAAAGGTACACCTAATTCTATCCAGCAATTAAAAGGATCTTTCTGCTTTCCGATACTCACAGCTACATTGACGATGCTATTTGCTCTTATGCTTCAAGGGCTGACGAAGTCTGGCATGCGGGCGATATAGGCTCTCCTGAAGTACTCACTGCCCTGGAGCGTGTCTGCCCTGTGGTCAGGGCAGTGCATGGCAACATCGATGACCTCACCATCAGACTTCAGTATTCCGAAGATGCCATATTTGAGGTAGAAGGCATGCGCGTGTGGATGACCCACATAGGAGGGTATCCGGGCAGATATTCCAAAAGAGTAAATGCGCTCTGGGAGTCAGTTCAGCCGGATGTGTTTATCTGCGGGCATTCGCACATTCTCAAAATCATCTTTGATAAAAACAGAAACACCCTTTGTATCAATCCCGGCGCGGCCGGCACCCATGGATTTCACACCATACGCACAGCGGTACAATTTGAAATTGCCAACAACGTGGTGCAAAATCTAGAAGTAATTGAATTTGGAAAACGCACTACGATTCTATGAGGGTGGCAGTGGTAGGACCGGAATCAACCGGTAAAACACAATTGTGTAAAAAACTTGCCGTGATGTATAGAGGCCTTTGGGTGCCTGAATTTGCGCGGTATTATCTTCATCTAAAAAATAATTCTTACGGGTACGATGATCTGGAGGTCATTGCGAGAGGGCAACTTTTTTGGGAAAATCTGTATTGTAAATCGACACATTGTATGCCGATTTTTTTTGATACCACTCTTCTTACCATTAAAATCTGGAGCGACTGGAAATATGGTAAAACACATCCACTGATCGAAGAAAATTATTGTCCCGGCACATTTAACCTTGTTTTATTAACTGCTGCCGATGTTCCATGGGCTTATGATCCACAGCGTGAAAATCCAAATGACCGTGAGGAACTCTTTGAAATTCACGTTAAATTGCTTAAACAATGCAACCAAAAATTTGAAATAGTCTCGGGATTAAATGAAAAAAGACTCCTACACGCAGTAGAAATCATCGAAACAACAAAAAAGACTTTTTTTTAATGAAAATATTTGTTTGCTTTGTATAAAATTAAATAATATGAGAAAAATTTACGTAATCGCAAGTGTCCTAAGCTTTAGTATCTCGGCCTACGCTCAGCAAAAGGTCGCAGGTAAAGCTGTAGTAAAAAGTCACTTAAACCTTTCACACCACTTTACAAGTGCAGGCACTGAGAATGTCAACGACACCCTCTCGGCTACACTTCTGGCAAATTGCAATGTTGGTCCTTTATTACTCAATTCTACAAACGGCGGGTTTGTAGCCGGTACTAACGGATATGGTGATTTGGAAAAAGCCCAACGTATAGCAACCAATACCATAGGAAAGATTCACTCCGTGCTTGTCGCTTTCGGGGGGAAAACAATCGTAGGTACTGCCGATGAATACAATACCATAATTTACAATGTAAATGCAACCAACGGTGCTCCTTCTGCGACCAGTATTGGTACATCTGCCAGTGTGAGCTCCAGCAATATTGACACAACCGGACAATTTACCAAATTTTCATTCGCAACCCCGGTAGACTATTCAGGACCCTTTTTTGCTAGTGTAGTCGTCGGTGGAGGCACCCGAAACGACACGATAGGTATATTTCACACGGGAGGAAATTGTGGAGGAGGTTCTGCATGGGAAAAATGGGATACAGGCCAATGGATTGCACTGAATGACCCGCAAGCATGGGGTGCTAATGTAGATGTGGTCTTTTACATATTTGCAGAAGTTGAGAAAACCGGAAACATTGGTCTTGATAATGAATTTCTTTTGACAAGAAATTCTGTAAAAGTATTTCCAAATCCGGCAAACGATGTGATCACGGTATCGTACAGTCTTTCGAAAAACACAAAAGCTCAGTTTGCCATCTATGATCTTACCGGCCGGGCAGTGCTTACAGAAGAGCTCGCTGCACCCTACAATGGTCTAAACGCTAAAAATATCCGCATCGGTCACCTGCCTGTGGGCGTTTATACATACACTGTCAGGACCAATACGGAATCTGTAAGCGGTAAACTGGTCGTCAGGAAATAACGTATATTCATTAATCAATATACAGAGTGGCCCGGCTTAACGGGCCATTTTTTATTTTGGAGCTGTGCGGTAGAGATAGATTCCAACTATGGCAAACAAGACGTTGGGAACCCAAAGAGCCACCAAAGGAGAGAGGTTGCCATTGGTGCTAAAGACAACGGATACCCTCTGAAAAAAAATGTATGTGACGCACAGGCCCAACCCCAGTGCGATATTCAGCCCCATTCCTCCTCTTCGTTTCTGGCTGCTTAAGCTCACTGCTATAAGTACCAGAATGACGGTGGCAAACGGCCAGGCCGTGCGTTGATGCAGCTCCAGAAGATACATGTTTAATTTTTCTGATCCTCTTATTTTTTCGGCTCTTATGAATTGAAGAAGACGCGGAGTGTTCATCATTGTGACACTGTACAATTTCGGACTGAGTTCGTCAGGGTGAAAGTCAAATGCTGTGTCTAGCTGACGGCCTATTAAGAGTTTGTCTCCGTCATCCTGAATATAACGTATGGTATAATTGTCTAATTTCCATGTATTTGTTAGGGTATCAAACCGGATAAAGTCGGATGACAGCTTCGAGATCATTTTCTGACCGTGAAACACTTCGTAGGTAAACCGATAACCACTAAGACGCTCGGAATTATAATTTTCGAGATAGATCAGGTGTCCTGGTTTTATCTGCCTGTGCAGGTCGTTGTTTCGTTCGCCTGAGGTAACGTTTATGTAGAGGTTTTCGAAGTGTAGTCTTCTGACGTTGCTCACCGGGATGACAAAATGGGCAAGAAGCATGCTGATCAGTGTCACGATGAGTGTACCTATTGCATAGGGAAGCATCAGTCTTTTGAAACTCATGCCTCCGGTGAGAATGGCAACAATCTCAGTACGATTAGCAAGCATGCTTGTAAAAAAAATGGTAGAGATAAAGACAATCATGCTCGAAAACATGTTGCCGTAGTACACGATAAAGTTCAGATAATAATCCAGGACGATCTCCCTGGCCGATGCCCCCTTGGTGATGAAGTCTTCGATCTTTTCGGATATATCGAATACGACGGCTATCAGCAAGATCAGGATCAAGGTTAGAAAGAATGTTCCGAGGAAGTATCGTAGGATGTACCGGTCAATGATACCGAGCCTCATAAGGTGGATGTAGCATTGGCCGTATGACTGCTTCCGGTGCTCATCAGGTAGGATTTCAGAAATTCATCGATATCGCCGTCGAGTACTCCTTCGGCATTGGATGTCTCTGTGCCTGTGCGGACGTCTTTTACCAGCTTGTAGGGATGGAGCACGTAATTGCGTATCTGTGAACCCCACTCTATTTTCTTCTTACCGGCTTCGATTTCGGCGCGTTTCTGGTTTCGGGCTTCGAGTTCTATCTCATACAATTGAGATTTGAGCAGTTGCAGGGCTTTCTCTTTGTTTTGCAGTTGGGAGCGGGTTTCTGTATTTTCGATAATGATGCCGGTGGGTTTGTGCTTCAGACGGACACCGGTCTCTACTTTATTTACATTTTGACCACCGGCTCCACTGGAGCGAAAGGTGTCCCATTCGATGTCTGCCGGATTGATATCAATCTGAATGGTATCGTCGACAAGCGGATACACATACACCGAGGCAAAGGATGTATGTCTTTTAGCGTTGGCATCGAAGGGAGAAATGCGGACGAGACGATGCACGCCGTTTTCGCCTTTCAGGTATCCAAATGCAAATTCGCCTTCGATCTGTATGGTTGCTGACTTAATACCCGCTACATCACCGTCCTGCAGGTTAAGTTCGATGACTTTATACCCATGTTGTTCGGCCCATCGTATGTACATGCGCAGCAGCATGGAAGCCCAGTCGCAGCTCTCTGTGCCACCGGCACCAGCAGTAATCTGTAGCACGGCGCAGAGCCGATCCTCTTCTGCCGAAAGCATGTTTCTGAACTCGAGTCGTTCAATGGCTTTAAGAGCGGAGTCGTAGGCTTTATCCAGTTCGGATTCGCTGATGATGCCTTCTTTTAAAAATTCATGGGCCAAAAGGGCTTCATCTACCAGTCGGGATGCTTCGTCGAAGCCTTCAATCCAGAACTTAAGCTCTTTGATCTTGCGCAGGACTTTTTGGGCCTCTTTAGGGTCGTCCCAAAAGCCGGGTGCCGCTGTCTTCTCCTCTTCATTTTGCAGGGTTATTTTCTTGGCTTCAGTGTCAAAGATACCCCCTTAGCGCTTCCAGGCGCCCCGCTAATGCACTTACTTCTTCAACTGTCTTCATACAGGAGCCAAAGGTAGTATTTGAAAATAACTCGTGTTTTCAAAGAAAGCTTCAATTTTTATACGCATTTTACAGGAGGCTTCCTTACTCCTGAAATGGATCTGAGAATCGAGGATCTGTCAGAAATTCGACATCTGTCAAGGTATTCAGAAAGGCTAGCAGAGCACTTTTCTCGTATTGGGTCCAGTTGCGTCCCATACCGGCGGCTTTCATATTGGGGTCGATGGTTGAGGAGGGGTGTCCTCCCATGTTGTAAAACTCGATGACTTCCTGAAGGGACTGGAACCTGCCGTCGTGAAAGTATGGGAATGTGACGGCTACATTGCGCAGAGAGGGGATTTTGAATTTGCCGCGGTCGGAAGGGTTTCCGGTGACAGCCATGCGGCCGAGAGGCATGGTGGCATCGGGCTCGAGGCCGTTGTTGGTAAAAATGAGCTGGCCAAAGGCGCCGAACATATTTCCGGTGGTAGTACTGCCGTGACAATGAAAACAGTCTCCCCGTTCGGTTTCGAACATGGTAAATCCGAATAACTCGAGTTCTGAAAGTGTAGCTTCGCCCCGGCGCCATTTATCAAATTTTGAATTGCCGGAGATAAGTACTCTTTCGAATTGGGCAATGGCTTTCGTAACGCGCTCTACGGTGATCTCTTCGCTGCCAAAAGCTTTTTTAAACATCGGGGGGTATATGGGCGTCTCACGAAGCTTTTTGAGTACAGACTCCCATGATGTATTCATTTCGAGGGGATCTACAATCGGATGAAATGCTTGATCTTCAAGGCTTGGCGACCGGCCATCCCAAAAGAAATGTTCGAGCCATGCCATATTGACAATATGCATGGCATTGAACTTACCATCTAGGCCTTCTACTCCTTTGCTTAGGCGGTTGGGTGTGTCAGAAAAAGCAAACTCTTGTTTGTGGCAGCCGGCACAACTCAGAGTGTTGTCACGGGATAGTTTTTTTTCGTAAAAAAGGTGTCGGCCGAGCTCAACCCCCTCTACGGTCAGCGGATTATCAGGATTCATCAATGGCTGCGGAAACCCCGGAGGCACCACCAGAGGATATGGAGTAGTAGTGTGAATATCCTGGATGTCTTGCTCTTTAGAGCATCTGACGCCAAAGATCCACACTGCAGCCAGTATCATATATACGATGGCTTTGCCCTTCGTATCCATTCCGCTTTTACATATTCCAAATTACAAATATAAAAACACTTTTCTGCCCTCAGAATGAACGATTAATAATTTGCGCGTGTGGATGCCGTAAGTCTTTTAATGGACGAGCTGTGCCAATAATTACGGTTTAAAACTTTTAACAGCTTCGACAAATGCTTTTGCATTTTCGACGGGTACGTCGGGCGTGATGCCATGTCCAAGATTGACGATATACTGTTGTGGGCCAAACTGCCGGATCATGTCGTGTACTTCCTGTGTGATGTCCTTCGGGCTCAGATGAAGGTGGGCAGGGTCAAAATTTCCCTGAAGGGCTACGTGCCCTCCCGTGAGGGCGCGTGCTGTATGGGGGGAGATACACCAATCCACCCCAAGGGCAGAGGCTTTAGAGTGGAGAGCCAGGTCTTCGAGGGCGTACCAAGAGCCTTTAGGGAACAGGATGACGGGGGCATGGGCGCTCAGTGCTTCTGCAATTTGAAGTAAATATGGTCGCGCAAATTTTGAAAAATCGGATGGCGAAAGCAGTCCGCTCCAGGAGTCGAATACCTGTATGACATCAGCACCTGCCTTGACCTGTCGAATAAGGTACTGAATGGTGACGTCGGTAATCTTGGAGAGCAGGCTGTGAGCTTCGAGGGGTCTGCTCACGCAAAACTGCCTTGCGCGCTCAAAGTTTTTGGAGCCTTTGCCTTCGACCATATAGCACAATATGGTAAAGGGGGCGCCGGCAAATCCGATCAGGGGGACTCTGTCGTTGAGTTCCCTCTTGATGAGACGAATGGCATCGTATACGTAGTAAAGGCGATCTGCTGCTTCTTGAGTCTGGAGCATTGCAATATCTGAGTGTGTCTGAATGGTCTTGGGCAGATAGGGGCCTTTGTGCTCAATGAGTTGAACTTCTAAACCCATGGCTTGCGGGACGACCAGGATGTCGCTGAACAGTATGGCTGCATCTACACCGATCTGGTCGACCGGCTGAAGGGTGATCTCGCAGGCTAGCTCGGGTGTCTGTACACGGGTAAAAAAATCGTATTTACGTCGAAGTTCCATGTATGAGGGCAGGTATCGACCTGCCTGGCGCATCATCCATACGGGGGGGCGTTTTACGGGTTCGCCTTTTAAGGCTTTGAGAAGCAGATGGTTTTGCACAAGATTGTGTTTTTACAAAGATGTTAAGCGGATGGGGTGGGATTTTGTTTAAATATGGTTAAAGGGGCGGAGTCTGGGTTTACATTATGTTTCTGGGGAATAGATTGGGGATGCTGCGTGAGGTGGCCGGCGGACGCCTGTAGCGCAGCGAATGGCGGTGCGAGGGCGTGAGCGCAGCGAGGGCCTGAGCACGGAAGCGAAGCGGACTCCAGAGGACGCCGACCCTGACAAGGTGCTCATGCACCTTCGTCAGGGGCACGCCTAAGAAAAAATGGGTTATTGATCTAGTAAGGCGCGCGATATTACGATGCGCTGGATTTCGGATGTGCCTTCGTAGATCTGGGTGATTTTTGCATCGCGCATGAGACGTTCTACGTGATATTCCTTGACGTAGCCATAGCCTCCGTGAATCTGGACGGCTTCGACGGTCGTGTGCATGGCGACTTCGGAGGCATAGAGCTTGGCCATTGCACTTTCTTTGTCAAAGGGGAGTCCTTGATCTTTGAGCCAGGCGGCCTTGAGGGTCAGCAGGCGGGCTGCATCGATTTGGGTAGCCATGTCGGCCAGTTTGAAGGCGATGGCTTGGTGCTTGTGGATTTCTTTTCCGAAAGCTTTGCGCTCCTTGCTATACCTTAGGGCGAGTTCGTAGGCTCCTGATGCTATGCCGAGGGCTTGTGCAGCTATGCCGATTCGGCCGCCGGATAGGGTTTTCATGGCAAATTTGAATCCGAATCCATCGTCGCCTATGCGGTTTTCTTTGGGAACTCGGACGTCGGTAAACATGAGTGAATGTGTGTCTGAGCCGCGTATGCCCATTTTTTCTTCTTTTTTGCCGACTACGAAGCCTTCCATGCCGCGCTCTACGATTAGGCAGTTGATGCCGCGGTGGCCTTTTTCGGGATGGGTCTGGGCCATGACTAGGTAGATGCTGGCTGAGCTTCCGTTGGTAATCCAGTTTTTTGTGCCGTTGAGGAGGTAGTAATCTCCCATATCTACGGCGGTTGTTTTCTGTGATGTGGCATCAGAGCCGGCTTCGGGCTCAGAGAGGCAAAAGGCGCCGATGAGTTCGCCTTTGGCCAGGGGCACGAGGTATTTTTGTTTTTGTTCTTCGGTTCCGAATTTTTCGAGACCCCAGCACACGAGGGAGTTGTTTACGCTCATGCACACCGAGGCGGATGCGTCGATTTTAGAAATCTCCTCCATTGCGAGCACATAGCTGATGGTGTCCAGGCCTGCACCTCCGTACTTGGGATCGACCATCATACCCATGAATCCGAGCTCGCCCATTTTTTTTATTTGTTCGGCGGGAAATTTTTCATGGGTATCGCGGTCTATGACGCCGGGTAGCAGCTCGTTTTGAGCGAAATCGCGCGCAGCTTGCTGAATCATCAGATGCTCTTCCGTCAGTTGAAAATTCATTTTTTGGTAGGTGATTAAAGGTTAGGTTGCAAATGTAAGAAGGGGTGGTGTGGTGGAAACAAATGAATGTTATTTTTTGCGGAGCAGATTGCCCTGATGGTCGCGGTTAATCAATTCTGCTTCAGAAGCTTTACGCAACAAATGGATGATGGGAGGAGAGGTGCCCGGCCTGTGTGCCTGGTCGCGGCAGTAGTCGCATAGGCCACAGGGCTGTTGCATATCTTCTCCAAAGTAATTCAGCAGGTGGATGACCCTGCATTCGGCGGAAGATTGATAGAACGCGCGGATTGCACTATAACGTGTGATGTGTCTGGTCTTGCGTAGGGTGTAATCTTCCTGATTGAGTGTAAATGCCGTGCGCTCTATTCGGGGCAGGAGTACGGTCAGAAACCCGTCTGTATTTTTTGGGTAGTAATCAGCATCTTCTATGCGCGAGAGGTGGAAGAGTGTCCTGACTACGGTTGATTCGTCGGTTTCGGACAGAATGGCTATTTTGCCTTCATCGATATCTACTTGTGTATATCGGACTCCTTCATACAGGCGGAGAATGGTCTGAATGATAGAGATTACGCGAGGTTGAGAAGAATACCTTTCCATAGCCTGGTAGTAGTCGAAGTAAAACCGGACTTTTGACTGTCGCAGGCACTGGTCGTCGAAGCTAATGTGTCCTTCCCGTTCTAACCACCGGATCCATTCATAACATTTCGCCCTGGGAGCTTTGGCGTATTCACTGAATTTGTGAATGGAGAAGGGAAACTTCTCCCCTTGCCCTTCGTGGACGGGTATTCTCAGATATTCGAACAGAGTCTGATATCCGTGAGCGAGTTCTTCCTGTGTAGGAAAGTAAAAATGTGACGGATCAGCCAGATTGTCTAAGTCAGCAGGACTTATGAAGGTGACAGCATAGGCTTTTTTTTCGTCTCTGCCGGCTCTACCGGCTTCCTGAAAGTACTCTTCGAGGGAAGGCGCGGGATCCAGATGTATGACCAATCGGACGTTGGGTTTGTCAATACCCATGCCAAAAGCATTTGTGGCTGCGATGACTCGGATTTTTTCCTGCATCCATAGTTCTTGTTTTTTTTTGCGTTGATCGGAGGTGAGTCCGGCGTGGTAAAAATCAGCGGCAATGCCATGTGCGTTTAAAATGTTGGCGATATGGATGGTCTTAAGCCTATAGCGCATAAATACGATGGCGCTGCCCGGTACTTTTCGAAGGGTTTCGATGAGTTTGTCAATTTTGTTCTCTACGATTCGGATGTTATAGCTCAGATTTGGGCGGTGAAAGCTCTTTTTGAAGACCTGATGCTCCGGTCGGAACTTGAGGCTTTGGCGAATGTCATCGATAACCTCTTGTGTGGCAGTGGCTGTAAGCGCCAGGACGGCTACCTGCGGAGGTAGAATTTCGCGGAGTACGGCAATCTGGCGGTATGCCGGCCTGAAATCGTGCCCCCATTGGGAGATGCAGTGTGCTTCGTCCACGGCGATAAAGGATATGTGGAGCTGTCTGATCTTTTCCTGAAGGAGAGGATTTTGCAGTCTCTCGGGACTGATATAGAGAAGTTTCAGGTCTGAATCAGTACAAGTATCCATGACCGAAATCCACTCTCTCCTGGATAACTGTGACGTAAGTGCGGCTGCCTTGATACCCCTTTTTTCGAGGGAAGCGAGTTGGTCATTCATAAGTGCGATGAGTGGTGAAATCACTATAGCCACCCCATCAGAGCAGACCGCCGGAATCTGATAGCAAAGGGACTTACCACCTCCGGTGGGCAGCAGCGCCAGTGTGTCGTACTTTTGAAGAATGGATGAAATAATTTCTTCCTGAAGCGGGCGAAACTGTTGGTAGCCCCAGTATTTTTGAAGGGCTTCGACGGGACGCATAGTATCTTTCATCAAAGACCAATGTACGAATGAATGAAATAAAATTACTTGTTTGTGCCGGAGCCTCATTTGTGATTTTAGGAGTTGTAATGTCGTGCTCGCCGACCCGAGGCTTGTCTTATCCGCATTCACTGATTCCGTTGGATCCAAAGGGAAGGGTGTATCTCGATTTCAGGCCAATCAGCAATCTGGATTGGAGAGAGTATATGTATGACATAAAAAATCACTATGGTGAGCACTCTCCAGAGTATCAGGCTACATGGCCAGATACCCTTGCCTGGAGGACACATTACCCTGAAGAGTCATTTGAGCACAGTATATTGATCCATGCCAATTCGCCTGTTGTAGGCATTACGCATTCTCAGGCAGACGATTACTGTAAGTGGAGGACAAGGGTGGTAAATCAAAAATTCAAGTTAAAATTAAAATTTGAATTGCCTTCATCGAAGATTTATGATAGAGTTTTTTCATCCAAAAAGTTTACAGTCTATGCCCATTTACCCAATGTGAAATCACCACCTTCTAATACCTTTTATAACCTATGTGGAGACACCCCTGAGTACACCAGCGACAGCACAGTGATACTGGTTCGGGCCAATTCTATCGGGCAGTGTGTTTTTACTTATTTTGACCGTACTAAGTACACGCTACCTGGATTCAGATGTGTGGCGTATCGTGTATCTGATTGATTGGAGCAAAATAGTTATACTGATAAATACTACACTTATCCCACATTTAGAAGTAATATCTTTTTGTGACACAAGCAATTGATTAATATGATGTTAGGATTTTGGTATGTACATTTGTGCATTAAATTTCTTAACCTATGGCTATTAAGAAACAATACTTTAAAACAAAAGACGTCTGCAAAGTGAGTTTTAGCATTGATGCAGCCGATGCAAAAAATGCAGAAACAGCATCAGTTGTCGGGGATTTTAACGGCTGGAATCCAGCAGCCCATCCGATGAAAAAACTCAAATCAGGCGGATTTAGCCTGCAAGTGGAATTGCCAAAGGATGCCAGCTATCAGTTTAGATATGTTCTTGATGGACATCAATATATTAACGACTCTGAAGCCGAGGATTATGTAGACGCCGGTATAGGTGATTCGAAAAACTGCGTACTAAGACTTTGAACAAGGTAGCCTCAGCGCGTTGTGCTGAATAGATGATACGCTAGAATTCCGACCGATACCGCAGCATTAAGGCTTTCTGCCTTTGTGTGTGGAGAGGGGGGTATGCTGATCACTTCATCCGGAAGAAGCGGAAAGTCAGTCAGTCCCTGACCTTCGTTTCCGATCACAAGGCACAGGCGGTCATCCAATGAACACTTGGCAATGGGTCTGCCTGACATGTGGGCAGCTATCAGAGGGATTTTCTCTTTTTTGAGGTATTGATGCAATGTGGAGTAGTCGGATTTAATCATGGGGACCCGACCTACACTCCCCATAGATGCCTGCACTACTTTGGGAGAAAAAGGATCCACCGTACCGGTAAAAATCACCACTGGTATCGGGCCAAACCAATCGAGTGATCGCAATATGGTGCCAAGATTGCCAGGGTCTTGCAGGGCATGAAGTGCAAAAAATCGCTTTGGTCGAAAAGTTTCGAGCGTATAAAGAGGGGGCATATGAAAAACACCCATATGTGTAGAGGGGCTTTCGAACTTGCTGAGGGATTTCATTATACGTTCATCAATCAATTCGTAGGTTAAAACTTCAGTCGGAAGAGTGGTAAGCAGTCTAAATGGTCTTAAATCTGACTGCAGAAGATCTTCTACGAGTTTTTTGCCTTCGGCTACAAATAGGTTGTACTGCTTCCTGTATTTTTTGAAGTGTAGGGAGCGAATTAACTTGATTTCTTTTTGACTTAGTGCCATCTTCAAGACAGGATTCTTCGGCACAAAGGAATTGAATATTTCCTTACAACTACCCCAAAAAAAAGCTGCTTCACTTTGAAATGAAGCAGCCTGAAGGGTCGGATGGTTAGAAATTCAATTATTGACCTCCTCCTGAATTTTCTGAGCTACTTCGGCTCTGACGCATCAGTTCTTTACGAGCCTCACGTTGGGCCTCTTGTGCTTGTCTGGCAGCATCTTCTGTTGTTTGTTTACCTCGTTCAAGGGTTTGTTGAGTTTGTTGTTGCATTCTTCCGGCTGCTTGCTGTACATCTGAGACGGGCTGCTGAATAGCGTCTTTCAATGTTGTACTTTGTTGCTCTTGAGTTTGAGACTTTTCGTTGGCTGATTGAGATCGACTGGAGCTGGCGGCTGTTGAAGATTTTTTATCGGATGATGATGATGCCTGAGAGTTCCCGGACTGAGAGGATGACAATGAGGTTGTTGTGGCACCATGATCTTTTTCTGAGTGGTCTCCATGATGATGGTGGTCGTGTCCTTCGTGGTCTTCATCCTCTTCATCTTCGGAATCAATAATAACCTCTGCTTCTGATTCGTATTGATTTTTTTCTTCTTTGGAATCGGTATTGTTGCAGGCATAGAAAATTGCAACCGAGAAGGCCAATGCAAAGAGTGATTGTTTTTTCATATGGTGATGATTTATTACAAATTTAAATGAATTTGACGTTCTTCAAAGTTAATGAGAATAATTTAATAGCCCATTTTTAATCATTGATGTAAATAAAATCAGATCGGAACAAAATTTTTCCGCATTTTTTTCAAAGCGTTTTGCCTCTTCCCCATCGGGGTTTTCAAAGACATGCTGCACCTGACTGACCATAAGTCTTGTAGGCGACAGGCAAGCCCCGACATAACTTGCAAAGGCTGCTAGCTGGTTCATTGCATTCTGTCCGCCAAGTGTACCGGAGGTGACACTGACTAAACCCATAGGTTTCCATTCATACTCTTTGCGAAAGAAGTCGAGCGTATTTTTCAGACCTCCGGCCATACCACCGTTGTATTCAGGGGAGACCAGGATCAGAGCATCAGCGGCATACAGGTGTTCCGACACGTAATGAATCGTTTTTCTGTGCTCTGGAGTCAGATGGTCATAGTCGTCGTAGGTGGGGAGCTGCAAGTCTCTATTGTCGATGAAAGTCAGTGTGGCATCAGCGTCGAGCCCGGAAAAGATTTCCTTGAGCCTGTTGGCAATCATAGTAGAATAGCTGCAGCTACGTGTGGCACCGGATAAAATTAAAATATTCATAGCGCATTCAATTGTTGTAACTCTAAAACTATGTAAACCCTCAATATTGTTTTGATATTGGTGAGAAATTAAAATCACGTAGGCGTTTTACCACTCGCGGTCTTTGTAGGGTTTGGTCGGATTGTTCCATCGATGTATGGTGTAGACAGTGGATATCGACAGAAATGTAACCAGACTGATGGGATGCTGGGTCATAACAGCATTGCCGTAATTTGCAAGTAAAATACCTGCATACCCCGCCATAAGTGCCATTGATACGTTGTGTTCTTCGCTGCCTGCGGGCATTTTCCATATTTTCCAAATGGCTTTAAACAGGATGTACAACCACATCCATACATAAAACTGACGACCGATCAAGCCGGTTTCAGCTCTTATCCGGGTATACAATCCATCTGGTTCAAAATCAGCAAGCCAGGTACCGGGTGAGAAGCGCTTGCCCCAACTCCCGGTGGTGCCCACCCCTCCTCCGATGGGTTTGTTTCTAAGGTATTCGGTCAGACGTGCGCGGTTTCGCTTTCGGGTGTTCAGGGATGGATCATCGCTGTCCAGGGCGGTTCTCAGACGGTTTACCTCATAGTTGCTTTGGAGGATAGTTGTGTATTTCAAAAACACGAAAGCCCCAACCATCAATAGTCCTCCGGCTACCAGGAGGCGTAAATTTTTTGACATGACCAGAAATGCAATACCTCCCAGTCCAGGTACGGCCAATGCGCCACGGGTACCACTCAGCATCATCGCATAAAAACCAAACAAAGCCATCAGAAAATAGAATACTTTTCGGGCTTTGGAATATGGCCCCAAAAACAAAATGGCTGATACTAT
This sequence comes from Thermaurantimonas sp., assembly GCA_046295455.1. GTDB lineage: Bacteria > Bacteroidota > Bacteroidia > Flavobacteriales > Schleiferiaceae > Thermaurantimonas. Next base: position 176,122 of record JBKBNI010000003.1, on the reverse strand, counting down.
ACAGACATGCCCCATGGCAGCGCCAAAAGTCCCGGCATCGAAATAGTAGGAAAATATTCGCAGTTTGCCAAACAACAGATGTGTTACGTGCTCTCCGTCGTCCAGCCATTTTTGCTCTGCTGGAGACACACCTATAAACTTCTGCTTGATGGCCCACACGATGGCCAGAGCAGAAAACCCGAGGAAGAGATGTAGCCAGTTGTAAAAATCCTTTTTGCTGTTAAACATCCAAAATCCCAATCCGATGATGAGCCATTGGTATAGGGCAATACCTCTCATGGAATAGAACCATGCGGCAAAACTGTATGCCTGTGGATTTGCAATCTGAATGACGATATATGCCATCCAAATGGTCAGAAGCAGCATCACATCATTGCTGAGAGCCGAAAAATCTGTTTTGCGCCAATATTTAAGAATAACAACTACAAAAGTCAGTAGCAGCAATATATCTACTCCAAGACCAAGGGGTGGCAATGGTATTCCATAGTAGTCTGACCATCGGTTTAGCATCGGCAGCACAAAACTGATGACCAGTGATGTAAAAATTCCCAGCTTGGGATATCTGAAAAAAAACGCAAAAAAAGCGACCACCACCGGCAGAGCCATAAGCACTCCAGCTATGGCAATTCCTTTTTTAGCGATTAAAACAGCTGTAAACGCGGCAAACCCAATGAATGCGGTCCACCGAGCGACTTCTGAAAAGGATTCTTTTTGTAATAAGCGACTAGTCTTCTCCTGAGTATCGGGCATCGGGCACAAATTCGGTATCCTCGTCTTTAAACTTGGGATTTATCATTTTCAAAAAGTTCTCAAGGATCTCATAAGGAATCTTGTAATAAAAGAATTTTAGTAGCTGCTGCTGGGCAAAATAGGATCTACCCGAAATTTTAAAATCGGGAGTCAATACACCCTCTGTATCTTTGAAAACTTTATGCTGGGAGTAGAAGAAGAATCGAACATCTTCGCCTGTGTACGATTTATCAATGTGAAAAATCAGCTGACGGTCAAATTCTTGTTTAATTCTGATCTGGAGCAGGGCTTTTCGTTGGACATTTGATATCTTGACGTTTCTCAATATACCTGAATCATATAGTTTGATCTTAAGCATTACATCTTCTTTCGGGGCATTTAAAATGCTTTGAAGGGCTTCATCGTCGATCACATAATAGTAAGCATTTACTTCTTCCTTCCAACCCTTCTTGGTGGCAGCATATTTGTAAAATCCCTCTTTGTAAAATTTATAAAGCACATACAATTTTCGATCGCCAAAATTGATTTGGTGCATGTATAGAGCCACAATGTTGTCCATGCCCAAGGCATTTTCTTTAGACTTAAAACCTTCCTGATCGCGGGAGTTTAGTCGCGCGGGAATTTTCATGGGCGATGATATCCATTGCCCGTCGATACTATACATATATCCTGTGATACCTTTATCTATAAGGACATATTTCTTACCATGCAGTTCGATAAGCGGTTCGGCTTTTTTAGGTTGTGAAAAGACCTCGGACAAAAACAATACAGCCAATACCACTGAGAGATATTTCATTTTTTAATGAGGGTAATTTTTTTACAAAAATACTTGTTTATCTACATGAAATATTTAATAAAAACATCCCTAAGTAAATGAAGTTAGGCAGATTAATCTTTTTTACATTTACCACCTCAATTGTGCCCAAATGATTATAAGGCCATTGGTCAGCATTTTGTCTGTAAATTACAATCAGACACAGATGACAATCGAATTGATCGAATCGTTGCAAAAAGTCAACTATCCTGATATTGAAATTGTCATCGTGGACAATGGAAGTGAGCGCGATCTTCCTGACCCAATCGGTCAGAAATTCCCGGACATAAAGTTTCTAAAAACAGGAAAAAACCTTGGATTTGCCGGTGGAAATAATTATGGGTTAAAGCATTGTCACGGGGAGTTAATCTTTTTTGTCAACAATGATGTACTGGTAGAGCCGGATTTTTTAGAGCCTCTCGTAGAGCATTTCGAAAAACATCCACGCTGTGGAATGGCCAGTCCCCGAATCGTGTACCACAAGCCGGAGGGCTTGCTCCAATATGCGGGGACTACGCCCTTGAATCCCTACACCCTTAGAAATAAAGGCCTTGGCTATCGCGAGCCCGATGTCGGCCAATACAAAGACGTACGTCAGACATCATACATTCATGGTGCCGCGATGATGGTCCCCAGAAAGGTGATCGACCAGGTTGGGCTGATGTACGAAGACTATTTTCTCTATTACGAAGAACTTGATTGGAATGAGCGCATTCGCAAAGCCGGATATGAGATCTGGTATGTAGGTACTTCCCAAATCATTCACAGAGAATCAGTGTCCGTAGGTGGAATGAGCCCTCTCAAAGTATACTACCTCAATAGAAACAGGCTTCTCTTCGCTCGAAGAAACTTAAATGGATCAAAATTGCTTGTCTCGTGGCTGTTTTACACGCTGGTTTCACTGCCGGTGAACTCGCTGCGCTTTCTGATGAAGAGGGAAATGAAGCTCCTTAAAGCACTATGGAAAGCATATTTCTGGAATCTAACGCACTCTTCTAAGGTTAGACCCCTCGACGTCGTAAAACTGTAAGTATGGCACGTATAGGATTTGAAGCACAGCGAATATTCAGGGCAAAGAAGCATGGAATGGACTTCGTAGCGCTCGAGCTTCTGAAAGCCCTCAGCCGATTGGATAAGGATAATGAATACTTCGTGTATGTAAATGAAGGAGATGACCCATGTTTTCAGGCAGGGGAGAATTTTCATGTGATTGTGCATAAAGCACCCTATCCCATATGGGAGCAAATGTGGCTTCCCAAAAAAGCCAAAGCAGACCATCTGGACATTTTGCATTGTACCTCCAATACTGCCCCAATGCACATCAGCGTGCCCCTAATCGTGACCCTCCACGATGTAATCTATCTTGAGAAGAATCCTCTCTTCGCCCCTGGATATACCGCTTATCAGAGATTTGGTAACTTGTACAGAAGATTTGTGGTTAAGTCCGCAATCCCTATGGCAAACAGGGTTTTGACCGTTAGTAATTATGAAGTGCAGAATGTACTTAAGTTTTTGCCTCAGATCAAAGACCGTCTTTTTGTATTGTACAATGGAGTAGGTGCACACTTCAGGAAGATAACTGATCCTTCAGAACTTGAGCACGTTCGGAAAAAATATCATTTGCCGGAGAAATTTATAATGTTTCTGGGCAATACAGACCCGAAAAAGAATACTGAAAATACTCTTAAAGCCTATGCAATCCTTGCGAAGAAAACTGCTTTTCATTACAAACTGCTGCTTGGCGATCTCGACCAGCAATTTGTTAAAAATATTCTTGACCGAAATGGTCTTCCGGAAATATTTGAACACATTCATTTTACCGGATACATCCGAAATACTGACCTGCCGGCTATTATTACACAGGCGGAAGCATTTTTGTATCCGTCTTTGAGAGAATCTTTTGGGATTCCAATTATAGAATCCATGGCATGCGGAACACCAGTGATCACCAGCAATGTCACATCCATGCCCGAAGTAGCCGGTGACTCCGCACTCCTTGTCAATCCCGAAAAACCTGAAGAAATCGCTGATGCAGTATTAAGAATTCTTAATGATCCCTCATTGCGCAGGCAGTGTATCAACAAGGGAATAGAAAGAGCCAAGGCATTTAACTGGGAAAACTCTGCTGTTCAACTGCTCCAACACTACAAAGATTTCATTTGACCTCTTCCCCAATATGCCTAGATTTCAACTTCCTAAGAACGTAAAAGAGCATCTTAAATGGCTCAAAGTTCCGATAGATTCCATTCCGGAGCATCAATGGATTTATTGGAGAAACCAACTTGCATATTTTAACCATACACGGCCAGAAATTACCATTGTGCTCATCGCCAGAAACGAAGAGGACAGAATCCTCTGCACCCTCTCAAGCGTGGCAGAGTTCACAAAAAAAGTACCGGCCGAATTGTTATTAATTGACAATGACTCCTCAGACCGCACGGTCGAGATAGCTCAGAAATTGGGTATCCGCTGTATCACTGAAAAAAAGGTAGGCGCCGGACCTGCCAGACAGTGTGGTCTGTTAAACGCAAAGGGAGCCTACATCGTCACGGGCGATACAGACACGGTGTACCCCCCGGATTGGCCGATGTATATGACCCGACCCCTCATGAAAGACCGATCCGTAGCCGTCGCCTACTCCCTGCATGTACTCTACACCGATGAAATGCGATATCCTCTTGACTTTCATGTTTACCAGTATTTAAAGCACGCCAATAAATATTTTCACAGTTTGAAACGACCGCACCTTAATTGCGGGGGTGCAAGTATGGCTTTCAGGCGCGAAGATGCCAATAAATCAGGGGGATACAACATTGATCTGGTACGCTGGGAAGATGGAACGCTGGCCTTCGATTTAAGTAAATTCGGAAAAATTAAAATGGTAGCTGATCGCAAGGCGTATATCTACACCAGTGACCGCCGTGTACGTGCAGATGGAAGTATGTCCAGGGCCTTTTTGATTCGCGTAAAAAAACAAATCCTCAATCTTCCCGAATACTTTACCCGACTTAGAAACAAGTAAAACAGTATGGATATGTATCGGTTGTCCAGATTTTATGTACCTGATAAAGTCAGGGAATACCTTAAGCTCAGAAAAATACCTTTTGATCGAGTGCCGGCAGAGACCTTTGATTCCATTGCACTGTCATTTAAAAAGTTTCATCCTGAAAACCCATTAATATCCATCGTACTGATCGCTTGGAATGAGGAAGACAATATTCTCCCAACGCTTGCCAGCCTGGCAGATCTGACCAGCCACCATCCGGTCGAAATCATCGTGGTCAATAATAATAGCACCGACCGGACACAAGATTTCCTGGATCGGTGCCATGTGAAATCTGTATTTGAGCCCAGGCCGGGAATAGCCCAGGCCCGAAACGCCGGATTAAAGGCCGCCAAAGGAAATTACATCATTTCCGGCGATGTGGATACCATCTATCTCCCTCAATGGGCGGATTACATGATAAAACCCATGCTTGACAATCGGGACATTGTCTGTACATACAGTCTTCATGTATTTTATGACGATGACGATCAATACCCCTTGTCGCTTTATACTTATCAATACATTAAATTGCTAGGGATTTATCTGAAGAATTATAAACGTCCGCACCTCAACTGCGGAGGAGCCAGTTCGGCCTACAGACGGGATGTAGCCTTGCAAATCGGAGGCTACGATGAGCGTCTTAAGCGCGGCAGCGATGGCACCCTTGCCTTCGAATTGAGTAAATATGGCAGAATCAAATTGGTGTCGGCACCGCAGGCATTTATTTACACTTCGGCACGGCGCATGAAAGCGGATGGCCCCATATCCAAAGCTCTTTGGATCCGTCTGAAAAACAATTTAAAATACTTCACGCATTACTTTTCAACTCAAAAAACGCGGTAGGTCACTATGGAAATTTTGTTTTGGATTCTTGTCTTCATCGTCTTTTACGCATATGTAGGCTATGGAATTCTCTTGTATATCCTGGTAAATATGAAGAGAGCGCTATCGTCCGGGAATAACCCCCCCGAATATGAGGAGCCCTTTGAGCCCACTGTCACCTTGGTAGTACCCGCCTACAACGAGGAAAGCTTTATTCTCAAAAAAGTTGAAAATTCATTGCAGCTTGATTACCCGAAGGAGAAATTTGAAATCATTTTTATCACAGACGGGTCCACCGACCGTACTAAAGAAATCCTCGAGCGGGACGGTCGGGTAAAGGTTTTGCACGAAAACCGCAGGGCAGGAAAGTCAGCCGCAGAAAACCGGGCAATGAAATTCGTAACATCTGAAATTGTTGTTTTCTGCGATGCCAATACCCTGCTCAACAGAGAGGCCATTCGCGCACTGATAAAGCACTACCGCGACCCTAAGGTTGGTGCCGTGAGTGGCGAAAAGCGCATTCTAACCTCAGAGGCAGAAGGAGCCTCAGCGGCCGGAGAGGGAATTTATTGGAAATATGAGAGTGCCCTTAAGCGCATGGATTCTGAGATGCTGACCATCGTAGGTGCTGCCGGCGAGCTCATTTCATTTCGCACCTCTCTGGTCGAAGACCTCGAGGAGGATACCATACTCGATGACTTCATGCAAAGCATGCGGATTGCACTCAAGGGATACAGAGTCATCTATGAGCCAAATGCCTACGCAATGGAAACTGCATCTGCAGATGTAAAAGAAGAGCTCAAGCGTAAAGTTCGCATATGTGCAGGGGGGTGGCAGAGCATGAGTCGTCTGCTTCCGGCATTCAATTTTTTCAAACATCCTGTGCTTTCCTTTCTGTATACATCTCATCGGGTGCTGAGGTGGAGCATTGCTGCCTTTTCGCTGCCGGTAATCTTTGTGTTAAATGTTTTTTTGACTTCTAAGGGGTGGATCTATCAAATAACTTTTTTTGGGCAGGTAGTTTTTTATATTTTGGCGCTTATAGGTTGGTATTTACAATCGAGAAAGATCAAAATAAAAGCTCTTTTTATACCGTATTATTTCACAATGATGAATTTTGCTGTCTTCGCCGGCTTTTTCAGGTGGCTGAAAGGAAGTCAGAAAGCCACCTGGGAGCGTGCCAAAAGAGCTGAGGCCTGATCTTATTGGCACCGAAAATGAATTATGAAAAGCTTTTCTCCCAAAACACGTTCTAAAATATTCCGAAGAATACGGCATATTATCGATGATACAAAGATCGTTTTGGGTTTTGTATATCTGTTGGTAATCCTGTTATTCTTTCTTTTTCTTCTGCTCGAATTAAAAAGATACTACTCCATCGATTTAATCCCCGGCTATGACAGCCCTATCGACGACCTCTACGGAGCTATGAAGGGGATTATTTCAGAACTAATAAAAAAACTTTTCGGCGAAGAGGTTAGAATTTAAGGGCATTCAACTTTTCATAGAGAAGCTGTTTTTTGTCTGATGCCAGAGCTACTTCTCTGCCATTGTCCATAATGAGGCCTCCGTCGTGTTTGAGAATTTTTTTTACTCTGCTCAAGTTTACAATGTAAGAGCGATGCGTTCTCATAAACGGGCCGTAATTTTGAAGTTTTTCAAACTCCAGCAGCTTTCTGCTCAGAAAGAGTTTAGAGCCATCGGCAAGGTAGATCTCCGTGTAGGAGCTGTCAGCTTTGAGAAAGACGATATCATTGAGCTTGACTACTGCCTGACCATCGTTTGATGGAAGCACAAGGCGCGCATCATCAGGGTTTTGAATATTGGCAATTAATGCTTGGAGTCTCTCTTTTTCGAGGGTTTTATCTGCCTTTAAAGCAGATTTTAATTTTCCTATGGCCCTCGATAGCGCTTCCAGGGTAATCGGTTTTAAAACATAATCAATAGCACTCAGTTCAAATGCTGTTACGGCATATTCACTGTAGGCTGTAACAAATATGATTTTAAAATCTACATCGGAATTCGGAAAAAATTCAAAAATCTGTGTGCCACTATATCCAGGCATTTCTACATCGAGGAAGATTACAGTCGGATGGTGTTCATGAATCAATTTTACGGCTTCGGGAAGATCCTTAGCTTCTGCTAGCACCGAAATTTCGGGGAAATGATCGGCCAATAAACTCTTGAGGCCCCTTCGCGAATGAAGCTCATCATCGACGATAATCGCTGTAATTACTTGTTCTTCCATACCAGTATTTATGTGTCAAGTTCCAATTCGACCGGCAAACTGATAATGACAGTGGTACCCGAAGGTTGATTGTTCAGATCCACTTTATCAAATATCTGCAAAACGATTTTCCTTTTGAGTTGCGAATTTATCAAATTTATGCGATTAATGATTGCTTCCACGGCGAAAGATGATTTTTTTGCATTCCTTCGGGCGTTGATTTCGGCCGACTTTTTCCGTCCGATACCATTGTCATCTACAATGATTCGCACATCGTTGTTTGTGCCTTTTTCAATTTTAAAAAGAAGTCTTTTTTCACCTTCTTTATGCAAAAGACCGTGTTTAATTGAGTTTTCGACAAAAGGTTGGATGAAGAATCCCGGAATTTCTGGGTTTAAGTACTTAAGTTCATTGTCTACTTCAATACTGAATTTGAATTCATCTCCAAATCTAAGCTTTTCTAATTCCAAATATAGTTCTATTACTCGAATTTCATCGATTAGTGAAATATTTTCTTTATCTGATAAGTCTAAAACCAGCCTCATAAGCTCCGAAAATTTTGATAAGCTGGAGCTGGCGGAAATTTTGTCACCAATGTAAATAAGGCTTTGAATTGAGTTTAGAACATTGTACACAAAGTGGGGATTCATTCTTGATCTCAAGGCAGTCAATTGTGATACTCTCAATTGGTTGTTGAGTAGTTCTCTTTTTTTGATTTTTACTTCATTGAGATGGTAACTATATACTACAATACCTACACTTAGTATTACTAATATCAGGTAAAAAATGGGTGTGTTAAAAAAAGGTTTTTTGACAATGACATCTAATGAGATAATATTTGAAATTATTTTACCGGAATTGTTGACGGTTGCCATTTCAATTGTGTGACTTCCGGGAGTGATATAAGGAAAGAATATCTTATTAATTTCAGGGCTAACAAAATTCCATGAGCTATCTAAATCTTTTATCCGGTAGGCAATTCGAAGACCTGTGTGATGGCTAAATGTAAGGAAATCATAATGTAGAAAAAACGTCTTTGAATTTAACTTGACTGCAGATGTATTTTCTGAAATTTTATGTACGGCATCTTGTTCACTTATTTTATCAATGATTAACTTGACTTTGTAGTCAGGTTGTTTGTAGACTTTTGTTACAAGAATTTCCTTATTGGAAATAATGTAAAGAGAATCATTGAAAAACAGAGCATCTCTGAATTCTTTTTGAAATTTACCCACAATACTGTTTACATCGGTTATCTCATGTGTATCTTCATGAATCAACAAAAGTCCCTCCTGAGTAAAAATCATAATATATGGATGATTATACTTAATTTTCAAAACGGAGCTGTTTTTAGACAGAATATTTTGTAAATCAATGGTTTTAGTCAGAAATTGATATCGATACAATCGAATTATTTTATCTAAAGAAATAATCCAAAAATTGTTTTTTGAATCGATTACAAAGTCAAAACCTTTGATGATATTTCCTGTCAGAAGATCTTTCACAAATACGATGGAATCGTTTTGATATTTTACCAGACCATTAAATAAAATGATATATGCACTCGAATCAACAAAGGCTGCTTTATAGGATCGGGATTCATAGATTATTTTCAAGTAAGCTTTTAATTCTGGATTGTACTCATAAGAGGAATTTATTGGTGCATTTGTGCGATAATAGATTTTATTCCCTTTGCAGAAGATCATATCGCCATGCTGGTTCCAAGTCATGTAATTTCCGTAATAAAAACGATTGAAAGTCAAATTCTTTAAGTCAATAGATCCTTGCCTGAAGAATAACCTATTTGAGATACTGTCATACGATAAAAAATTTACTCCGTCTTCACCATATTGCCCAAGGTGTTCTAAGGTATTAGTCCGTAAATCGAAAAGATAAAAATTATTGACACTTGTTGCCAGAATTAATTTATTTCTATTGATTTTAATCGCATTGGTGATTGTCTGATTAACGTTAATTTCAGTTTTTCTGATCTCATGTGTGTTAAATGTAAGCAGCTCTCCATCTAGTGAAGTCACCCAGTAGTTTCCCTCATTGTCCTTTGTGATATCGCTGATCCTTTTGTTTTTAATGATCCATTCTGCATTTTTGTTGTCATTATTTATCTCAAGGAGACCTTTTGATGTACACAAAAAAATTTTGTTTTCGATTGCTTTTACTTTATACGTGATTATATCCTTTTGAAGATGTGTGTGATAGTAGATCGATGGGATTCCTTTCTTGAGCGCATACAAGGGCGTATTAACTTCTCTGCATGTATAATATAAATCTTCTCCAGAGCCATTTCCGATCCATCTGCATTTGTAGGACAGGGAAGTGTAGGTAATCTTGAAATTATTGTCAATTTTAATCAGTAAGGAATCATTGGTCATCAGGTAAAGGGTATCTCCTGTATTTACCTGGTGTGTAAAAAGAAGGCCTTTGAAATTAAGTATTGATTGGTCAATTATTTTTATAATTTCATAATTTTTATTTAACACAAAAACAGCCAGGTCGGTCAGGAGGATGATTTTGTTTTTAAACTCTGTGACAGACAGGAAAGTGTATCTATATTCTTTAATTCCAAAAATGTCTTTTTTTATAAATACATCGTTTTGAAGCTCAAACAGACCTTCAAAAAAATTGACGGCAACAACTCGCTTGTCCTTTAATGTATATATGTCATTAAAGGCTTCGCTGTTGGCTCCCGAGAGGTCGTATTTTATAAATGTAGTTCCGTTGTATCGAATGATGCCATTCTCCGTGCACAAATAGATAAATCCATCCTTGTCGGTCTGTATGGTGTAGATTGGAATATCGGAGATTCCTTGAAAGACTTTTATTTCATTTATAAGGTATTTCTGGCCGCTGGCTTGGTATGTAAAAAGGGTATAGGATAATAGAAGGATTGAATAGTTTATAAGCTTTCTGTAAAATCCGGTCATCTGGATGCAGCGAAGGCAGTGTATTTTTGCGTAATGATATGACAAAGAAAATCATTTTATATCTTACGGGTGTTGTATTTGGGGTCTTTCTCGTAAAATTTTTGTTTGGAGGTCGAAACATTTCCTGTACGTATTTTCCTTCGCAACGAGTCAAGGACAATATTTTGAAAAAAGAATTGAAATTCAGTGAATTTGCATTGTGTCAAAAAAATGCTCTCCGCTTTTCGGATATTCCGGTAGATAGCCTGGTGATGGTTTCGGATATTTTGTTTTCAGAGAGCAAAATCAGAGGAGAATTTTGTCCGGAGTACGTACTGAAGTCTCAATATAGTACCTTCAATATCTATTTAGTAGTCAGAAATTGTAGCGATCATGCTACACTTGTATATTTGGATACGGCAAGGACTGCCTCAATTCGATGTCCATGACAGCATTGGTGGTTTTGTACACAGTTTTAGTTAAGGTGGCCATACACGATTTTTATGTCAGCATCTGTACGGTGAGGCTATCAATGGAAAAGGTCGAATTCGCTGTAAAGGTTTTTAAAGATGACCTCGAAAAGGCGATCAGCCTTGACTACGAACTAATAGAAGATAACCCGGAAAAAGCATATCGGTATTTTTCAGAAAATCTGATTTTTTATACTGAAAAATATCTTGTTCACACGAACTTTACAGCTCTTAAGGACCTGGGAGAATCCGTTTTGATATCGGGGGTCGCTCATACAAATGGACAGAATATCGTGAGAATAAGAAATACCATCTTCTGCGATGTATTTCCGCGTCAGCAGAATATTATGCACGTGTATAGCGGTGATAAGGTGAAGACCTTGCTCTCGGATGCGCGTCGTCCAATGGTTAATCTTCTATAAATGGACTCGTTTTCAACATTTTTTTGGCTGGGATACAGGCATATTACGGATTACTCAGCCGTAGATCACATTTTGTTTCTTCTGGTATTGATTGTGCGGTTTCAGCCGAAGGACTGGTTGGACATAATTATCACCATCACGCTCTTTACGATCGGACACTCTGTTACCTTAGTCCTTTCGGTCTTTGAAGTATTGAGTCCTTCAAGAGGGTGGATTGAATTTCTGATTCCTCTGACCATTGTGGTGTCGTCGCTCAACAATGTTATTTTCATGGATAAGAAGGGCGGAAAGCTTACCAAATGGATTGCATTTTTATTTGGCTTGATTCATGGATTTGGATTTTCGAATTATTATTCGCTATTGACAGAAGCGTCGGGTTCTTTCTGGTCAGCACTGCTGCCTTTCAACCTCGGTATCGAATGGGGGCAGATCGTCGTTGTGCTCATCATTCTAGGAGTATCCCTTTTGATTCAGAATATTCTCAATTACAAGCACAGGGATTGGCTGATTTTTGTATCGGGTGGTGGATTTGCGCTTTCGGTCTGGCTGGCTGTAGAAAATTTTCCATCCTAGTCGGCGGGAGCCCAGTCGAAGTCAAAGAGTTGTTTCAGGTGTGATAGCAGCTTTGACTCTACCTGGCTCAATGGCACTGTGGTGCCGATTTCTCTTTCGAGGGATGTAACGGCTTTTTGTTGGATTCCACAGGGTATGATGTAGTCAAACCAGCGCAGGTCTGTATTGACATTGAGAGCAAGACCATGCATGGTAATCCAGCGGGCAGCGCGTACACCAATGGCGCAGATTTTCCGCGGTTTTCTTCCGTGGGGATCGATCCATACACCGGTTTCACCGGCAGAGCGCTCAGCGGCTATTCCGTATTCAGCAAGCGTGCGGATCACGCTTTCTTCGAGGTACCTCAAATATTTGTGAATATCGGTAAAAAATTGATCCAGATCAAAAATGGGATAAACGACCAATTGGCCAGGGCCGTGGAAGGTCACATCTCCTCCTCTGTTGATTCGGTAGATTTCAGCCCCCTTTGACGTATAGAATTGCTCGGGATAGAGAAGATTGGCAGGATTGGCACTTTTTCCGAGGGTATACACCGGAGGGTGCTCTACGGTGACCAGATAGTTCAGGGGGTAGAGGTGGGTTTGACCATTTCTCCTTTTGAGTTTGGCTTTTTCCACGCGCTGAAAAAGATCTTCCTGAGCCTGCCATGCAAGGGAATAATCTTTTGAGCCCCATGGCAGGAACCTGACGATGCGAGGGTTTTCGGATACTTGGATCAATGAGACGCGGCTAATTCTCTTTTGAGGTAGTTGATAACATCAATATCCATTATGTCAACACCGTTTAATTCACTCAGATAGTAGGAAACCCAATCCGTTAAGTGTATCAGATAGAGTATGGATCGCAGAGGTGTCTCGCCGATGGAGTTGATTTTCAATACATTGGGGGTGTATTTGCGGAGAATCTCGACTGAAATATTTGTTCTCAAGGCGTTTCTCTTGTCATCAAAAGGTGTAGAAATAAAAACAGCTGCCATATTGCTGTCTCCACCTTGCCATCCGACGAGTTCATTGTGATTCATCTCGGGGATTGTACCGTTCCATCCAGGCATTTTCGAATTTTCATTTAGTTGCTGGCGGAAGCGCTCGGCCAGGCTGCCAAAACCACTGCACGCGTAAATCGCAAAAATTTTTTTGTGAAGACGCATAGCAATCTGACGGGCTTCGGTTTGGATTTTTTCTGAATTTTCACGCAGGTATTCAGAAGTGAGCAGCACGTCATTGTCGAGGGCAAGCCGTGAAATCCCGTAATTGGCAAGCATGTAAAGCTGAAAAACCAGGCTGTATCCAAGCATAGAACGAGGCGGATTGCCGGGGGGCATCATCAGATGATTGTAGTTTTTTTCTTTGGCGAGGTTTAATAGTCGGCCTCCGGAAGAGATAATCGCTATTTCACAACTGCACTCTTCAGCCTGGTACAGGGCATTGAGGGTCTCTTCGGTCTCACCGCTATAACTGCAAGCGATTACAAGGGTGTTTTCTCCTGCAAACGATGGCAAGTTGTAGTCTTTATTTACAATGATTGGAATTTCGGAATGCGGAGATATTAAATCCTGTACCATTGAAGCGCCGATTCCGCTTCCACCCAATCCGGTTAAGATAATGTTTCGAATGTCGGAAGATGGTTTTTTAAATGTACTTTTTTTGGCCAATGTCAATGCATCTACGATATGACCCGGAAAGTTTTGAATGAGAGAAAGCATCATGAGGACTTGGTTATCTTTGAGCGGCTAAAGGTATAAATGCTTTGGTTTTGTAGTCTGGTGTAAATACGCTAATCATTAATAGCCTCTACATCTTTGATCAAAGTGGGGAGCATTTTTTGAAGGAGTGAAAGAATTCCGTTTTTTAAAGTAATCGTAGAAGAAGGGCAACCGGAACAAGCCCCACGAAGCAAAACTTTTACTACGCCGTTTTCATATCCGGCAAAGGCTATGTTGCCTCCATCCTGCTCCACGGCGGGCTTTACATATTCATCCAGAATTTCCACGATTCTCTGCTCGATCTCTCCTAGCTCCTCAACTTTTGGAGGCGAAAAGTCCCTGATTTTGGAATGATGGTCTTCGTCAGAATCTTTCTCCTCAGAGGCTCTGACGGCAGAGTCTGACAGTACCGGATTGCCTTCAGCCAAATAAGAGTAGATAAACTCCCGGACTTCTGATACTACATCGTTCCAATCTGTGATGTTGTATTTAGCTATGGCAACAAAATTGGCCGTGATAAATACTTCTTTTACAAAAGGAAAATGAAACAATTTGGTTGCTAAAGGAGAAATTTTTGCCTCTTCAATGTTTTTGAACTCATAGGCACCTTCATCCACGAGCATTTTGTTAGCAACAAATTTCATCACCCCAGGATTTGGGGTGCTTTCTGCATAGACACTTACAGGTATTTTTTTGGTTTCCATTGGAGAGTTGTTTGCGCGCAAAAGTACTTAGAGTCACACTGATAAAACAGAATCTATACCTTTGTGTTCGATATTTACGATATGGCATTATTTAAAACAGTAAGGGATAAGGCGCCTGTTTTTGGACAAAACTGCTTTTTTGCTGATACGGCAGTAATCATAGGAGATGTAGTGATGGGGGATGATTGCAGTATCTGGTTTAATGCGGTGGTACGTGGCGATGTGCATTACATACGGATAGGAAACAAGGTGAACGTACAGGACAATGCGACTATTCACTGTACATACCAGCGCGCCCCGACCACCATAGGCAACAATGTTTCAATCGGTCACAATGCCATCGTACACGGCTGTACGATACACGACAATGTGCTCATAGGTATGGGCTCCATTGTGATGGACGGATGTGTGATAGAGAGCAATTGCATCATAGCGGCCGGAGCGGTGCTCCTCGAAGGCACGCGGGTAGCCTCGGGAAGTATATTTGCAGGTGTACCCGCCCGTAAAGTGAAAGAGCTGGATGCAGAACTCTTTGAAGGTGAAGTAATGCGAATAGCCAACAATTACGTAATGTATAGCTCATGGTTCAAATGAAATATAAACACATCTTTAGGATTTTTACCCTTGCTTTACTTTTTTGCTCGGGGATTATTGTCTCGGCACAGCATAAGTCGCTTAAGCTTGAATATCTAGTGATTTCAATTTATGAACCACCACAATCAGACATCCTTCAGTCCGCAGGTCTTTTGCAACCGAGGCAAACCGATATTGAAAGAAAGTTGCAGGAGATGCGTTCGATGGGAATCATTACAGAGATTTCTGCTTCGCCTGAGGTGCAAAGAGAAGTAAGTTCAATCAGATCTGCTGAAATCCGTTCAACGGCTGAAGTCTTAGAGAGAGCATCAGATCTGGGATGGCGGCTGGAATCTGCTTTTTATCAGGATCTGAATGGCTTTCCGATGAGGGTATTTGTCTTCGTGAGAAAAAAGAAAAAAAAGTAATTGAATCTTCCCAACTTCGTTACATTTCCTACAGTTCACTGGGGACATAACTGGGAACGGCAGCACGAGTTGATTTTTCGAACCTCAGAGTGGTTTGAAAGAGCTTATGTGCATCAGCCCTATGGTTTAATCAACTATGGAATAAACGATTTACTGCATAAAATTCAGGAATACTCGGCTAACAAAAGAAAGTCAGCTCCGGCGATATTAACCAACCCTGTTGGGAGGAATTTTGAATTCGTCAATCACTTTTACCTACCTTTTCATTACAAAAAAGCGATCGACAGGTTGAATTACAAAATTCTGTCGAAGAAGGCTGCCCCTGCCGAAGAGTCGGTGGTATATGCGGGATACTGCAATGCCTTTATGTTGCAGTATTTTCGAAAAGGGGGGTTTCGCTGGTTGGATTTATTTGCGCGTCGTCAGGTATCTGATCAGTTGTCGAGCAAGGCAAAAGAAGTCGAACGCAAGGCGGTAGAATCAGCGGATTTAATAACAGCCGACAGCCTCACTACTGTAGAAGACTATGCATATATAAGGCCGGATATCGTGTACTTGCCTCAGGGTGTGGATGTCGGGAGATTTTACCCTACAACTGGCCTCGAAGACATTGCTCAGCGGGCCGCCCATTACAGAGGTGTAGTTGGCTATATGGGTACCGATCTGGTGGTAGATGTGCCCTTGATGGAAGGCATTGTGGAGACATGCATGGATCTTCTGTTTGTGTTGATTGGCGATTTCAGGCAAGAAGGTTTAGGTAGGCTCAAAAAGCATTCGAATGTCTATTTTACTGGCCGAATAGGATACTTCGAGTTAAATAAGGCATTGAACAGTATAGATGTGGGTTTGATTCCTTACTTGATCAACGATCGCACCTCAGGTGTATTTCCGACGAAATACTATGAATATTTAGCATGTAATAAGCCGGTGGTCACGACACCTTTACCTGATTTAACAGATAAAGTATCAGGGCATGTAGCCGTAGCAGAGGGAATTCAAAGGTTTGTAGAGGCTATATACGAACTGTTAGAGAAAAATTATGAGTCTCATGAACCTCTCTTAGAAGCTGTGGAGAATACGTGGGCAAAGCGATTGGAAATAATAAAAGGGGAATTAGCTAGAAAAAATATACTTAGCTAACAAGTAGATATAGGTTTTCACAGTCATTTTTTTGAAAACTTTCAGTCAAGAAGGATTGGATTTTTTACTTCCCCCAGGCTTCAACGGCAAAAGCTCAGGGGTGGATTGTCGCTACCTTCGTCTCTCTGATCATTTGGCTGTTAAGAGGGGGAGCGTGTGCTATTGCAGACCAATTCGCGAACATACGTAACTAAATCAGCGCAGATCTGTAATTTTCAGTTTTAGCTGTATAGTCTGCGATTAAAGGTCAAAAATAAAATCACCGATACAGCCGTATCTCTCCCCGGCAGATGCAGGCTGAAGACCGTATCGCTGCACCGGAAAAAATGCACGTCCTCGATGTAGAGTATAGAAACAAATCTTACTGGTATTTGATTTATTCCACATCGAATCAGCACCAAATCACCTGTGGAATCGACGATGGAGCTGAAATTATCATTTATGTTTGGCTCTAACCAACCTATATACATCATATTATAATTTCCATTGTTTATGGTCGATTTAAATGATATCTTCTTCCATTCAGCAGACTGATTTATTGAAGCCGAATCGTTAATCAGGATTACATGGCCAATCGAGTGAAGGTCAGCATTGGTGTAAAGAGTGAGGTAAGGTGGGACGAGCCGGTATACATATAATGAATCATCTTTTAAAAAGATGCCAATTTTTAACTATCGGACCACCATGAGAAATTACCCTTTCCAGTCCAAGAAAAGGACACCCAAAAAAGGTATTACATGGTTTTTCCAACTCTTCAAAAGAAGAATTTTGAACCAGATTTTGCGCATTTCCGTAGGTATATATACTTACCAGAACAATTAGGATATACTTTCTCATCAGCACTGATTTTTTTAAAGCCGGATGAAGGATTTAATCCGGCTTTTTTCATTTATTGTTTTACTAGTTTATATATATTTTGATAGCCACTTTGAAGTGTAGAAAGCATGTAAATACCCGCAGGCAAATCATGCAGGTCCAGCGTAACCAGTTCGCCTAGGCTCAACTGATTTTTTTGAAACACAAGCTGACCGTGCAGATTGTACAAGGACAAATCTAACTGGGAATAACCACTGCTTTAAATATTCAATCGGTCTGTAAAAGGATTTGGGTAGAGTTGTATTCCAGGCGCAGGCAGTTCTGATGCATCAAGCGGTCGATACGACGGGGCTGAGATGCAGGAATATAAAGTTGCATTATCAATAGAAATAATAATACTTGTTTGGGGATTAAAATCTGATCCCTTACTGGTGTTCCAGTAATAAATCAGGGTTGGATTTGTATTTTATAAAGACCCAAACTATTTTATCTTGCGAGCTAGGATTGATCCACCTATTGTTTGCTATTTGGCCGGGGGATCCGATGTTGCCGATGTTTACCAAGTGGAAGTAGATACCATGGGTGGAGATAAAATCGTTGCACTCAAGGCGTGTCAAGAGCAGATTGTCTCTGCCATAAAGGCCATAGCAGAGGTTTTCTATTGAGTTTGATGATACCCAGGTGTTGAGCGCACGGTGGAGATGAATGCCGCAGTAGGCATTCATACCGCAATCGTTCATCGATGCCAGATGCTCGATGTGGTTATCGGCTATGATGGCATTTTCGGTCTCTGCAAGTTTTATTCCGTCGAAGGTTGTCAGCGAATTGTCGCCTATGATGGTGTAGTAATTGATGTGCAGTCGCTTGTCCAGTGTCCAGTTGGGGTCGCTCAGCAGGCCTTGTACATTGATGCCTTTGCTTTGCACGGTGTTCATCGCATTGTGGTGCACCAGTTCATATGTAGCGCCCGATGAAGTATTACAACACCTGGTAATGTAGCTGGTAAGAGTAAACGTGTCTGTATAATTTGTATATATGATTGTAAATGAATACAGGTTGTTGGGTGAGGTATTCGGATTGGAAATCGTTATACCTGACAGGAAAAACACTCCGGTTGCTTAATTAAAATCATTCCAGGGATCAAATGGATTAAAAGTGAAATCTGACGACTATACCGAAATGACAAAAAACCCAATATTGTGGTTTAATATTTTAAACGTTGCTGTGCTGCCACATGAGGCTCCCACAACTGTAGATCCATTAGAAGCCGGCAAGACAGCATACTGAGCCGTATTCGATAGAAAAGATATGTACACGCTACAAGTCATGACCTAGAGCGTTTGTGCCTTAGCCAGTTTCCGGTGAGCTGATGAGCTGGAGTAGTAGTTGTTTTTATTATAAATTGAAGATGTAGTTAGCTATCAAGATTAAACGAAAGTTTAAAATGGCAAAATTTTTTAACACCTCTCCGGAAAAATTTCGGGAAAAATGGGTGTAAAAAGGGGGGGAAAGTGTATTTCTACCACCTTCTGATCCCTTTTTCTAAATCTGTTGGATTTATAGAGAGGGGTTTTTCTCCCGCAGAATCCATAGCAGGGCGCGGTAGAAGTATAGGTTTTAGTTAAAGCCTGAATTGAACTTTGAGGATCTGATTTACTCCGGCATTTAAGCGGTGTGGCTTTACTTTTGTCGGTCTATTGTCAAAGGGGGAAGATGAATAGTCTGTATTGGAAGGAAATCAGAAGTTTTTTCAGTTCGCTGACGGCATATCTGACCATTATTACATTTTTGTTGCTTACGGGGTTATTTCTCTTTGTGTTTCCGGGAGGGCTGAATATCCTGGCCATGGGATATGCAGGTCTGGATAGCTTGTTTATCATAGCTCCCTGGGTTTTTCTGTTTTTGATACCGGCCATTACGATGCGGATGTTTTCGGATGAGATCAGGTATGGCACCATCGAGCTGTTGCTGACACGACCGCTGACGGAGTGGCAGTTGATCTTAGGCAAATACCTCGCTGCAGTGACGCTGGTGATTTTGTCCCTGCTGCCATCACTGGTATATGTGGTAACGGTGTACGTGTTGGGCGACCCGCCCGGCAATCTGGATACCGGAGCTACGATCGGCTCTTATCTTGGACTGCTGCTTCTGGGTGCCGTGTATGCTGCGCTGGGGATATTGGCGTCTTGTCTGACAGAAAACCCCATTGTGTCTTTTCTGATCGGAGTTTTTTTATGCTTTTTTTTCTTTTATGTCGTAGATCAGTTTGCCGCATTGAGTGTATTTGGCTCGGGTGGGATGCTACTTGCGCATCTGAGCATAAGCGAGCATTACAACAGCATCAGTCGAGGCGTGATCGACAGCCGTGACGTTGTGTATTTCACAGGGCTAATCGTTCTCGCGTTGGCAGCCACCCGATTGGTTTTGATCCATCGACGAAACTAATACAACAATGAGTAGGGTAAAAAGAGAATACATGCGGTATGCCGGACTGATTGCAGTGGTGGTCGCTGTGTATGTGGTGATCAACACCTATGGTATAATCCGGCTGGATCTGACCAGCGAAAAGAGATACAGCCTTTCGCCCGTGACCAAAGAGCTTCTTGCTGAGATCAGTGAACCTATGATTTTCACACTGTACCTGGATGGAGAGCTGCCAAGCGGATTCAGGAAACTTCAGCGTGAAGTTCGTCAGATGTTACAGGAATTTCGGGCTTACAACAGAAATATTCTTTTTAAAATAGAAGATCCTTCAGAGATAGGCGATAAAAAAGCCATTCGGGAATTTCAGCAGCAATTGGAGTTCAAGGGGCTAAGTCCCATCCAGGTAGAAATCAATGAGGGCAATCAGACGCAGTATTTACAACTTTTTCCGGGTATCATAGCCACGTATGGCGAAAAGGAAACGGCGATTCAACTCATGACCACACACATCAATACCTCGCCTGAAAATCAAATCAACATCGCCATTCAAAATCTTGAGTACAATCTGGCCAATGCCATCCGCAAACTCATTCGCAAATTCAGTCCGACCATTGCTTTTACAGAGGGTCACGACGAACTCCAGCCTGGAAGAGTAGCCGATATATCAAGGGCGCTTTCGGAGCACTACTCCGTTACGCGATTTAATCTCAGACAATTTGAAAAAGACACATCTACAGGCGAAGTGAGCATCCTGAGGCAGATGCAGCGAATGAGTAATTTTAATTGTCTGGTCGTAGCCAAACCTCAGAAGCCATTTACGGATCTGGATCTGTTTCTCATTGATCAGTTTATCATGAACGGGGGTAAGGTCGTATGGCTGATAGATGCCGTGGCTGCTGACATGGATTCCCTAAGTCGTGCATCGGAATTTATGGCCTATCCGATCTTAGATGAGTTGCGACTGGGCAATCTGTTTTTCAGATATGGATTCCGGATCAACACCAATCTGGTACAGGATCGAAAAGCAGCCTGGGTCAGCGACATGCGGTCGGTAAAACGTTGGATTTATTTTCCGCTCATTGACCCCTTGGTGTATCATCCCGTGACCAAAGATTTAAATTCGGTGAAGTTGGAATTTGCATCCACAATTGACACGGTGATGGCCCCCGGTGTGACCAAGACCCCTTTGCTTAAAACATCGGATGCTACCCGCACGGTATCTACCCCTCACATTGTGCGTCTGGCTTACTTGTACAACTACCCCGGAAGAGAACCCTTCCCGAAGCGCTTTCTCACGGTGGGTCTGCTCCTCGAGGGAACATTTACGTCCTATTTCAAAAATCAGATTGTCCCAAGAGATGAGACAGGCCGCCAGATTCCTTTCAGAGAGGAGAGTAAGCCTACCCAGCAGGTAGTGATAGCCGATGGGGATGTCATCAAAAATCAGCTCAACATTGTCAATCCGAACCTTCAAAAAGGAACACCTCTTCCGTTGGGCTTTGATCAGTTTACCGGTATCCAGTATGGCAACCGCGACCTGATGCTCAACATCTTCGACTACTTGCTCGATGACAAAGGCCTGATAGCCTTGCGCAACAGGGAGTTTAAGCTCCGACTCCTAAAGATGAGCCGAGTGTATGATGAGATGTGGATGTGGCGCATCATTAACGTGGCACTGCCTGTGGTAATAGTGGTGCTGGCTGGGGTAGTCTATGTGCAGATACGAAAAAAAATGTATGTATAACGGATGAATATCGATTTAAAAGGATTGAACGCACTGGTAGGTGGCAGCACTTCCGGTATCGGAAGAGCAATTGCCAGGGCTTTAGCGGACTCAGGGGCAAGCATTACTCTGCTCGCTCGCAACGTTTTGAAATGCAGAGAAGTCCTGAAAGAACTGAATACATCATCAGGTCAGCAACACGACTACATCGTGGCTGACCAGTCAGATCCGTATTCATTAAAAGAAACCCTTGCAAAACATCTCTCTGAGCAGGCCAGAGCCATTCACATCGTCGTCAACAATACCGGCGGACCATCTCCGGGACTTCTGCATTGTGCGGATAGCTCTCAGCTCGAGCAGGCTTTTGCGCAGCATGTCATTGCATCTCACCTTATCATGCAAACCTGCATTCCCGGAATGAAACAGGCCCGATTCGGACGCATCATCAACGTCATTTCCACCTCTGTAAAAGCGCCTCTGCCAAACCTGGGAGTATCCAACACCATAAGGGCAGCAATGGCCAACTGGTCAAAAACCCTGTCGAATGAACTGGCTCCTTTTGGAATTACAGTAAACAACATCCTGCCCGGAGCTACCGATACGGACAGGCTTCATGCCATCATCGCAAATAAGGCAAATAAACTTGGAACCTCCCCGGAAAGCATAAGAGCAGAGATGATTGCCGAGATTCCTGCCGGTCGCTTTGCCAGACCGGACGAACCTGCTGCCGCAGCCGTTTTTTTGGCATCCAGACAGGCGGCTTACATTACCGGAATTAACCTGCCGGTCGACGGAGGCCGGACGCCTTCGCTTTAATCTTCGAATATCTCAAACCATTTATCAATTGCCCTCGTTATCCGATACCATGACTGCTGAAGCTAATTTGTTGAGAGATATTATTGATTCTTGTGAAAATTTTGTAATCACCACCCACATTCATCCCGATGGGGACGCTGTAGGCAGTTCGCTTGCGCTGTATCAATTTTTGAGAAATTCAAACAAGCAGGTACACATCTTTACCCCTGATTCGATTCCCCCGTCCTTACATTTTCTCCCGCATGTCGAAGATTGCATTCCCTTTGACAGGCAACCCAGTGCCCTCGCTGATGTCATTCAGGGTGCCGAAGTGCTTTTCTGTCTTGACTTCAATACCCTGAAGCGCACCGGAGATTCCATGGCAGAAGTATTAAAGACTTTTCGGGGGAAGAAGATTCTAATTGACCACCACTTGCAGCCTGATCCGGATTTTGAACTTAGTTTTTCGGATGTTACATTCTGCAGTACGTCCGAACTTCTTTTCGCAGTTCTGCGTGAGGCATATCCCGATATATCCTGGCTTACGGCATCCATGGCTATATGTCTGTACACAGGAATACTTACAGACAGTGGGTCATTTCGGTTTGAATCGGTTACACCGCGTACGCACCGTGTGATAGCAGATCTGCTGGAGGCCGGTGCACGACACACCGATATACATGAGGCCCTGTTTGATCAAAACCGACCGCAGCGATTCAAATTGATGGCTGCAATGCTCGGTCACCTTACATATCCTTTGCAATCCGTTGTCTATTCCTGGATCACAGAGGATGAATTCAATCGGTCCGGAGCAGAAAAGGACGATTCCGAAGGATTTGTAAACATTGGTCTTTCCGTTCGAGGCATTGTAGTATCGGCCTTGTTTCGAGAAGAGGGAGATAGAGTTCGTATCTCTTTTCGCTCAAAGGGTGAAGTCGATGTCAATCAATATGCGCGGAAGCACTTCAATGGAGGTGGTCACCGCAATGCTGCCGGAGGTACCTGGTACGGCACCCTTCAGCAGTGTATCAGCCGGTTTGAAAATACCGTTGGCGAGTTGGTTTGAAGGTTAGAATGGGGTGTCCGAAACCCAAAAAAAAGCTACAGCACACTTTCGGATGCAATACCTTTATCCGGTGTATAAAAAAATATCGCGGTCTTGGGAACATTTCGCATGTTGGAAGAGGCCATTCGGCAGATCATAGGGGCAGATGCAGATCTTAAATTCGAGCCAATATATGGAGGCTGCATAGGGCACTCGTATCGCGTAAAGGCGGGTGAAGCTGTGTATTTTGCAAAGACAAATTCTCACCCCATGCCTTCCGATTTTTTTACCAAAGAAGCCTTGGGATTGAATTTGCTAAAAATTAACGCACTAAATCATGTGCCTGAAGTCATATATGCCGGCGAGAGTTTTCTACTCTTGGAATGGATCGAGTCCGCAAAGGTTACGGAGTATACAATGGAACATGCGGGTAGAGCCTTGGCACGGTTGCATCTGAAAAAGCAACCCTATTATGGCCTGGAATGGGACAACTACATCGGCTCATTGCCCCAATGCAATGGTCGATATGATTCCTGGCCAGAATGTTATTTTCATTCAAAATTATGGCCTGCTGCACAAGAGGCTTATCACAGGGGCAATCTTCACACATCCGTACTGTCGCTTCTTGAAGACCTGTACAAAAAATTACCGCAACTTCTCCCGGACGAGCAACCCTCTCTCCTTCACGGAGACCTATGGTCGGGCAATCTGATGGCGGATATTGAGGGAAAAGCTTATTTTATAGATCCGGCTGTCTATTACGGCCACAGAGAGGTAGATATTGCCATGACCATGCTTTTCGGGGGATTTACAGATTCATTCTACCATGCCTACAACGGGGAGTTTCCTCTGCTGCCGGATTTCAAAGTCCGGTTGTCTCTTTACAAATTGTATCCCCTGCTGGTGCATGCGGCACTTTTTGGCCGTTCGTATCAGGCCGACTGTGTACATTGCCTTCGCATATATGTGTAATATTTTTAATACTCCAAAAACGAATGAAACAATTTAAAGGACTGATTTCGCTCATTATTCTATATGTGACCGGATCTGTACTTTGGTCATGCGATGGGACAGAAAATGGCAAACTCCTCACCTCAGAAAAAGATCAATCCTCGAAGCCATTGGCACATATAGAAATATTACCGTATATGCTCTCAGATTCTCTGACAGTTACCCAAATCAAGACGCTTTTTGTGGCGCGGGAAAAGGATTCGGCTTTTACCCTTGTCGTTCAGGCCAGCCGGAAGAACCAGACATTTATGGATAGCGTCCATTTTGCCCTTAAAAAAGACGATACGGCTCGTGCAAGCATGGTTTTTACCCGTCTGCCGTATGATGAAGGCAACCCTCCGGAAATTCACCTGATTTATCACTAGATGTACACACTTCTCGTTAAGACCTTAAGCGGTTTTGAAAGTTTACTGGCTGACGACATTCGAACCTACGGTGGTGAGATTCTATCGGTACAAAACAGGTCAGTCACTTGCAGAGGAGATTTTAAGACAGTGGTAGAGCTCAATGTGCACTCGGGGGTAGCAATGTATGTATACGTCAAAATAGGGGAATTTGGTGCACTCTCCCGAGAGGAATACTTGCGAAAATCACAAACCATCCCTTTTGAGACATACCTTGCGACGGAGCAGACTTTTGCAATTAGAAGCGATGTCTATGACTGTCCATGGATCGACAACTCTATGTATGCCTCTCTGCTTCTGAAAGATGCCGTGGCAGATATTCAGCGGACACACGCCGGTAAAAGAAGCAATGTGGACATCCGAAGGCCGGATATCGAACTGTATCAATACATTTATAATGATCAAATATCTATATATGTAAATTCTTCCGGTGAACCACTGTACAAAAGAGGATATAAAACCCTTACAGCCAAAGCTCCCGTCAACGAAATTCTCGCTCACGGAATTTTAAGGCTCGCGGGATTTACCGGGGACAGGACTTTTATAAACCCGTTTT
Organism: Thermaurantimonas sp.; assembly: GCA_046295455.1. GTDB lineage: Bacteria > Bacteroidota > Bacteroidia > Flavobacteriales > Schleiferiaceae > Thermaurantimonas. Next base: position 150,756 of record JBKBNI010000003.1, on the reverse strand, counting down.
GCGGCTCAGGTACCTTTGTGAGCGAAGCCATTCTGATGTCAGAAAAAAAGAGTCCTAATCTGTACCGAAAGCATTTTTCTTTTTCGAATTTCAAAGGACATCCATTTCACGATTATTGGAAACAGATGACATACACTTCACATAGAGGAAAATCGGTATCATTTTATGGAATAGACAAGGATGCTAAAGCCATTGAAATTGCCAAAAAATCCTTGCTCAGCATTTGTCCAAAGAGTCCGGTACAATTGGAAGTATGCGATTTTTTCTCCTGGCCGAATCCTGTAGGCGAGGCTTTTATGATTATGAATGTTCCGTATAATCAACGGTTCAAAATCGAACCCCTGTCATTTTTTTCTCAGTTGGGTAAGGTCTTAAAACAAAAATTTTCAGGCAGCGAATGTTGGATCCTTTCCGCTGGAAAGCAACACACAAAACATCTCGGACTCCGATCGTCACTGACGATCCCCCTTTACAACGGGCAATTACAGGTTTTTCTCCAACAATTTAAAATATATTGAATATCATGAAAACAATCGGAGTTTTTACATCGGGAGGCGACGCGCCGGGCATGAATGCCTGTATTCGGGCGGCTGTTCGTACCGCCCTCACCGACGGGCTGAAGGTTTATGCCATTTACCGCGGATATCAGGGAATGATCGAGGGGGATATCCTGCCGATGCAAAGCAGCGATGTCTCAAACATCATACAGCGGGGCGGCACCATACTTAAGACTGCCCGAAGTGAAGAGTTTCGCACACCGGAGGGCAGGGCCAAAGCTGCTGAAAATCTCAGACGTCATGGCATCGAAGGATTGGTGTGCATTGGTGGCGATGGTTCTTTCAAAGGAGCATCAATCCTCTATGAAGAGCACGGTATACGCACCATAGGCGCACCAGGCACCATAGATAATGATCTCTTCGGGACAGACGCTACCATAGGATACGATACGGCTGTAAATACCGTGGTAGAAGCGGTGGACAAGTTGCGCGACACGGCCGCCTCACACAACCGCTTATTTATCGTAGAGGTTATGGGGAGAGATGCCGGATTTATCGCACTGCGCTCTGGGATTGCCTGTGGAGCCGAAGCCATTCTGGTGCCCGAGACTCCAACCTACATCGATGGTCTCATACAAAAGCTTCGTGAAGGCTGGAACAGACGAAAACATTCGTCCATCGTAATCGTAGCCGAAGGTGACGAAAGTGGTGGAGCATATAAAGTGGCCGATGCGGTGAAAAAAAATTTTGACAAATATGACGTCAGGGTTACCATTCTTGGACACATTCAGAGGGGAGGCAGTCCGTCAGCTTACGACAGAGTACTGGCTAGTGAAATGGGATACGCAGCCGTCAAAGGTCTAATAAACAATAAATATAATGTAATGGTAGGCAGGCAAGGGAAAGACATAGTGTATGTGCCCTTTAACAAAGCCATTAAACACAACAAAGATTTAAACCGCTATCTGCTCGAAATAGCCGATACCTTATCAAAGTAGCTTAAAACAACTGAACGGTAATACCTACAGAAATGCCGATGTGGTTGAAGGGGAGGCTGAATGGAAGAGCCCGGCTAGGCTCATTGGCTTTGATTTCATCCGTATCAGCGATCCGTACAGAACGTTCGTAAACCGTCTCGCGCTCAAATCGGGAAAATTGATTCAACTCCCCCTGTCCGTTTACTTCGTAAAAAACCAGTTCAGATCGACGCGGAGAAAACTGTGCCCCAAGGGCGCGGATTTCTGTAAATATGAAAAATTTATCGTCGAGAGACCACTCCACCCCTACAGCACCTGATAGTCCTGCCGAGAGTTTTCCGATGTGATTGGATCGGGATTCGACGAAGTCGTAAAAATTTGCGGAATTTGGCAGTATCGTTGAATTTTTTTCCTGTATTACCCCCAGAATCAACGGAAATCCAAGTCGAAGATACGGACGGGTGATATATTCCATCGGAAGCATAAAGGTGATTTCCGGAGTAAATAAAAAAGAATTGGAAATCAATGTTCTGGAGGATTCAAACGTAAAATTCACCGTGTCGATGCGTGTAGAGTACAGGTCTCTGACAGTGGACGAACTGCTGAACTGGTAGCCAACATCCAACCCTACCCGGAAGACATCATTGATCTGATACCCCAATCCCACATGCGCTAATGCTCCCGAGCCGGGTGAGAAATATTTTGTTTCAATGTCGAGCGTGGAGTCTGTGAGGGTGCGGTTTTGCCAGCTGTTGAACGGGATGGAATACGGCTGACTGAAATTGTATGAAACGCCACCCCTTAAAAAAATTCCTTGTTGGTAATAATTCTGAGATTGTGCGGATATAGCAATTAAAACAATCAAAAAAGATACAACATGGCGGAAGGTCATTTTTTAAAAAATTTACAGCAAATAAAAACAAGAAAAACCGATATCTCAATTAAATACGCGGATACTTGTACCGAAAAACTGGATCCTATACTGGCGGAGAGGCTGAGATTGGTTGCCGCTGGCCGGTGTTCCGTCGAAGAGTATATACCGCGCACTGTCGCATTCACAGGAAAGCGTGACATTATCAGAATTAACAAAGACTCTGCCGCACGGCTGAGAGACGTGATTCGGACAGGTCCGGTCAAACGCTCTGAAATCATCGGCATTACCATTGAAAAATGCCCGATAAATGACAAGCCCCCTGAAACCTCCCGGGTGATAAATCCAGCCGCCGGGTGCCTGGAGCGGAGCGCTCGACGGCAGGTTGAGATAAATCAATTCATCCACTGGAACATTAGGCACCAAATGCGGTTCGCTACCTCTGCACGCAGCCGTTAAAAACAAGGTAAATGCGCAGATTTGGCCAAGAGTATGGTTCATTTTATACAACAAATTTCCAAAAAATATGCCGTGTACACTTATTATCGCTGTTTCAATTTTTATTAATCGCCCTTTAACCTAATTATAACAAAAATAAAATCAGAAAGATACAACCTGAGATGTCAAAAGGAAAAAATCTTGATGCTTGTATTGGCAATTTATTTGAATTGTTTTTAATTTATGCCCTCAATTACCCAAACTTTAACGTTTAAGAAATGGTGAAAAGAATACTCATCCTTACCTTGCTCTCATTAGCGGTTTCGATCAAAGCTCAGGAGCGACCGGGACGTCTGATAGGAAGGATATTCGAAAAGGGAAATCCGAGAGAACCAGTTCCCTTTGCCAATGTGGTGGTAAAAGATAAGGCAGGAGCCATAGTTAAAGGTACAGCCAGTGACGACAACGGTAACTACAATATATCACCTCTTAATCCCGGTACATACAATGTAGAAGTCACCGCTGTAGGGTATGCCAAGGCAACTATTGCGGGTATTCTGATCAGGCCGAATGAAGCCACAACACTTAATGTACCGCTTCAAGAATCTACTGAAATGCTCTCAGAAGTAGTCATCACCTGGGAAAAGCCTCTTGTAGATAATAAAACGGTAGTCACTTCAGAAGAAATTACCCAAATGGCTGTGCGCGACGTAGCTGCAGTAGCCGCACAGACTGCAGGTGCTTTTCAGGCAGTAGAAGGTGGAGGTATTAGCATACGCGGTGGACGAGAGGATGCTACCACATACTTTATAGATGGGGTGAGAGTGCGCGGGAGCCTTTCGCTTCCTCAAGGTGCTATTGCCCAGCAGCAGGTCTATACAGGCGGTATTCCGGCACAGTTTGGTGACGCGATTGGTGGGATTATCTCAACTACTACAAAAGGCCCTTCTGCTAATTATTTCGGTGAAGCGGAGGTGTTGACCTCTTCTCCATTTGATGCCTATCATTTTAACCTTTTTGCTTTTACAGCCGGAGGGCCAATTCTCAAACGCAAAGGACAACCCATCGTGGGCTTTTTATTATCTTCAGAATATCAGTATGAAGCTGACCCTCGGCCATTTATTACAAAGCAATATCGTGTGCGGGAAGATATTTTAAGAGATTTACAGAAAACGCCTGTAAGACCTGCTAACCTGGGTTTGGGAGTGCTCTACAATTCAGAATTTATTACAATGGACGATTTGGAAGAAATTCCTGCCCGTCTGAATGCCGCCAGAAATGAATTTCGCTTTCAGTCCAACATCAATATAAAAACAGGTGCCAACTCAAATTTTCTGCTTGGTGGACGATTAACGTCTCGTTGGGGCAGGGATCCAAGTTTTTTTAATTCCTTGTTTAATTACGAAAATTACGGAGCTTCCGTAAACAGTGACTGGGCGGTATTTGGAAGATTTCAACAATCATTGGGTACATCTCAAAGTACTTCTAAAATCAAAAATGCCTATTATCAAATCCAAGTCGATTATTCCAGAAGCGAGCGCAGGAGTTTTGACCCGCGCTTTGGTGACAATATTTTTGCTTATGGTCACATCGGATATTTCGATCGCTTTCAATCTTTCTTTTACACTTATGGCACAGACACTGCTACCGGATTAGAAGGTTGGTTAGCTATTGTGCCTTTTGATACAGCTATCACCTTCAGACCTGGACCTTACAATCCTGTTAGAGCCCGGTATACGGAGATTTTTTATGAAACCGTGCGAGAGAATCCATTTCTTGGTAATACGAGAACCTATGATGCTCTACGCCAGGGCAGAGCTCTGTGGAACGGCGACAATCCTCAGACGGTGTACAATGGCTTGTGGGGCAATGTTGGGGCTCAAATTGCTGGATATAGCAAAGGCCGATTCTCTCAGTTTCGCGTTACAGGATCCTTCAGCTTTGAATATGACAAACACCAGATTATCACCGGATTTGAGTTTGAGCAGAGAGTTGACAGATCATTCAGTGTAGGGGCTAATGGTCTTTGGGGACTCATGCAGCAGCTTCAGAATGACCATATCCGGGAGTTAGACTTCGGTAACCCAATGCCGGTGCGCGATGAAAACGGAGTTTTTCTTGACACAATTTTTTATCCCAGAAAATTCGATGCTGAAAAGCAAAATGCCTTTGATGAGCGCTTCAGAAGGCGTATCGGGCTCGATCCCAATGGATTGGATTTTCTGAATGTATTCAGTTATGATCCTTCTGTATTTTCGCTTGACTTGTTTAGTGCTGATGAGTTGATTAACCTGAGTGGATCCAGATTAGTCGGATACTATGGATTTGACCATACCGGACGAATTTCGGATCGCCGTGTTTCCATCAATGATTTCTTCACCCGACGAGGTGCTGATGGTAGATTGCTACGACCAATTGGGGCATTTGAGCCTATCTATGTAGCCGGATACATCCAGGATCAATTTGAGTTTTATGACCTTCGATTCAATGTGGGAGTTCGCGTGGACTATTTTGATCTCAATCAGCCTGTTCTTCGCGACCCTTACAATTTGTATCCCGGCGTGACAGTCGGTGAAGTGCGAAACGGAATTTTTCCGAATATCAGAGGAAATATTCCTTCCAACATCGGAGACAATTATGCCTTGTACGTGGATAACTACAACTACTTTCTTGGCGGAAATGAGTTTTCGAATGTTGTAGGTTTCCGAAGTGGAGACGATTGGTATGATATACAAGGTCGCCGAATCGATAATCCGAAAGTAATCGCAGACCTTGGGGGCGGTAACGTGCGACCCGTGTTGTATGACAGGCCTGAAAATCAACGCCTTGGTCCCTCATCGTTTGCAGATTATCGTCCGCAGGTCATCGTAATGCCGCGTGTGAGTTTCAACTTCCCCATTTCTGATGTGGCACTGTTTTATGCGCATTACGACGTTCTGGCACAGCGCCCTGATGTAGGATTATCGCGGTTTAATCCCATTGAGATAATGGAGCTCGAATTCGGCAAAAACCTTCTTGATCCGATTAGTAATCCAAATCTCAGACCTCAGCGCACAACTGATTACGAGCTCGGATTTCAGCAGGTACTCTCTTCGCGTTCTGTGCTAAAGCTCGCTGCATTTTATCGCGAAATGCGCGACATGATGCAGACCATAGCCCTTACGCAAGCATATCCTAATACATATATTACATATGGTAACCGGGACTTCGGTACAGTCAAAGGTTTCACCTTTGAGTACGATCTGCGTCGCACCGGTAATGTGAGTCTCACTGCCAACTATACCCTTCAATTTGCTGATGGTACCGGTTCAGGTCCTAACTCAGGAGCCAATCTGGCGCGCTCCGGCCAGCCCAATATCCGCTACATCCTCCCGTTGAGTTTTGATACCCGTCACCGGATCGTGACACGTCTTGACTATCGCTATGGAAAAGGTGTTAATTACAATGGGCCTGTCTGGTTTAACAAGCGCGTATTTGAAAACGCCGGTATAAACTTCGTCGTGACTGCTAATTCAGGAACGCCTTACTCACGCAGGTTATTCGCGTACCCTATCAATGCTTCCGAAACCCAGTCACCACTCATAGGTCAGGTCAATGGGTCAAGACTTCCCTGGCAGTTGCGTGTAGACTCCCGTATCAACAAAGTGTTTGACTTCAAATTCAATAAAGAAAGCAGAAAAACATATGGCATGGATGTATATCTCCAGATCCTCAACCTGTTAAACACCAGAAATGTGGTGGCCGTTTATCCCTTCACCGGGCTTCCTGACGATGACGGATACTTGACATCTCCTCAGGCAGTGAATGCAATCAACTCTCAGGTAAGTGCCCAGTCTTTTGTAGATCTATATAATGTCAGACTTTTGAGTCCTTTCAACTTTGGTCTGCCAAGAAGGATTCGTTTAGGTATCATGTTTAATTTCTAATCATCAAATGGTAAATATGAATTGGATAAGGGTCTTTTTTATTCTGACACTTGTAAATGCGGTTTCACTGATTCAGGCTCGTGAGATTCCTGGTCTTGGGAGTCCTAAAAAACGGACAGGAAGAACCCTGCAGGAACTGTGTGCTCCTGCTACAGCTCAGGCCGACCTAAACCTGAATAATGTTCGTGCCACCGTACTTGCCGCCGGCGATATGTGGTGGAACCTGAACCAACCCAGATATGAAGTTCCCAAAGGTTCTAACCGGCACTCCATGTTTGCCGGTGCGCTTTGGTTAGGTGGTCTTGACGAAGGAAACCAGCTGAAACTCGGCGCCATGACCTATCGCCAAAGGGGAAATGACTACTGGCCGGGCCCCCTTTCAAACGACGGATTGGCGAGTGTCAATGCAGAAATTTGCAGGACATACGACCGATTCTGGATCATCTTCAGATCACAAGTCGAAAAACACAGAGGCTGGCTTCAGTGTAAAGACGATCCGGACTGCGACCTTGCTGCAAAATATCCAAATTATGAAAATGAAATACCTACCATCATTCGCGATTGGCCGGGCAATGGTATCAATGGAGAATTGGATTTCAGATTAGCGCCTTTTATAGATTTGGACGGTAATGATCTCTACGACCACCGCTTTGATTATCCCGCGTATGATCTGGACAGAGTATTCGACTGCCGAATCAAGGAAATAGACCTTTTGTATGGAGATATGACCATCTGGTGGGTTTACAACGATCGTGGTAACATCCACACCGAAACGCAAGCCGGTGCCCTTGGCTTTGAAATACGCGCCCAGGCCTTTGCATTTTCGACCAATGACGAGATCAACAATATGACTTTTTATAACTACCGGATTCTCAATAAGTCCACATTTCGTCTTACCAATACATTTTTTGGTACCTGGTTTGACGCTGACCTTGGTAATCCTTTTGACGACATTATCGGGTGCGACATCGCCAGAGGCTTGGGATATGTGTACAATGCTGAGCCTGTAGATGCCGGTCCGCTTGGGTACGGGCCATTCCCACCGGCCATTGGCTTAGACTTCTTCCAGGGACCTTTTGCTGACTATTTTGACGGAATCGATAATGATCGTGACGGTTGTGTTGATGGCGTGCGCGATGATTTTGGAATTTGTCAGCCGGAAGATCCGAGCATTGGCCGAAATGAACGCATTATCATGAGTGGATTTATGTACTACAACAATACCGGAAGTCCCGGGGTCAATCCAAATACCACCGACCCGAGAAATGCCGCCGAATTTTACCAATATCTTCAATGTATTTGGAGAAACGGGAATCCACTTGTGATCGAAAATCCGAGCGGAAGAGGAAATACAAACAACGGTGACGGCTTTACGGTGGATGGTTCGGGTGAACGAACATTCTTCGCTTATCCTGGACTTTCATTTGACACCACAGGAGCATATAAACCTGATGAGCCGCTTCCCAACGGCGGATGGTGGGAATCTCCAGCCAACAAAGCCGATAAAAGAGGATTGCACTGTGCTGGGCCTTTCTCCCTGGCACCTGGAGCTCTCAACTTCATTACCACAGGCGCTGTGTGGGCAAGAAATTTCTTTTCAGATGACTTGTTTGCATCCATGGAACTTGTCATCATAGCTGATGATAAAGCCCAGAAACTCTTTGACAACTGCTTTCAGCTGCTCGACGGCCCCGACGGACCCAGAGTGGATATGGTAGAACTTGACAGAGAGTTAATTTTAAATCTTGTTTATGATGAGACGTCAAATAATTTCAATCTGAAATATCGTCAACGTGATCCACTTATCCCAGATCCACCCAATGCTACTCCACAGGAAATTCAAATAGCACGTGATACCGGTTATTATGACTACAAGTTTGAAGGCTTCCAGATCTTCCAGTTAAAAGACGCCAATGTAAGCGTCGCAGATTTGTACAATCCGTCGTTGTCTCGTCTTGTAGCTCAGTGTGATATCCGCAATCAATATGGGCAGCTTATTAACTATACGCGAGACGCGTCTATGAATGCCCTTGTGCCCCAGGATATGACTATTCAGGCCAATAATAACGGCATCCGAATGTCCTTTCGGATTTTAGAGGATGCTTTTGCTACGGGTACCAACAGACGATTAATCAATCACAAGGAGTATTTCTTTATAGTTGTTGCCTATGCTGTTAACCAGTTTGCACCCTTTGATCCCGCTAAACCGGAGCAATCTCAACAGACACCATTCCTTGCCGGTAGAAGGACCTCTGGGGCTGAAGGAATTGTGGTCTTCAAAGGAATTCCTCGAATTACCAAACCGGAACAGAACGGTCTGATTTTGGGTGCAAATTATGGGGATTCACCCGAAATCATCCGCTATGAGGGTCTTGGAAACATGGGGAAATTTCTGGATTTGCGCCCGGACATCGAAGAAAAAATAGTTAACGAAGGTAGATCAGATGAGTTGGCATATTTACCCGGTTTCGGTCCTTTGGACATTAAAGTAGTTGACCCAAAAAGGGTACCTGCAGGAGACTTTGATCTCAGGGTTTTGGGTGTAGGTGATACAGCCAGATGGGTCATCACCGGTGGATCACTAGCCAATCCCGTCTTTAGTGATACTACATTGAGCTTTCCCAATGAGCAGATTATTCCTGAACTAGGGTTGTCTGTGTCTCTTAGCAATTTCAACGATCCGGGCAGAGACTGGACTTGCTCCTATAGAAATGGTGTAGTAGGTTCTCAGGTTGTATATACTGATCCTAACAAAGCTTGGCTGTCAGGAATAAGTGACAATACTTCCTTTACACCTCGTAATTGGATTGCTGTGGGCACCAATACGGTCGCGACACAGCCTCCAGCCAATTTGTATCCTGACCAGACTTTTGTTCTTCCAAATACCAATATCACTGAGCCCATGGATCCATGCCGATTCTTTGCCACATTTGTGGATGGTACATGGGCGCCGTACACACTGGCTCGTACCAACACCCTTAACTTGCCAAACAATCTGGGTATGGGGCCTGCACGTGCACAAACTCCAAGACGCGATATATCTCTGGTGCGTTCCATCAACATTGTGATCACCAGCGACCGCAGTAAATGGACACGTGTGCCTGTTTTTGAATTGTGTGAAGAACCTGCACTCGCTATCGGTGGGGCTAATAAGTTTGAATTAAGAAAAAGTACGTCGTTAAGCCTTGTTAATGGCCAGTTGGTTGAAGATTCATCTATTCCACAAGGTTGGTCATTCTTCCCGGGATATGCCATCGATGTAGAGACCGGACGTAGACTTCACATGGCTTTTGGAGAGAACTCCTTCCGGGTCGGACAGAGAGGCAATGACATGCGCTGGAATCCTACTTCTGAAGTTCAGGACAAACTCGGAAATTTCGTCTTTGGTGGTCAACATTACGTGTATGTATTTGCGGCCGATGGATTAAATGGATTGGGACAACCTCTGGACCTGACCTACAGTGGAAATAATCCACAGGATTTCCCATTGTTTAACGAAATCAGCAACCTTAATTCACCGATTAACAGAGCAGCTGTATTCAGAAATATTGACTGGGTTAATATTCCTGTGACTGCTCCAGGATTTAACGTTGACCCCAACGTGAGCATACCGTCGGAAGTCACTATCAAGTTGCGTGTATCCAGATCCTTTGCCAATTACAGCACATCTTTCAGCAATAACCCGAATGGAAACAATGGAAATCCGATGTATAAATTCAGCACAAACAGTATCGCTGCCCGCACAAATGATATGCAAACTGCAAAAAATGCACTTGATCTGATTGGTGTCGTTCCTAATCCCTACTTCGCATACTCTGTGTACGAAACCTCTCAGCTCGACAATCGGGTTAAAATCATCAATCTGCCTGTGAGATGTAACATCAACATCTTCACAACCAATGGAGAACTCGTGAGAACCATCACCAAAGACAATACGGACACTTGGGTGGAATGGGATCTTAGAAACAACTATGGAATTCCCATTGCGAGTGGCATGTATATAATCCATGTAGATGCATTTGGCATTGGTCATAAAGTCGTTAAATGGTTTGGAGCCATGAGACCTGTGGACCTCAATGCGTTCTAAGTAATAAAATTAAATGACTTTCGAAGCGTGAAAAAAATTCTAACCTTTCCCATAGCTCTGAGCCTTTCTATAGGCTCGGTTTTTGCCGGAAACCCCCAGCGTGTAGGCTCTGCCGGTGCCAATGAGTTACTAAATAATCCTTGGGCCAGAAATTCTGGATGGGGTAATGTGAATACTGCTGGTGTACGTGGTGTAGAATCTGTGTTTCTAAACATAGCCGGCATTGCAAACACCGAAAATCTTGAAATTGCCTTTACCAATACTCAATGGCTGGCCGGTAGCGATATCACCATAAATTCGATTGGACTCGTTAAAACTGTGGGTAATTCTGGAGCACTTGCCTTTTCAATCAATAACTTTTCGTATGGTGATCTCGTAGTGCGCACTGAGGCTCAGCCGGATGGAGGTATAGCCACCATTTCACCCTATGCAGCGATCATCACCGGAGGATACTCCCAGAAGTTCACGGAAAGTATTTATGGGGGGATAAACCTTAAATTCTATAACCAAGGTCTTCCAAACCTGAGCGTATCAGCACTTTTGGTGGATGCGGGCGTACAATATCACACCGGTGAAGAAAACAGGTTAAAATTTGGGATTACACTCCGCAATATCGGCCCTTCTGCATCCTTTGGCGGAGATGGATTATCCATACAGGCCATGGTGCCGGGAGGAGGATACTCTCAGACGTTTTCCAGCCGTTCGGCCAAGTTTGAGTTTCCTTCCAACCTCGTCATTGGAGGCAGTTATGACTTCTTTCTTGATGGAGATCAGCTGCTGACGGCCGCCGTAAATTTTCAATCCAATTCCTTGCAAAAGGATGAATACGGTCTGGGATTAGAGTATTCATTCAGGAGAATATTTATGGCTCGTGCTGGCTATACGATTTTTGACAACCGTCAAGATGCACAGCAAACCAATATTCATACCGGTCTTGCTGCGGGTGTTTCATTTATGATTCCCATGTCAAAAGAAACCGGATCGGATCTGGCTATAGACTATTCAATCCGTACCACCCGTACTCCCTTTCAAGGTACCCATTCCATAGGTGTAAGACTTACATTGTAAAAATCCGTATATTTGTAGCGTGAGTGAGGCCTCTTTACAGAGGTCTCATTCTTTTATTATCTAACTTAAAGAATTGTTTGTATGTCAAAAGTATCATATCTGACTGCTGAAGGGCTTAAAAAGCTAAAGGAGGAATTGGATTATTTGAAAAATGTGGAGCGCCCAAAAGTATCTCAACAAATTGCTGAGGCACGTGACAAAGGAGATCTCTCAGAAAATGCCGAATACGATGCCGCCAAAGAAGCGCAAGGACTTCTTGAATTAAAAATTTCAAAACTCGAAGATCTGATTGCCAATGCACGTCTTATGGATAAATCGGATGTAGATGTGTCTAAGGTGATGGTCATGAGTACTGTAAAGCTTAAAAATTTGAAATCCAATCAAATTGTCTCATACACCCTCGTGTCCGAAACTGAGGCCAACCTAAAGCTGGGGAAAATTTCAATAAACTCCCCGATCGGACAAGGACTGGTCGGAAAAAAAGTGGGCGAAAAAGTTCAAATCAAAGTTCCGGCAGGAATGCTCGAGTTTGAAATCCTTGAAATCTCTGTCATGTAATTTGCGTATCCGATGGCTACAATTTTCTCAAAAATAGTAAAAGGAGAAATACCCTCTTATAAAATCGCTGAATCTGAACATTGCTTTGCCTTTCTTGATATATTTCCACTTAAGGAAGGACATACGCTGGTCATACCAAAAATGGAGATTGACAATGTTTTTGATCTGCCAGATGAAGTCTATCAGGAGTTGTGGGCTTTGTCAAAAAAGATTTCCGCTGCCATACGCAAAGCCTATCCATGCATTAAGGTGGGAGTGGCAGTGATTGGTTTGGAAGTGCCACATGCACACATTCATCTCCTGCCTATCAATTCAATGGACGATTTGAACTTTACAAAACCAAAACTCAAGCTCTCACCGGAGACCCTGGAAGCATCAAGGCAAAAGATAGCAAGTTTCCTTTAATCTTATCAATATATTTGAATTTTTGAAGTCGTAAGGATATGTTCACCTCTCTTCACGACTGCCACATAGACGCCTGAAGTAAGATGTAAGAGGTCAATGCTATTGGTGCCCGGTTCTAACCTGACCTCAAATAGCATTGCACCTGTAAGGCTATATACATAGAGAGAAGAAGGGCTTCCGTTCCAATGTAAATAGAATTTTTGTCCTTGTTTTACGGGATTCGGGTATATGGTCAGTCTGTGCGGGGGATGCACCCTGATGTTTCCAAAAGTGACGGTAATAACCTGAGAATTCGAATGGCAACTCAGGTGATCTTCCACCCGGACATAATAATCACCTGCCTGCATACCTGTAAGGCTCAATGTATCCTTCGTTGCTCCGGCAATTACTTGATTGTTATAAAACCATTGGTAGGCGGACGCTTGGGCAGTCGTGTAGAGAATCATATTGGCGTTATCAAAGTGAATATCCGGTGTAGGGGGATTAGAGCCGCTTTGAATGGTCACAAGAAGTGAATCGGTCTGACCGATGCTGTCTGTGGCTTTCACCCAATATGTACCTCCGCAGAGATTAGAGAAGCTACCACCGGATATAGACAGGGTGACGGGCGGAACTCCTCCGGTGTATGATGCTTGTATGGCTCCGTTGCACCCGTTTTGGCACACCTCATGTATCACAGTGTCCACCTTGACCGACACGGGAGGCGGTGGCGGAGGGCTCGCCTGGGATACCGTGAGCGATGCGGTCTGTATCTGGTCGCCACTGGTGGCGAAGTTTCCATTGGCTCGGTTGATGGAGGCATAAAACGTAACAGCTCCTACACCCGGTGAGGGTGCAGTCCACTGAACGGTCCATATTTTTGAATTATTGGAGCCTGAGATTCCTGAAGAGGTATGCGCGACGTAACTTCCTCCGGCAGTAAGCTGAGTTTCATTTGAGGTGACTGTCCAGGTTCCCGCCTTTGCCCCCGTACTCGTCTCTGCCGTAAGCATAAATCCGAACGTATTGAACGTAGGATGCTGCGCGGTAATGGTGATGGTGTATGATTGTCCCGGTATGTATCCTGTCGCCGGAATGTTTGATGTAATTCCACCCTGGGCTACAGTCACTGGTGAACCTGCGTGGCAAGATGCACAAGTCATCCCATTGTTCCCCGGCGAACCGGTATATCCCGATCCAAAAAAACCACTGCTGTAACTGGTGAGCTTACCTACTGCCAAAGCAATACATGCCAAAAGGAAGGAAAGGGGTACAGGATTGAATTTCATTGCGAAACAATTTTGAAATCAATTACGCAGAACGTATGGATTTGTTTTTTACGAAATTATTCCAAATTGTTTACACTTTTTGCGATCTGAATGCTCTGTGTTCTGATATTTTGATAGTCATCGATTGAAAAGGGAAAATGTTTGCGCGATGTTTGATTCCGAAGGGCGATTGTCGCTACTGTTTTATTACCTTCATTTTTATTCCATTCAATTTTTCCCTGAAAATACTGCATTTCAGAATCCATCAGATAGACGGTGTATGAAGATTTATCGGGGTCGTAAAACACCTGAAGAGAAAATTCCCGATGTCCTGATATTTCGTCAAATAAAATCCCGTCTTTTGATTTACTAAAAAGATTTTTGTTTGAATTGTAGACGTTCAGAGCTTCCTGAAATTTTCCCACATAAGTGAGAACCAATAGTTCTAACTGTACATTTTGTGTGTTTTTTCCGACGGTTGTTTTCCATCTTTGGATGATGTACAGTGCGCTGTCAGGTTTTTTTAATGTGTAATGATATGTGCGTGCCAGGGCATCGAATGCTTTGTTTTGATATTGTGGTGTTTTGAATTTCTGTACATGTGTCAGCAGATAATTTTTTCCCCTTCGGTAGTCTTCCTGCTCTGCAATGGACTGATAGGTAAGCCAATAAAGCGATTCATCTCCCGGCCTGATGCGAATCAGATTTTTGTATTCGGCTTCGGCTTCGCGGTATCTGCCAAGCTGCAGAAGGAGTCCGGCACGAGTTTTCAAATAGATGAAATTTTTTCTGTCAAATTGGAGTGCTTTTTCGGTTTGCTCTAATGCGGGCAGCCATTTTTCTCGTGCCATAAGAACCTGCGCTAATTGCCAATGAGCTTCCTCCGTGGTATAACCCCTGCGTATAATGGTTGTTAATATTTCCTCGGCGCGCTCCGGATTGCGCTTTCTGAAATATGCATCGGCGACCAGCATAGCTTCGTCCCCACGAAGAGAGTCAACTTTGCCGCCATACACCATCACCCGCTCATATTGGCCTGCTGCGTGAAGTCTGCTGATTTCCTGTCCGATTACTTTTGTGCAAAATGTGACACTAAACAAAGCAATCCAAACACTCTTTATTATGAATGCTTTGACCATTAATCTTGTACAGTTCGATATTGTCTGGCATGACATCGGCGCCAATCACCTGAAAATTCAAAAACTGTGCGAAGATATGCCCCCCTGCCAGCTTCTGGTGTTGCCCGAAATGTTTAATACAGGCTTTACTATGGAGCCTGATGTATTTGGTAATTCTGCATCGCAATCCGGCAAAGAGTTGATGTATGCGCTTGCAGATCGATATCGCACGGCGGTGTGTGGGTCGATCATTGAAAAGGATGACAATCGGTATTTCAACCGTCTATACTTTATCACCTCCGATGGAGAAGAGCATTGGTACGACAAGAAGCATCTGTTTAAGTATGCTGGTGAAGACCAATACTATTCACCAGGTTCTGAGCGTCTGATGATCGAATACAATGGATGGAGAATTGTACCAATGATTTGTTATGACCTGCGCTTTCCGGTTTGGTCCAGACAAATGCGAGGACAGGAGTATGACCTTCTGATCTATGTGGCCAACTGGCCGCAGCGCAGAAGCCACGCATGGCGCACGCTGCTTCCGGCAAGAGCTATTGAAAATATGTGTTATGTAGCGGGCGTAAACCGCATCGGGTACGATCCCAAGGGGATCTATTATTCAGGTGATTCAGCTGTGTATGATGTGCTGGGGCAGGCTGTGGCCACCGCTCCTGCAGGAAAGGAGGGAGTTGTCTCATCCGTAGTATTGCTCAGTGAGTTGATCGATCTGAGAGCATCTCTGGGATTTTTACACGATGCAGATGACTTCCAACTTGTAAATACCGGATAACACATCGAAAGATGTGGTCCGGTGTGAAAAGTGATTAAAAAATAACCTTATGCGGACCTAATACGTAATTTTTAGAACTGTAACATGGGTAACTTCCTTTTATTCTACTTTTACACTCTGATTTTGACTTAATGAACCGGTTTTTAGGTTCAGCTGTTCTGATTCGCCTCTGTGCTTGCACACCACTCTGCCAGTGCACAAAAACTTGATTGGGAATACCTGTACCACCTTAATTTTGAAAAGACCAAACACTTTCCCCGTCGAATTTATCCGATTGTCGGGTTGGGGGCTACTTACGGTCTCAACATCGTGGATGATTTTTCTAAACAATTTGTGGAGATTCCCAGATATCTGTCCATGAATATCACAGCCGGATTTCAATCCGTAGGCAACAGTTTCTATGACCAGTTGTGGCGCTATCCTGAATGGGGGATCAGGTTTACAGTGTCTCCCTTTTCAATGATTCAGTATTTGGAAATCCCAATGCACTCTATCTGTTTGTGGATGTCCCTTTTCATGCGCCAAAAAAAAAAAAAATGGATGGAGGTATAGCTACAGCCTCGGAGGTGGATTGAGCTACAATTTCAGACCTAACAATCCTCAAGATAATCCGTGGAATACCTTGATCGGATCTTACAATAATGTGTATATCGAATTCGGATTCTGGGCCGGACGAAATCTCGGAAAGAGTCTTCACCTGAAAGGCGGTTTGAGTTTTATTCTCTTCAGCAACGGGGCCGGCACCCTGCCCAATATGGGAATGAATATGCTTGGACCAAAGTTTATTATGCAGCACAGTCTGGTGCGTGGGACCGGAAGAATTTGTCACGCACGAAGTTCCTGAGTGGAAAAAACGCCACGGTCTCATGGTAATGCAGGCCTTCGGCAGCAAGCAGCTGTCCAATCACGGGATCAATTATTTCAATATGACCACCGCGGTGGCATATAAGTATTGGGTTGGTTACAAGGGTCAGTAGATTGCGCAATTGGATTGGTTTTATGACGGATCAAACAACTCCGGCGAACCGGGACGCGAGCAGGTTACAGACCGGGACAATCCAATGAATTTTTACACCCTTGGAGCATTTGCGGGATATGAAGCTTTGTACAGGCGCTGGAGCTTTTACTCCGGCTGGGGATTTAATCTTTGGCATCGCTATAACTACTCAGGGAGTCCTTTCTATCAGAGATTTGGCATCAGATATACCGTGTGGGATGGAGTCGCTGTGGGGGTTGGTCTCAAGGCCAGGACTTTTGCAGCGGACTATATTGAATGGCATCTTGCGTACAATCTTTTTTAACTCATGAAAAAAATCCTTCTCATTATCACCGGCTTCGTATGCATGACTTCTCACCTCTGAGGGCAGATATGGGCGGAGGTATATGGCCTCTATTCATGGCCTGTACGTGATGTGGTTAGCTCCGGTGAACGTTCTATCACAGCGACCGATGGTTCCAATTGGTATATAATCTTGAAGATGTTTTTTCACAGACTTCACTGCCGACATTGGGTGGCGGACTGAGTATTCATTATCTTTGGAATCAATGGGATGTGGGCTTCGATAGCCGCTTGGTAGAATACACTCCAAGATTTGACTTTGTGCGCGCAAATTTGCTCACCGTAGGTCTGATGACTGACCGCCATTTCACATTTACAAATAATCTGAGCGCTTTCGCCGGTGTGGAAATTTCAATGGTACAGTCGCGTGTGTACTACCGGCGCGAGCAGATCAACCAGCCCAGATTGGACCAGACGAGACCGGGCATTGGATTGCGTTCAGGATTAGCATTTCGAATCTTGCCTGTATTGGCGGGTAGAGCAGGCTTTAGGCTTACCGGAGTTCTCATTTTTCCCACGGCTGAAGTATTCTTTGGACTTGGGTATAGTTTAGGCGATTATTGATTAAGTGCAACAAGAAAAAATTACACGTATGTATAAATATTGTTACTGTTCCAACACTGATTGTCTTTTTCTTGTTATCGGCACTGCCGTCGGCCACTCAGCAATTGGTCGCTCGTGTTCAGACGGGTTACACCTTTGGGAGCCCATTCCCCATTGATGGAGGGCGGGCTCGCATTAAAGACGGGGCGATGTGGTCTGGAGGTATAGCGTATTTCTTTGACGATTTCAAGGGAGCAGAATTCTCCTACAACTACCAAAGTACACTGGTCAAAGCGCAATCAGTGCTGATACAAGGTGGTAAATTTGAAAATCAGGTGAATATCCATTATGTCATGGCAGGACTCTCGAGCAGGCGGCCTTTGTCTCCAAAATCGGATCTTATGGGGGGATTGAAGATTGGTGCAGTCATATTTGATCCGGTGCAGAGCAGCTTTGACCCGGTCACTCGCTTCGCTGTAGGGTTCAGCAGTGGATTTAATTATTACATTTCAAACATAGTAGGACTTAATGCCGGATTAAACCTTTTAATGCCCGTCTTGGATGTCAACGGTTTTGTATGGTGGTCTCCGGGCAACGGCATTAACGTAGATTTGGCTTCCTCAACTCCGTTTGTTCAATTCTCCTTTGTTACGGGCTTAAGTTTTCGTCTGTAGTTTCCTCTGGAGGCACCTGCTGCGACAGCCAGTCGGCTGCATGCCTTCGGATGTCGTCCATCATCATCCGAAAATCTATTTCCAGTTTGGAATAGTGGATCTCAATGGCGATCATAGCTTCATTCATTCGGTTTTGGTGGGAAGTTCGTCGGCTCAGGCCATATAGTGCGCGCTCCAGACCTTCTCTGTGTGCATACGACTCCAGCCATCGGTATCGAATCATGTAGTGCATCATGTGGGTAAATCGCCGGGGAAGAGGCATTTTAAATCCAATGTATTGATTGTAAAAAGTTTGGCTAAATGATTCAAGACTTTCGGTAGAATATTCTGCCCAATTCCTGGCGAGAAAGTGGTCATAGAGCACATCTGCTACGACGGAGGCATAGTGTCCCTGGCTTTCGGCCAATAGATTCTTGCTCTGCCGGAAGGCGGGATGGCGGTCTGTATAGTCATCTATCCAATGGTGAAACCGGTAGCCTGCCTGCATAGGTTCAGGATATAAGGCAGCCTCCTTCGCCGGCAGACCGTCAGCCATCAGATTTCCCAGTCTGAAAGACGGGTCTGGTAGAGAAAGGTATAAATGACCCAGGTAGTTCATCACTTGATCATATTATCGTAAAAAACGCACCGTTGGGGCCAATACGTGTCCTTAGGCCGGCCAAAAAGGGGATGAAAAATGCATTTCAAAAGAGTAAAAATAAGTGGCAATGGGCGTAAATCTCTGAAAGCAAATATGCTTCAGGAAGAACCTTTGAACCCTAAAGCTATAACTCGCATCATACTTGCAAGAAAAAAGTGCACAAGAATTGCCCTGTTTGAGCTAGCTTTTTTAAAAAGTAAAAATTGAAATTTTATAGAATTCATTACAAATAAAGTCTATTTATATCCAAATTCGGTTTGTTTTGTAGTTTATCAATTTTGCATTTTTTGCGAAGGAAAATCATTAGTAAGATTCATTCAGGGATTGTTTTTGTTGTGTTTTTTCTTTGATCTTGGAATTTCTTTTATGAAAAAGCTTGTTTTACGATATCATAACAAAATCATAACCTTGTAAAATTAGAAATTTTCTTTAGCGTCTTATTTTTGTTTTGTTTAATATTATTTAAAACAATTATTACAAAAAATGAAAAAATCTGTACACCTTATGATGTTGGCTTTATTATGGACAGCCATGTGTATTGCACCGGTTTCACTTTTCGCTCAACCGGATCCACCAGGTGGCCCTGTACCCTTGGATGGAGGGGTCGGACTTCTCATAGCAGCAGCTGCAGGTATGGGTGTAAATAAATATCTGAGAAAATCCAAAAATCAATAAAATGAAAAAGATTTTTACCCTTACTCTACTGCTCTGCCTTGGCCTCCTAAGCCTTGAAGGATGGACACAGACCAATCCGACAGCTCAATCGTTGCCTTATTCACAAGATTTTGCTTCTTTTACAGGAAGCTCAACCACCTACCCGGCTGGTTTTCAAGGATGGACGATAAGTGGTAGTCTTAGTGCTTCTTATCCCACCACTGCGCCAAATGGAGATCAAATCTTGGCAGGAGGGACTAATGCCACAAACTCTGCCGGTGTATATGATATGAATGGCAAAATAGGGCTGCTCAGCACAGGCAGTAATATGCGTTCAATATGTCTTGCCATAAACACCACTGGATTTACATCGATCAATGTTCAATACACTGCTGCAACTCAACGTACGAACAACACTCGAACAAACGAACTTGGTCTTCAGTACCGGGTTGGAACATCCGGGGGATTTACAAATATCTCGGGATCGGAGTATGTAAGCCAACTGACCCCTACTAACACCTCAGGGACAGGTTCTGTGAAAGTGGAGACCATTAGTGTAACACTTCCCGCAGCCTGCGAAAATCAGAGTGTGGTTCAATTGCGGTGGGTAATCAGAGATATCTCTGGTTCAGGTGAAAGACCTTCCTTTTCAGTAGATAACATCTCCATCACCGGGTCATCAGCCACCCCCACCATCACCCTGCACGACAACAGCCAGGTGACGGCAGGCAATGTGGATCAGGGTGCGGTCAACCACATCATCAGCCGCTTCCGGGTCAATGTAGCTACTGCAGATGCCACGCTTAATCAAATAACCTTTAATGCCGGAGGCTCATTTGTGGCTGGAGATGTATTGAACTTCAAGCTATTCACAGACAACACAAATACTTTCCCCGGTGGTACGCCATTGAGCACGGTCAGTGCGATCGGACTTGCAAATGGTGATGCTGTGACGTTCGGCAGCTTAGGTCAGACTTGTGCCATAGGTGATCACTACTTCTGGATCACCGCCGATGTGGCAGGGCCTGCCACCACCGGCAATACCGTAAGTGTGCCCTCACTCTCAGCGAGCAATTTCACATTTGCAGCAGGCACGCCTACAGGCACCATCACCGCCGGCGGGGCGCAGACAATTGTCAGTTGTGGCACTTCAACTGCAAACGTAACAGGGCTTTCCCTTTCACCAGGTAATTTAACAATGACCGTTTCTTGGACCAATCCTACCTGCTACGACGAAGTGATGATCGTGGCAAAGGAATCAAGCGCCGTAACCGGTACCCCTACCGGCGATGGTTCCGGCTACACTGCTAACCTGGCATTTGGTTCAGGTACTGCCTTTGGCGGTGGATATGTCGTTTACAAAGGTTTCTCCTCTCCGCAGACCATCACCGGATTGACGAATGGAACTACTTATTATGTCAAAATTTTCAGTCGTAAGGGTACCGATTGGTCGTCAGGTATTGAGGATTTCGGTACATATGAAGGATATTTTTGGAATGGCGGTGATATCACGGCAAATCCTGCTAACGGTGGAACGGGCATCTGGAACACTGCCAACGCCTGGCGCCAGCCTATTGCCTCTGGTAGTCAGGCTACCTGGGCAGATAATAACGATGCAATTCTGGCAGGTACAGCCGGCGTGGTTACCCTCACTGGAAACGTGACAGTGACCGGGCTTTTTGCCAATACGACCGGCTACACCATTACTTCAGACAACACCACCGGCCGAACCATCACCGGACCAATAGAAATTGCTGACGGCGTAGAGCTCCGGTTCAACGACATCACTACAACCGGTAACCGCACGATTTCTGTTGCCGGGGATATTACCGGAGGAACAGGCTCCAGCATTTCGATGAACTTAAATCAAACCGGATCAAATACTTCACGATTGAACATTGCTGCGAGCGGAGCCTCGATTCAGGTGCCCATCACCATAACCACAGGTACAACCTCTTCAAATTACGGTAACGTGTGCATTGCCGGCACTGCTCCCAATACACAGCTCACAAGTGCCGCCACCATCACCAACAATAGCCCATATAGGACCACCATAGGTGCTACCTCTGGTAATTCGCTTACCGTCAACTCCGTCATATCGGGCTCTGCTGATCTGATGTTTGCTGCCGGTTCTTCCGGTGGTGCGGGCACCATAACGCTCAATACAGTGCATACCTACACAGGCAACACCATTTTTAACGCAGCAAATTCAGGGGTGATCCGCCTTGGTATCGACAATGCGCTTCCCACAACCACAGAGGTAACCATGGCTAACTCCTCCGGCAATGGAGGTATTTTTGACCTCAACGGTTACAATCAAACCATCGCAGCCCTGAGCAATGGTGCGGGTGGCGGATCCATCCGCAATAACGGCGCTACTGCTTCTACTCTCACCATTAATGGAAGCACCTCAACCACTTTCGGTTTACCCATTGAAAACGGAACCGGAGGAGGTCTTGCACTGACCAAAAGCGGCACTTCAACTCTGGAACTGACCGGTGCAAATACCTATGCCGGACTCACCACCATCAACGGCGGTACACTTCAGCTCAACCGTAACGGTGGCACCACCATCCCGGCCACAAACAATGTCACGATCAACTCCGGTGGAACCCTGCGCATCAGCACCAATCAGACGCTCAATGATCTCACGATCAACACAGGCGGACAAGTTGTCGTTGATCCGGATATTGCCCTCACCGTCAACGGCACCCTCACCAACAACGGAACCATTACCCTTGAAGCGACTACGAAGGACATTTATGCGCGCCTGATCTACGGTGCGGTGAGTGGCACCGGTACCGTCGAGCATGAGATGCGCCTTGTTCCAGGCACATCGTATAAATGGTACGCCATCGGCTCACCGGTAGATGGTATTAATATAAACTCCATTGGTACAGGCCAGTTTACCTCTACATCGGTGTACAATTGGGGAGCTACGACCGGCTGGACATCAGCCCATACCGGCACCTTCACCCGTGGTCAGGGTATTTTCATTGCTGCCGGCGAGAATTCACCACACGGCTTTTTTACCATTCCGGCTGATAATACCAACATCACCTTCACTGGCAGCCTATCTGCGAATACCTCCGCTGTAGTGCGCGCCATGGACTATGGCGCTGCTCCCACAGGAGTCAATTTTACCGCCAGTCCGTCTGCTACCCAGGGCTGGAATCTGCTCGCTAATCCCTACCATGCTGACTTTGATCTCGATGGTCTTGATACTGATAATGAATCAAGCGAAAAGTCGCTGTCCATGCGCACTCCTACGGGCTATGAGTCTTATAATCCCTCGACCAATACGCCCTCAACTGCGAGATACCTGTCGCCGGGTGAAGCCTTTTTTGTGCGGGCGACCAATACCGGCCAGAACTTTACATTCGCCCTTTCGCGTCGCACGGCTTCCGGAGGAAACGGCCTGTTGAAACCGCAGGTAAATTTCGACCGCGTGAGTGTGCGGGTCAGCCGTAGCGACCGCTCTGACGAGATGTATGTCCTCTTCAAATCTGATGCTACCACCGGATTTGATGGTATGTATGACGCACACAAGCTCAACCGTGTGAACGGATATCCGATGCTCTACAGTGTAATAGGCAATGACTACTACTCGATCAATACGTTGCCTGAGCTTACAGGTTCATACGCACTTACAACTCACTTTACCTGTACAGAAGCCGGAACCTATACCATCAGCCTGTTTGACGTCAGTGACTTTGACCCATCCATCACCGTGACCTTGGAGGATAAACTGACCAACTCATTTACCGTTCTTAATCAGGGAGATTATACCTTTGTTCACAATCCTTCCAATACAGCGAATCGCTTTGTACTCCACTTCAACAGAAGTGCAGTAGGCACCGAAGACCTGGCAGCAGATCATTTCAACGCATGGGTATACAATGGTACGCTGTACATCAACGCTTTTGAAAATCTTGGGCATACCCACCTCGCAATATCAGATATGAGCGGACGCATTGTGTTTGAAACCACATCTTCACTTCAGGCAGGTCTTCGCCAGGACTTCCTGCTGCCCAGGCTTGCATCAGGTGTGTATATTCTACGCGTAGGTACAGCAGCCAGTCAGAAGGCAATCAAGTTCATCGTTCAGTAGTTTATCTCCTGATTTTATGACAAAAACCCCACCTCCAGTGCATACGTGCATGGAGATGGGGTTTCAGATTTAATTGCAATAAGGATTTCCGCATCAGACACCTAAAAACTCCAGCGCAGATAGGTGATCTTCTTTCCCTCGGACCTGAACAGCTGCTCGTACTCGGTTTGAATTTCAAAAAGCAAGGGATGTGAATGAGCGGCCTGAAGGTCGATGTCGTAAAAGGCATCCAATACCTTGGCTTGAGTCATCTGCAAGATCCCGCAGGTGTAGCCGTGGAGGAATTCGCTGTCTGTTTTTAAGTGAATCTGACCGTCGGGTTTGAGAATGTGGCGATAGCGTTGAAGGAAGTCGGGATGCGTGAGTCGGTGCTTGGCACGTCGGTGCTTAATCTGCGGATCGGGAAAGGTAATCCAGATTTCTGAGATTTCGCTCGGGGCAAAGATCCGGTCTATGAGTTCAATCTCAGCCCTCAGGAAGCCCGCGTTGGTCAGTTTTTCGTTGGCGACGATACGGCAGCCGCTGTTGATGCGTGCGCCTTTGACATCAATTCCCAAAAAGTTTTTGTCCGGAAACCGACGTGCCAGACCTACGGTGTAGTGCCCTTTTCCGCATCCAAGCTCGAGCACAAGGGGATTGTCATTTCCAAAAAATTGGTGAACCCAACGTCCGCGAAGCGGATAATTTGTCAGGTCTGTGGTATGCCGCCATACCTCGGTGTAATGGGAATACGTAGCGTTTTCTGCAAATTTTTTGAGTTTTTTTTTCGCCATAACCGGATGACTGTTTCGGATGTCGTGCAAAGAAAAAGGAAGCTATCTGAAAGATGGAGCAAGCAGTTATCTTTGCCTGAGGAATGCACAAGATGAAATACGGTATATTGATCGGGTTCACTCTGATCGCCCTGTCTTGCGGGCAGCGCAACAAAGAATCTCAGAACAACCTCGATGACTTTCATCAGAACCTTGATCGGGAAGCTCTGATCCAGATGAACAGGAGATACCTGAAAGCGGAAAATCAAGCCATTGAAGAATATGTAAAAGGCCGAAAATGGGAGTATGCCGTGCATTCAAACGGAGTGTATTACAGAATCCTCAAGCGTGGCGGGCAGAGTCTAAGGGCCAAAGAAGGTGACATTGTAGTGTTTCGCACGACAATGGAGCTGCTCAATGGCAAGCGTATCTATGAAGATGCCTCGGAGCGCCGGACACTGCGCATTGACCGGGAAGACGCCGAAATCGGGCTACACGAAATGCTCAAGCTCTTCGGACCAGGCGACAGCATACAGATGGTATTGCCCTCCTACCTGGCTTTCGGCCTTGCGGGAGACCTCGACGAAGTAGGTATGCGACAACCTGTGGTGTATTCCATCAAAATTGAAAAAATTCAAACCCAATAAAGATCCAAATGAGAAAAATCGCCGGAATCATTGCCTTGCTGATCGTTGGTATATCGTGCAACAGTCAGCCAAAAATCAGTGGAAAAACATCTAAACTTGAAGACGGACTCTATGCGGTAATAAAAACCAACAAAGGAGAGATATTGCTAAAGTTGTATCACGACAAAACTCCAATGACCGTTGCGAACTTTGCCGGTCTGGCCGAGGGCAAAATCGAAAACACAGCCAAACAAAAGGGACAGCCCTTCTACAACGGATTGAAATTTCACCGCGTCATTGCCGATTTTATGATCCAGGGGGGAGATCCAAGTGGAAACGGTTCGGGAGGTCCGGGCTATCAGTTTGAAGATGAAATCGTCCCTGAGCTAAAACACGACGGACCCGGCGTGCTCTCTATGGCCAACGCAGGGCCAGGTACCAATGGTTCACAATTTTTTATCACCCACAAGGAGACCCCCTGGCTCGACGGGCGGCACACCGTTTTCGGACGTGTGGTAGAAGGTCAGGAGGTGGTCAATGCCATTGAGCAGGGTGATGAAATGATCGAAGTGAAAATTTTGCGCGTAGGAAAAGAGATGAAAAACTACGACCCTGCCAAGACCTTTGAAACAGCCCGAAAAGCGCTGCAAGAGAAGCAGGAGATGGAAGCCCGTAAGTCCAGAGAAGCATTCGAGACCCTCAAGCGAGCAGCGCAGAGCACACCCAGCGGATTGGCCTACATCATCACACAGGAAGGCACTGGAGCTCCTGCCAAACAAGGGCAGTTTGTCACATGCCACTACACCCTCACGCTGCCTGACGGGCGTAAGATCGATTCATCGCTCGACAGAGGTCAGCCTTTCCGCTTTCAGGTCGGTATGGGTCAGGTAATCAAAGGGTGGGATGAGGCTCTGCAAATGTTTGGTCCCGGCACCAAAGTCAGGTTGCTGATTCCGCCTCAGCTTGGCTACGGAGAGCGGGGAGCCGGAGGAGTTATTCCGCCAAATTCCGATCTGATCTTTGACGTGGAAGTTCTCGCCGTAGAATAATACTCTGTCCTGAAAGAGGGTTATAGGTCTTATTTCGCAGAGGCATCCGCCCCCGAATGACATTTCTCTGCACGATTAGCCGGTAGATGCCCCTTGCGGTTGCATACCTCCGTTGACAAACATCACCATACCCTTCCAAATGAGTAAAAACTGTATATGTCCCAGTTTATAAATCTGTCCGGGAATTTGCGGCTTTGAGGGGCATATTTTTCAAATTAAACCTTTACTATACAATGAACAATCAACTCTTAGCACACATCGTTACCAACCGTGGTACGATTACCGTCAATCTGGAATATGAAAAAGCACCTCTGACCGTTGCCAATTTTGTGGGATTAGCAGAAGGAAGTATTCCAAACAAGGCACGCAACGCAGGCGAACCCTACTACGACGGATTGACTTTTCACCGCGTGATTTCAGACTTTATGATTCAGGCCGGAGATCCATTGGGCACCGGAAGAGGAGGCCCCGGATATCAGTTTCCGGATGAATTTCACCCTGACCTCAGACACGATGGTCCCGGAGTGCTTTCCATGGCCAATGCCGGACCTGATACCAACGGCTCTCAATTTTTTATTACACATCGCGAAACCCCCTGGCTTGATGATAAGCATACCGTATTCGGGCGTGTAGTTGATGGACAGCAGGTCGTAGATGCCATACGCCAGGGTGATATCATTGAGCGCATTACCATTGAGCGAATTGGTGATGATGTGGCCAACTATGCCCCTGCAGAAGTGTATACCAAAGAACTAGCTCATCTGGTCGAGCAGAGGGAAGAAGAAGCCCGCCAGGCCCGGGAAGAAATCAGTGCCCTTCTGGCAGATATGGAAAGGACTCCCTCAGGACTGGGATACCGCTTTGTGCAAAAAGGTCAGGGCCGTCGCATTGCGTCCGGTGATACCGTAACGATACACTACGTCGGCATGCTGACCGATGGTCAGGTCTTCGATGCATCGATCAACCGCCAGCCCTTCACCCTCAAAGCCGGTGCGGGCCAGGTTATTTCCGGATGGGATGAATTGCTGCAGCTTTGTGCTGAAGGCGACCACGTAATCGCACATTTGCCCTCAGAGCTTGCCTATGGCAAAGCTGGTGCCGGTGGGGTGATACCGCCGGATGCAGACCTGATATTTGAAATACAAGTACTGCGCGTGGTGTCATAAGAAGTTTCACGCATACAATTTTTCATAAAGCCAAAGCGGGATCCGGTCATTTTTAATCAAAAAAATTAGAGCCATACCGCCTTTGGCTTGTTTTATTGCAATCCTCGGGCCCATAGAGAATACATTCGTGTAATTGGTACAACAATAATCAATCTGACAAATGTCAGGTATTTAATCTACGTAGCATGTAGTTATTTGTATCCATAAATGACATTTGGAATTAAATGTGTAAATTATACACTAACTGAATTTACTGTGTATATTTGGCGCTTAAAGATTTATTAACACATAGACCATGAGTGGAAATTTTACCCGAATGACGCTTCTGCTTCTTCTGGCCGGGTGGTGTAGTCAGCTGACTGCTCAGTCGATCCGTGGCCGGATAAGTGATAAAAACGGCCCGTTGCCGGGCGTGAATGTGCTGGTAGAGGGTACCGGCAAAGGAGATGTATCCGATATGGATGGACTTTACCAAATTAAGGGTTTACCGGCCAATACCAATCTGACTGTTGTATTCTCTTTTATTGGTTATCGCACGGAGCGACGCGCAATTAACCTGAAGCCCGGACAAACATTGGAGCTGAATGTATCCATGACCGAGGAAGTTAGCCGCCTTGACGAGGTCGTGGTGGTGGGCTACGGAGTTCAGCGCAAGCGGGATTTGACTGGATCGGTGGTGAAACTTGGGGCTAAAGAAGTGACCGATATGCCTACACCGAGCTTTGAGACGGCTATTCAAGGAAAAGCAGCCGGCGTACAGATTATTACAGGGAGTGGGCTGGCGGGATCCGGTTCAGTGGTGCGCATACGCGGTGTAGCCTCTATCTCCGGGTCTGGAGATCCGCTCTATGTCGTAGATGGTATTCCGATCACTCAGGATTATTTCATCAAAGGAAATGCCGGCGCGATGAACAACAATCCCCTTGCATCACTGAATCCAAACGACATAGAGTCTGTAGAAGTACTCAAGGATGCATCTGCCACAGGTATTTTCGGATCCAGAGGGGCTAATGGGGTTATTTTGATTACCACAAAGCGGGGGCGTACACCGGATTGGACTTTTAACTTTTCGACCCGCGTAGGTACCTCCTCACCGGTGGCTCGTCCCAATATGCTCACAGGACCCGAATATCTTCAGATGTACAAAGAAGCCTGGATCAACGATGGCAAAGTGGGTGTACCGGTGCTACCCGGCGGAGTCAAATGGGAAGATGCTCTCAATACCAATACCAATTGGGTAGATGAAGTCATCCGTCTGGGAATCAAGCAGCGCTATGATTTTTCTGCCGGTCGTCAGACCAAAAAATATGACTTTTTTGCAGGAGCTTCTTTTGATGGCAATCAGAGCTATCTGACCGGCAACAGCTACGATCGCGCCAGTATACGTGTAAACGGTGGATACAACATCACTGAAAAACTCAAGATTTCAGCTAATCTTTCTTTGGCCGAAGGAATCAATAATCGTGTGGACGAAGGCTGGGCCGGTGGTCTGGGTGCGGCCATGTCAACCGCGCTTCCGATCTATCCGATTCGCAATCCGGACGGGTCTTATTTCATTGGGGGTACCAATCCCGTGCGGTTGAGAGATTTAAAAGAGTGGCGTACACAAGAACTCAGGTCTATTTCAGGAATCACTATTACATACAATCCGATTGAAAATTTATTCATCAACCTGAATACCAACTATGACTACATGAACCTCGTAGAAGACATCTACGAGCCGGCCGAACTATTATTGGTCACTGACAGGGTGGGTGATTCCAGACGTTTTCAAAACATCATCAACAACTGGAACACCTTCCTTACTGCTACCTATGATTGGAAAATCGACGATAAAAATCGACTGAATATCATGGGAGGTATCGAATTTCAAGAACAGGCCAGAGGTGGTCGAAGTTTCTTTTCAACAGTCGCTGGTGCTCCCTTCTGGAAAGCTCGCAACATGCTCGACAATCAGCAAGATTTTACCCCTGAAAAATCTCGGTTTGGCTCAGTCTTCAGCCGTATCAACTTTACCAATCAAGATAAATATATCCTGCAAGGTGTAATCCGTGCAGATGCCTCTTCAAAGTTTGGCCCTAAAAACCGGGTAGGATTCTTCCCCTCCGTAAGTGGTGGCTGGATCGTATCTGAAGAGTCTTTTATGAAATACAATCCGGTTATCAACTTTATGAAATTGAAGGCATCCTACGGAATTGCAGGTGTTGCTCCTCCGGGCAACCGCGATTTATGGCGCTCTTCATTCGGTATTGACTCCGTACGCGGCTACAACGGTCAGCATATCCTCTTCCCACTGCTTCTGGAGAATCCTACCTTGAAATGGGAAACTTCTCAAATATTTGACATGGGCGTCGAAATGGGCCTTTGGGAAGACCGCGTAACCACAGAACTGAGCTACTATTACAAGTATTCAACCGATGTTTTTCTCAATGTGTCTCTTCCTGGATATGCTGGTTTTGACAATTTCTTTGACAACCTTGCTACCATTTATAACCAGGGCGTAGAATGGACAGTGAAGTCTAAAAATATTGTAAAACAGGATTTTTCATGGACAACGGAATTTAACGTTGCACGCAATTGGAATAAGATTACCGATATCAGCGGTTTTAATGAAGAAGCTGTATCAGGAGGCACCAATGATACCCGTGTTGTATTGGGATATCCTGTTGGAACAAACTTCCTCGTCAGATTTTCTCATGTCGATCCTGCGACGGGCCGCCCGGTGTATTTGGATGTAAATGGCGAACCTACCTTTGAATGGACACCCGCCAACCGCGTACCTGCCGGCAGTGTACTGCCTGACGCGATCGGAGGGATTACCAATACATTCCGCTACAAAAACTACGACCTCAGTTTTCTGTTTGTTTTCACCATCGGAGGTAATATTTACGACTCTTCTTCCAAGCGCCAACTTGGCACGTTTGATTCAGACGGGTGGAACCATCGCACTGATCAGTTTGACCGCTGGAGAAAACCCGGGGACGTAGCTACCTACCCTCGGCTGACAACCACTCCTGAGACCTATGGTACAGGTACTCCCTGGATCAATACCACACTCTGGCTTCATGATGCCTCCTTTGCGCGACTCAGAAATCTTACCATTGGCTACAATCTTCCTCAGGAGATGGCTCAACGCATGAAGTTGCGCTCTGCCCGTGTATACTTCGTTGGTACCAATCTGCTCACCTTTACGCGCTTCATTGGTCTTGACCCTGAAATTGCAAGGGACTTTGAAAACGTTACAGATAGAAACATGAGTCCAAATATTACCTATCTGACACCTCCACAGGAAAGATCGTTCAATTTCGGAATTGACATCAGTTTCTAAATCATCAATAGCATTTTACGATGAAAAAGTCTTTAACATTTACACTTATTTGGACAGCTGCCGGACTGATCGGTATGTCGTCCTGTTCCAAAATATTCGATGTACGTCCCGAAGGGGTCTTGCTTATAGAAGAGGCCTTACAAACGCCAGAAGACTTCGAAAAGGTTCTGAACTCCTGCTATGATGTGGCAGCCAACTACTACAACGGACGCATTCAAATGCTCAATGATGTATTGGGTGATAATGTGGCTCCCCCTATCAACAACAATGACCTCAATGAGGTGTATCTGCGCCGGGTAAACTTCTTCAACGGCACTACCAACGGGGTGTACAGAGAACCCTACCGTTCGATTTTCAGAATCAATTTTATGATTGAAAATTTTGGCATGGTGGATATGCCCGTTGAGCGGAGGCGAACCTTCGAGGCTGAGGGTCGATTTCTCAGGGCGTTAGGCCACTTTGAAATCATTCGGCTCTGGGCACAGCCCTATGGATATACAGTGGACAATGGGCACCTTGGTATTCGGATTCAAACCCAAAATACCGGCACACAACTCCAGGTCAGAAGTACGGTTAAGGAGGGTTACGATGCCATATTGGCTGATTTATGGTACGCAAAAGATAATTTGCCGAACACCAACGGAAATTATGCAACGCGCTTCTCTGCAATGGCTGCCCTTGCCAAAGTATATTTTCAGATGAATAAATTTGACAGTGCAGCATTCTACGCGGGCCAGGTCATATCCTCCGGTCAGTTCTCATTGGAAGGCATTGACCGCTTCAAAATGGGGCCGAACACTGAAGCCATCTTCCAGACAGTCTCAACTCAGACACCTACACTTATTGATGGTCGCAGTGGTGCGTTCACAGGTAACTATCGCTCTGACAACAACCCCAACCCCACCCTTAGAGCTTCTAAAGATTTTTACAATTTAATCAGTTCAAGGCCAAATGATACGAGGCTTACCTTTTACGAGGTACGCGATCAGGGATTGCCTACCGAATTTGTAGCCGTGGCTAAGTTTAATAAAGATATATTCAGTGTACCTGTTTTACATCTAACAGATATGATGTTGATACGTGCAGAGTCTCTTGCCGAACTCAGTCAAAATCTTCCGGAAGCCATCAATCTGATTAATCAGATTCGGGAGAGAGCCTTTGGCGACAGCAGCGAAAACCTTTCTTCTTCCGCTTCTGCTCTCGAAATACGCGACGCAGCGCGCCTTGAAAGACGTATTGAAATGTTTGGCGAAGGGGATCGCGCACAAGATCTTAAGCGAAGAGGCGCTAAAGGTGAAAATATTGTGGTGAGAGGTGCTCCCTGGAATTGTCCGGGGATGGTGCTTCAGTTTCCTGCAAGCGATATAAATGAGACCTTTTTTGGCAATCCAGAAGGAGGTTGTAATTAAAAATTTATTAAATCATCAATGATCAACGTATGAAAAAAATAATTCTTTACATGGTCGCAGTAGCAGCCATAGCCGGCTGCCGTCCAGAGCGACGTGGCGAATTGGGACCTGATCCAGATCTTGCCTTTGGCATTGCTGGTCGATGGAGAGCTGCTGAACTCTCAATAGTAGATTTTAAATCGCCCTTGGGAGACGAATTGTCTGTCAGTGATGATCTGTTCTCCTTAGGAGCCCCTCTTGAAATTACTTTTAACAGAGACAATACCTACCAGGTCACAACTGCAGGCAAAATTCCCCACACATTCGGCACATCCGGTACCTGGGCGTTTGACAATCCGGAATTTCCCACAAAAATGGGTATTGTAAACAACAATGGTGAATCCGACACCATCTTTCTGCGTTCGATGGCTAGGGACTATGATCCCATTTGGAAAATTCAGATCCAGAGAATGGACTGCAATGAAGAACTGTATGTCGGATATAATGTGACTTTAATACGTCAATGAATATGAAAAAGATTTTTTTAATATTGGCTGCCTTTGGTATGGCTTCACTTCAAATAAATGCTCAAGCAGTCACCAGCGAACCTCTGGAAATAGATCCCTCTAAACCCGTAAAACTGATTGTCAATCTCGCCAATTTAGACCAAAACCTGGATTTTGTCCAAAATCTAATCCAAGATGCCAATGACGGCAAGGACATATACATTTGGACATGGAAGCCAAGGGAGCACCCCACTGGTCACCCCTTGGTCAATGGTACCGGAAGTCAACCTTGGAAAAACTCCAACGACGCTCTAAAAATGACCAAAGAGTCCAACCTGGTATATAGTTTTACCTTCCTGCCTTCGCTGAAGGATTGGTATGAAGTAGATGCCGCTACAGTGTATAAAGAAGACGTTCATTTCCTTGTAAAGCCGAAAGATGGTGGGGGATACGGAGAGCCGGATCGAAAATCCCCCGACCTCGTGCTCAAGGTGGATCCTCCTGCAACTGTACGTCCACCTGCTTTTTTCTTTCCATCGAAGCCTCAGACAGATGATATCGTCGCCATCATTTATGATAATGCCAGAGAAGACAAACCATCTATGGCCAATCTGGATCCGGATTCGGCCTATCTGGCAGTTTCGGTCGTGGACTCAGCAGGGATTACTTATAACCTCTCAACAGCATTCAATGCCGGTGATAATCCCAATATGAAGCTCAGATATAAGGGAAATGGTATGTTTCGCAATGTGATCATTCCCAGGGAATTTATTGAGCAAAACAGACCTTCTAACCTTCCAGCAGATGCAGTCATCCGAAAAATGAAAATCGTTATCGTCAAGAAGCGATTTTTGACGGGATTAGATCGTAGCAACTACGAAATTGAAATAAATTTTGATTGTAACTAATATGAGGGTATTTGTAGTAAAAAGCCGGTCTCGAAGACCGGCTTTTTTATTGAAGACCAATTATATGTTTTTACATCTATTCCGTTTCGGTTTAGTTTTAGTAATTTAAAATCCTCAATTGGAACGAATATTTGTTTTAAAATCAAAAGGTTGTTTTTGTGTGTAGATACAAATTTTGTCTTACATAAAAGGATCAACATTGGCCAACTGATTCAGCCATCGGAAACACACACTAAATACTGAATTGTGTGCTGAGACCTATTAAATCGAGAAATTCTCTCTTGACACTCTCTTGTTGAAAACGGCCACCATACTCAGCTGTGACGGTTGATGATTCAATATCGCGGATACCCCTGGAATTTACGCATAGGTGCTTGGCATCTATAACACAGGCTACATTGTCGGTGCCCAGTGCCTTTTGCATGGCGCGAACGATTTGTTTGGTCATCCGCTCCTGCACCTGGGGTCGGCGAGCAAAGTAGTCGACGATGCGATTCATCTTACTCAGCCCGATGACTTTGCCTGCACTGATGTACCCGATGTGTGCACGGCCTACAATGGGCAAAAAGTGGTGCTCGCAGGTACTGTACACCACTATGTTTTTTTCTACGAGCATTTCACCATACTTGTATTTGTTTTCGAATGTGCTCATTGATGGCATGTTTGCAGGGTCAAGACCACTAAAGAGTTCATTGACCATCATTTCAGCTACCCGTTTCGGCGTACCGGCCAGGCTATCGTCTGTCAAATCAAGTCCTAATGTTTCCATTATAGCTCTGAAGTGCTGCTGTATGCGAAGTATTTTTTCTTCATTACTAATATCAAATGCATCAGGTCTCAAGGGATTTTCAGGATTGCCCGATGCGTGCGTATCACCATAATAGTCATCGGGAGTATTTTTTAGTGGGGTAAGCTCCATTTTCAATAATTTCTAAAAAGTACACAAATGTAAATGCAATGTTCGTGAAGAGGTTATGAATATGTCGGGACGCTGTCTGGGTGAGAGAAGTTTATGTACAGAATGCTGCGATTTTAATATCCTCTTGAATTACTAAGGGCTAGTGCGAAACGGTATATCTGTAAGGTCAAATTGAATCGCACTGCACAAGCGAATCGGAAAGGGACAGGGGTCCATGATGTGAAGTTCCGGATTTTACCCGGCGACTTATTGAATAACATTCACTTCCGGCTGCAGGACGATGCCAAATTTTTTGCATATGTCGTCCATCACCCTTTGAGCGTGGCTCCACAATTCGGCCCCTGTAGCTCCGCCATAATTGACCAATACCAAAGCCTGGCGGGCGTGCATCCCCACTCGTCCGATGCGTACCCCTTTCCATCCGGCTTTTTCGATGAGCCAGCCGGCCGGTATCTTGACACCTTCTTTAGATTGATATGTTGGCATATCGGGATAGTTGTTTTTGAGGTTTAGGGCAGTTTCGGGCGGCACGACGGGATTTTTAAAAAAACTGCCACAGTTGCCAAGCTCTGCCGGGTCGGGAAGTTTGCTCCGTCGTATGGCGATGACCGCTCTGCTTACATCGTGAATGGTCGGCTGCATAATGCCGGCATTTCTGAGCTCATCGGATATTGTGCCGTAGTGTGTTCGCAAGCTGTGATTTTCTCGGGTTAGACGCAGAGCGATGGACGTAATGGCAAATCGGTCTTTTAGTGTCCGCTTAAACACGGAATCCCGGTATCCGAACTCACACTCCTGGGCTCGCAGACACTTTTTACTACCTGTCTTTAGATCAATTCCTTCTACGTAATCGAGCACTTCACAGATTTCGGTCCCGTAAGCTCCGATGTTTTGAACGGGTGCAGTCCCCGCATTACCGGGTATAAGGCTTAGGTTCTCAAGCCCGCCAAGGTTGTGGTGCAGGCTGTAGAGGACGATCTGATGCCAGTTTTCGCCGGCTGCAACTTTCAGAAGTGAAAAGCGGGTGTCGATGGGCTCAATAGAACGGCCTTTAAGGTCGAGATGAACGACAGCCCCGTCGTAAAATTCACGGACGAACAACAGGTTGCTTCCTCCACCAAGCAGCAGAAACTTCCTCCCGCCAAATACTCCTTGCCGGGCCAGTAGTTCCAGTTGCGCTTCTGTGGTAATGTGATAGTATTGGTCACATCGCACATCAAGGCCAAAGGTATTGAGTGCTTTGAGCGAGAAATTTGTTACCGGTCTGAGGCTGCTCATCACACGCGACCGGGATATTTTTGGAGTGCGTGTTGCAAGATTTCTACCGAATGGCGCAGGTCGTCCTCTTTGAGCACATAGGCAAGGCGCACTTCATTTTCACCTTTGTGAGGTGTGGCATAAAAACCATTGGCGGGAGCTACCATCACCGTATGTCCTTCGTGTGAAAATTCTGCCAGCAGCCAGCGGGCGAAGTCTTCGGCATTGCCGACAGGCAGACGCGCGACACAATAGAAAGCACCTTTTGGTTTCGGGCAGTAAACTCCTTCAATTTGGTTGAGACCTTCCACCAGAATGTTACGACGCAGAGTGTATTCGCGAATCACTTCGTCGAAGTAGCTCTGTGGGGTATCCAGCGCGGCCTCAGAGGCTATCTGCCCAAGAGTGGGAGGGCTGAGTCGTGCCTGAGCAAATTTTAAAGCCGTGGACATCAGCTTTTTGTTTCGGCTGATCAGCGCTCCGATGCGAACACCACACATAGAATAGCGCTTTGAGACTGAGTCGATCACTATGGCATGCTCCTCCAACCCGTCCAGATTGAGAATCGAATGATGTCGCACACCGTCATAAGCGAATTCTCTGTACACCTCATCAGCGATCAGGTACAGGTCGTGTTTAAGACAAAGGTCGCGCAGCTTGATGAGTTCCTGACGGCTGTACAGGTAGCCTGTGGGGTTACCAGGATTACAGATGATGATGCCACGTGTACGCGGGGTTATCCAGCTTTCGAACGCTTCGATGTCCGGAAGAGCAAATCCCGTTTCGATACTGCTGATCACCGGAACAACCTTGACGCCTGCAGATATGGCAAATCCGTTGTAATTGGCATAAAACGGCTCAGGGACAATCACTTCATCTCCGAGGTCACAAATTGAATTGAGAGCAAAGGTTATTGCCTCCGACCCTCCGGTCGTGATCATTAGATCTGTGTAATCGATCCCGATACCATGGATGGCATAATAATCGGCAAGCTTTCGCCGATAGGATTCATTGCCTGCTGAGTGGCTGTATTCGATCACCTTGTAATTAAAGTTTTGTATGGCTTCCAGAGCCACTTCCGGAGTGTGAATATCCGGCTGACCTATGTTGAGGTGGTACACCTTTACCCCCTTGCGCCTGGCAGCCTCTGCAAAAGGTACAAGCTTACGGATAGGAGATTCGGGCATCTGCATGCCCTTTTTGGATATGGATGGCATTTATTGTAAAATAATTGTATAAACCAAAATTTGACATGCAAATGTACATTCTGGTATTTCGTGCCGGTTCGCCGTGAGGGAAGTTGGTTTATAGGTTTTGATGCTTTATCAAAGAAGAAAGGGGATACAAGCTTTATCATGTGCCGGAAATATCTCCCGGAGGTGAGATTGATCGTACACAGGGTTTATTACGAAAAAAAAAACCCGCCTTAGGGCGGGCGACTGGTCAATATGTTGTGTTTAATAATTAGATACTCAGCGATTCATCACAGGGCTTGCGTCCTGATTTATTGGTGCGGACTGAGCCTGAGCTGCCTGAACTTCACCTTTTACAACGAATGACACGGTTCCGTCAGGCGAATTGTTGATGGCGTTGGAATAAATTTTTACCGTCTTGCTGAATGGGCCAAGCCGGGAAGTGTCGTAGTTGATTCTAAGCACGGCTTTCTTTTTTGGCATTATGGGTTCTTTTGGCCACTCAGGCACTGTGCATCCACAACTTCCTACAGCATTCTGTATGATCAGGGGTTCGTTGCCAGTATTTACAATTACAAATTCACGAACGCGCTCGCTGTTTTGTTGGATTTTACCATAGTCGAGTTCCGGTTTTTCGAATGTAATGACGGGTCCGTTTTTCTTCTGTGCAAATGCGACACCCGCAAAGATCAAGAATACAAGGGTGGAGACAATTTTTTTCATAGGTTATTTTTAATTTTTCTCAACAAATTTACAAATACAATGCCGTTTCTGTTTCACAACTGTTTAAATGATTACAATGCCTTTTTGCCCATGCAGAAGAGTGTAAAGGCCAGGCGGTCGGTGGCTTCCTGCAAGATCATCCGCGTGGGTTTGCCTGCTCCATGGCCGGCATTGGTCTCGATGCGAATAAGTGTGGGGTTGGGTCCGTCGTTTACAGCTTGAAGCATGGCAGCAAATTTGAATGAATGCGCCGGAACAACCCGATCGTCGTGATCTGCAGTGGTAATTAGGGTTGCAGGATAGTTCATGCCTTTTCTAAGGTTGTGATATGGTGAGTAGCTCCTGAGGTACTCAAACATTTCCTTGCTGTCGTCGGCTGTCCCGTAATCATAGGCCCAACCAGCTCCGGCTGTAAACTTGTGATACCGCAGCATATCCAACACACCGACGGCCGGAAGAGCTACTCGAAAGAGGTCGGGTCTTTGGGTCATGG
Organism: Thermaurantimonas sp.; assembly: GCA_046295455.1. Classification (GTDB taxonomy): domain Bacteria; phylum Bacteroidota; class Bacteroidia; order Flavobacteriales; family Schleiferiaceae; genus Thermaurantimonas. The sequence goes on along the minus strand of JBKBNI010000003.1, from coordinate 112,502 downwards.
CCGCGCCTACCAGCAGACCACCGTTGGATCCTCCGGATATGGCTAGAAAATCAGGGGAAGTATATTTATTTTCGATCAGCCATTCAGCCGCAGCGATGAAGTCATCGAATACGTTTTGCTTATTGAATTGACGGCCTCCGTCATGCCATTTTTTTCCGTATTCACCACCTCCTCTCAGATTGGGGACCGCATAGATGCCCCCAAGCTCCATCCAGACCAGATTTGTAACGCTGAAAGATGGGGTGAGGCTGATGTTAAAGCCTCCATAACCATAGAGAATGGTGGGATTTTTTCCGTTTAACCGGATCCCTTTTTTATGGGTGATGATCATGGGGATGCGGGTGCCGTCTTTAGAGGTGTAGAAAATTTGATTTGATTCGTAATCTTCGGGGTTAAACTTCACATCCGGCTTGCGGTACAGCTCGGATACTCCGGTGTTTGGGTTATATCTGTATATGGTGGGTGGATATACATAGTTAGTAAAGGTGTAATAAATGACCGAGTCTGTCCACTTGGCGCTGAATCCAGAGGCAGTCCCCAGGGCGGGGAGTTGAATGTCGCGGATTTTTGTTCCCTGAAGGTCGTACTGCTCTATAAGGGATGTCGCGTCCTTGAGATAGGAGGCAAACAGATATCCGGCTCCTGTCGTCACATTGAGAGGCATATCTCTCTCAGGAATGACGTCGGTCCAGTTATCCGGAAGTGGATTGGAGAGAGGTGCCTTGACGAGTCTTTTATTTGGGGCATTGAGGTTGGTGAGTATGTAGAGCATGTCGTCTTCAAAATGAACGACCGAGTGCGAGTTATCGAAATTTCTGACGATGGGGATTAATTCGGATTTGAGTTTTCGGAGGTCTTTGTAGTAGAGTTCATTGCCCGTGGTCGTGTTGGCAGATGATACAATGAGCAAGCTGTGGTCTTCGGTCACGTATCCGCCTACATATCTGCGCTTGACATCTGCTCCGAATATGGGTTTGTCTTCGGACTGAGGTGTTCCCAGCTTGTGGTAGTAGAGCTTGTGCTGGTCGGTTTTAGCTGAGAGTTGACTTCCTTCTATGGGTTTGTCGTAGCTGGAGTAGAAGAATCCTTCGTTTTTATACCAGCTTAGACCGGAGAATTTCACTTCTTTGAGGGTGTCTTCGATGATTTCCTTGTTAATTGCGTCGAGCACGAGTACCTTTCGCCAATCGGAGCCTCCTTCTGAAATCTGATACACGGCCAAGTGTCCGTCTTCTGAAAAGGAGATGCCGGCAAGGGAGGTAGTTCCGTCGGCAGAGAATGTATTGGGGTCTAGAAAAATTTCAGTGTTTCCTGACTTGTCTGTGCGATAGAGCACACTTTGATTTTGCAGGCCGTCATTTTTGTAAAAGTAGGTGTATTCGCCTTCGGTAAAGGGAGCACTTACTTTTTCGTAGTTCCAAAGTTCTTCGAGGCGCTGAAAGATTTTATCGCGGAATGGGATCCGATTCAGAAATTCCTGGGTCACGTTGTTCTGCTCGCGGACCCATTGGGCAGTTTTTTCGCTAAGGTCGTCTTCGAGCCATCGGTAGGGGTCAGGCACTTTGACACCAAAGTATTCGTCTTGTATGTCGGAGGTCTCGGTGACGGGATAGGTGACTTTGAGGTTGTTTTTCTGTGTACAGCCGTACCATATCATAGGAATCAGAAGGAGTGTGTAATTGATTTTGCCCATAATTTTCGGAGTTTGGTTACAAAGATTGCGCTTATTTAGAGAGGATTACTCAAAATTTGTGTTAAAACCAACCTCCGCCCATGGATCGATAGAGTCCAAGACGTGCTTTTTTGCGATTGAGCGTGGCTTCTACATAGTCGAGCTGGGCACGAAGCACTTCACGTCTGATAGTGAGTAGGTCGAGGTAGGAGGTGTATCCGTTTAGGAAGAGTTCCTTGGCCACGTTTTCTGCTTCTTTAAGAGTGCGTGTTTCTCGCTCTTTGAGTTTGGATATTTCCAAATATTCTTTGAAGGCAACCAAATGTGTATGGATTTCGGCCATTACCTGTACTATGGTTTTTGAGTATTCGAGTTCAGCTTCGCGGAGGCGGGCTTTTTGAAATTGAAGGCCGGCTTTGAGTTGATTCTGCTGAAATACGGGGGCGAGCATATGTCCCATGACGCCGTAGGCAAGAGATGCGGGGTCAAAAAACAGGCTTGAGTTAAAAGCATTGAGGCCGATGTAGGGATTGAGCATCAACTGCGGGAAGAAGGCGTATCGGGCGGATGCCACATCCGCCCCTGCTGAATACATCAGGAGTTCTGCGCGACGTACATCAGGTCTTGAGAAGAGCAATGCAGCTGGTGTAGCCAGTACTACGCTACTATCCATGGATGGCTGGAAGAGATCTGGTGAGCGTTCGATCTTATTGCCTATGGTCATTTTCAGGACGTTGATGGCGTTTTCGATGGCATTGATTTCGACCAGTACAGTTCTGAGCAGGGATTGCGTATTGAGCACTTGAGCTTCAAACTGCTTAACGGCCAATTGATTGGCACGACCTGTTTCCTTGAGGATGATGGTTTTTTCGAGGCCTTCACGTTGGAGTTGGAGTTCTTTTTCGATGATTTCTCGTTCGTCGTCGAGGGCTTGAAGGGTGAAATAGAGTTCGGCCATGGTAGTGACGACGAGGGTGGTGGCGAGTTTGTAGGCTTCTTCGGAGGCGAGGTATTCGAGGCGTCTGGCCTTTTTTGATTGGCGTAGGCGCCCCCAGATGTCGATTTCCCAGGAGCTTTCGAAGGCGAGGTAATAATCGGGGGTAAAGTTTTCGTTGACCCGCTGCTTATCGTCGAGTCGGTCGGAGAGGTTGGTGTCGAAGTTACCGACGGCTGTCATGGTATATCGGCCGAAGCGGTCTCCTCCGGCACGTCCTCTGACATGAAGGGAGGGGAGTAGGGCTCCACCGGCGGCTGTGTAGGCTGCCCTTGCCTGTGCAATGCGGGCACTTGCCTGCAGGAGATCTGCATTGACTCGAAGTGCATCTTCAATAAGGCCGATAAGGATGGGATCGATGAAGAAGTCTCTCCAACTGATGCTGCCTGTGTGTTGTGCACTGTCGGTTGGAAATTCTGAGGATTTCTCAATAGTGGTGGGGAGTTCGGTAAGGGTGTGTGGGGTGAGATGGTCTGTGCTGCTACACGAGGTGAGTAAGAGTATGGATGTGCATAGGATGGCAAACGTGCTTGAATAGCTAATGAGCTGAGGTCTGCACCTGTATGCGTGAGGCATACGGAAGGCGCCCTGTGCATGTGTCACAGGGCGGTGTGAAGACCAAGCGAAGCGAAGGTCTGAATACGGGAGCGAAGCGTACCCTGGAGTACGCCGACCCCGACGAAAGCGCTGGAGCGCTTTGTCGGGGGCACGCCCAAATAAAAAACTCAGTGAAACGGTGAGGTATTGTAAAAACATTCTGCTATGAGTTGGTGGATTTGGCGGATTTGGAAAAAAGGACGAAAAGACCGGGGATGATTAGTATGCCAAGCAGAGTGCCTGTGATCATGCCGCCGGCGGCAGTGGTGCCGATGGTACGGTTGCCGATGGCGCCTGCTCCGGAGGCTATGGCGAGGGGGATCAATCCTGCGATGAAGGCAAAGGAGGTCATCAGGATGGGTCTAAGACGGGCGACTGCGCCGTCGATGGCTGCCCGAAGCGGGGATTTTCCGCTCTTAACAGCTTGGTTGGCAAACTCGACGATGAGAATGGCATTTTTGCCAAGTAGTCCGATGAGCATTACGATGGATACCTGGGCGTAGATGTTGTTTTCAAGTCCTGCGAGCTTCAAAAACAGAAATGATCCAAAGATGCCTGCCGGAAGCGAAAAGAGCACGGGTAGTGGCAGCAGGAAACTCTCGTACTGTGCGGAAAGCAGCAGGTATACGAAAACGACGACAAGCATGTAGATAAACAGGGTCTGGTTGCCGGCCTGGATTTCTTCCCGGGTGATTCCTGCCCATTCGAGTCCGTAGCCTTTTGGTAAAACGCGGCTTGCTTCTTCTTGGATAGCTTTGATGGCATCGCCTGAGGAATATCCTTTAGCTGCTTCTCCATTGAACATGGCTGCTGTGTACATGTTGTACCGGGTGAGCTGCTCCGGGCCGAATACTTTTTGGGCACGGATGAAGGTATTGAGCTGCACCATTTCACCGCGTTCATTTTTTACGTAGTGTCGGAGGACGTCTTCGGGCGTGGTGATGTATTCGGGTGAGGCCTGGAGCATGACTTTGTATGTCATGCCAAAACGGATAAAATTGGATGTATAGTAACTGCCTACGAGCGTCTGAAGTGTGCTCATGGCATTGTCGATGGTGACACCGTTTTTGGCGGCAAGTTCCTGATCTACAACCAGGAGAAACTGTGGAAATGTGGGGTCAAAACCGGTAAAGATGCTTCCGATTTCGGGGCGTTCTCTGAGAGCCATCAGAAAGGTGTCAATGACAGATTTTATGGTCATGAGATTTTCTTCACCGGCTTTTTCTATCACGCGAAATTCAAAGCCTGCAGCATTTCCGAATCCGGGTACCGATGGAGGAGGGAGAAATTCGATGCGGGCATCGGTAATCAGGTCGGCATCTTTTTCAAGGTTGGCGATAAGTTGAAAGATGTCTTTGTCGCGTTCGTCCCATGGTTTGAGATTGATGGTGCCCATGCCGAAGGATGCTGCATTGGATTCGGTGATGACAGAGTAGCCTGCCAGGGTAGAGAAGTTTTCGACTTCGGGATATTTTTTCATGATTTCATCCAGTTTCTCCAGAACTGTCTGTGTTCGGTCAATGGTTGCTCCGGGAGGGGTGGTTACATTTACGTATATCATGCCCTGATCCTCGGTTGGGATAAATCCTGTAGGGAGTATTGAGTTGAATCCCCATGTAGCTAAAAAGGATGCTGCCAGCAGGCCTAGGGTTATCGTCTTTCTGCTGGCTGTATAACCTAAGCTGATTCTGTATTTTTGGGCAAATCGGTTGTAGTATGTATTAAAGAGGTAAAAAAACCGCCCCAGGATGCTGGTGGGCATGTGCCCTTGGGCGTGCGCATGGGGTTTGAGAAGAATCGCACAAAGTGCAGGGGTAAGTGTCACGGCATTGATTCCTGACAATATGATGGCAATGGCCAAAGTAACTGAAAACTGACGGTAAAAAATGCCGACGGGTCCTGCGAGGAAGGCTACCGGTACGAAGACAGCAGTCATAACCAAAGTAATGGAGATCAATGCGCCCCGAATGTCGCGCATGGCTTCGAAGGTAGCTTGACGGGCATCGAGTTTCTTGATTTCCATATATGAATGGACAGCTTCGACGACGACAATAGCATTGTCTACCACGATGCCGATGGCCAATACAAGGGCAAATAGAGTAAGCAGATTGATTGAAAAGCCAAGAATCGACATAAAGGCAAATGTGCCAATGAGGGATACCGGGACGGCCAGGGCAGGAATAAGCGTGGATCGAAAGTCTTGTAAAAAGATGAATACTACCAGAGATACAAGAACAAAGGCCTCGATGAGCGTCTTAATGACCTCAGAAATGGACGCATCCAGAAAGCGGCTTACATCATAGGCAATGTTGTATTGCATTCCTTCCGGAAATGTTTCTGAACTTAACTCTTGCATTCGCTTTTTGACGTCGGTGATCACCTGGCGGGCATTGGAACCCGGGCGTTGCTTGATCATAATGGTTGCGGAGGGGCGGCCGTCTGTTCGGGATATCAGGCCGTAGTCAAAGGCGCCAAACTGTACGTCTGCCAGATCTTTGAGCCTGAGGATGGATCCATCGGGCATGGCGCGAATGACGAGGTCTTCAAACTGTTCGGGTTGGTTAAACTTACCTGTGTATTTAAGTACATATTCTTGCTGCTGAGGTAGCTTTCCGAGGGACTGACCAGTTTTGCCGGGAGCAGCTTCGATGTTTTGGGCGCGAATGATGGAGATGAGTTCGTCGGTGGAGATTTTATAGTTTGCTAACTTTTCAGGCTTAAGCCAAATACGCATGGAGTAGTTTCTGTTTCCGAGTATTTCGCAGAAGCCTACACCATCGATGCGTTTGAGCTCCCGAATGAGATTAATACCGGAGAAGTTGTAGACAAACTCTTCATCCATCGAACTGTCCGTACTAAAGACGTTGAGAAACATCAGGATGGTATTTACTTCCTTTTCGGAGGTAACACCTGCCTTAACCACTTCTTCAGGAAGCTCGTCGAGGACGGTGGTTACGCGGTTTTGGACGTTTACGGCTGCTACATCAGGATCGGTACCTACTTTGAAAAATACCTGAATCAGTGTGGTACCATTATTGGCCGTGACAGTATTCATGTAGGTCATACCGGGAACACCATTGACGGCTCTCTCTATGGGATTGGCTACTGCCTTAGCGCAGACTTCAGCATTGGCGCCGGTGTACTTTGCCGTGATTACAACGGAAGGCGGCACAATGTCCGGAAATTGGGTAATCGGCAATGTAAAGATGGCCAACACCCCGAGCAAGACAATAAAAATATTGATGACCGCAGATAGAATAGGCCTTTTGATGAATGTGTCCAGCATGGAGCAGAGATGTTTATTTGTAGGAGACCAGCGTGTTGTTTTTTATTTTTTGGATACCTTCGGTCACAAGGATATCGCCTTCTTTTAAACCGTTCAGAACCCAGTAGACGTTGGTAAGACGCTTTCTGGGAACGAAAGGAGTCATCTTGACTCTGTTGGCAGAATCGACTAAGAAGACATAATATTTATCCTGGAGTTCGATGACGGCTTTATGTGGCACAAAGATTCCTTCGTTGACACGTCTTTTAAAGATGATGCGGCCGGAAGAACCGTGTTTTAGTATCTTTTTGTTGTTCAGAAATTTAGCCCTGAGAGAAATGTTTCCTGTGGATGCTTCAAACTCGCTCTCCATCGTCTCGACGACTCCCTTTTCAGAATACATGGAGCCATCTACCAATTGAAGGTAAACCTCCTGACCAATAAATGAATTTTCGCTAAATTCTTTCTTCAGCTCCAGGTATTCTTTTTCTGAAAGATTGAAATAAGCATATACGTTGTCCAATTCGCTGATGGTTGTCAGAAGAGTCCCCTCATCGACCAGACTGCCTCTTCGTTGAAGAATCCGATCGATATATCCGGAAAACGGAGCTCGTACAAGCGTAAAATTTAGTTGAACATTTGCCATATTTTCTTCTGCTAAGGCTTCTTCCACATTTGCCCGGGCCGCATCAAGTCTGCTCCGGGCAAGATCGAGCTCTCCTTGGGACACAATATTGTTTTCGGCCAATTTTATGGTTCGTTCCAATTCGACCTGAGCGTTTTTCTCGGCAGCAATGGCATTTTTCACTTTTGCTTTGGCTTTACTGAGGTTTAGGCGATATTCTTCATCGTTTATTTTAAAGAGTGGCTGTCCTTTCACGACAGATTTGCCCTCATCTATATATACATCTTCGAGGTAACCTTTAAGTCTGCTCCGGATTTCTACATTTTGCAGGGCTTTGATTTCTGAAATAAAACCCACATCTAAAGTGGTGTCAATAGCCCTGAGGTGTACGACCTCTACGATAACGGGATTTTCTTGTTCAGTAGATGTATTGTTGCACGAGAGTATGATTAAAAAAAAGAACAAAAAAGTTCTTGGAAATATGCTGCGCTTCAAGGTTAGATTTTTAGCAAAATTATTTTTAATTAGTTTGCTTTAAGTTCTTATTGTTTGGTTAATTTGTAACCATGTTTGTAGCCGACACAAAAAAGAGTTCTTTAACACCTGTAATTGTTGTATCGCTGGCATATCTTGTATTTGGTTGCATCTGGATTCTGGTATCAGATCGATTTAGCGTGAAATATTTTGATCAGGATTCCATTCCTGTGTTTCAGACATACAAAGGGATTCTTTTTGTCTTCATTTCGTCATTAATTATATTCTCTTTATCATGGTATATGTATCGAAATATCCTCATCGAAAATCAGACTTCCAGGATATTTTATAAAATACAAGATTTAATTGTAAAAAATACAAATTCAATCACTTGGATTTATGATGTCGACATGAATGTCGTTTATATACACGGCTGGATGGATGAGAAGCTATGCACAGGCAGACAAACGGATTTAAGAGAATTACTTGAATTTTATGTGTCGAAGACAGACTTAGGGAATATCGGTGACGTAATCGAAGACTTAAAGAATGACCATCTCAAATTCTGGAAATGCGAGCATCTGGTACATGAAAATGAACAAATCCATTTCTTTAATTTGATTATAAGCGTCTTAAGTAGCGCAGATGGAAGCAGGTACATTGTGGCGCACTCCGAAAATGTGACAGAATATAAAAAAGTGCTTGCTCAGATGGAAGAAAATAATAAAATGATCACTTCTATTTTAAAGACCATACCGGATATTTTAATACTAATTGAGAACGACACGTATAAAGTAAAATTCATTTTTATAAAAAACCCCTCAGATGCACTTGTAGATGAGGAAACTGTGAGGGGTAAAGACTTAAGATTATATCTGCCTGAATATTTAAGAGATATTCTTGAAAATAAATTAGAAAATAAAAATAACTTGAACGAATCGGTTGTGTATAAGTTCGAATTTAATAATAAAATACGGTATTATGAAGCAAGATTTGTAGAGTATGACCAGGATAATACAATGATTATAGTACGGAATATTACGTCTGAATATACTGCTAATTTGGAAAAAAGGATACATATAGAGCATTTGCGTAATGCTGAAGAAATTCTAAATTTTGCTTATTGGTCTTACGATACGTATAGAGACAAAAAATATGTTTCTCCCCGAATATCGGACATTTTTCAAACGGAGATACATACTGAAGATGATGCGATTAATATACTGAATTGTATACATCAGGATGACCTTGAATTTGTACAAAATAATTACCAAAATTTCTTAAGTAAAAAATCACTGAATGATGGTACTTTCAGATTGGTATCAGAGGATGGATCGATCCGATATATTCTCCAGAAAATAATCAACAAGCAAAAATCTAATGGGATGCTATACCAGGGCGTATTTATCGATATTACTGATGAAATTCAGATGACTTTATCTCTGAAAGAAAAAACATTTTACTTGAATTTGCTTTCGGAGTATTCTAATGATTTGATTTTTATCTATAATAATCAGACAAATAAGATTGAATATATCAACGAATCTTCAAAAAAATATTTACATTCTGAATCCATTGATTCTGTAAAAGAGTCTTTTTTTAATGATTATTTTGGTGACTATGACAGAGAATTAATCATTAAATATCTAAATGCCTTGAGCGAACCAGTAATAAATTCGGAAATCAAAAGTGACGTCATGGAAGTTTTGTTTCTGAAAAACAAAAAAAATCCAATTTGGGTTGAAATATCTTTTTATAGGATTAATATAGATAGTGATGTAAAAATTTTGGGAATAATTAGAGATATAGATGAAAAGAAAAAATATTTAAATGATCTTGAATTGGCCAATCTTCGATTTCGATATGCTGCTAAAGCAACGACAGATGTTATCTGGGATTGGGATCTTGAAAAAAATACATTTCATTGGACAGATAATCTAGAGTTTTTCTTTGGTCATAAAACAGATGATTTGCCTAAAGATTCTACGGCATGGCAAAACTTTTGTCATCCGGATGATTTGCCTGAAGTGTACATCAGCCTTACTAATGCGATAAAAAATGGCCATGGATATTGGGAAAAGGAATACAGATTTAGGGATTCCAGGGGTGATTATAAATTTGTATTGAATCGCGCTGTCTTGATTCGCATGAATGATAAAGTCTGTCGAGTGATCGGAGCGATACATGACATCACTAATGAGAAAAACGTGATGAAAAAACTTTCATTACAAAACCTTAAACTGAGGGAGATTGCATGGACACAATCTCATATAGTCAGAGCCCCTTTAGCCAGAATGATGGGGTTGATTGAAATGTACGAATTGCTAAAGGATACAGAGATGGATGAAAAATCTTTACGTCAATTAATATATCAATCCGCCAAGGAACTGGATGAAATTATTTTTCAAATTACTAAAAAGACTGAAAATATTGATGCATGAGCACAATAGTACTCAACGTAGATGATGATCAGGTGACTCTGATGTTGCATAAAATTCTTATTAAGGCTCTCGGATTTGACTTTAATGTAGAAGATTTTATTTGTGGTGAAGATGTATTGTCGTATTTGAAATCTCTCGAGGATTTAAAAAACAAAAAATTTTTGATGTTGCTCGATATAAACATGCCTGGTATGAGCGGTTGGGATGTTTTGGACGAATTGGTTACCATTAAAGATCTTGATATACATGTTGTAATGGTTACTTCTTCTATAGACAGCAGAGATCAGAATAAATCAAAATCATACAGTATGGTGTCTGATTTTATCGTAAAACCAGTCAATAAGAATAAACTATTTGATATCTTCCAAAAAGCCACTAGATTGAATCAGTAATTCCAACATGCTCCGAACCTCAGGTTTTTCTGATGCGATGCTTTTTTTGTAACCCAGATCGAGTGCTTTGGCACAAGTGGCTTTGCCAATGCAAATAACCAAAACACTATTTTTGTCCAAATTAGATTTTTCAAGTGCCATAACCCCTGACGGACTAAAAACCAGTAAAATGTCTGTTTGGATATTTACTTTTGGATAGAGCATTATTTTTTCATACACAATCACTTCTTTAAACCTGTATTGAGAGTGGTTTATAAAGAAATTATAAATTGTGTTCAATCGATCATTAGAGCATAAGTGAACATATCTTTTCCGGATATTATTTCTTAGAATTAGTTCGGTTAATTCACTTGCTGATTCAGCTGAAAATAATACGTTAAAACCTTTCTTTTCAGCTAATTTTTTTGTCTGTCCATCAATACAAATGCAAGAATATATGTCAAAGTCATTTGAAATGTAATCAGTGCAAGATAAAATGGCGTGTTGACTAGTAAAAATCAAAATATCTTCTTCGGCTCTAACCTCGGGATTAACCGGAAGATATACAATGTAAAAAGCATCAAAATATTCGATCTCAAATTGAATATGATTTCTCAAAAATTGAAGCTCTTCTTCAGATAATTTTTTTTGCGAAAGAATACGGATCATCATTCAAATATTAAATGTAGTTCCGATCCGAATCCATCTGCCTGGCAAAACAATATTTCCCCGATCTAAATGAAGTTGATTGAACAAATTTGTTCCCTCCAGATAAAGATTAGCATTTTTTATTACATATTGTATTTTAATATTGAGAAGTACTGTGCTAGGAAAGGTTTGAACTACATTGTTGACGTCGAGGTAACTTCCTGCTCTGTTTAAATAATTTATCTGATAACTCAATGCTGTTTTCCTGGTAATTTTATGCAAGGCGGATCCTGATAGTTTTAATTTCAAAACATCAAGAGCATACATAGAAATAAAGTGGCTGTTTTGTCTGAAGGACTCATTCCATGAAAAGGATACCTGAAACCATTGTATTGCCAACGGATTGGGAGCAAAAATTCTGGTGAAATATCCCTCCAGTCCATAGAAAATGACTTCTGTAATATTGGCTGCTGTAATTTGTGAAGAATCGGGAAATCTGACCCAATCGATAAGTCTCTTGGCATCTCTAACGTAAATTGATGCACTGCTTTTCCAATTGCTTTTCGCATTTCTGATGCCTGTTTCATAATTGTGAGAGATTTCAGGTTGTAAATCCAAGCTGCCTATTGCCCCGCCTATATTGTAAAATAAATCAGTGAAAGTAGGCACTCTAAAGGATTTGTTGTATGATATCCAGGCAGATGCAGTGTTTGTAGGCTTGTACATCAATTCAAAACCCATCATAGTTGCGCGTTTAAATTCAGAGTTAAAATTCGACCAGATTCCATAATTAATCAGCCACTGTTGATTTAATGGAAGCAGGTGATCGATCACTATCGCCTGGTTTACCCTTCCGGCATATCCTGTAAGGAATGTTTGATTTTCGAAAGGCATCAATACAGGCTTATCAAGTGGAAATCCAAGGCGATTGCTCCACACATGTTCGCTTCGGATTTCATAACCAATATTTAAATTTCCAAAAAACCCCATATCGAGAGCGCTGTTCCAATCAGCTACAGCCGATCTGTTAACGTGAAAATTATGCCCCCGGTAATACGCGCCATTTAAAAATTTAGCTGTGTCATTTGATGATGTAATGAAGAAATTTTGGGCTGTTTTAATGAAAAAGTTTCTTCCTTCTCTAAAAAGTTCAAACCGATCGTGATGCTCTCTGTACGAAACAGTAAACGTGTGTGTCCACAGCTCTCCGGTATACCGGTAGTGCATTGCGGCTAAAAATACCCTGGTAAATTCATGTTGATTTGGATAAAGTGTTGAATAAAAATTCTGAGCTCCAAACCTTCTCATATTACCTGATAGTGTAAAGGTCAGGTGCTGTTGTTTAGTCTTTTTAGATGCTTTGAGGAAGAGAGAATAGGTCTCAGCATCAGTGTTGTAACTGTATCCATAATGTCTTAATGCTTGGGCGGAAGTTTGAAGTTGAATCTTATTTTTTAGTTCAAATTTTTTTGAAAAGGTTGTATTCATTAGCCCATGCTCTCCAAGGGCAATATCTGCAAGAAATCCGGAGTTTTTTTGATTGGATCGGGTTACAATATTTACAGCTCCGGCAAAAGCCCCTTGACCAAATACTCTGGATGATCCACCCGGAATGATTTCAATCCGATCGATATCTTGAAGGCTGATTCCCAGATTCATAGCATGATGACCTGTTTGAGGGTCAATCATTTTAATTCCGTCTACCATTATTAAAGATTGATCAAAAGTTCCTCCGCGGATGCCCACATCAGTTTGAATACCAAAAGGCCCCCTGTTTCTGACATCCAGGCTTGGAGCCAACATAAGAATTTCAGCAATAGAGCGGGCAGCCATAGATTTTATTTCCTGAGAGGTAATAACCTGAATGTTTCTGGGTGATTCTCTCAGCGATATTGGTTGTCTGGCAGCATAAACATCTACATCTTTTAGCATAAGTGATGAGTCAATCTGTGAATATGCACATCGCACTATAAATACGCAGAAAAGCAAGGTAGGTATGTATTTCATTTCTCAACAGCATAAACTATTAAAAGATTTTCTACTGAAAATTGACGTATTGAGAATACTTGACAGGTGGCTTCATAGTGTATGTAACCGGTTCCTTCATTTAAATCGTTCCACTCAATGTAAATGTTTTTTTTAAAGTCCAATCCATGAATATGACCTGCCTTAAAAACAGCTTCTTTGGCACACCAAAGTTTCAGTGCATCGCCGGAATTTTGGATTAATTTCAATTCGTTTTCAGCAGCATATCTTTTTTGTACATTTTCTTTTACCAATCTGTCAGAGAGCTCGATATCAATTCCAACTTTTTTATGAGTATGATAGGCTGCAGCTGCATATCCCGTAGTATGAGCTATACTTAGGTATCCTCTTTCGACTAGGGGAGGCTCATTGGCTTTGCAGTCAAATTTCAGGTGTCTGCCGGTGACTGCAGAAGCACATAATCTAGCTGTTAAAAACTCCAGTTTTTTTGCTTTATTAGTAAAATTTTGAAGGCGGATGTTATCTGTTTCGGACAAAAGTTCCGACGGAAAGTCCTGATTTTCGTGTTGCAAAGTCTTTGCTACCTGTATTTTTAAATGTGGGGTTGAATACGCAAACACAAACTCCATCCATTACAATAAAATAACAAGGCAAATGTATGTTGAAAATAAGGAAGTTTATTTTTGTGCCCGAACAATGATAAAAATCCGTTACATCCTTATCATTTGCCTCCTGATGGGTGTACATATGTATGCCCAGCCTGTCTGGCAGGATGATTTTTCAGATGGTGACTTTACTTCCAATCCTACCTGGACAGGCAGTGTAAACAATTTTCGTGTTCACAACTCGGAACTTCAGCTTTTTGACACCACTCTGTCCGGAACTTCTTGGCTATCTACTTCAAGTACTGCTGCTTTTGACGGTTTCTGGCAGTTCAGAGTAAGATTGGAATTCACTCCATCGACTCAAAATTTCGCTCAGATATTCATTGTGTCCAATGTGGCTGACGTTTCGGGGGCAGTAAATGGGTATTTTGTCCGAATAGGGGGTACTACCAACCGAAGAATCAGTCTGGTTCGCAGGTCAGGGACGTCCAATAGTGTTTTGGTAGAATCGGTAGATAATGTTGTAAATACAAATATAGTTAACGCTAAAATCCGTGTTGAGAACAACAACGGCTTGTGGTCGCTCTATTACGATACTTCTAGTGCCACTCTACCTGACTACACTCTTGCCGGCACTGCATATGATACTACATTCAGAAATTCTTCATTTTTTGGAATTCTATGCCGTTACACTTCAACCAGGTTTGACAAAATGTTTTTTGACGATTTTTCTGTAAATGCTCAGGAATTTCGCGACACTATTCCACCTGTAGTGGTATCTGCGACTGCTACCACACCACAGCAAGTGGTCGTTCGCTTTTCAAAACAAGTTTCCAACACAGCATTATCCGTAGGAAATTATTTTATATCTGGTAACATCGGTGCTCCATTATCTGCACAGTTTACCTCTTCAGAAAATAATGAAGTATTACTGAATTTTTTTAATCCCTTACAAGCCAATCAAATCTATTATCTAGACATAGAGGAGATCGAGGATTTATCGGGAAATGAAATTATTAAAACATCGATTGCGGTTGTTTACCTTGTGGTCAATGCTTTTGACGTGGTATTTAATGAAATTATGGCTGACCCTACACCAGTAGTAGGGCTACCTGATGCTGAATACGTAGAGCTGTACAATCGTATGTCCGTGCCAGTGTCCTTGGATGGATGGAGAATGATGGTCAACAATACATCAATAATGTTAAATGGAATCATACAGCCGGATTCTTTTATTGTAATTACCCGAAGTCAATCGGTTAACCTTTTTCCTTCCGGGATAAACATAGCAGGAGTAAGTATGTCCAGCACACAACTTATTAACTCAGGAGCCCGTCTGCGACTATTCGATTCCAGGAATCAACTTATTCATTCAGTCACATATTCTGATCAATGGTATGAAAGTTCAGTAAAAAGGAATGGTGGTTGGTCATTGGAGCAAATAGACCCGCTCAATTTCTGTGGCCTTAATAAGAACTGGCGCGAATCAGTAAGTCCTACAGGAGGGACCCCCGGTCGGAAAAACTCTGTGTATACTCATAATCCTGATACAACTTCATTAATTATTTCCAACATTTCTGTTCCTTCTCCGACACAAATTCGCCTGTTGTTTAATAAACCACTTCATCCTTCTCCAGCGGTTACACCGGATTTTTCTATACAACCTGACCCAGGAATACTCAATGTAACGATCGACTCAAATGCAGAAAACGCTATCATCATTGAAGTGATTGAGCCGATAGAAGAAGGTATTCTATATGAGTTATCAGTGATAGAAAAACCAGTGGATTGTCAAAATAATAAACTTGTGAAAGATGTATACAGGTTTGGTCTTCCATTAAATCCTCTACCAGGTGATGTGGTTTTAAGTGAGTTGCTTTTCAACCAACATACAAATGGAAGTAAATTTGTTGAAATAGTAAATATTTCTGATAAAATTCTGGATCTTTCAAAGTTAAAGTTAGCAAATTTTGCTGATAATCAGCTTACTAATATTAGGGATATATCCTCAGAGCCTATTTTACTTCTTCCCAAATCATATTTAGCTGTAACCCCCTCCATACCTGGAGTACTGGATTTTTATTCAACAGAATGCGATGTCTGTTTTATTGAAGCTTCACTGCCTACAATGAATATTGGATCAGGTTCGATTGCGATTACTAACGCCGGTTTTGACGTTTTAGATTATTTTGTCTATGATGAAAAGATGCATTCACCAATGGTGAGAAATCCCAAAGGAGTGTCCCTTGAGAGAGTTTCTTTTACCTCTCCGATAAATGACAGTAGATTTTGGAAATCAGCTTCACAACAATCAGGATTTGCTACGCCGGGATATAAAAATTCACAACAATTAGTAGAAACTGAATCTTTCGCAGACTTGCATGTATATCCGAAAACCTTTTCACCAAATAATGACGGATTGAATGACTTTGTACAAATTCACTTTCAGTTAGATAAAAACAATTACATAGGAAGTCTTTTTGTGGCTGATTTAAGCGGAAATAAGGTTACAACAATTGCTTCATCGGAGCTTTTACCAGATTCAGGTTTTTATGTGTGGGACGGCACAGACAAATCCGGAAGAAAGGTATCCATGGGAATTTATGTAATTATTTTTGAATTGTTTCATCCTGAAACCGGAAAAAAGGTACTTAAAACATCTGTAGGATTGATATATTGAATTGATGAAAGATTTTGACCCGAATGGCCCGGCCATCTATGATGGTGTTTTCGGCCTTCCATGTACGCTGGAAGAATCTGAGTTAGTCATAGTCCCAGTGCCTTGGCAGGTGACGGTAAGCTATGGTGAAGGAACTGCTGACGCACCAATGAGAATTAAAGAAGCGTCTAAACAAGTGGACTTGTATCATCCTCTGAATCCGGGTGCATGGAAGAAAGGAATTCATATGCTTGAACCTTCAAATGAATTGAAAAGGAAAAACGACTACTGGCGATCCAAAGTTGAAAAATATCTTTCATCACCAAACCTCTCAGTCGCTGATCCAAACTTCCTCTCATCTGTAAATAACGTCTGTTCTGAGATGGTGGACTGGGTGGAGACAGAGTCTTCCCGCCTTTTGGAAGAAGATAAAAAAGTGATCCTCCTCGGCGGTGATCACAGCACTCCTCTGGGATATCTAAAGGCATTGGCTAGAAGGTACGATTCATTCGGAGTATTACAAATTGATGCACATATGGATTTCAGAAAGGCATACGAAGGATTTGAATATTCACATGCCTCCATAGCATATAATTTTTTAAAAGTTCCTCAGATATCGAAGGTCACTCAAGTAGGCATCCGAGACTATTGTGATGAAGAGCTGGAATTTGCACAAAAATTAGGAGACAGATGCCATGTGTTTTTCAGCTTCGATATCAAAAGTCGAATCTATAAAGGGGAGACATGGGATGCCATATGTGATAGAATCATTCAGACCCTTCCAGAGAATGTCTACATAACATTTGATATCGACGGTCTTGACCCAAAACTTTGTCCAAGTACCGGCACACCAGTACCTGGAGGCCTCGAATATGAGCAAATTCATTATTTATTTCTAAAACTAATGGAAAGCAACCGAAAGATCATCGGAGCAGATCTCAATGAGGTAGGAGGGAGTTCTGAGTCAGAATGGGATTCAAATGTAGGAGCACGGGTGTTGTACCTTTTATGCAATATGATGCTGATATAATCAATTTTTCAGAAAAAAAATCATTCATTTTATGTATATTTTTTTAAAGTTCACATGATTTGTTACAAATTTGACTACGCATAAATTATTTAAAATCAACAAGAAATAAATATTTATACAAAATTTAATAATGACAAAATTTTTCGGAAACACTAAAAAATATCGGAATACGTTTAAATTTGTCGCATAAAAATTTTCTTTATGAAAAAAGTACAACTCCTTGGATCGCTTTTAATCTCTGTCAGCCTTTTTGGTCAAAGTTACCTGGATGATTACAGAACATGGTCTATAGGTGGCGGAATTGGTAATACATTCATGCTAGGTGACCTGAAAAGTTTTCAATCTGGAAGAGATCAATTCACTGCAGCTAACGCACGCGGTGGCTTTACTGCGGCCGGATATGGTCATATTACCAAATTTTTAAATCCTTTTTTTGGGATTCAGGGTGCATTGACTGCAGGTAGAGTAACCGGAACACCAGGCAGCCAATCCGGAAATATTCCAGGAAGACACTTTATAGGTAGTCTTATTATCCCAGAAGTTGCTTTTGCAATAAACTTTGTAAACGCCTTTAGAATGGGCGAGGTCAGACCTACTCGTCATTCATTTATTGGTACAGTAGGATACGGTTTTACAATTTATGATTATGAAGTATACATCAATAACAATCCTACACCTCAGTACACTCAAGGTTTTAACTGGAGACAAGCAGTGGCTGTTCCTGTAGGGTTTAATTATAAATATCGATTGTCTAACTCCTGGGATTTTGATGCCGGCATCAAGGGATTTTTCTTTAACACAGATCTTATAGATGGTACCAATTATGGATCTACAAATGATCAGGTAATATTCACATCAGTAGGTGCTACATATAATTTTGGTGGTAAATCTGGCAAAAAAGAATCTGTCGTTTATCGTTCTCCGATGTCTGATGTTTATGATTTTGCAGCTTCTGTTCGTAAAGATATGGACAAAGTAACCAAAGACGATGACGGAGATGGTGTTCCGAATATGTTTGATAAGGAGCCAAATACGCCAAAAGGTGCAGTGGTGGACGGAGCAGGTCGTGCTTTGGATATAGATGGTGATGGTATTCCTGATCATATGGATGAAGATCCCTTTACTCCAAAAGGTGTAAAAGTCGATAGCAGAGGTCGTGAATTGGATTCAGATGGAGATGGTGTTCCTGATTCGCGCGATATTGAGCCCAATACACCTAAAGGTTCATTAGTAGATGTTAGAGGACGTGCTATTCGCAATGTAGGGGGAGGTTTAAATGATGCGTTTATTCCCCAAGTGTATTTCGCAACAAATTCTGCCTTTATCTCCGCGGCAAATGCTGAGCGTCTTGCCGTAGTCGCAAGGCTGATGAACGCAAACCCAGATATGAAAATAAAAGTTGTAGGACATACGGATAAAACTGGAGGAGAAGAATATAACCGTCGTCTTGGTCAAAGAAGAGCTGATGCAGCTATCGATTATCTTGTGAAAAATTTTGGGATAGATAGGTCAAGATTCACGTCTGAATCTGCAGGAAAAAATCAACCACTTTCACCTCGTCTTCTTAATATAAATAGAAGGGTTGAGTTTATCATTCAGTAATTCGAATAAAAATTATAAAGAGCCGACTTATAGTCGGCTCTTTTTTTATTCAACATCATCATTTAATTTCAATCGCACGAGCTGTTGAAACTATTTCATGATTTTTCTTGGGCAATGTTATTTTTAATATTCCGTCTTTATAATCTCCACTAATCTTTTCAACATCAATCTTTTCTTCCGGTATTGAAAAAGATCTTTTGAAAGATTGATAGACAAACTCCCTTCTGGTGTAGTTTTGTTTTTCTTCGTGTTCTTCTTTCTTTTCAAAACTGATGGTCAATAGGCCCTTTTCAAGATTTACTTTGATATCTTCTCTCTTGAGTCCAGGTATAGCCATTTCGACCACATAATTTCCGTCATTTTCGCTTATGTTGACTGCAGGAAAGGAACTTGCTCTAGTAAAAGCAATTGGAACTCTAAAAAAGTCATCATCGAAAAGATCGTCAAAGATGGAGGGAATGACACCGAATGTGGTAGTTGGTCTTTTCATTAGAGTGCTCATAGTATTAATTTTTTGGTTAGACATTAAACTATTTTGCAAGACCTATGCCTGGCAATAAACAATGAAAAATATTCATGAGCACCTCATAATTAATCAAACAAATATGCCAAAAAGACACAACTATTAAATAAATACTACCTAAAAATGACAAAAGGGCAGAATGTCTATATAGAAAGTGTTTTAAACTAAAGTATTTCTAGGTGGTTACTCCTAGTTTCTGTTTTAACTGGCTGATCATCGTCCTGGTAGTTCTTTGAAGGTCAAATTTAGGTTTCCAGCCCCAGTCGCTCCGGGCTTGTGAATCATCGATAGATTGTGGCCAGCCATCGGCGATTTTTTGCCGGTAGTCTGGGATGTATTCGATTTGAAATTCAGGGATATATTTTTTTATTTCCTGGTACAATTCATCAGGTGTAAAATCAAGTGCAGAAATATTGTATGAGGTGCGGTGTTTAATCCTTTCATAATCAGCCTCCATGATTTGGATGGTTGCGTCGATGGCGTCATCAATATACATCATTGGAAGTCTGGTATTGCTATTTAAGAAGCATGTATAGTGTTTGTCCAGGATTGCCTTGTAAAATATATCGACTGCATAATCTGTAGTGCCGCCTCCCGGCTCAGTTTTCCAACTGATGATTCCCGGATACCTGAGTGAACGTACATCAACTTTGTGGTTGATACAGTACCATTGGCATAACAATTCGCCGGCATATTTACTTATTCCATAAATGGTAGTTGGTTCAATTATGGTTTTTTGGGGTGTATTTATTTTAGGAGTGTCTGGACCAAAAACCGCGATGCTGCTTGGCCAGAAGACCTGTTTTATTGCGCCGTTTTTTGCCAGCTCCAACACGTTAAAAAGGGTATTCATATTTAAATTCCAACCTCTTACAGGCTGTTTTTCTGCTGTAGCCGAGAGCATTGCAACAAGATGATATATAATTGTAATGCTCTGCTGATGTATTACCTTAGATAGAGCATCCAAATCAGATGCGTCGAGTCGTACAAATTCTCCTTTGTGATCTTCAGGTATTTTTAAATCGGAGGCAATTACATTTTTCTCACCATAGACGTGTATCAACTTCTCAGTTAAATCCATACCGACCTGGCCGGCGGCTCCAAGTATTAAAATTTTTCCCATTATAAAAAATTGTTTTCCCGGATGCAAACCTAATTATTTGCGTTCAAATTACAGTAAATTCTTGTCTTTTAACAGGAACTGGCAGTATGTTTTAATTGTCTGTGCTAGAGGAACGTACTCAAAGCCGATACACTTTGTTATTTTTGAACCGTCGTAATAAAATTGATTTGTTGCACTTTTTGCGGTCTCCTTTGTAATTAACGGCTTAGATCTAAATAACCTACCTCTTAACCACTCTATTCTCCAAAAAATGTTGGCTATAGGCTTTGATATCTTGATTTTTGGTTTATTGATGTTCAGACCTGTGCATATCAAATCGAAAATTTGTTTGTATGAATAGTTTTGTTCTACTAAAATAAATCTTTGGCCAAAACATCTCGCATGCCACAGTTGAATCATAGCTTTAGCTACATCGTTTACATCAACAAAACCATTGACTCCTTCTGTGTAAAATGGAAATCCCTTAAGGAATTGGGTAAACAATCTGCCGCTACCTTCATCCCAGAATCCGGGTCCTATTATGATTCCGGGATTTACAATTGCTGTTTTCATCCCTTCTTCCGCAGCCATCCAAACCCTTAGCTCAGATTGAAATTTACTGATTGCGTAGGGTGAATTATTTGAGCTTTCCTTCCACTGAACGTTTTCATCGATCAGGATTTTGTGATTGTCATGTTTACCCAATGCTGCAATTGAACTGCAGTGAATCAGAATGGCATTCGGATTAACTTCTTGAAGTGTATGAATAAGATTTTCGGTAATGGTAGTATTATAGTGAATGATTCTCTCGGAGTCTGAGCCATCAAAGGACACCAATGCAGCAGCATTAAAGACTGCTTCGACATCTTTAGCTGCATCTTCGATGTCTCCTAAATTGAGTAAATCTACCTTTTTCCATATGATTTTTTGAAATAGGGCAGCAGATGATGTGTAGTAAGAAAATACTTTTTCAGTTTTAGAAATTCTTTTTTTATGTCTGTAAAGAGCAATGACTTCATAACCTTGAACACACAGATGGTAGCACACATGTGAACCTACCAATCCGGTAGCTCCTGTTACGAGCACTTTCACGCAATGTCAAATTTTTTGTTTCACAAGGGTCTCTTCGTATGCCTCAATGATGTCACCGACTCTGATGTCATTGAAGTTTTTGATGCTAAGCCCGCATTCATATCCTTTGGAAACTTCTTTTACATCGTCTTTAAATCTTTTCAAGGAAGCTAATTCGCCGGTATACACCACTACTCCGTCTCGTATAATTCGAACTTTACATCCTCGCTTGATCGTGCCATCCAAAACCATACAACCGGCAATGGTTCCGACTTTAGAAATTTTAAATATTTCGCGAATTTCTACATTTGATATAATAACTTCTTTTGTCTCAGGAGCCAGCATCCCCTCCATCGCGGATTTTATCTCGTCAATAGCATCATATATAATTGAGTAGTGACGAATCTCGACCTGATCTCTTTCGGCAATTTTTCTTGCGTTGGCAGACGGTCGTACATTAAAACCTACCACTATGGCATCGGAAGCTGCAGCAAGGAGTACGTCTGATTCGGTGATTTGACCTACGCCTTTGTGTAATATCCTTACCTGGACTTTTTCTGTAGAAAGTTTTGAAAGGGCATCAGAAAGTGCCTCGACAGACCCATCTACATCACACTTGAGAATGATATTTAATTCTTTAAAATCTCCCAAAGCCAAACGTCTTCCTATTTCTTCTAATGTTATTTTTCTGTGGGCACGGGCAGATTGTTCTCTTTGGAGTTGCTGACGTTTATTAGCCATTTGTTTTGCTTCTTTTTCATCAGCCATAACCAGAAACTTATCCCCGGCAGCAGGTGCACCATCAAGCCCCAACATGGTGGCCGGTACTGATGGCCCTGCAGATTTGATGTTTTTACCTCGTTCATCCAGTAGGGCGCGTACTTTTCCCGCGTATTGGCCAGCCAACACAATATCTCCGACTTTCAATGTACCATTTTGAACAAGTATGGTACTCACATAGCCCCGACCCTTGTCAAGAGAAGCTTCAATGACGGTCCCTGAGGCTCTGCGATTGGGGTTGGCTTTAAGATCTAATAATTCAGCTTCCAACAAAACCTTTTCAAGCAATTCATTTATTCCCTTACCAGTTTTTGCAGAGATTTCCTGGCTTTGGATTTTACCACCCCAATCTTCTACGAGCAGATTCATATTGGCAAGTTGCTCTTTTATTTTTTCAGGATTTGCGTTGGGTTTATCTATTTTGTTGATTGCGAATACGATAGGCACTCCTGCGGCTTGAGCATGTGAGATCGCTTCTCTTGTTTGAGGCATCACACTATCATCGGCTGCGATCACAATGATGGCCACATCTGTAATTTTTGCACCTCTCGCCCGCATAGCTGTAAAGGCTTCGTGGCCTGGAGTATCTAAGAATGTAATAAATTGATCGTCATTTACTTTTACTGAGTATGCTCCTATGTGTTGAGTGATTCCACCAGCCTCACCAGCGATTACGTTGGTATTACGAATGTAGTCCAATAATGATGTCTTCCCATGATCCACATGGCCCATTACCGTCACAATGGGAGGTCTTTTCACTAAATCTTTTTCATCGTCTTCTTCTACTTCAACTAGTTCTTCTGTCGACATTTCAGCGTCGACAAAGTTTACCTTGTATCCAAATTCGTCTGCCACGATAGTTAGCGTTTCTGCATCCAGGCGCTGATTCATAGTAACCATAAGGCCCAATGACATACATGTGGCTATAACTTTGGTCACTGGCACATTCATCATATTGGCTACTTCTCCGACTGTAACAAATTCCGTAACTTTAAGGGTTTTGCTTTCTTCTTCTGCCTGTAATTCGCTCAGAGCCATGAGTTCACGACGTTCATCTCGCTTAAGCTTTTTGATTTTTTGCAGTTTGGATTTTTTATTACCGGTTAGCTTTTCGAGAGTCTCTTTTATTTGTTTTGAGATTTCTTCGTCGCTTAGTTCTGCAGGCTCGATTGTATCTTTTTTCTGTAATCTTTGATTTTTATCTCGAGTTCGATCATGTGATTTTTCAAATCTTTTTCTATCCGTAGAAGATTGCTGATTTCCAGAAGCACCACCTGAAGTGGGTTTTGAGACATCTTTGGTAATTCTCTTTCTCTTTTTACCTTTTTTATCTTCCTTATCAATGATTTGGCCTTGAGAATTTGACGCAATTACTTTTTTAGGTTTCTCTTTTTCTTTGTCTTTTTTCTTGTCAAATTTCGAAAGATCTATTTTTTCTCCGGTGAGTTTTATTCCTTCAAGCTTTTCAAATTTTGTTTCAATTTTTTGGGAGACAAATGTGTCTTGAGTTGGCGCTTCATTTTGTGAACTGACTTCTTGATTTTCAGTAGCTGCACTGACTTCATTTTCAGGAGTCTGAGGTGTTTTTTCAATAATTTCTTCTAATTTGGCAAATTGATCTGAAGGTACAGTTGGAGTGTTTTCCGAATCTTTTGGAACCTCTTTTTTCTTTTTCAAAAGATCAATTTTTCCGGTAATCTTTACATTGATAGTTGGGCTGTCTTTTTCAGCTTTATATTCCTCTTTTTTAAGTTCTTCTTTTGGTGTAATATCTTCTTTCTCATGTATCGGTGTATTAATCACCTCATCCCTAGATGTAGGTGGTTTTAAAGATTCATTTTGAGGCCCATCTTTTTCAATTGTGATATCTGGAATTATTTCTTGTTTTTTCTCTACCCTAATTGGTTCTTTTGGTTGTTCGTTTCTTTTAGATTTATCTTGATTTAAATCAATTTTGCCTATAGTTTTCGGTGCTTCAATTTTCGGTATCTCGGATTTTATTTTTTGAGGAGCTGGCTCCGGTGTGTGCAATTTCTGTATGACAGAATCTCTCTCGGAGCGCATGGCTTCTTTGTCTTCTTTGATTTGCTGAATTTTGGTTTCAGCTTTCAACTTTTGTGTAAGATCCTGGCTAAATTTTGAAAGCAGCAATTCGTATGCTTCTTCTGAAATTTTTGCATTAGGATTGTCGATGAATATATTTTTGGTAGCCAGAAATTCTACAGCTCTGGCATATGAGATGTTAAGTTCGCTGATTACTTTGGATAGTCTCTTTGTGGTGGTGCTACTCATGCGGGATTTATAGATGACAAAAATATATGCTTTTTACTCAAATTCGGCAGATAGAATTTTTCTCACTTCTTGTATGGTTTCTTCTTCAAGGTCTGTTCGGGATACCAATTCATCGGTACTCAAGGCCAATACGCTCTTTGCGGTATCACAGCCTATTTTTTTGAATTCGTCAATAATCCATGGTTCTATTTCATCTGCAAACTCGTCAAGTTCTACGTCTTCATCCTCCTCATTAGATTCTCTATATACATCTATTTCATATCCAACGAGTTGACTTGCTAGTTTGATGTTTTGTCCGTTTTTTCCAATGGCTAGTGATACCTGGTCCGGTTTTAGGTATACATCGACGCGTTTATTTTCTTCATCGATGTTCATGTAACTGATTTTTGCGGGTGCCAGTGCCCTGCTGATCAGAAGTTGATTGTTTTGAGTAAAATTGATGACATCGATATTTTCATTTCCAAGCTCTTTCACTATTCCGTGAATCCGACTCCCTTTCATCCCCACACATGCGCCTACCGGATCTATTCGGTCATCGAGGGATTCTACGGCTACTTTTGCCTTTTCGCCTGGTAGTCGTACTACTTTTTTTACAAGGATCAGTCCGTCAAATACTTCGGGTATTTCTTGTTCAAAAAGTTTTTCGAGAAATCTTGGATCTGTTCGGGAAATAATTACCTGTGGTTTATTGCCACGAATTTCTACCTGCTTAACTACGGCTCTCACTGTATCACCTTTCCTGAAGTAGTCATTGGGAATTTGCTGATCTTTTGGCAGGATCAATTCGTTACCATCATCGTCTAATACGATAATCGCTTTCGGACGTACGTGATGAACTTCTCCTGTGATAATTTCACCTTCTAAATCTTTATATTTCTTAAACAACTGGCCACTATCATGCTCCATAATTTTTGATGCCAGAGTTTGCTTAAATGCGAGCACAAATCTTCTTCCAAGATCATTTAATCTGACTGGCTCAGTAAGTTCTTCACCAATTTCAAAGTCTGGCTCTACTTTTATAGCTTCAGAAATGGCAACCTGTGTATTAGGATCTTCCAGATCTTCATCGGCGACGATTGTGCGTGTTTTCCAAATTTCCAGATCCCCTTTATCTGGATTGACAATAATCTGAAAATTATCATCAGAGCCGAATTTCTTTTTTAGCTGAGTACGAAAGGCTTCTTCGATAATGGCCATTAGGGTCGCACGATCGATGTTTTTCTCATCCTTAAATTCGGCAAATGACTCTATAATACCTATATTTTCCATGGCTTTTTTACGATTAAAACTCTACTTTTATTTTGGTTTCAAGTATTTCAGAAAACACGACTTTTCTAGTTGTTCTTTTTTTTGTCTGAGTGCCTTTTTTTTGATTTTTTGGTTTCTCTTCCACCTCGATTTCAGTTGGAGATACATTGAGTATTCTTCCGGTAATCACACTTCCGTCTTTCAACGATATCTGTGCCAATCTGCCCACATTGTTTACATACTGCCTATGCAAGATCAGTGGTCTTCCAATTCCGGGCGATGATACCTCAATACTGTACTTTTCGGCGATGTCATCAGGCAGGGTATCGACGATTGCTCTTGACAGTGATATGATTTCATTTAGTCGGATTCCTGAGTCCGTATCTGCCAATATTTCTACCGCATAATTCACTCCCTGCTCAACGGATACAATAAATGCGTTAAGAAGACTTGCTTCGCGTTCCGCAATATTTTTAATTATCTCTAACTCAGACATTTTATAATAAAATAGGGGGAATAATTTCCCCCCATATAAGCCAGTACAAAAATAGTATCAGATAGATGAAATTAAAACATTCATTGTTTGTAAATACTTTTTTTATGAGTTTTTAAAGATTCATGATTTTCAACCACTCCTTTACTCCTTCCGTTGCTGGTTTACAGATTATTTTAAATCCAGGGATACTCATATGGTGTGCATTAGGGTCAATGATCCAAAAGTCACAATTCTCAGGAGCATATTGGATTAATCCAGCCGCAGGATAGACATTGAGAGATGTACCTATTACAAGCAGGACATCAGCTTTTTCGATAATGCGGATAGCTGCTTTCATGGCCGGAACCTCTTCGCCAAACCATACCACATGTGGCCGCAGCTGAGATCCAAGGGGGCAGAGGTCTCCAAGGTCAAGTCTCCAACCGCTGACTGGCAGCACGATGGATTCATCCTTTGTACTCCTTGCTTTTCTGATTTCACCGTG
This sequence comes from Thermaurantimonas sp., assembly GCA_046295455.1. Taxonomy (GTDB): domain Bacteria; phylum Bacteroidota; class Bacteroidia; order Flavobacteriales; family Schleiferiaceae; genus Thermaurantimonas. Next base: position 85,537 of record JBKBNI010000003.1, on the reverse strand, counting down.
AAGGTGTAATATATTACAGCTTCCTGCTCTTTCGTGGAGGTCATCTATATTTTGTGTTATTATTTTGGTCTGTGGGTACTTTGCTTGTAGTTCGGCAAGGAGTATATGAGCCTTGTTGGGATTAGAGGAAAGGATTTGCTTCCGTCTTTCGTTGTAAAAGTCCAAAACAAATTTGGGATTTTTACGCCATGCCTCCGGAGTCGCTACCTCCTCAATTTTATATCTCTCCCATAGCCCGCCCGAGTCTCGGAAGGTCGATATTCCTGATTCGGCACTGATGCCGGCCCCAGTGAAAATGACAATATTCAAATTATTTCTCATTCTTTGTATTTATTCCCAAAATTGGAATCTTTTGAAATGTTTAGGAAATTTTAAATGTTCGATTTTCAATTTATTACAAATAAAAATTAAAGAAATTTAGTCGATGGAATTTTTTTTGTTCAGATTATATTCGCTTAAAATAAGGCGAAATGTCAAAAGCAAAAATTTTGGTAGTTGATGATGATCATTTAATCAGGCAGGCTCTATCCTTCAAGTTGGAAAAGGAGGGTTACACGGTAAAAATCGCGAATGACGGCGAAAGTGCTTTAAGCATGATTGAAAATGAAAAATTTGATGTTATAATATCTGATATAATGATGCCTTATATCAGCGGTTTCGAGCTATTAAAGATCCTCAAAGACAAGGGTTCAGACGCACCTGTTTTGATGTTGACAAGCCTAAACACTGAGAATGCAGTAGTTAAAGCATTTGATCTCGGAGCAGACGACTATGTGACCAAGCCTTTTAGCCCTAATGAGTTGATTATTAGAATAAAAAAACTACTGGAGAAAAAGTAAATGAAAATTATGCTGATCATCCTTATGGGAGCATTTCAATATCTAATTACAAATGCGCAGGATCGAATTGCAGATCCTGACTCTCTCCTGAAGGAGTCAGCAATAGAGGCTCGTACTAGAAATTACAAAAAGGCTAGAAATCTTATTCGGGATGCTGTCTTAAAATATCCTGACTACAAAGACCTGCAGTTTGCATTTTTAAACTACCTCTATTGGGATGGGGCTTCGGATTCGACGTTAAAAATGGTAGACAGCCTCATCGACAAGTATCCGGAGGAATATCAGTTGTACAAAATTGGGATTAATACCTGCTATACAATAGACAGTACTTGTTATCACCATTACAATTCAAGGGCTATTAGGCAGTTTCCGGACAGTGCAGCGGTACTGACAGGTAGTACTGCGCGGTATCTGCATGACAAGAAGCGCTACAAAGCAAGTGCTGAAATGGCTGATTCTGCTCTTAAGATGACAAATCCAGATTCAACGCTTACTGATTTGATTTTTCATTACAGAATAACGGAAAATTATCAGCTCGCGGGAGGTGGATATATGTATTATTGGATTGGTGCAGATCCTTTGTTTCCACGTCATCAATTTTACTTAGAATATCAGAATAAATCTGATTTTGGAATAGTTATTCCGAGATTTCACCTTGCATCGAGGTTTGGAGTTCAATCGTGGATGGGTGAAGTTGAGTTTTATCCAAAGTTTGGAAGAAACAACTATTTCTATGGACTTATCAGTTTCGCCGATGGTGTCTTGTTCCCATTTTGGAGAATTGCGGCAGAACCTTTTTTTGTAACGAATAATAACGTTGAATTATCTGTCGGGTGGAGATATGTGGATTTCGGGGAGTTGAAAGTTCATAGCTTGACTGGATCTTTAGGTCGATATTGGGGCAATCACTACGCAAGTGCCAGGATCATATATACCCCCTTCGGAGACTTAGGGGCAAATATTTCCGGAGTGGTGTCCTACAAGTACTTTTTGGATAACCCGCTACATTTTATAGATCTGAAAGCTGGTTACGGAGTATCTCCGGAGAGTGAGTACCTTGATTTTAATCTTGCCGGCACCATTTTTACCAGGGCATTGCGTTTTTCGGCGGGGTATCAGTTTTGGTTGGAAAAATCATTTTTGATTCGCTTAACGGGCTATTATGAGCAGGTAGATCCTTCTCCAAAAGCGCCTTTTAATGTTTACGGAATTTTGGGAAGTATCTTGTTTTTACTGTGATGAGAAGGATTACAGATTTTATTCTACAGCTATATAACTACCAGCCTTTAAAATACAAAGTCCTTCTGGTAGCGATGGTCTTTCTCTTTGTGGTAGCTATTGTCTTGCTCTTGATTGTTATCAGAACAAGAACACATAGAGACCTCACTGAAAGGCGATTTAAGAGAATCAAATCTACTCTTGAAAGCATTGTGCTTGACATCTTATTTCAAACAGATTGGGAGAAAAGAAGTGATCAAATTAATGGTTTGAAAAAATTGATCGAAAACCCAAAAAACACTTCAGCTCGAGATGCGGTCCGTGAGATGCTTAACTCAATGTCCTTACAGTTGGAAGGAGATTCTTTGTCCATACTGACACAAATTTATAGAGAGACCGGCCTAAAAGACTTGTTGCTCCATGAGTTACAAGATAAAGAATGGGATGTAAAAGCGGCTGTAATTGAAGAAATTGGTAACGTACAGCTCAAAGAATTGCTTTTTGAGGTGCTTAAATATACCGATCACGAGAATGAACTGGTACGTAACAAGGCACAGGTTGTAGTTGTAAAATTAGGTGGTCTGAGAGGCCTTCAATTTTTAGATACCCTAAAAAGTCAACTTTCTGAGTGGCAACAGATTCAGCTCCTTAATCAGCTACTCAAAATGCAATACAACAATTTTCCACAAACCGAAAAGTGGCTCAATTCTCCAAATGACAGTGTAGTGATGTTTGGTTTGAAAGTCACACAAAATTTTATGCAGTTTCAGTACAAGGATCAGTTGGTTAGGCTGCTTGACCACAGCAACCCTGAAATCATAAGAAAGTCACTTAAGGCTATTGCGCACCTCGGGCTAAAAAGTGAACTTGAGTCTATAAAAATGCATTATCCGAACTACTCAAAAGATTTAAAAGTTGACGTTTTAAGAACGATCGGAGAGCTAGGAGATGAGTCAGATCAATTATTCTTAATAGACTGTCTTATGTCTGATGATTATTTCATTGTAAAGGAATCGTCAAATGCATTGATCAAAATTGGTCAGAAAAATCTACTCTATCAAATAAAGGATTCGTTTCCTGATTATCAACGAGAAATTATAGAACATTCATTGGATGAAAGAATTTGATACAGGGCTGAATTCACTGGACATCATTTTAGGTATATTTAATATATTGATATACCTTTTTACTCTATCAGTTATGCTGTCCTATCTGATAGTAGGATTTTTTTCAATAAGGGGAGCCTTCAGACACATAAAAACCTCGCGAAGTATCAATTATCTCTCGATTCTGCAGTCACCAGAAGCACCGATGATCAGTATTGTTGCACCGGCCTTTAATGAAGAACGTACCATTGTCCAAAATATTCGCTCACTCCTTTCCCTAGAGTACAGGGATTATGAGGTTATTATTGTAAATGACGGTTCTACAGACAATACACTACAGAAGATCGTGGATGCATATGAATTGGAACCCGTAAGATTTACCAGCCCAGATACTTTAAAGACTCAGCCGGTAAGAGCTATTTACAGGTCAAAAAATGAAGCGCTTAAAAATTTGCTTGTCATTGATAAGGAAAATGGAGGTAAGGCAGATGCACTAAATGCAGGCATCAATTGCTGTGTAGGTGAATATGTGATGAATATTGATGTCGACTGTATTCTGGAAAGAGATTGTCTATTGAAATTGATACAGCCAATTTTAGCTGATCCGGGAAATTTTGCGATAGCCTCTGGTGGTGTCGTTCGAATTGCCAATGATTGCGTTATTGATAAAGGGGTAATCAAGAAGGTAAATGTTCCGCGGAATTGGTTGGCAAGGTTTCAGACCATTGAATACTTAAGGGCTTTTATGCTAGGGAGAATTGCCTGGCAATACCTCGATGGTATGCTCCTGATATCCGGCGCCCTTGGTATTTTCAACAAAAGGATTATGATTGCAGCCGGAGGTTATTCTACAAAAACGGTAGGAGAGGATATGGAAATAGCGGTAAGGATGCGTCGCTATTGCAGAGAGAACAACATTAATTACAAAGTGTATTTTGTGCCTGAACCTCTTGTATGGACTGAAGTACCTGAAAAAGTTGGTCAGCTGCTTCGCCAAAGAAACCGATGGACCAGAGGAAGCATCGAAACAATATTGGCACATAAAAAAATGTTTTTTAACCCAAAATATAAATCATTAGGAATGCTTGCATATCCATATTGGGTCTTTTATGAGTGGTTGGCTCCTCTAATAGAGTTTATCGGGATCACTTCGTTGATACTGCTTGCGATATTGGGGTTGTTTCCGGTGAATTATTTGTTTCTATTCTTCTCGACGGTAATAGGATTTGCGATTGTTTTTACGATTACAACAATATTTGTGGAAGAAACCACATATTTCCAATACAAAGATGCAAGAGGCATACGAATGTTGATCTACGCCGGAATTTTAGAACCGATCTCCTTTCACTTCTTGTCGGTTTGGGCGTCCTTTAAGGGCAATTGGGACTATTTTATTGAAGGAAAGGTCACTTGGGGTAAACAAGTCAGAAAAGGATTCAGCGAGGAACCGACAGGCGGAAAACAGATAAGGGTATCTGGTTCTACCGGCCGACTGACACCGGTAAACTAAACTTAAAAACTGAGCAATCTTTCCAAAACCACCGATACTTTCGAAGCGTTTGGCAGGATGTAGGATTCAAGATTTGAATTAAGGGGTATAGCTGGAGTTTCAATACTTCCCTCTACAAGAACCGGAGCATCCAGATATCGAAAACACTCTGAGGCCACTCTGCCAGCAAGAGCCTGTGCAAAGGAGTTATTAACAGGTTCTTCAGTGACAATCAGGCACCGTCCATGTTGTTGAACTCTTTCTTTAATTAATTCAAAATCTACTGGCACAAGGCTTCTGAGATCAAGTATCTCTACTCGATCCGGGAATCTTTTTACGGCCTCTTTACTCCAATACACTCCCATTCCATAGGTTACAATCACACACGTGCTCTTTTCATCAGATGGCTCTACTTCATTGACCATTCTGCCTTTTCCTATGGGGATGACATAATTCTCGTCGGGTTCTATGGTCTTGGCGTCTTCCGTGCCCCTTGCTTTACTCCAATACAAGCCTTTGTGTTCTAGTACAACCACTGGATTGGGATCATAGAAGGCAGATTTCAAAAGACCCTTCAAATCAGCCCCATTGGATGGATAGACAACTTTTATCCCGCGGATATTGGCCAGGACGCTTTCTACAGATGAGCTGTGGTAGGGGCCGCCACTTCCGTATGCACCAATCGGCACCCGAATGACTGCACTTACAGGCCATTTACCATTGCTTAAAAAATAGGAACGAGACAGTTCGGTAAACAATTGATTCAACCCTGGCCATATATAGTCAGCAAATTGGACTTCAACGATGGGCTTAAGTCCGACGGCTGACATTCCAACCGTACTGCCAATGATAAATGCTTCCTGAATGGGTGTGTTGAAAACGCGTTCATCTCCAAACTGCTGCGCGAGTGTAGCCGCCTCTCTAAAGACCCCTCCAAGCCTGCGCCCCACATCTTGACCGTAGAGCAGAGCTTCCGGATGTCTGTCTAAAAGCTCTCTCATTGCAAATAATGCGCTGTCTACCATGACTACCTTTTCCTTACCGGCTGGTGCTCTCTCTCCTTCTTCTTTTACAATAGGAGTGGGTGCATAGCAGTGCTCAAGGAGTCTATCCGGATTGGGTTCATCGGCTTGAAGGGCTTTTTCAAAAGACTCTCGGACGATTTTAGAGGCAATAACATCAAATTGATGTATATCTTTTTCTGTAAGACCGTTTTTGAGCAAGAGATTTTTTAGATATGGCAAGGGGTCTCTCTGCTGATGAAGGTGCAAATCATCGCGATACATTTCTCGTCGCACTCCTGAGGTGTGATGGCCCAGTAGGGGCACATCCACGTGCAATAGGACAGGCCGGCGCTCTTTGCGCACTATGTTTACCGCTCTGCTCACCTGATGATATACCTCGTCAAACCGCATCCCGTCTGCAGTAATCCGTTCAAGGCCTTTAAAACCAAGGGCATACTCATAGGCATTCTGCGCGCGCGTCTCCTCAGCATTGGCTGAAATATCCCATCCATTGTCCTGAACAAAGTACAGAATTGGAAGCCTCTTCAAAACCGCCATCTGGAGCGCTTCACTGACTTCACCTTCAGTCATAGCTGCGTCGCCGATACTGCACACGGCTATCGCTCCCTGTTCGGATTCCTTTTGTAGTCCGATTATTTCTTTGTATCGTATGCCCATGGCACATCCTGTAATTGGGATAGCCTGCATTCCTGTGGCCGAACTCTGATGTGGGATTTTGGGCTTGTCATCATCTTTTAAACTGGGGTGTGCATAATAGGTGCGCCCACCTGAAAAAGGATCATCTGCTTTGGCCAGAAGCTGAAGCATCAGTTCGTAGGGCGACATACCTATCGTAAGCAGTACGCTATCATCCCGATAGTAGAGGCTTACGTAGTCCTTGGGAAGGAGATTCATTCCCAACGCGATCTGAGCCGCTTCGTGCCCTCGACTTGTGGCATGTACGTATTTGCTAGTGATTTCGCGTTTTTCTTCAAACAGATCACTCATGGCCCTGGCGGTCGCCATGATTTTATAAGCATTAATCAGGATATTTCTTGAAATATTCATCGAATCCATTGGTCAGTGTTTGCAAATATGCGATAGCAGCCTTTCAAAATCGGAATCAAATCCAGCTTTAAACCCAAAATATAAACATAGAAGCAAACATATCCCACTCAAATGTCAGTGAATCCAAGTTTGGAAGGTATATACTAATCCCATTCGAGGCGCGTTACTATACTTGTCAAGGTTCTATTTTTGACAAAATTTTTTAATTGAATCTGTCCAGATTTTCCAACATCTTATCATTTGTATTTTGTGCTTTGCTGTTTAGTTCGTGCAGCAGATCCAAAGATTCGTGGACTAGTAGAAATTACCATCAGATCACTGCCAAGTACAACCCCCTCTTCAATGCAGAACAGGCACTGCTCAAAGCAAAAAATACCGTCAAACAGCAAAATAAAATAGCGTTTGACACCCTTGTGCCTCTCTACTATATCACTCCGGAGCCACTGGTGCCTATGATAGACGCTGATGTCAAACGAGCCAATGAAAAAGCCACCAAAGCCATTCGCGAGCACAATATGGTTATCGCTGGTAAGCAAAAAAACAAATACATAAAAAACGCCTACTTCATCATCGGAGAGGCTTATTACACATCACGGGATTTTTTCAAGGCTATCGAGATTTTTAGCTTCATTGCCAGGGAGTATAATGACGCTCCAATTGCCATTGATGCAGAGATTTACATCATAAAGTCGCAAACGCAGATCGGAAATTATTTTGCCTCCCGCGAAGTGGCTTCTAAGTACTATAAGTCCAAAACTCTTAGTAAACGTCAATATCTTGAACTCCTTAAAGCAATGGCATTGAATGAAATTCCTGAAAAGAAGTATGAGACAGCACGCAGGTATATCCAAGAGGCCTTGCAGTTAAAACCCTCAAAAAAGGAAAAAACCACTCTTCAGTACTTTCTGGCACAGCTTTACGAACTGGAAGGAAATTACTTTGAAGCTGGGAAAACATTCAGAAAAATCACTAAAAGCAATGCTCCATATATCTATCAAATTAATGCCTACCTGCGCATGGCAGCCAACTATGATCCCAACCTCATGCAGTCATCTGAGATCCTGTCAGAACTTTTAAAGCTTACCAAAAAAGATAAAAACAGAGATTATCTGGACGCCATCTATTACCAGATTGCCGATATTCATATAAAAGATGAAGAGTTTGAGAAGGCATTTGAGGCTCTTCACCATTCCATCCAGCTAAGCACTGATAACAATACTCAAAAAGGACTGAGCTACATCCGACGGGGTGACTTACATTTTGAATTCCGGGAGTACATACCTGCAGAAGCTAACTACGATAGTGCTCTTGCCGTCTTGCCGAAAACACATTTTAAGTATGAATTAATTGAAAAAAAGAAAAAAAGTCTTACTGAATTGGTCCAATATCTAGGAATCATAGCTTATGAGGACTCCGTTCAAAAATTGGCAACCCTGGATAAGAAAGAGTTGGATAAAATTCTGGACAGGATGATTGAACAGCTGAAAAAAGCAGACAAAGAGGCGGAAAAAGAAGATTTGGCAGACAGAAATGTTCCTGTGATTGCCGGAAGAGGAAATTCCCCGGGAATGCAGCAAAGCACTTCTACCGGTGGAATGATGGGGCTCAATGCTCCCGGCGCTGCCCCGGCATTCTACTTCTACAATCAAAATCTGGTAACAAAAGGCTTTACAGAATTTACCAATAAGTGGGGAAACAGAAAACTCGAAGACAACTGGCGTAGAAAAAATAAGGAGACCACTAGCTTCACTTCTGCTTCTTCTGCAGATAGAACCGTGCCTGAAGGCTCCGAAGGAGATGCACAGAGGGCCCAAGACCCAAGATATACACGAGAGTACTATATCGCCAGAATACCAATTTCCCCTGATTCTCTGGAATCTTCTCACAGGCGCATTCGCAATGCCTATGAGGCAGCAGCCAGAATTTACAAAGAAGTGTTGAGCGATGGAAAAGAGGCAATAAAAATGCTTGAAACCCTGTTGAAGCGATACCCTGATTGCGACTGTACTCCACGCGTGTATTATACCCTTTGCCTTATTTCACAAAACATGGGGCTGACACTTAAAAAAGAAGCTTATTGTGATGGGCTGGTTCAGAAGTTTCCTGAGTCAACCTTCTCTGCGCTGCTCCAGGGCAAAGGTTCAGACAGCTCCGGTACCGAAAAAGCAAATGCACAGGAATTAGACCAGTATAAAGTAGCATATCAAACTTATAGAGCAGGCAAGTATTCTCAAGCACACACATTGATCACAGAATCCTTATTAAAATTTCAAAACTCCGAGATCACTCCGAAGTGGTGGCTACTTGATGCTCTGATCTCTGCCAGAATTTTTCCAAAAGACACGCTGAAGACAAAACTGGAGCGGATTATAAATACCTTTCCTCAGAGCCCCGAGGCATCCGAAGCTCAAAATATTTTAAAACATCTCTCCGGTGAAGGCGCGAGTGCGCCTTTGGCAGCCGCCACGGGAGAGTTTACAGATGTGAAGACGGCACCCCATCAATATATGCTCGTTTTAGAAAACAAAGGAATTGATTTAAATGCTATTCGGAGCACCATAAGCAATTTTAACACATCAAAATTTCCGTCCAGCAGACTTCAGCTTCGAAACATTATGATGGGAAGAGAATATCAGTTGATTCTCGTATCAGGATTCAGCAATCAGGCAGAAGCGCTTCAATACCTTCGGGAAATTAATAAGGACATGGACTTTATAGGATATATACCCAAACCTAATCATCAGGTAGTCATCACTTCAGATAATTTTCGCAAATTTTACCAGAAACAAATGCTCAATGAGTACGTCGCTTTTTTTGATAAATTCATTAATTTGGCTACAAATTCTGAAAAGAAATGATTTTCAAAAAAAAATCAAAACCAATTGCGATTAGCAACAGGATTTTGCAAGGGACAATTGTAAATGGAACTATTGAATCCGAAGGAGATCTTAGAATAGACGGTGAGATACAAGGAGAGATTACCATCAAAGGCAAACTCGTAATCGGTGTAGAAGGCAAAATTGTAGGCAATGTCAAATGTACCTCCTCTAAAATTGAAGGCAAATTGATTGGTGATATCACAGCTGCAGAAGCTGTACACATGATTACTCAATCGTATGTAGAGGGCAATGTTATCACCAACCGCCTGATTGTAGATGAAGGTTCTGTATTCAACGGTCGGTGCAGGATGACCACAGGAGAAAAATTAAATAAAAAATCTGATCCGGAGAAAATCAATGCATGAACACCTACCTGAAATTTTCCACTTTGGCATTTCAGATGGCTGCAATCATCGGGGTACTTACATTCGGAGGCTTTAGGTTAGATGCCCGATATCCAAATGCTTATAATTTATTTACCATTCTTGGTGCTCTTACTGGTATAGGCATTTCCTTCTACTTTGTATTCAAAGAGATAAAAAACATGAAATGAATGAACGGCAGGCTTTTATATACCTAGGGCTTTTTACGGCCCTGCTTCTTGTGACACATCTGACCACGGCGTTTCTATTTGACAGCATATTTCTGAAATTTATTCTTTTTTCATATGCACTTATTTTTGGATTGTCGCTCCTTGAGATTATATCTATCAGAGCTCGTTACACGACTTACTCAGGTCTTGTTCCATACGTGGTTCTTGGTATGAGTGTAGTCAAAATGCTGATAAGCATACTTTGGATTTTTTATGCCATCAGCAGAGAGCTCATCGATACAGGCTCGGTTATGGTTCACTTTTTTATTCCATATTTTCTGTTTTTGGGGTTTGTAGCCTGGTTGTTGATTCGGATGTTGAGGTAAAATTTTTCAATTTACAACTTTTTTAAAAAACTTTTGTGCCTACTTTTGCGCGACGTAAAAGTTGATTAGCACAGCATTTTCAGTCGTCCGATGAAAGTTGATATTCTTTACCGAGGCATCCTCTTTACTATTCTTTTTGCACTTCTGACCCCTACCATAGGAATTTCGGCAAAAGATTCTCATTATGACTCCAAAACTCATTCGGATCATGAGGAAGAGGAAAATATCAACGATATGATCATGCATCATATAGCTGATGCTCATGATTTTCACATTTTGGATTGGAAAGGACATCCCATATCCATTCCTCTGCCGGTGATTTTATACACCAGAAAAGGTATAATATACTTCATGTCTTCAGCTTTCAATCATGATGATCATGGTCGAGTAAAAGTTGATGTTGGGGGCCAGTCTTTTACCAGGTATCATGGCAAGATTTACTATTCCAACGAGGAAGCTGACGAAAACGGATTGTATGTGACCCTTTCAGCTGATTCCACTCCCATCAATGCCAAACCTTTGGATTTTAGCATCACCAAGAACGTATTTTCACTCTTTCTGACCTCAATCCTTCTGCTTTTTATATCTTTTAAAACGGCATCACTCTACAAGTCGGGTTCATCCGTTCCTAAAGGGCTTGCTTCTTTTATTGAGCCAATTATACTTTTTGTCCGTGATGAAATCGCATATCCCAACATTGGAGAAAAGTATTATTTGCGATTTGTACCGTATTTAATCACCTTATTCTTTTTTATTTGGATTGCGAATATGCTCGGCTTAATGCCGGTATTTCCCGGAGGGGCCAATCTGAGCGGAAACATTGCCTTCACAATGGCGCTCGCCTTGCTTACCTTGATCCTCATGCTCGTCAATGCATCCAAGGATTTTTGGAAGCATACCCTGTGGATGCCAGGTGTTCCGGTTCCTATGAAGCTTTTGCTTGCGCCGATTGAGTTAATAGGCATATTTACCAAGCCATTTGCATTGATGATCCGTCTCTTTGCTAATATGACAGCAGGCCATATCGTAATTCTCAGCCTGATTGGATTGATTTTTATTTTTAAATCCATCGCTGTAGCTCCGGCTTCAATCCTTCTCACATTGTTCATTTACCTTATTAAAGTATTCATTTCGCTTTTACAAGCTTATATTTTCACTTTGTTGTCGGCTCTTTTTATCGGCCAGACAATGGCAACGCATGAACATGAAGATCATCACTAATCAGAAACGTTTAATTTTTAATCTATATACACTATGGTAGGTAGTATCGCAGCTATCGGGGCCGGATTGGCCGTGTTGGGAGTTGGTTTAGGAATTGGCAGAATAGGTGGCTCCGCTATGGAAGCTATTGCGCGTCAGCCTGAAGCCTCAGGAAAGATTCAGACAGCGATGCTTATTGCAGCCGCATTTATTGAAGGTGTTGGTTTGTTTGGTATCGTTGCTGCCATTCTTGGTAACAATCCCAAGTAATCTCTTTTGCCCGGACCAGGCGGTTGGCCTGGTCCTTTGCTTTTAAAATATCAATCAATTAATTAATAAAAAATATGGAATTAGTTACACCAGGTTTAGGACTCTTTTTCTGGACGCTGATTACATTTTTATTGCTTGTTTATATCCTGGGAAAATTTGCCTGGAAGCCAATTTTGAATAGTGTAAAAGAACGCGAAAGAAATATAGAAGACTCTCTGAAAGCTGCGGAAAAAGCGAAAGAAGAGATGAAAGTGCTGACTAATGAAAATGAAAAATTGCTACGAGAAGCGCGTATAGAAAGAGATCAGATTCTTAAAGAAGCTCGCGAAATAAAAGAAAAAATCATTTCGGAAGCTCGTGAAAGTGCCAAGATTCAGAGCGAAAAAATCATAGCAGAAGCAAGATTTCAGATTGAAAATGAAAAAATGGCTGCTATCAACGAATTGAAAAATCAGGTGGCATCCCTTTCCATCGAAATCGCAGAAAAAATTCTACAAAGGGAGCTGGAGGATTCAAAAAAACACGATGAATTTGTATCCAACATCATTAGTAAAATGACGATCAATTAATGCTATTCGAATGAAAATCTCAAGATTAGCAAGTCGCTATGCAAAAGCTGTTCTGGAGCTTGCACACGAAAGAGGTGTGGTAGAAGAGGTAAAATCGGATATGAAATATTTGATTCAGACCATCTCCCAAAATTCCGACCTCTGGATAATGCTGAAGAGTCCTATAATCAAATCCGACCAAAAGAAGAAGGTAATGAACGAGATCGGAAAAAATCTCAATCAAATCACTGTCTCTCTCATAAAACTTTTGATCCATCACCGCCGTGAGAACAATATCGAAGATATAGCAGCTACCTATCTCGAGCAGTACAGGATTTTTAAAGGGATCCATTTGGTACGTGTGACTTCTGCACGCCCCCTTACCAACAGCCTCCGCGAAAGCTTAATCAAAAAAATCAAATCCAGCATAGGCGGATCAATTGAACTCGAAGAGAATATCTCACCTGAAATTATCGGAGGACTTGTGCTGCGAATCAATGATCGTGAATACAATTCGTCCTTAAAAAATCAATTAAACGAATTTAAAAAGGCCTTTGCTACTAACCTTTACAAACCATCATTTTAAATTATAAATTTTCCAAAAATGGTCGATATTAAACCATCTGAAGTTTCAGCAATCCTCAGGCAGCAGTTAGCCGGAATAAGCACTGAGACAGAGTTGCAGGAAGTAGGAACCGTCATACAGGTAGGTGACGGAATTGCACGCGCTTACGGACTGACCGGTGTGCAGGCCGGTGAACTTGTAGAATTCGAAAATGGCGTTAAAGGCATCGTACTAAACCTGGAAGAGGACAATGTGGGTGTTGTTTTGCTTGGTTCATCTACGAAAATCAAGGAAGGTTCGAGTGTAAAAAGAACTCGTCGAATAGCCTCTATCAGAGTAGGCGAAGGGATGCTTGGTCGTGTAGTAAATACACTCGGTGAGCCCATCGATGGCAAAGGCCCAATATCTGGAGAGCTCTTTGAGATGCCATTGGAGCGGAAAGCACCCGGCGTCATCTATCGCCAGCCGGTCAATGAGCCCCTCCAGACAGGTATCAAAGCGATAGACGCGATGATTCCGATCGGAAGAGGTCAGCGCGAGCTGATCATCGGTGACCGTCAGACAGGTAAGACTTCTGTCGTAATGGATACCATCATCAACCAGAAAGAGTTTTTTGATGCCGGCAAGCCTGTCTATTGCATCTATGTGGCCATTGGACAAAAGGGAAGTACAGTAGCCCAAATCGTAAAAACACTTGAGGACCGGGGAGCAATGCAATATTCAATTGTAGTGGCTGCCAATGCTTCCGATCCCGCTCCGATGCAGTTTTATGCCCCGTTTGCAGGTGCTGCTATAGGTGAATACTTCAGAGACACCGGTCGTCCAGCATTGATTATCTACGACGACCTGTCAAAACAAGCCGTCGCATATCGTGAGGTTTCTCTTCTTCTACGTCGTCCTCCAGGCCGCGAAGCTTATCCCGGCGACATCTTTTATCTGCACTCCAGACTCCTCGAGCGCGCTGCAAAAATCATAAATGATGATACCGTAGCTGCACAAATGAATGACTTGCCAGAATCATTGAAAGACAAAGTCAAGGGAGGCGGATCACTGACAGCTCTGCCCATTATCGAGACACAGGCGGGCGACGTCTCAGCCTACATCCCTACAAATGTGATATCTATCACCGACGGGCAAATATTTTTAGAGGCAGATCTATTCAATTCAGGTGTTCGTCCTGCCATCAACGTGGGCATTTCAGTGTCACGTGTGGGAGGAAATGCCCAGATTAAATCCATGAAAAAGGTAGCCGGAACACTCAAACTCGATCAGGCTCAGTATCGCGAATTGGAGGCATTCGCCAAATTTGGGTCTGATCTGGATGCCGCTACCATGGCAGTGATCAACAAAGGTCGTCGAAATGTAGAAATTCTTAAACAAGACGTCAACAGTCCTGTCCCAGTCGAAAAACAAATTGCCATCATCTATGCAGGTACAAGAAACCTCCTTTCCAAGGTACCCGTGGATAAAGTAAAAGAGTTTGAAAAAGAATACCTCGAATATCTCGACGCAAAACACAGAGATGTGCTTGATAAGCTGAAGGCTGGTCAGTTTTCGGATGAAATCACATCCGTACTGGAAAAAGTAGCACTCGAATTGGCCTCCAAGTACTAACATTTTTAACCAACGCAATCAGGAGCTATGGCAAACCTGAAGGAACTTAGAAAACGCATACAGTCTGTCTCCGGCACCATGCAGATAACCTCTGCAATGAAAATGGTCTCCGCAGCAAAACTAAAAAAAGCACAGGATGGAATCGTTCAAATGCGTCCTTATGCCAACAAACTTAAGGAAATACTCGAAAATCTGAATTCGACACTCGAACTCAGTGAAGGTTTGTACACTGCCCGCAAAGATGTCCGAAATGTGCTGCTCGTTGTATTTTCATCCAATCGCGGACTCTGTGGGGCATTTAATTCAAATGTCAATAAACTCGCAAGAAAAACAGCTGAAGAACTTTCTGCTTCAGGTAAAAAAGTTTCAATTCTCTGTGTTGGCAAAAAAGCCTTCGACTATTTCAAAAGACTTGACTATCCATTGACAGGTAACGAAGGACATATTTTTGACCAGATTAAATATTCAAAAGTTGAAACCCTGGCGGAGAAATTGATGAAACAGTACAGAGATGGTGAATACGATGAAATCCATTTGATATACAATCAATTCAAAAATGCTGCTGTTCAATATAGCACACTCGAGCAATTTCTTCCTGTAAAAAAGCCTGAAAGTCAATCTGGAGTTTCCATAGATTACATCTACGAGCCTCAAAAAGAAGAACTTATTCAGCTTCTTATACCTAAATCACTTAAAATTCAAGTCTACAAGGCGGTTTTGGATTCCAATGCGAGTGAACACGGCGCCCGCATGACCGCTATGCATAAGGCTACCGACAATGCCAAAGAACTTTTGCGTGGACTGAAATTGGATTACAACAAAGCTAGGCAAGCCTCTATTACAAACGAAATCCTTGAGATTGTCTCCGGTGCTGCTGCATTGAATGGTTGATAATCTGAACAGATTTTTAGAATTGTTCAATAGTTTTTTCTTTTTTTGCCAAAAAGCTAACTTTGTAAAAAAAAAAAAAAAATGAAACAGGTTATAATATTTGCAAGCATTGTCCTTCTCGGTGCCGCATGCGGCTCTAAAAAAAAGTATGCAGAGCTCTTGGATAAATACAATAAACTCGACAACGAACTCGGCAAAACGAGACTGGAATTAGCAGCATGTCTCGACGAAAGGAAAAAGGCATCAGGAGAGGTCGAATATCTCCGAAGTGTAAATTACAAGCTTCTCAATAACATCGGAGACCTCAGCACTCTATCCAAAAAAGAAGCTGAAAACCTCGAACGCTCTCTGGAAACCTTAAGAGAAAGAGATCTTCAGATTAAAACACTGCGCGATGCGCTTTCTAAAAAAGACAGTGTCCTGCTAGCATTGGTCACTTCTGTGAAAGGAGCACTGGGAGACCTTAATGATGAAGACATTCAGGTGAATGTGGATAAGGGAGTGGTGTTTATCTCTATTTCCGACCGTTTTCTGTTTAAAAGTGGTTCGTATGAATTAAATCAAAGAGCTAAAGAGGTACTTGGAAAAGTCGCAAAAATTGCAAATGCGCGCCCCGAACTGGAGCTTATGGTGGAAGGCCATACTGATAATGTTCCTTTCAGAAGGGGGTTGCTGTTAGATAACTGGGACTTATCCGTAAAGCGGGCCACCGAAATTGTCAGGGTTTTGCAATTAGATCATGGAATTAATCCTGAGCGCATTACGGCTGCCGGTCGCGGGGAGTATGTACCTGTAGCATCTAATGAATCACCAGAAGGTCGGGCCGCAAATCGCCGTACCCGCATACTGCTGCTGCCAAAAATCGATCAGTTTTACAACATGATCGAGGAGGGCATGAAAGCCTTAAAATAATCCAAATGAGCCGCCGATCAAAATCGGCGGTTTTTTTTGCCACGATTAGAATTCTTAGAATTGCCGATTTAGAAAGCTTATATAAATACAGCACGAGCAATTATCCTTGTCAGATAAGGCAAACAAAGAGAACACCAATATAAGGGTTATCACGATTCCACTGCATCATAGTGTCCTGAACAACAATAAAGAAAGCAGCGTCTCCAATACTTAGTTTTTGGACAAAAAATCGATTTTCATCGCAGACGAGACGCATCATTTGAATTCAATTAGTAAAAGACCTTTTATTAAGTAAATCTTCCGGTATTAAAAGACTTAGTAGCTTCAAAGCAATTTAAATTTTACATATTTTATCATTTAAATTAATTGGACACTTCTGTTAATTAGACTTTTTCTAAATTAAAAATTCGTTATTTATTTCTAAAAAATATTATAAATTTGTAAGTGATCATGAAGGTCATATACTTCCATACACGTCACTTCAAGACTTGCCAAAAATTGGGACTCCAGCCCATATTTAACTGTTGAAAAATCTGCAGGCAGTCTTCCAAGCCATTCATCCGAATGGTAAAATCTGCTTTGTTTTATAAATCAAGACCGTCACTTCAAGGGCGCTATTCCTCTTCTTAGTTTAAAAAATTATTAACTCTAAATCTATATTTCTATGAAATCAATTTACTTTTTCGTAACCATGACCTTTGGATTGGCTGCCGTTGGCCAACAAGTTTATTTCGAAAATTTTGAAAACGGTATGCCCTCCAATTATATCCTCCGCAATCTGGACGGACTAACTCCCGATGATCCTGGTTTAGCCACAATGAAAGATAGTGCCTGGACCGTTCGCCTGATTACCAGTCAAGGCTGGCCACACAATCTGAGCGCATTTTCGGTAAGCTGGTATGTAAATGATCAAGGGCCTTCAGATGACTGGATGATTCTCCCGGCCATCACCATAGGTCCTAATGCAATACTTAAATGGGCTGCTATGGCTATCACCTCTTCAGGGATCTATCGTGACAGATATCAGATTTTTATCAGCGAGGATACCTCCATTGCTTCCTTTGCCGCCAATCCGCCTGTGTTTGATACGTCGGATAGTGGAGAGGTGGCAGCTCCGGTAAACCGCCAGATCGATTTGGCTTCCAAGGGGTGGGCAAACAAGACAATACACATAGCCTTCCGGAATTGGACAAAACCATACAACCCTCCTGTGAGTCAAGGAGGAAATGAGCTTGCTATAGACAATATTGAGGTGATCAACTCTTCTACCGGATTGTCAGAGATCAGTAACCTCAAGGGCCTCAGTGTATTTCCCAATCCGGTAGCGGATTTTGCTAAAATTCAATTTTCAATCGAAAGGGCGGACGATCTGAAGGTATACATTCTCGACCTTGGTGGTAAGGTTGTGAAACAATATACATTAGGCAGCATCCAACCAGGTACGAATGAAGCTGTACTTGACGTAAGCGACTTAAAAGCAGGGGTTTATTTCTTAAGCATTGAAGGCAGAGCGACTGCAGCCAGCCTGAAGATTACAAAATTGTAAGCCTGACTCCGCCCAAATGGACAGAATACGCCCTTATCCTTCAGCCATAACCTGGCTGAAGGAGAAAAAGCCGATTTTACATACACTTTTTTCAATAAACGAACTACGAAAGGCAGCATTCAGACAATCTGAAACAATGTGCCTTTGAATTTTGGGTGAAGGGACGGACTGCCCAAGAAGCTATACGTCAGCACCTTTTTTGACAACTTCCCTCATGTAATGAATTAAAAAACAATGCATCAACACAAAAATCGATATTTACTGGCCATACATGGAGGTGCCGGAACTCTCTTGCCCGAAGTAATCACTCCCGAACAACGAAATGCCCATGAAGTTGCGCTCACGGAGGCTTTGGAAGAGGGGCTGGAGATACTTCGAAAAGGGGGTACCGCGTTGGATGCGGTAGAAGCATCGGTGGTAATACTTGAAGATTGTCCGCTCTTTAATGCTGGAAGGGGGTCTGTCTTCACCCATAGCGGAAAACATGAAATGGATGCCGCCATCATGTCCGGCTCAAACCGAAAAGCGGGCGCAGTAGCTGGCATATCCAATTTGCGAAATCCTGTAAAACTGGCCAGGGCTGCTATGGAAAAGTCCGGGCATGTGATGCTCATCGGCACCGAAGCAGAAGAGCTTGCCCGCCAATGGGGTCTCACCTTCGAAGAGGATTCCTGGTTTTACTCGGAGTACAGGTACCAGCAGTGGAAACGCGCTTTAGAAAAAGACCTGATTCAACTTGACCACACTCCCGATGATGTAAAATACGGTACTGTAGGAGCTGTAGCCTTAGATAAAAACGGCCACCTGGCGGCTGCTACATCCACCGGAGGACTTACCAACAAACGATATGGCAGAGTAGGAGATACACCACTGATTGGCTGTGGCACCTATGCAGACGACCTGGTGGCGGTGTCCTGTACGGGTTGGGGTGAATATTTCATCCGAACGGTGGCTGCACATCAGCTGGCTATGAGGTTTAGATTAGGACAAGCTTCGCTCGAGAATGCTGCACTTGATGTTTTAAACGATGTAGCTCATTTGGGCGGGGACGGTGGCTTGATTGCGGTAAATGCTGAAGGCGACCTTGCTATGCCATTTAACACCCCGGGAATGTACAGAGCAGCCGGGGGAAGTGAATTAAGACCAATAGTCAAAATATTTAATGAATGATGCCATGAAATATTTTATTCTGACCTTAAACTTATTACTGGCACGCTCTTTAGCTTCCCAGTCTTACGATCTGTTTCAGATTGGCGATACATCCGATGCTGTGGTTACTCCTGCCCGTGGAATCGTGTTAATGGGAGGTGCCGGCGAAAATGATCAGGCCATGCGTTGGTTTCTTCAGCGTGCCAATGGTGGGGATGTGGTTGTCATTCGCACCTCCGGTGGTTCAGGGTATCAAAACTATTTGTATGCACAGCTGGGGGTTCCGGTTAATTCTGTAAGAACATTGGTGCTGAAGTCACGCCAACACAGTTTTGACCCTGAAGTCATCAAATTTCTGAGCCGCGCTGAGGCAATTTGGATTGCAGGAGGCAATCAGGCTACTTACATCAATTATTGGAAAGATACACCGGTGGATAGCATTATAAATCATTTATATAATGTAAAAGGCGGAGTCATAGGGGGAATTAGTGCCGGTATGGCAATGCTTACGGGATTTTATTACTCGGCAATGAACGCAAGCGCAGAGTCCAATGTAGTGCTTAATAACCCTTTTCACAGTAGCATCACCCTAGGAGCCAATGATTTTATTCAGGTACCTGATTTACAACGCGTGATAGGTGACTCACACCTCAACAATCCCGATCGAAGGGGTAGATTGGTGGTTTTTTTATCCAGGCTGTTGATGGAAAAAGGGCTGCCCGTGTTGGGGATAGGGATCAACGAATACTGTGCTGTGGTCATAAATGACAGCGGATTGGCCAGAGCCTTTGGAGAATACCCACAATTTCAGCAAGACAAGGTAGCTTTTGTACGTCTGAACTGCGACACGCCACATACGCCTGAAACCATTCAACCCGGCGTACCCCTCACCTGGAATCGAGCTGGGAAAGCATTAAAAGTGTTTGTCGCCGAGGCAGATACGATTGGATCAGTGTCTCTGAACCTCAACGACTGGAAAACCACCTCTGGAGGAGGCAAATGGGAAGACTGGTTTGTTTTGAATGGTCAACTCAATACCTCACCTAATGCTGCACCTCCCACCTGCAGCGCGTTCAGCCTTTTATCAACAGCAGAACAAGTCAGATCGCATCAGGTAAAGATTTATCCCAATCCCTGTACCGACAAAATTGCAATCGATGTGGATCTGCCGGCTCCTTACACCATTACAGATCTGACAGGTCGTACCTTATCCGAAGGGATGTATCACCCTGGTGAAAGCATTGACATCACGGATCTAAAATCCGGATTATACTTTTTAAAAATGGAACGTAATTCTTCCAAATTTTTGAAACAATGAAAAAATGTTTTTTTGTGCTCCTGACGGTTGTCGCTGGATTTCAATCGATAGGCCAGTTTGCTGTTTCGGGGAGAATCACCGATGCAAAAGGTGAGCCCATGCCGATGGTCAATATAACCCTTCGGGGCACCACTATCGGTACGACCTCAGGTCTTGATGGGAAGTACAAGATTTCCGTTCCCGACAATAAAGCCAAGGATGGGGTATTGTCGTTTAGTTTTATAGGGTACAAGACTTCGAATATTCCCATTCAGGAAAGAAAAACAATTGATGTAGTACTTCAAGAGGATAAATTGTTGCTTGATGAAGTCGTGATTACAGCCATCGGGATTAGTCGTGAAAAAAAGCAGGTAGGCTATGCACTTCAGGATGTAAAAGGAGACGAAATCGCCCAAAGTCGGGAACCCAACTTAATCAATAGTCTGAATGCCAAGGTCGCCGGTGTGCAAATCACCAGTACCTCCGGCACTCCTGGAGCATCTGCAGCCATTCGAATCAGAGGAAACAGCTCCATTGGCGGAAGCAATGAGCCCCTTTTTGTCGTGGATGGGATTCCTATTGACAATGCATATCGGGGGTCAAATTTTACCGATCAGGCCAACAGGGTATTGGATATCAATCCCGAGGATATTGAAGAAATTACTGTACTGAAAGGCCCGGCAGCAGCCGCATTGTACGGAATCAATGCGGCCAATGGCGCCATCATCATTACAACCAAAAGAGGCAGGGCCGGTAAAACGGAAATTAACTTCAGCCAAAACCTGATCTTCGATCGGGTCAATAGACTTCCACCCATGCAAAAAGTATATTCTCAGGGAAGAAACGGTCAGTATCGCGGCCCTGAGACCGGAACGCGTGAATCCTGGGGCGCGCGAATAGATGACCTTCGATACGATGGAGACCCTTCCTACAAATTTGACTTCAGAGGACGTCTCGTACCCGCCACAGATCCTTCTGCCACGGACATGCGTGCTATGGCTTTTGACAATGCAGAAAATTTCTTCATCACGGGTGCCACATCCTCAAGCAATCTGTCCATTAGCTCAGGAAACGAACGGAACCTCATTCACTTTTCACTCGGCCATCTGAACCAATCCGGCATCGTGCCCAAAACATTTTTTAATAGAACATCCATCAGACTCTCTACAGAGTCCAAACTAAACAAACGTTGGACATTGGCCGCATCAGCAAACTACATCAACAGCACAGCAAACCGAAGCCAAAGAGGGTCAAACCTCAGCGGGGTTATGCTCGGTCTGATGCGTGCGCCAGCCAGTTTTGACCTGACCAATGGGGTCAAAGATCCGGTAAATGATCCAAGGGCCTGGAAATTTCCAGACGGAACCCAGCGCACGTATTTTGTGCCCTTTGACAATCCCTATTGGTCTGTAAACAAAAATCGCAATACAGAAGATATAGACCGCCTGGTTGGCTTTACAGAGCTTCGATACGAAGCCACAGATTGGCTTCAGGTACTGTGGCGTCTTGGGTTAGACCAATACCAAAGCCGTCTTATGGGATACTGGGATAATAATTCCGGAGAGTTCGGGACCGGAAGGTTGTATATGGAGAATGTAACCAATCGCCTTTTGAACTCAGACCTTATGCTCAAAATAAACAAAAACCTCAGCAAAGATTTAAATCTTGCAGCCATTGCTGGCCACAACTATCGGTATGACAGTGAGTATATATGGGAATTTGACGGATTTACGTTCGTTCTTCCAGATTTTTACGACATGAGCAACATTGAGCGCCAGAATATCGAATCTCTGGATGATTTCCTCTTCAGAAAAATGCTTGTCGGAGTGTTTGCAGATATTCAGCTGGGATGGAGAGATTATTTATTTCTGAATCTTACCGGCCGAAATGACTGGACCTCAACCCTTGCGCCAGGTAGATTTTCATTTTTCTACCCCTCCGTGAGTACAGGATTTGTATTTACCGAGGCATTTGATCAAGTCAATTGGCGTTGGCTTGACTTCGGAAAGTTGCGCCTTTCCTATGCCGAAGCCGCCAATGGAGCTCCAAGTCCATACCAGACTACTAACTTTTTTGTGCTTGGTACCCCGGCACAAGGATTTCTGAGCTATACCCCAACCTCAGTTTTGGGCAACCCAAATTTGCGACCTGAAAAGAAAATAGCCTATGAAGCCGGTACGGATCTTCGCTTCTTCGGCAATCGTCTGCAGTTTGATCTCACATGGTATCGCAATCTTTCACGCGATCAGATCGTGAGTTTGCCGGTAGTGCCGAGCACAGGCTTCTCGGCCATGATATCCAATGCCGATTTTATTGAAATTGTCAATTACGGATGGGAAATTATCAGTACCATTCGAGTGGTTGAACCGGCGGCCAAAACCAAATGGCGCTACGACATCACCGCTAATTTTACCCGGAACCAAAACATCGTAAATAGCCTAGATGGGAGCGAATTCAACTTTGCCCTCGAATCCACCGGCCTGGCAAGTACGACCTCCCGTGTAATCAGCGGACAGCCATATGGTGTACTGTTTGGCACAGCCTGGCAGAGAGATGAAAATGGTCGGATCATTGTAAACAACCAGGGATATCCCCTTATGGCAGCTCAGCAAAAAATCATCGGAGACCCAAACCCCGATTTTTTGCTCGGACTGAGAAACAGAGTATCCTATGGACCTGTTACGCTTTCCTTTCTGATTGATATCCGCAAGGGTGGAGACATTTTCAACGGCACTGCGGGCGTGATGCGCAGGTTGGGTACACATGCCTCCACCCTCAACCGCGAAGAGGAAATCATCTTTGATGGTGTGCAGGCTGACGGGTCTGTCAATGACAAAGTCATAAAGCTGGACGAAAGTTTCTACTCCCGCTATCCACTCGCCGGCGTAAGTGAGGCCTCTGTCGAGGAAGTAAACTGGATTCGGCTTCGTGATCTCAACCTGACCTGGCAACTTCCCTCTGCATGGCTCGAAAAAGTTAAAGTCAAGGCTGCCTCTCTGACCCTGACCGGCAGAAATCTTTTTCTTTGGACAAGCTACTCCGGCATAGACCCAGAGACTAATCTATCAGGTGCCGGAAATGCCATTGGCAGGGATTATTTCAACAATCCTAATACACGCTCCATAGGTCTTAATATCAACATAAATTTTTGATTCCAATATGAAACGATTTTCAATACTTCTGCTGTGGAGTATCCTACTGGCAGGTTGTAGAATGGAGGATATAAATCAAAACCCCAACCGACCAACAGAAGTACCACTCAATACGCTCCTGCCCTCGGCACAGCGAAATCTCTCCAATACCGTAGGTCGCGAAGTCTGGCAATACTCCAATTTATTATCCAATCAAATGCTGGGCATACAGCTTCAGCCGCAGCAGATCAGCCAGTATGTGGTCGACGAAGTCTTTGTGGGATTTATGTACAGCGACTTCTACATTGGCGTAATGCACAATCTGGATATCATCATTCGTCGGGCAGAAGCTAACGGATCGCCTCATTATGCAGGAGTAGCGCGTGTGCTGATGGCTTATAGTCTGAGTATACTTACTACCTTTTGGGGGGATGTCCCCTTTTCAGAGGCCTTGAACCGGGAAAACATCCACCCCCGTTTTGACCGCCAGGAAGATATATATTCCACTCTTGATCAGATGCTTTCGCGAGCTATTGAAGATTTACAAACCAATCAGAGCAACTTCTCGCCCTCTACAGACGACCTCTTCTACGGAGGAAATCGTACCCTCTGGATAAAAGCTGCCAATGCGCTACGTGCCCGTTTAGCTCTGCACACCATTAAGCGCAATCCAAACGCTACATCAGCCGCATTAAATTATCTGTCTAATACATTTTCTAGTCCTCAGGAAGCTCTCGTCTATAAATACCAGGGCACTCAGACTGATCCTAACCCCATATACATCTATTTCCTGACTAATCCCAACATGGTGGTGCATCCCGACTTCCGACGTCTGCTGACAGACCTCGATGATCCGCGCAAAGGCAAATTGCTGTACAGAAAACCCTTTACCGCCGATACCATTCCAGGATTGGTGTTAAGCGACATAGGGGCACCGTTTGCACTAATTCCATTTGAAGAGATACATTTTATGAAGGCAGAAATATTCGTTCGTCAGGGTCAGACAGCACTGGCACAGGCAGAGTTGTCATCGGCGATTCACGAAAATTTCCGTCGAATTATGGGTGAGGATTACAATTCTGATACGGCTGATGCTTACATAGCCCAGAATGCTACACTTAGTGGCGATTTGTCTTCAGATCTCAACAAGGTAATGGTGCAAAAGCACATTGCTCTCTTTACTCACCATGAGCCGTATACAGACTACAGACGCACGGGATTTCCCGCTTTGATCCCTCATCCAAACGGTGCAAATCCCCAGAACCCCAATGGCCAAATACCTCGCCGGCTCATCTATCCGCAGATTGAGCGACTCAACAACAAAAACTTTCCTCAACCTGCACCTGATATGCAGACGCGCTTTTGGTGGGATGAATGATCCATAACATGTACCGGCGCGTCAGTTTCGGAAAAATTTCAGTGCAAGCATGGCCTTAGTTGGCAGGTCACCTTTTCCATCTATCTGCGTGCAGTACCTCCCGTAAAGTTGTATACACCATCAGCAGCGCTGAGATCTGTAGACAACTATGGTACTGAAAAGTGTTTGAAAATTTATAGGTTGAAAGGAGATGAGTACCTCCAATTTCAAAATCAGCGTTGGTCTGCACCTAATAATGAAATGGTTTTATCGAAGGTTAGATTTTGAGGGAAGTTTTTCCAGGTGATCCACAGGGCATTTGGAGCAACCTTTGGGCTTTTTTGTAAAAAGGAATTTTTGAATTAAAAATATCAGGGATACCGCCAAAGAAATGTACACTAAAAAGTCCTGAATCATTTCAACTGATTGTTTGATAGACTACCAACGATATAAGATACGCCAGCGAACTCATACCCACTAACTGAATCAACGGCCATTTCCAGGAATTTGTTTCGCGCTTTACGATAGCAAGAGTGCTCATGCACTGCATGGCAAAAGCGTAAAACAGCAAGAGTGATACACCAGTAGCAAAGTTAAATACAGGAGTTCCGTCTGGGCGTTTTTCCATTTTCATTCGATTTCTCACTGTATCAAATCCGTCTTCAATATCGCTGACACTGTATATTGTAGCCAATGTACCGACGAAAACTTCCCGTGCAGCAAAGGAACTAAGAAGGGCTATGCCGATCTTCCAGTCATAACCAAGAGGTCTGATGAGTGGTTCGATTGACTTGCCCAATACTCCGAGATAGGAATTTTCCAGAAGTACAGACGCAAGTGCGAACTGCTGGTCTTGTTGATCTTCGTATTCAGCTGATAGATGTGTTGACGATTGAGCCAATAGCTTGTAACTCTGAAATTGACGTCCTCCATGAGATGCAAGAAACCAAAGTATAACCGATATTGACAAAATGATTTTTCCGGCCTCGAAGACAAACGACCGGGTTTTGTCCCAGACCGAATACAGAACATTTCTGATCAATGGCAGCTGGTAATCCGGCAGCTCAATGACGAAGACATTGTCGTGCTCTTTTTTCAAAATTTTATTTAGCACGAGGGCTGACAGGAATGCCATCAGAAAGCCTAGCATATAAAGACCCATCAGCACAAGCCCTTGAAGATTAAACAGGCCGAAATACGATTTTTTGGGAATAATCAACGCTATAAGAATGGTATAAACCGGGAGTCTGGCTGAGCACGTGGTAAACGGAATCACCAATATGGTGATGAGTCTCTCTCGCCAGTTTTCAATATTTCGGGTGGACATTACAGCCGGAATCGCACATGCTGTCCCGGAAATCAGTGGCAGGACGCTTTTGCCGCTCATTCCGTACCGACGCATGATTTTATCCATCAGAAACACAGCTCTGCTCATGTATCCAGTCTCCTCGAGCAGAGAAATGAAGAAAATAAGAACGGCAATTTGAGGTACAAATATGACAATGCCACTGATACCGGGAATAATGCCGTCGGTAAGTAGATCCGTAAATCGACCCACCGGCAATATTTCGCCCAACAAACCTCCAAATGCCGCAAACTGACGGTCTATCCAATCCATGGGAGCACTGGTCCATGCAAACAGGGATTGAAAAATAAGAAGCAGAACGCTTAAAAAAATGATGTAGCCCAACACGGGGTGAATCAGAATCCTGTCCAGCCTGGCGCGGAGATCTGTGCCTTGCAGTCTGTCTATTCGGTAGGAAGCATGCAGAACTTCCTGGATTTTCTTATATCGGACTATGGTCTCACGCTGCAAAATCCGCTTCAGATCCAGAATTTCATTGCGAATCTCATGAAGGTTTCGGCGTTCGGTCGGTGTTAGAAAATCTACCTGATCTCTGTGAGAAAGCATAAGCCATATCTTATACGGATTGATACCGGGAAATGCACGTTGAATTTTTTCTGATGGCAAGTGCTTTGTGATTTCCGACAGATCAGTTATAGGCGACGTATCGTACTCTGTTTGCTGTGCAATGATTTCTTTGAGTTCGCTGATACCTGTGTCTTTGCGGGTGCTGATGGCTACTACAGGCACATTGAGCAAAGTGCTCAGGGTTTGGGTCTGAATGGATATGCCTTTTTTGGCAACTTTGTCCATCATATTGATAGCCAGAATGACCGGGAGCCCGAGATCCTTGATTTGTGAAAAGAGAAACAGATTGCGTTTCAGGTTTTCAGCCTCGGCAACATAAACAACCAGGTCTGGATAATCAGGATTTTTTTCATCAAGCAGGATGTTGTAGGCAATTTTTTCATCCGCAGAAGTGGGATGTAGGGAGTACGAACCCGGTAAGTCCAGGATGACCGCTTGCAAATGGCCGGAAATTGTCGCTAGGCCTTCTTTTTTCTCAACAGTGATGCCCGGATAATTGCCGACCTTGTGTCTAAGACCTGTAAGAAGATTAAAAAGAGAGGTCTTCCCGGTATTAGGATTTCCGGCAAGGGCTATTTTCAGCGTTTTCTTCAACGATAAGCCAGAATTTTCGGATACGACTCTGCTTAGGATCACATTGCAATAGCTTCCAGAATATCCACGCTCACAGGTATCATATGGGCGGTATCCTTGCGGATGATGTATTGACTACCATTGATGCTGATACAAATAGGATCGCTGAACGGCGCCTTGCGGACCAATGTAATGGCATTTCCCGGCAGGCATCCCATTTCTAACAATTTCAGAGGAATGTTTTCAAATCCCTTTTCACATATTATTCCAGTCTGGCCGGCCTCTAAACACGCTACCGTTTTCATTTATTTAGACTTATTTTAAACTGCAAAAATAGAATCGGTCAAAACAGGAGAATATGACAAATATTGGATTTAACGTTTTTTGCTGGTTTTTTTTTGAAAAAAATATCGAAAGCAATTTTTGGTACTCTAGAGGCGATAATCGGATACCTATCAGTAAACAAAGAAAAGATAACGATCCAGGTTTAGGTTGTTTTGGGTAATGATCGCAGTGTATACATTGGTGGTCGCGCCATCAAATTGGGTCCACACCGGGCGAATCCGTCCCTTCCAGGCATCAATATGGTTATAATCTCCAAAAAATACCTGATCCGATACCTTTACGGGAGCTTTGTTGACAATCTGTTGATTCCAGCTTTTACCGGCATTGTTGCTCCACTGGAGCACGACGCGGTACTCGGGTCTTTCAGGTCGAATCTGTTCGTAGTACATGATATACAGGTTGCCGGTGAATTGATCTACACAGCCTGTCACGGCAAATCGCGCCAGGTTTTTTGCTCCGGTACTGAGAGTGGTTGGAGAGCTCCATACACCATTTTTGTTCTCACTTCTCGAAAACATTACGTGATATTCTCCGCTCTTTGGATCCCAATCGATCCATGTGAGGTAGAGATTACCTCTGTGAATGCTTGCTGAGGCATCAGCCATTAGAAAAGGCATCCCATTGGCACGCTTTAATCCCGGCACGCTCATGCTCCATCCACCCCGATGAGGAAAGACAAATTTCTCTTGATCGAGCCAGGTGTTACCATTATCGTGTGAAAAATTGATCCAGAGACTGTCGTTTCGGCTCCACACTATAAATACGGAGCTGTCAGCCGTCACAGCAGGGACAGCGCCTTCAGCTGTGGCGCTGCTATCCATACAATCACCGGGATTAGCTGATATTCGGATAGGCGGTGACCAATGGTTGGCTCCATCTGCAGATTTAGAATACATGATGATACTTTTATCGGCGGAGTCTGAGCTTTTGTATCGGTCAAACTGAGTCCATGATACATGTAGGGTGTGAGTGGTGGGATGCACGACCGCCCAGGGTTTATCTTGTTTTTTGGGAGGATTAAATCCAAAAAAGGCACCTGCCGTCCAGTTTTTGCCATGGTCTGAGGAGGATTGCACGACGATTCTATCCAAAATTTCATCACTTTTCCAGTTCATCCCCGTGGGATCAGACAGGTGAAAGTAATGAAAGTCTCCTCTGTAATCGGCGACTACCACCGGATCTCCCCATACACCGTAGATCGATTTGAGTTGCTGACCTTTCCAGGTTCTGCCTCCGTCTTCGCTGTAAAAAACTCCATCGAGCACCGTACCGATGACCATTTTCGATGGGTCTTTTCTGCTGATGGCCACTGATGGTTCACAAGTACCTAACTTGCTTTGGTAGTCTACATTTACAAGTACATTGCGTGGCTGCGCTCCGGTGAGAAATCCGAGAAGAATCATCAGCAGTGAGAATAAACTATCTTTCATGGGTAATGAATTTGGTTCTAAAGGGTAATTGCGGATAAGTCCCAGGACAATCTGTTATCAATGAGCAATTTTCCTTTTCTGACCTGCAGAGGTGAAGGAATGTTGTTTTCAAATAAACTTCCTGTGCCCAACCCTTGAGGCATATTGGGCAGTTGGGTCACCACCCATTGACTGATGGCATTGAGTCCGATGTTGCTCTCCAGCGCACTCGTGACCCACCAATCGATCCCGTTTTCTCTGGCCAGTTTTATCCATTCCTCTGAAGCTTTAAATCCGCCTAAAAGCGTGGGCTTGATGATGAGGTAGTCAGGGGTGATGCTGTTGATGAGGTCCTTTTTCTTTTTGAGCTCCGTGATTCCGATTAGTTCTTCGTCCAAGGCAATTGGTATAGGACTTTCGGCACAGATTCGGGCCATTTCTTCCCACTGACCGGGTTTTATGGGCTGCTCTATGGAGTGTATTTCCAATTCGCTGAGGCGATTGAGTTTTTCTATGGCTTCCGTCGGAGTCCATGCACCATTGGCGTCGAGTCGGAGCTGTATTTCTGTGGAGTCATATTTTTTTCGAAGTTCTTTGATCAGTTTCAATTCTTCTGCCCAATCGATCCCCCCGACCTTCATTTTCAGTATGGTAAAACCCTCATCTATCAGGCGGTCGATCTGTGATTGCATGTGTTGAGCTTTGTTCATCCACACAAGTCCATTGATGGGAATACCAGCTCTGCCCGCTGTGAAAACGGACGGATACAGCATCATCGGATGTTCGCAGTCAATGCTTTTCATAGCCATCTCATATCCGAAATAGAGTGCGGGAAAGTGTTTGAGGGCGGATTTTATTTTTTTCTCATCGTCGTTTATGTGGTCTTTCAGCCATTGGAGTTTAGCCTCCCAGTGGGTCATATCATCTGCACTAAGGCCTGGAATAGGGGCAGCCTCTCCAATGCCTGTAAATCCATCTTCTTCGACGATCAGATACCATACCTGGCGGTCTGTCATCGATCCGCGGCTGGTTTGGGCTTCAAATTTAAATTTAAGAGTGTGGGGTAGGATTTTTAATGCTTTCATTGTAGCAGATTGGTTACATGTTAATACCAAAACCTAACAGAAGTACAAACAAAAGGGTCAGCAGCGCCATCTTTTTTAGTTCAGAATCAAAGGACTTGCTATTGGAGGTTTTTAGCACCGATATGCAGTGGGCTATTGCAGCAGGCAGTACAAGAAGGTACAGAAATGAGTAGCTGCCGTATCCGCAGAACTGAATAAACAATCCGGTGAGAATCATGGGCACTGTAACGAGAAAAATATGGTAAAATTTCGAACCCTTAAAGCCGAGCAAGTTGGCAATGGTACGCTTTCCGCTGGCCAAATCGGTATCGAGATCACGCATATTATTCAGATTGAGTACAGCCGAGGCAAGCATACCGGCCGACAATCCCGGTAACAGCACGCAGCTGTTCCAGTGTTTGGTCTGCAAATAGTAGCTTCCACCGACAGCCACAAACCCAAAAAAAGTAATGACAAAGACTTCTCCCATCCGTCTGTAGCCATACGCAAAAGCCCCGTATGTGTAGCTCACTGCCGCCCACACACTGGATGCTGCCAACAACAAAAAAAAAACAAATATCCAGGTCGGGACTTCCCGAAGGGCTATAAGCACCAGCAAAACTCCTGAAATCAAGGATAGAAATCCGGTAACTAAAATGGCAACCTTCATCGCACCGGACGAAATCAATCCCGAGGCAACCATTCGTGCCTCCCCAACCCGACGGGCATCAGCTCCCGACAGAGCGTCGCCCAGGTCGTTTGCAAAATTGCTGAGCACCTGAAATAAAATTGCCGTCAGCACTGAAAGCCAGAAAATAAGCCAGTCGATTTGAGTTTCGACCCGGGCGATGAGCGTACCCAGCAATATTCCACTCACGGAGAGAGGCAAGGTGCGCAAGCGGGCTGCTGCAATCCAGTGGGAGATCATAAGAAATTCGTACAATGGCAAAGAAAAGATAAAACCCAAGGAATTATAGCAAAAACATTTCCTAAACCTCGGTACCCTTCATCGAAAGTGTATTAATTGTTGGGTGCACCTCTGTTTACCCAGGCGCGGATTTTCTGAAGTTCACAGTCCGGCAGTTTGATACCTGAGGGAGGCATGGCATAGAATCCTGGCAAGTGAAATACAGAACCGATCAATTTTCCATTGTTGGACACTGTTTTTACACCCTGATATGTATTGAGCACCACTCCTCCCGAGGGGGCTGAGGCAGCATGGCATGATACACAATAGTTCTGTAACACAGACTGTATATCTCTTGCATATGAGACATCCGAAGTGTCACAATTCGTCGCTTCAGAACACCCTGTTATATTGGCAGCTCCTTTATCAATCCATTGAATCATCAGGTCGATAAATTCCTGGTTCATCGGGGCAGCAGGAGGTGGAGGCATGCGGTCGTCATCGTCGGTTTTGCGCATTACTTTTACGATTTTTGAACCTGTGCCGTTGCCCGGCTTCACTGTGCGCATTATACCTCTATAGGTGGTCAAGTCATATCCGTCTGCTGCAGTCGTTGCGTCATGGCATCCGGCCGAAGCGCAGTTTGATTGGATGATGGGGAGAATTTCTGATTCAAAGCAGATGGATTTCAGGTCTTCTTCATTGCGTCGGGTACATTGGAGCAGAATGACCATCGCTGTAAACAGGATCCCCCAATTGAAAATTTTCCGCTTCATGAACTCAGATCTTTAGTGGTTTCAGGGTAAATACTCTTGAAATATTGAATCCAAAATAAATTTCACCATCTAGCCAGTTGCCAGTTGTCTGGGTCATCCATATCGGATCCGACAGACCGCGGCTATTGGTCAGGTGCAGTTGGAAGACGTGTCCTCCGGTTTCGATGTCAAAGCCAAGGCTCAGTGCATTGTTAAATGGTTGGGTTTGTGTGCCATCCCAGCTCAAATTGCGGTTGATCATGGGGGAGTATTCGGCATTTACTGATATCCTCCGGCTTAGTTTATATCGACCTCCAACAGTCAATGTGGCTATTGTGTTGGGCTGCTGGTTTGATTGCCGCAGATTGTAGTGCACTACTGCGGGAGCAATGAGTATAGAGAGATTTTCGCCGGCTTTGTGCGAAAAAAGAATCTGATTCACATAAATAAGCCGGTCCGTCGCTAGCCGTTCGAGACCATCATTTGGCCATCGGCTTCCGATGTAGTTGGCACTGCCATAGAGTGTAACGCCCACAGGCCAGCCATTTCTGATCTGTCTGACTACAGGTGCTTTGTACCAGAGGTCATACATCTTAAAGAGGCTTGCCCGCCCTACTCCTATATTGAGCCAGGAGAGTGGTGAATAGTCAAGACTCAAACGTACCTGTGCATTGTCAAGGCCAAAGAAGTTGTGGAAGAAGTCGTTATTGAAACTGCCAAATCGGTGTAAAATCATGAATTGCAACACCCCTTTAGCCGGGATTTCATTGCTTTGATTGTTGATTACCTTAGTGCCTTTGAATGTAGCAAAAACGTATTCCTTACCGGATTTTTGGTCCGATATATCTTCCTCGAGCAAGTCGAATAAGTCGCTTTGAGCCGACAAGCTCAATCCAACCAGCAGTAGCCACACTGATATGCATGTTTTCACTTGCCCGGTATTTCTTTTAATTCGACTTTAAAATCCACATCGATGACCTTGGCCAATTTATCTTCTACCAGTTTGGGTATTTTAATGTCGTGATCAGCGCACGCCACTCCAAAGGAAGATGTAAGTACGAGGGTACCATCGCGGATTTCGAGCTCGGCATCGTCTTCACGGTACTTAGGAATGTCGCGGATTGTAAGAGTTCCGGCAAGTTTCACCTTGTGCTTTCCGCTTTTCGAAAAATCGATCTTTGAATGGTCTACGATTATACCCTTGTAGGTGGCACGCGGAAACTTGTCACTTTCCATGTAATTTTCGTTGAAATGTTCTTGCATAAGGGCCTTTCGGAATGTGAAGTTTTTTATCAATACAGTAAAGACTATCTCTCCGGTCTGTGCATCCAGGGCACACGCCATCGAATGATTTACAGCCTCTACATCATCATCTACTTTCGCATTGCTTTTGAAATGAACATATCCGTTTCGCGTCAGATATTTCTGTCCGATGCACTCCCCCCCAGTAAGATATAATAGCAGTGACAACAACAACACTGAGTGAATTCTAAATGAATGGATCATTTTCTTTTATCGATTTAGGATTGTCGCTTGCTTGAAATACACAATATACACCTCCGGGTCGATCAGATCTTCTTCTATCCCCGTAAACTCTGCCCGAATCTTACACTCTTCGCCTGATTGTACCGTGGATGCATATACTCTGTGATCCAGTTGGACATTTATAATGGCTTCTGGTCTGTCAACCTTCATCAAGAGGTAGCCACCGCCCGATGGTTTGATGTTTATCTCACTTACTGCCCCTCTAAATTCAATAACCTTTCCGATGTATCTGTCCGGGTTTTGCAATATCTGGGTAAAGAGTGTTTCCAGTTCGTCAGATGTGTAGGCTGTGTAGTCCGGCGATACGTGCACAAGATGAGTTACCGGTTTGTAGTAGAAATACAATCCTACTCCGGCTACAACTATCCCAATGGCCAAAACGGTGATGAGTAATTTTTTCAAAGGTTTCGAAATTTTTACCTTTCTTGTTTTGAGGCAAAGTTAAAGAGTTTTTAACATTTTACATACAGTGCGTTCTATCATTGGCAAAGGTGCTTTTTTATCTGAGAAACAGATTTAAAACTGTTGTGAGAATCAGGCGGTATATCGGGATTGTGTAGTGCTCTCTTAAGGCGCATTGCAGCACTCACAGAATTTTCATACAGATGCATCTGCGACAAATGTCTGTAGAATTATAAGTGTTATATTTTCTTTAATTAACTGAGAAAAAATTGTAATTTAAGGACTACAACGGACTTTTGCAGAGTTAATTAGGATAACCTATGATATAGGTTTATCAAAAAATTATTTGTCATGAAAACGTTGTACCTCATTCGTCACGCCAAATCAAGCTGGGACTTCGACAATATACCCGACCTGGACAGACCTCTCAACGGCAGAGGTGTAAACGACGCGTATGAGTCAGCCAAATATCTGAGGGATCACGGGGAGATGCCCGATTTGATCGTCAGCAGCCCAGCTACACGCGCCTTGCATACGGCCATGATCTTTTCGCGCTCATTTGGAATACCCTTTTCAAAAATTCAGATCGAAAATCAACTCTATGATGCACCGCATTGGCAAATAAAGGAGGTCATTAAACGCATCGACAATGACCACGATACAATAATGGTTTTTGCCCACAATCCGGGGATCACCGACTTTGTCAACCACGCAATTAATCATCACATCGACAATGTACCTACTACGGGGATTGCATGTCTGGTATATAGAACCGACAGTTGGGCTGAAATTGATTCGAAGGCGGATCTTAGGTTTTTTGACTATCCCAAAAAGCGTCGTAAACCTTAATCGGATCAAATGAACAAAAAAAAGAAAAAAGAACTCCTTCAAATAGATCGCTACATTCCCAGAGATGTGAGCTGGCTGGACTTCAATGCCCGTGTGCTGCAGGAGGCTGCCGACCCCACCGTTCCGCTGGTAGAGCGGCTGAGATTTATCGGGATTTTTTCAAACAATCTGGATGAATTTTTCAGAGTGCGCTATGCTACCATCAAACGCATGAGCATGTTTGGTAAAAAAGCGAGTCGCGAGCTGGGAGGGTTTCCTCCCGACAAGCTCCTTCAGACGATTAGTCAGATAGCCAACGAACAACAGCAGGAAGCCGAGGCCATCTACGAGTCGTTAATCAAAGAGCTGCACGAAAAAGGTATTACGATTTTGGATGAAAAAAATCTGACCTCGGGACAAAAGGACTTCATCCGTCAGTTTTTTATTGACAAGGTAAGCCCGGCAGTTTTCACGCTGATACTTAATCCAAAGAGGCCGCTGCCCCAGCTCACTGATAGATCGATCTATCTGGCGATCAAAGCCGAAAATCTATCAGATGAAAGTAAGAATTTTTTTGCGCTGATCGAATTGCCTACTGACTACATTGGTCGGTTTGTAGAGTTGCCGAAATACGGCAGGCGGTATTTTATGTATCTCGACGACCTGATCCGATACAATCTGAATTACATTTTTTTTATTTTCAATAATTTTAAGTTTGAAGCCTTCACCATCAAAATTACCCGCGATGCAGAGTTGGACATGGAAAACGACATATCAAAAAGTTTTATAGACAAGGTGAGCCAAAGTCTGGAAAGCCGTAAAACCGGCGATCCGGTGCGATTTGTCTACGACAGAGAAATTCCATCCGACCTGCTCTCCTATCTGATGAGCAGGATGCAGCTGGATAACTATGACAGCCTGGCATCCGGGGGGCGCTATCACAATAAGAAGGACCTTATGAGGTTTCCTGAAATAGAGGAATTTCAATCCGTCTACGAACCTCTTCCTCCACTCAATCATCCCGACCTCGACCTCAATAAGAGCATCATGGATGTGGTCGCGCGTAAGGATGTGTTACTCTTTCAGCCGTATCACTCGTTTTCATATCTGATCCGCATGCTACGCGAAGCCGCCATCGACCCGGACGTTACCTCCATTCAGATTACCCTCTACAGGCTGGCTGAAAAGTCAAGAGTGATTTCTGCTATAAAAAATGCTGCCCGAAACGGAAAAAAGGTCGTGGTCGTCATCGAACTCCAGGCTCGCTTCGACGAAGAAGCTAATATAAAATGGACAGAAGAACTGAAAAATGAAGATATTGAAGTCATCTTTGGGGTCACGGGGCTGAAAGTCCATAGTAAGCTTGTACATATCACCAGAGTGCGCAATGAAAAAACCGAACAGTTTGCCATCGTCAGCACCGGAAATTTCAATGAAAGTACAGCTCGCATCTATACAGACTATATTCTCCTCACAGCTGATCCCCGCATCACCAGGGATGTGGTCAAAATATTTGAATTTTTTAAAACCAATTATAAGGTTTTTCAGTATCAGCATCTTATCGTATCGCCACATTACCAACGTCTCAAAATAAATGAGTTGATTGACAATGAGATAAAGAATGCTCAGCAAGGCAAACAAGCATACATTTTCTGGAAGCTCAACTCGCTCTCGGACACCGGAATGATCGAAAAACTATATCAGGCATCCGCAGCAGGTGTCAAAATTCGCTTGATCGTCCGTGGGATATGCTCGTTGATCCCCAGCAAAGAAGGACTCAGCGAGAATATAGAAGCCATCAGCATTGTAGACCGTTTTCTTGAGCACAGCCGTGTATTTGTATTTGCCAATGGCGGAGCACCTAAGTACTACATCTCGTCGGCAGATATGATGACCCGCAACATAGAGTATCGCGTGGAAGTCTCCTGCCCGGTCTATGACCCCAGGATTCAAAAGGAGATCCAGGACCACCTCGACATCCTCTGGAAGGACAACTGTAAGGCTCGCCTGCACGGATGGGACGTAAAAAATGCCTACCGCAAGCACCCAGGCCCCAAAATCCGCGCCCAGACGGAGCTGTATGAATATGTAAAAAAACAGCTCAAAAAAGCAGGTGGCAGACAAATGTAGTTCCTGGCCGGGGAGATTCACCATCCGGTAGAACGGGTGCGGCACTTAAAATCCTTCGCAGGAGGCACACAGTGGAATGTCTGCATTGCGACCTCTGGCAATTTTTTCTAACATTCCGTTGCGGTCGGCATGTAAAAACAGATTGGCAAGGGAGGTTTCCGGATACGATCCTATGACGCCCCGACCATTCAAATCGGCGCAACACACCGTGACACTTCCGTCAGCAAGCAGCACCAGACTGTTGAGCAGCAGCCTGCAGCCTCTTCGGTGGAGAGGAAGGGTACTAGGTAGGGCTTTTTCACTTTCGGAAAGTTGCCCGCCCCAGTCGTGGGCATATCGCACCTCAAAGTCGTCAAATAGCCTCAACATCTCCGAAAATTCCGGATTTCTCTGCACATCCCGTGGTTTTAGATCGTCCGGAATCAGGCATATGCATTCGATCTGTGGAGGTTTTTCCGATGCACGAGCTGCCTCGATATATTTTATGACCGTTTCCCGAAAAACTCCCCAGCGCGCGCGGTTTCGGATCTCTTCATATGCCTGCGGTGAGCCCCCATCCATGCTGAATCGAAGCAGATCAAGCGCAGGGTAGTTCTTCATGGCAGTGGCCAGCCCAGGTCTGAATACCGTGCCATTGGACAGCAAGCTGACTTTCGGAAAAGCATGTCCCCGATCAGAAGCTTTTTTCTTTGCTAGAAATACGATTTTGAGCATGTCTTCCAGGTGCGGGTGCAAGGTGCTCTCGCCCCCGTTGTGCAGATGAATCCATTGGATGGATCGAAGGCGTTGGTCCCTTATTATCTCATTTACAACATCCTGAAAAACAGACACATCGAAGCGACTCTTCGGCTTTAAGTGATCCAGGGCACACCATCGGCAGCGCAGATTGCAGTACCCAACTGGCTCAATGTACAGCTCCCTAAAGTTTCGGAGAGGATTGCCCAATACCTGATGCCTGTAATACCTATAGTAAAATAATACAGAGGAAGCGGATCTCATCACCGGCCAGATCCCAGAGTCCGAAGGAGCATTCCTGCTGATAAGGTTTTTAAGCTTTCTCAACGATGTTTTGCGATTTGGGACAAAAGAGATGACCTCCGTTGATTTAAAATATGATTTAGGTTAGAATAAAAATTTATGCAGACAATTACCTTCTTTGTTTAACTACATTTGCAAGGTATTTAATTCAATATGAATAAGTGGGACAACAAAAAGGGAGATCGCTCCGGCAAACCTTTCTCCCGTGAGGGATATTCAAAATTATCAAACAATGACGCGAGGAGAAAAACAGGAGGCATACCGAATTTCTCAGATAAGCCCGCTTTTTCGGATAAAAAACCATATTCAAATTCGCCAAAAAAGAATTTTAACGAATATCCCAACCAAAAAAAGGGCAATTTTAAACCCAACCATTCGAACAAATCCGATAGACCCGCTAAACCCGGATATTCATACCAATCAAAATACTACTCAGAAACACAGAAGGCAGAACCTAAAGATAGCCGGGTTCGGCTGAACAAATTTCTATCAAATGCCGGAATCTGCTCCCGACGTGAGGCCGATGAACTCATCCGGCAGGGATTGGTAGAGGTCAATGGAACAATCGTGTCCGAACTTGGGGTGAGAATTGACCCCGAAAAAGACATTGTCAAATACGGCGGCAGCACCATCAAAGGAGAAAAAAAAGTCTACATTCTGCTCAATAAACCCAAAGGCTTTATCACAACAACCAAAGACGAAAAAGCCAGAAAAAACGTAATGGAGTTGGTAGCCGGTGCCTGCAAAGAGCGCATCTATCCGGTCGGGAGGCTTGACCGACAGACGACAGGGCTGCTACTTCTGACCAACGATGGAGATCTCGCGAAAAAACTAACGCATCCGTCTCATGGAGCACCCAAGCTGTACTATGTGGTACTCAATAAAAACGTGAGTCCTGGCGATATGGACAAAATACGCAAAGGTCTCATTCTCGAGGATGGCCCTGCTCCTGTAGACGAAATTGAGTATGTAGAAGGCAAGGACCGAAATCAGGTTGGAATCAAACTGCACATCGGAAGAAACAGAATTGTCCGCAGAATATTTGAGCATCTCGGGTATACAGTAGAAGCCCTTGACCGCACAATGTTTGCAGGACTTACTAAAAAAAATCTCCCGCGAGGCCATTATCGGTTTCTTACACCCCAAGAAATTAACAGTCTCAAAATGTTATAACCTTGATTCCTTTCGTTTTATTGATTGAATGAAGTGGATTAAAAAAACATTCAGAATTGTACTTTGGACAGTACTCTTGTCCTTACTGCTGGTTTCAGGAATATCGATCTATTTTTATTTTCAGAAAGATGTAATCATCAATGCCGCAATCCGGCAATTCAATGAACAACTGACCGTACCCATTGATGTGCATCAAGTGGATGTCAGTTTCAGACACTTTCCGAGGCTTTCTGTCTTGTTTACGCAAGTTCGCTGTAGTGAGTCCGGGACTCAACGACCCGAACTTCTGCTTAGTACTGAGCGCGTAACTATCCGGTTTTCGTTGGCAGATGTATTGTTTTCAAGATATTATATCAATGAGATCGGATTAGAAAACGGCTATGTACACATAAAAATATTCGAGGATGGCTCACACAATTTTTCGATCTTCAAAACGGATACATCCTCGGCCTCTTCAACATTTGAAATCGAAAAACTACACCTTAAAAACATTCAGCTTACATTCAGTGATTTCAGAGAGAAAATGTTTACTTCTCAGCTGGTATACCAGGCAGAGCTTTCTGCAGCTTACAAGGATTGGATTCAGATCAAAGGGCATTGGAATGCCCAAAACAGATATGTAAAAGCTGCTGATTGGATCGTAGAGGATCCAATAGGACACCGGGCTGACGCATTTTTTCGAATGGGTGACAACAGCTGGGCACTACAACTCGACAAGGCAAGTATCGATGCTGTAAAATTTGATCTTAAATATAACAGACAAGATGCAGAACAGGAATTTCAGATTCAATTGAAAAATCAAACCATTTTCTCAAATCAATTCACACAAAACATTTTAAAAAAATATGTTCGTGAATATCAGGTAAAAAACGATGTGATTACGTGTACATTCAGCGGCAAAAATTCAGGTGAAAACTGGAGGTTTTCAACAGAGTTTACTGCAAGGGCAAAAAATATAATTGCAGGTACAGAATCTCTGATCATAGATGAACTGAAGCTGGCGGGCAGAGTCTATATGGATACCAACGAAGTAAAAGCAACCATCTCCAACATAGTAGCCCAGAGTGCCGGCACCAAGATCTCCGGCGATCTGATGGTTTTTCATAAAAAAAACACGACTTTGTCAGGGACCTTTTCAATCGATGGTGAGCCCAATGGCATTGCGCGCTTGATCGGTGCCGGAAGTCAACTAAACGGCAATGGCTCAATCAATGCAGCAGGTAATTTTACGTACACCATCGAGAATAAGCCGGTAAAGAAGCAAAACGCAAGTCTACCCGTGCAAGTTGATTGTACTTTGCGCTCTGACAAATTGGAACTTTTTTTTGGTGAAAACGTGGTTATAGTGCCGGCTCTCAATCTGAGAATAGACAACCAAGGCTTCAATTTGCGACAGACCTTTACGATCAATGATCGCAGCGTCGATACAGACCTTCAGATTCGTGGACTTGCCGGGTGGATTGCGGATTCTTCAGCTTTTTTGGAGGCTGGAGGAGTGCTTTCGATCCGGAGATACGATCCGTCTTTCTGGAAGTCGGATTCAGGCCCGAAAGGATCTGTCTGGCCCATGCTCAATCGCTTGAGAATCAACCTTAATCTCATCACAGATGAATATGAAACCGGGCAGCTGAAATGCACAGATCTAAATGCTCTGGTTGTCAAATCGGGAAACGACATAGAAATCAAAAGCCTAAGGACGAACCTATTTGGGGGTTCGTTGGAATTTCAGGGAATTCTGAGCCTGACACCGGCTGAATTGATAGTCAAAGGAAAGTCCCGGTTGCAAAAAATAGAACTCTCACAGCTCATGCTCGGATTCAATGATTTTGAGCAAAGCACTCTGACCCACAAAAATCTTTTCGGCAGGCTGTCGGGCACGGTAGATTTTAGTCTGCCAATGTCCCATGATATAGACCCTGATTTTAAAAAGTTGAAAGCCGATATGGATATCCGAATCACTCATGGCAGGTTGCTCAACTTTGAACCCATGAGAGCACTTGGCAGGTTTGCAGATGTGGAAGAGTTGAAAGACATTCGCTTTGAAGAGCTAATAAACAAGCTGAGCATTGAAAATCAAATGATTCGAATACCACAGTTTGAGATTCGCTCCAATGCATTAAACCTGATTTTAGAAGGGTCGCACAGTTTTGAAAACGCAGTAGACTACAAAGTAGGACTAAGCCTCAGCGATATAGTGTATCAAAAGAGAAAGAGAAACCGCTCGGTGAGCGACCTTGTATTTGAAGAAGATGATAAGGGAGCACGTATTTGGATCCGCATATCTGGCACCACAGACCAGCCGCGCATCACACCCATCAAAGCCGAATTGGTGCGCTCAAGAAATCAGCTCCTTACAAGGAAAAACGAGGTAGAATCCGACACTACCTCATCCGGCTCAAAACCGTCTAAAAGTCCGTTTAAGTTTGAATGGGATGAAAACTAAAAAGCCTGAGTTCGCAGCACTGCTCACCAGAGATGATATACACCGAAGGCCTGATTTCATCATAGAGAGAGAAGAGAAGTCTTCAGACAAATCGAGGATCCGCTTCCATGGTATGCCCGCAGTGGTCGCAGGTGCGCAGCGCTTCAGACCCGTAAAATTCGCGGAAGTGCGGGAGAAAGTCTTTTTCGATATTGTGAAGTTCGAAATAGACTTCATGCAGCTTGTTGTTGCACTTTTCACAAAACCAGAGCAGACCGTCCTGGTATCCTTTGCCCTCGCGTACCCGCTCAATGACCAAGCCCACTGATCCCTCCGTACGAATGGGAGAATGAGGTATCTCGGCCGGCAGTAGAAACATGTCTCCCGGTCCAAGATGAATGTCAACCGGTTTACCATTCTGCTGAATGCGAACTGTAATATGGCCTTCCAGTTGGTAGAAGAGTTCTTCTGTTTCGTTGTAGTGATAGTCCTTACGCGCATTGGGGCCACCCACGATCATTACGATGTAGTCGCTGCCTTCGGGATATAGGTTTTTGTTGGCCACAGGAGGTTTTAGCAGATGCCGGTTTTCGGCGATCCAGGAGTTGAGATTGAAAGGTTTTCGAATTTCCATGGCATTCAGGATTTTATATAGCGATGGTGGATGATTTGGAGGTGGTGGAGTTCATGCCCTAATATGAAGAAAGCCAGATCATTGGCGCAGGTTTCGAAATTGTTGACTCTGCCGCGAAAGAATAGCTCCTCATCGGTCATTCTGCCTAATAAATGTATGCTCAAATTCCGAACTAATAAATAATCATTCAGGAGGATTTCGGGCTTTAGATGAAGAGGATTATCCAGAGATGATTGCGCCCAGGCATTCTCATCAAAAGAAGGCAACGGAGTAGCGTCTCTACGGCTCATTGTAAGCGCACGATACATGAATACCATTTCGCTATCGATCACATGGCGTATCACTTGAGCAAGGGTCCACTTACCGGGCTCATAGCTGGTGGTGAAGAGTTTTTTTTCTGTGGATTGAAGCAGGTTTGTCATGCGTGACCTGCCTTGCGCCAACAGCGAGGGAACATCCCCGTCAGAAAGGGATTCTACATAGGGTCTGTAAAATTCCGGTAATCTCTCGGGATCTGGTATTCTGAAGCCCATTTTAGAAGAATTATGATTCTTTGACAAGCTTTTTGTATCTAAACCTTCGTGGAGTCGTATCTCCTAATCGCTTTCTTTTATTTTCTTCATATTCAGAAAATGAACCTTCGAAGTAATAGACCCTTGCTTCGCCTTCAAAAGCCAGAATGTGGGTGCACACCCGATCGAGAAACCAGCGGTCGTGAGAGATGATCACGGCACATCCGGCAAAATTTTCAAGGGCTTCTTCCAATGCCCGGAGGGTATTTACGTCCAGATCATTGGTTGGCTCGTCGAGCAGAAGCACATTGCCGCCTTCTTTGAGTGCCATGGCCAAATGAAGGCGGTTTCGCTCGCCTCCGGAGAGCATGCCCACCTTTTTGTTTTGATCCTGACCAGAAAAATTAAATCGACCCAAATACGCACGGGTATTTACCCGGCGGCCACCGAGTTCAAAATCTTCCTGACCATCAGCTATGATTTCAAAAATCGATTTGTCTGGGTGC
The DNA here is from genome assembly GCA_046295455.1 of Thermaurantimonas sp. Lineage (GTDB taxonomy): Bacteria > Bacteroidota > Bacteroidia > Flavobacteriales > Schleiferiaceae > Thermaurantimonas. The sequence goes on along the minus strand of JBKBNI010000003.1, from coordinate 42,360 downwards.
ATCTTCTCGTGCGATTGATCCACGTAAGCAATTTTTACAGTATCACCGATGGTAAACTCGCCTGAATCGGGTTTTTCAAGGCCCATGATCATGCGGAAAATGGTTGTTTTGCCGGCGCCGTTTGGCCCGATGATGCCCACGATACCTGCGGGAGGAAGCGAGAAGTTCAGATCCTCATACAGTACTTTGTCTCCATAGGCTTTAGAGACATGCCTGGCTTCAATGACGTGGGTTCCAAGCCGCGGTCCCGGGGGAATGTAAATTTCGAGTTTGTCCTCTTTTTCCTTTTGCTCTTCGTTGAGCAATTTTTCGTAATTGCTCAATCTTGCTTTTGACTTGGCCTGGCGACCTTTTGGGTTCATACGCACCCACTCGAGTTCACGTTCGAGGGTCTTTCGGCGTTTGGAAGCTTGTTTTTCTTCCTGCTCCAGCCGCTTGGTTTTTTGTTCCAGCCAGCTGGAGTAGTTTCCCTTCCAGGGAATGCCTTCACCGCGGTCGAGCTCGAGTATCCAGCCGGCTACATTGTCGAGAAAGTATCGGTCGTGCGTCACGGCGATTACTGTACCGGCATACTGCTGCAGGTGGTGCTCCAGCCACAAGACACTCTCAGCGTCGAGGTGGTTGGTAGGCTCATCCAGAAGGAGTACATCAGGCTGTTTGAGCAGTAACCGGCAGAGTGCTACCCGGCGTTTTTCACCTCCGGAGAGCACTTTGACCGGCTTATCAGGATCCGGACACTGGAGGGCATCCATTGCGCGCTCCAGTTTGGTGTCTATTTCCCATGCATTTTGAGCATCAATTTTGTCTTGAAGTTCTGCCTGGCGTGCCATGAGTTTTTCCATTTTATCCGGATCTTCGTACACCTCCGGCAGCCCAAACTGTTCATTGATGCGGTTAAACTCTTCGAGCAGACTCATGGTCTCTGCCACGCCCTCCCGTACGATTTCGATCACGGTTTTTTCATCATCCAGCTGAGGCTCCTGTTCCAGATATCCGACCGTGTAGCCGGGCGACCATACGACATTGCCCTGATAGTTTTTTTCGACACCGGCGATGATTTTAAGCAGGGTACTTTTACCGGAGCCATTAAGACCTAAAATTCCGATTTTGGCCCCGTAGAAAAAGCTCAGGTAGATATCTTTGAGCACCGTTTTGTTGGTGGATGAGTAGGTCTTGGTGACCCCACTCATTGAAAAAATGACCTTCTTATCGTCTGACATGATAAAAATTTTGTTTTTAAACTTTGTAATTAAGGACCTTCAGTTGAAATCTTCTGCTTTTTTTTCCAATATCGGCCCACACATATTCCATCGCGAATATCTGAAATGGCTATTAATCTGCCTTGTACTTTTTTTTATTTCTCCGGGCAAAAGTTCTTCTCAACCCTTTGCTGTGCGAGGATTTATCTACAACGACAGTAAAACACCGCTTCCTGTAGAGAATCTTCACATAGTGAATCTGCGTACTTCTAAAGGCGCCATTTCCCTTTCTAACGGATATTTTCAGATCAACGCCGAGCCCGGCGACACACTCCTGATTTCAGGGCTGGGGTATAAAAACCACTACCTGTATATCGATGACACCTATCGCGCAGAGATTGTCAAGGTAATGCTTGCCGAGAGGGTCACGGAACTAGCCCAGGTAGATGTAACAGGATACCGCCTGACGACCAACAATCCTAGGGCAATGGAAATCAAAAAGCCGCTTCTGCCGGCTGAGAAAGACATTCGCTCCCCCGGCAGAAGTAGGGCCACCTTAGCCAGTCCGATTGATTATGTGTATCAAATGCTTAGTTCTCGACACCGGCAGCTCGAAAAGCTTGATCAATTGGCAGAACGCGATGAATTTATCGAACGTTTGGATTTGAATAATAACCGGGAAATCCTGTTGGAGCTCACAGGTTTGGACCATGAGGGTCTGAGGATGCTGATTTTCTACTGTCAGATGAGCGAAGACCAAATCTATTCCTCCAGCGACTATGACCTTCTGGCTTCAATGATGGAGTGCTACCGCGGTTTCAAGCTCCAACGAATGTTTATGGAAAAGAAATAATCTTGATGTCGCTGAAAATAACGATCCTTGGCAGTTCGAGTGCCACACCTACTGCACACCTTTTTCCGACGGCACAGTGGCTTCAAATTGGCAATAAAAATTTTCTGATCGACTGCGGTGAAGGCACGCAGATGCAAATTCGCAGAAACAAACATTCGTTTTCGAAACTGGATGCTATTTTCATTTCGCATGCCCACGGCGATCACTTTTTTGGACTATTAGGCCTACTGAGCAGTCTCGATCTCATGAAACGAGAAAGAGAGTTATTTCTCTTTGCACCTCCCCGGGTTGTCGATCTGGTGGAATTTTTTTTCTATAAAAACTGCGATTGCCCGTTTAGCTATCCCATACACAGGGTTCGATTGGATATGGGACAGAAGTATTTGGTGCATACGGCCGACACAGCCAGGGTATATACATTTCCCCTCCTTCACACAGTGCCGTGTCAAGGATTTGTCTTTGAAGAGGTCTTTCCGCTAAAAAATGTAAATCCATTGAAAATCAGAGAGTACAATATTCCCTCATGTGACATTCCGGGGATTAAGAAGGGCAAAGACTGGGTTTCAGAGGAGGGGGTTGTCGTCTCCAATGATGAGCTGACACTACCTTTACCCGAGGCTCTTCGATATGCCTACTGTACGGATACCCGATACATTGAGTCTCTAAAAGAGCTCACCGGTACCGTGGATGTCCTGTATCATGAAGCCACCTACAGCGCGTCTGAATCAGCTATAACAGCACTTACGGGTCATTCTACAGCTGTGGAGGCCGCCAGAGCGTCTCTCAGTATCGGCGCTCGATATTTGTTGATCGGCCATATGTCTGTGCGCTACAAAGATGTTTCTGTATTGCTTGAAGAAGCTCAGAAGATATTCCCGGACACGTATTTTGCACGTCAGAACACTCAGTTTATAATCGACCGCAAGCATATGAAACTCACTGTGATAGACACTAAAGAGACGTTTGATGGCAAAAGCTGACGCTGCTCGTAACCCCAAAGCAGCACTCACCGTACTGTTTGTAACCGTTTTTCTCGACTTGCTTGGTTTTGGGCTTATCATTCCGATTCTGCCCATTTTTGCTAAAGAATTGGGGGCCAACGGTGTCATCATTGGCGTGGTCGCCAGCAGCTACTCCCTGATGCAGTTTGTGTTTGCAGGTTTTTGGGGTTCATTGAGCGACCGGATTGGGCGCAGGCCGGTCATCTTATTGAGCATTCTGATAATGGTAGTGGCTTATGTGGTATTTGCCAATGCGGCATCTATTGCCGTGTTGCTGATCTCTCGCGTACTTTCGGGTCTCGGTGCAGCCAATCTGTCAGCAGCTCAAGCCTTTATCAGCGATGTGTCAAGCCCTGACAAAAGAGCAAAAAACTTTGGATTAATCGGAGCAGCGTTTGGTCTCGGTTTTATCGTCGGGCCTCCACTTGGTGGATGGCTTAAGGATTCTTTTGGCATTGAGTGGGTTGGTTATACCGCTGCTCTGTTTTCGGGATTCAATTTTATGTTGGCTTATTTTATCCTGCCCGAGAGCTTACACACAAAAAATCCGGTGTCCCCGCTTTGGCAGAATCCCTTTGGCAATTTAATAAAAGTGATTGCCCAAAAATCAGTCAATCAGTTTTTTATCATAAATATCATCTTTATTACAGCTTTTTCTATGATGCAGATTACTGCTGCCATCCTTTGGCATGAGAAGTTTGAACTCTCAGATGCCCAGGTCGGATACACCTTTGCATTTGTGGGTGCTTTGGCTGTGGTGATTCAAGGGACACTCTTGGGAAAGTTTACCACCCGATTTGGGGAGAAAGCTCTGCTCGCTACGGGAAATGTGCTTATGTCAATAGGGCTTCTTGCCATGCCATTTGTTCCGGTGCATCTGTTTGTACCTCTCGAACTCCTGGCCCTTACCTTGATCGGTTTTGGCAATGCCTTTATAAACCCGATGCTCAGTTCTTTGCTCAGCTCTGAGGTCAGTGCAATACAACAGGGTTTTTACCTTGGCATATTACAATCTTCCGGCTCTTTAGCCAGGCTTATCGGCCCTGTGATGGGCGGTTCGCTATACGACGTGCATTACACCATGCCCTATGTCGTCGGAGCAGGACTGATGCTGGTGGGCTTTTACCTTGCATTCAGACTGCATCAGCGCTGATGAAATACTTTCTGGTGCCTGTGCGCAGCGGTTTTTTCTACAAATAAATCAAATAATCAGTCTTGACACCGTGTAATTTTTTTATAAAATAAATGGAGTATTACCAATCGATTTATTCAATGAAAATTTTATAAATATTTCCATTTTGACAGGTAATTTATCCTTTTTTGATTGTGTGATAATATAGTTGATATTGTACTTTTAAATTGACTTAAAGTTACATAAATTTATGCAATAAATTGAGTATTAACAGAGACTGTTACATATGTAAAAATATATTTCAGAATTTGCACTGAGAAGGTATGTATGTTGTGCAATAAATATGTGCTGTGAGCAACTGTAATCTGTCTCAATTTATATGAAAAATCGAATGTAAGAGTTGGTCAAAGTACAATTAATAGAAGTCAATTCGGATTTTGAATTTTACTCGCAATCAGCTAAAAACGGACTTCCGGGTGAGCGGTTGAAATGAGAAATTGTCTATTTGAATATCATTGTGACAAAGGATAAAATGATTTTATTATCTTGAATCTTTAAAATATATCAATTGGTTCAATCATATTGATAAAAAAGGCTTATTTAGTAAACGTCAAAGCCCAGGATATTGATATTTTTTTCTCAAGTTACTTGTTAAATTTGAAACATTGATTTACCATAACTTAATATGCTTAACAATTCCTTCTCTTAAATTTTAAATCCTTATAACAGTATGGTAATGAATGTGCAGGTTGTTTGTACAGCCAAATCAACCTATTTATCAAAATGAAAAAAGTGTTACTAACTTCAACTCTCGTTGCATCTGCATTACTTGGTGCAGCACAAGGCTATCAGCCTTTCACACAACTCAACAATGTGGATTCTGCAGGATCAGTGCAGGTTCGTATCAGCCCATCACTGGATATGAAAATCCTGTTTCGTGAAGGCTCTAACTACGTAAAGGTGAATCGAAATGACGGAGTAACTGCAACAGTACCGGCCCCAAGAGAGCATGACTTTATGGCCTACATTCCAGACGCCCAAAATCCTAACACCAAAGGTACGCTCGTCATTAATCACGAGCGCCGTGTAATCCGGACTGAGCGCCCTGATCTTGGTTTCGGGGGAGCCGTGTCAATAGTGCCCATAATCAAAGATCCTCAGCAGGGTTGGATCATTGATCAGTCGCGTACGGCAGGAGGTGATACATGTTGGGCTGTAGATTTCTCTCCAGTGGGATGGACGACTACTAACTGTGGTGGCGCACTTCTTCCCAATGGAATGGTGCTGACCGGTGAAGAAATATTTGCCAACTATACCTCAAACTTCCAGATTCGCAACTGGCATGATACTGCCGCCACAACCAATGGCTACGACGGACTGGGAAATTTTACAATTCCTTCCAATGTACCTGAATTTGGCGGGCAAACAATCAAAGCATGGCAGAACTTCGGATGGCTGACTATGATTGATCCAGGTACCAAAAAAGCTGTTCGGAAATTGTACCACGCCGGACGTATGTCGTTTGAGGGTACAATTGCATTGTCAGACAACCGTACTATGATACACGGCAATGATTTTGTGCCAAATTCTACCCTTCCTCATGCTGCATTTATTTGGAAGTATGTAGCTGACTCAGCCGGCGACTATTCAAAAGGTAATCTTTACGTATTTAAACAAAACCCGGGTTCTTACAAGGGTCAATGGATTCAGATTCCTCGTCATATAGACTCATTGATCAATGCTCCCGCTATTGCAACTCGCCTGGGTGCTACGGCTTTTCAACGGATCGAGTGGACAGAGGTAGATCCGACTACAGGAAAGGTTTATCTGGCAGAAACCGGCAGAGACAATCAACCCATGGCTGCTTCCATGAGAAATGGAGTCACCATTCCACGCCATTGGATAGACAACAATTTGTTTGTCCCGACAGACTCTACTTGTCGTCATCCTTTTGGCACGGTGCTGGTACTTGAAGATGCTCTAACCAATGAACCTGTCGTAAAACCCTATCTGATGGGTGGTCCTGAAGTCCCCGGTAACCCTTCTGAAAGCCGCTTCGTGTTTAACTCGGTCGATGGGATAGAATTTGTTCAATTTGGCAACAAGCGCTATCTGCTCCTCCAGGAAGACAACATCAATACCAGCCTTGGTCGCATAGTACCCAATTTTTTTGGCTCCTTTCCTTATGATATCCCAAAGGCATTCTTACTTGACCTGGATATCCCCAATCCCACTCCGGCTAACCTTCTCTTCCTGATGACCGGTAGCCGCGATGCTGAGCTGACAGGCGGAGTATTTACCCCAGATGGATCTACGCTTTTCATCAACAATCAGCACCCCGACGGCTCAGGTGGTTCTTTGGCAGATGATCAACTTGCCTCGGCACTGGGTAATATCTATCCCTTCCAAAGGGCTACTACATTGGCAATCACAGGCTTTAAAAATCAAGGTACCATTAATATACCTGAGATAGAAGGCTCCGAAGCCCCCTTCCGAATGCACCCAAATCCCACCTTCAATGCTGTACATTTCAACAAGATCGTTGATTTTGAACTTCTGGATGCAACCGGCCGAGTGGTTATGACTCGTGAAAACATGTCTCACATCAATCTCTATGGTCTTAAAGCCGGGATGTACTTCCTGAAACTAAAAGATGGATCTGTACACAAGATTCAACTGATACAATAAATATTAACTGGAGATAAAACTAACAGGCCTTTCATATCAAAGGCCTGTTTTTATATTCAAAAATGTCTGCTGAATGATGAAACGATATACAATACTCTCTCTCATCGGGCTCTCTTTCCTACTTGGAATATATGCATTCTCCGCTATTGCCAATACATGGGATGCCAATGTTGACAAACCACTTAAAGAATGGCTCGATGAACACTTTCAGACCCTCGACCGGCAGTTGGAAGACCTCCAATTGGCGGTATCAAAGCTTAAGACCCAAAGAGGAGTAGCCAACGCACAGCGCTTATTCAAAAAAACACGCTACACCTACAAAAAAATTGAAGTCATCACTGCCACGGTAGATGTGTACAATGCCAAGTGGATCAATGGCCCCAATCTCCCCAAAGTAGAATATGAAAAAACAATGGCTGCTGTAAGCGATCCGGAGGGATTTCAGGTGATTGAAGAAGAGCTATACGGCGAAGTTGTGCTTGAAAACAAAGAGTTTATCATAAAAAAAATACAAAAACTCAGAGGGTATCTTCAGGAATCGCGCCGATACATTAAAACTCAGACTTTGTATGACTGGATTGTATTTCACAGCTTGCGGATGGCTGCAGTGCGATTGGCTACCATGGGCATTACCGGATTTGACTGTCCTGTATCACTTGATGCAATAGAGGAGGCAAGGCACACCTTAGCGGGTATTTATGAGGTAAACGAACTATTTAATCCCATTCTTTATGACGACCGCGAGGGGTTTGTGCTTGTAAAAAACGCAGTTGCACGCGGCCTTGAGATACTCAATAAGGCCAAATCTTTTGATGACATGGACCGAGCCGAGTTTATAAAAGAATGTACTGACAAAATTTTTCGAGGAGTAACCCTCTTACAGGAAGGACTCGGAACGGATTTTCCCGAAGAGCGCATTGCCGGTATTTCCGTTGTAAATCCTTATAGCAAGGGATTGTTTTACGATGATTTTTTGAAAATCAATGAATTTTTTCCTCAGAAGATCAATAAAAAACCGTCCATAGAGCTCGTAGAGTTGGGTAAGACTCTCTTTTATGACCCACTGCTCAGCGACGATCACAGCCGGTCGTGTGCCAGCTGCCATCAGCCCCAAAAAGGATTTAGCGATGGACTGAAAACACCGCTTTCACTCGACGGGAAGCCCCTCCAACGCAATACTCCAACACTGCTCAACGTCGTATATCAAAATGCATTTCAGTGGGACGGCCACCTAAGCAGTCTTAGTCAGCAGTTTACCGAAGTGACCTTTAACCGGCATGAGATGAATAAAAATGCCCTGGAGCTGACACGGCAGCTCAACAGCAGTCCGGAGTACAGGCACCTGTTTAAAAAAGCGCTGGGAAGCGAATCTATAGACTTCCCCATGGTGATCGCTGTCCTGGAGGCTTATATGATAAGCCTTAAGAGCCTTAGCAGTCCATTTGATCTCTACATGACCGATAGAGGCAGTGTATCGCGCGATGTGATAGAAGGTTTCAACATTTTTATGGGAAAAGGAAAGTGTGCGACTTGCCATTTTGCACCGGTTTTCAATGGATCGGTTCCGCCGTTTTATAGAGAAACAGAATTTGAAGTCCTTGGGGTGCCTGAGTCTGCAGTTTGGCAAGACGCAACAGTGGATCCTGATGAGGGCAGATATACATTGGCTCATGCCGAACCGCACATGTTTGCCTTTAAGACTATGACGGTAAGAAACGCTGCTCTGACTGCTCCATACATGCACAATGGAGTTTATTCAAGCCTTGATGAGTTAATTCGCTTTTATGACGTCGGTGGGGGTCACGGCATTGGTATCAACCTTCCCAATCAGACCCTTCCTCCTGATCCGCTTAAGTTGACGGAGAGAGAAAAGAAAGCGTTGGTTTCTTTTATGACGGCTCTTACCGATACAACCGGACTCACCACGCCCCCAGGGAGGTTGCCGCTGATGTCAGGGGCATACACCCACTTAAACGACCTCCGGCAGTAATCGGCACTGTCTATTGACTACTCACGAATGTACAGAAATTTGAGATTTCTGCAGGCGCAAAAAGTCCGAGGAAAAAAAGTCAGTAGTGCATGCCTTCAATCACTTTCGAAAAGGGAGCATCTTTGAAATCTTACCAAAAGGAACCCTCCATTGTGACTAAGCTCTTTTACCCATGCTACTGAAATCGGAACAGCTCGTCCTTTCGGTTTTGCGGGGTTAAGCGGGGCATATCACGTGTGCACATGCTTCTGACCTTGAGATATTTGCCCAGCGTATTTGAGCACATTGAAACAATAAAATCCGATGCAAAACATCGGATTTTTTTATTTAGTCCTGATTACGCTTTTTTACCATTGTCAGGATAGTGGCTACTGCTACGGATTCTCCTGTCTCGTCATACACATCTACATAAAATTTTACAATTCCACGGGCTATGTCATCCGGGTTGCGTTTTTCCTGACTGATTTTTTCTTTCACAGTGAGTTTTACACCAATAGTTGCCCCGGGATATACCGGTTTTGTGAATCGGCACTCTTCAATACCGTAGTTGAGCAGAACGGGGCCTTTTTTAGGATCGACAAACAAACCTGCTGCTTTGGAAAGAATGAAGTATCCGTGTGCGACCCTTCGCTCAAACAGAGTGCCTTCCAGTGAGGTAGTGTCCATGTGTGCATAGAAATTGTCGCCACTAACATTGGCAAAATTGACAATGTCGGTTTCGGTCACGGTATGCTTGTGGGTATACACAGTGTCTCCAACCTTAAGGTCTTCAAAATATTGGCGAAAGAGGTGAGGTTCTGCCTCAGGACGACTCGCCCCCGGCTGATAGACTTGTGTGATTTCAGTGATGGTATCCGGGTGACCTTGTATGGCAGTACGTTGGAGATAGTGCATGACACCGCGCATTCCTCCCATTTCTTCACCTCCTCCGGCTCGTCCGGGACCTCCGTGTGTCAGCATGGGCATAGGAGAGCCATGACCGGTGCTCTCTTTGGCACAGCGCCGATTCAGCACCAAAATACGACCGTTGAGATGTGCGGCCTCAAGGGTGAAGGCTGTGGCCTCCTTATCGCTGTTGGTAATGATGGATGTGACCAGCGACCCCTTGCCAAGTCCGACGATCGCTACAGCTTCTTCCAGAGTTTTGTAGGGCATGATGGTAGATACCGGCCCAAATGGTTCGACCTCATGAACGGCTGTGTTTTTAAACGGCTCAAGATTTCGGAAGATTATTGGCCTCACAAATGCTCCCCTGTGCTCATCTGCTTCTACCAGTTCCACTTCCTTCGATCCGTCAAATACAATATCCTGTTCCTTAGCAAGGATATCAAGATTTAGCTTCAACCGATCCACCTGTATGTGTGCTGCCAATGCACCCATGCGTACTCCTTCGGCTTTTGGATTACCGACCCGTGTGTTGCGCAGTCGTTCTGAAAGGGCGCGTTCGACAGATTCGACTAAGTGTTCAGGCACTATGATCCTTCTGACAGCCGTGCACTTCTGTCCGGCTTTTACAGTGATTTCGCGGTGAACTTCTTTGATAAACAGTTCAAATTCAGGGTCTTCGGGTTTTACTGTTGCCCCGAGTACGCTGGCATTGAGCGAGTCGGCCTCTAGGTTAAATGGCACGGACTCTTCAATCAGATGGGGAAGTGATTTTAATTTTTTGCCTGTGGCAGCCGATCCGGTGAAGGTGACTACATCCTGGTTGCGGACAGGATCCAGGATGCCTCGTCCCAAACCGGTAACCAACTGCAGAGACCCCTCCGGCAAAATGGATGACTCTACAATGTGACGCACGACCAGCTCGGCCAGATAGCTGGTGTACTCACTGGGTTTTACTACGGCCGGTACTCCGGCCAGGAGATTGACGGCAATCTTTTCAAGCATGCCCCACACGGGGAAATTGAAAGCATTGATATGAACAGCTACCCCCCTGCGAGGTACCATGATGTGATGACCGATGAATGAGCCCCCTTTGGAAAGACTAACCATTTGTCCATCGATGTGAAAGGGCTTATCGGGAAACTGACGCCGAAGGCTGGCGTATGAAAATAGATTTCCAATACCACCTTCGATATCGATCCAGGAATCCGCCCGTGTAGCACCCGTTGCATAGCTCAATTCATAGAAGATTTCTTTGCGTTCTGTCAGATACAGAGCGAGGTTTTTCAGCATTTGACCCCGCTGTCTGAAGGTCATCCCACGGAGGGTGGGTCCTCCCACCCTTCGGCCGTAGTCCAATATGAGCCCATAGTCCAGTCCGGCAGAAGATACTTCTCCGATTTCCTCCCCCGTAACGGCATTGCGGGCTACATATTCTACACCCTCACCCGAAATCCATTGACCCAAAACATAATTTTGAATTTTTTTCATGCCGTCGTTTTTGTGGGTGAATTTACTCTTCCAGAGGTAAAATTCATGTATGCTTTACTTTTGTGTCGTGGAATGGGTCAATAAGCATCAGGGCGATTGGTTTTTTTATGTATTTCTGATTTGCCTTTTGCTGATGGCACTTCAAAAGAAGCAATGGGCACGAGACCTAGCGTTTTATTTGCGAATTTTCATGGTTTTTGATGTTCGCAAATCTGAAGAAGACCTGCAGAGCACCAAAGTTTTCAACTACATTTTCCTGTATATTAATTACGCGATAGGTCTTACGATTGTGATTCTCATGTTTTTCTATGTTGTATTCGAATCGGGCGGACTTCGGTTGGATTTTTCGAGTTTTCTTAGATTACTGATTGGGCTGGCTCTTTTTCTGATATTTAAAAATTTTATTCAGCAATTTGTGTTGACCCTTTTTGTAAGCTCCGAATCCGCAGGGTTTGTCAATAGATATTTTGAGTTAGGAAATTCTGTAATAGGTGTTGTAAGTATTCCTTTACTTCTCGTCAGCTATTACACCCTTCAGATTAGTACAATCATGCTCTGGTTTACAGCTCTATCAGGCATTGGTCTGTACTTGTACAATATTTCAAAAACAGGTTGGTTTATGTACGACACCCTTGGATTATCACCGTTGTTTGTTTTGGTGTACCTTTGCAGCATCGAAATTTTACCTGTAATATGGATTACAGGTTGGATGAGCAATAAGATTTAGGGCGTTGAATTAAACTTTTCAAAACTTTGAAAATAAAAAGTATTTTGATCTCTCAGCCTGATCCGGGCAACGAACCATCACCCTTTAAGGATTTAGCCGAAAAATACAAAGTAAAAGTTGATTTTCGTCCGTTTATAGAAGTTAAAGGGGTTGATATTACGGAGTTCAGAAAGTCTAAAGTCAATCTTGCAGATTATCCGTCCATTATATTCACCAGTAAAAATGCGGTAGACCATTTTTTCAGAATTGCTGAGGAGTGCAGATACAGTATTCCGGACGATCTGAAGTACTTCTGTGTGATGGAGAATATTGCCCATTATCTCCAGAAATATGTCGTGTACCGCAAGCGCAAAATTTATTTCGGCAAAAATTCCATCGCCGATTTGCTTCCAATGATTAAAAAACACAAGGACGATAAGTTTTTGCTTCCCTCTTCCGACATTCTGAAACCAGAAATACCCACCTTACTGGATGGTGCCAAGATTCAATACAAAAGAGCCATATTATACAAAACAGTCTCATCCGATCTCTCTGATTTAAGAGATGTAACCTACGATGTGCTGGTGTTTTTCTCACCTCAGGGCATCCAATCTCTGTACGATAATTTCCCCGATTTTGTGCAAAACAACAAAAAGATAGCAGGGTTTGGCAGCTCTACCCAAAAGGCAATCCTGGACAAAGGCCTTCGGCTTGACATCCCGGCTCCGACTCCTGAATTTCCGAGCATGGCGATGGCCTTGGAAGATTTTTTAAAGAAATCAAACAAAGGTAAATAGTCGATATGGAGCCTTATATAAAGAGTACTGTCCTCGGGAATATAGCCGAAATAGAGTTTTTTCACCCTGCCGGCAATTCATTGCCCTCTCATATGCTTGCAGAGCTTACTAGTTCTTTCGAACAAATAGCTCTTCGTTCGGACATTTATGTGATCGTATTAAAGAGCGGGGGAGAAAAAGCATTCTGTGGTGGAGCGAGTTTTGATGAATTGATCCAAATTGAAAACATAGAGCAAGGCCGGCAGTTTTTTTCCGGTTTTGCCAAATTAATCAACGCCATGCGAAAGGCGCCTCAGATTGTCATTGGCCGAATTCATGGAAAAACAGTGGGGGGGGGCATCGGTCTGGCCTGTGCATGTGATTATACAATCGGATCTGTACAGGCACAGCTCAAGCTTTCCGAACTTGCCGTCGGAATCGGGCCCTTTGTAGTAGGGCCTGCAATAGAGCGAAAAGCCGGACCGTCTGCATTTGCTGAAATGGCCCTGGAGCCTGCAATATGGAAGCCTGCAGAATGGGCTTATCAAAAAGGTATTTATCAATATCTGGCAAAAGACGTTTTTGAACTAAATAAAAAAACGGAAGCATTATCCTTTCAACTTACAGAATACAATCCTGATGCGCTTCGTGAACTAAAAAAAATTTTTTGGCATAGTACAGAACACTGGGATACTTTTCTCAATCAAAGAGCCGAAATAAGCGGGCAGCTTGTATTAGGCGACTTCGTTAAATCTTTTATTCAGAAGTTTAAAAACAAGTAAGTATTTAATCCCCTTTTGTTGTAATGAAGAGAATAATTACTTTGATGCTTGGTGTGTCTGTAAGTGTATGCAACGCTCAAATTCTTGAAGATACCTTTAAAGCAGTAGAAAAAAAAGGTCAAGCTGAAGAGGCATCTGACAAATGGCTCATTGATGGTCTGTACAATCTTGCCATTGCCCAGACTACTCTGACCAATTGGGCTGCCGGAGGAAACAATAACCTCAACATAACCGGAGTTTTGCGCCAAAGAGCCATTAAAAGTTTCAATGGCTGGAAATGGTTTAATCTGCTGGAGGCCAATCTTGGATACAACTTTCAGGAAGATGTTACTATCAAAACCGATGACAGACTTGAATTCACCACACGACTGGATAGATCACTGGGCGAAAGCAAGTGGAATGTTTCGATTTTTGGAAATTTTAGAACACAGTTTGCAGATGGTTTCCGAAATCCGCAAGATTCCATGCGCATCTCTACATTTATGGCACCGGCATATGTGTCCTATGGTCTGGGTCTAACAAACACAGGGGTGAAAAATCTATCTATCTACATCTCCCCTGTACAAGTAAAACAAACCTTTGTGATAGATGATTCTTTATTTGAGAGGAATCAGTTTTTTGATAAAACAATACCAAACGTATCTCTGATGAACAGGGGAGGATTTCGTACGGAAATGGGTGCTTTCCTGGAATTTATCTACAAAAAGCGCTTTCAGGAAAATGTGGAGTTGTTTTCGAGGCTTAATCTTTTCTCCAATTACCTAGATCGCCCGCAAAACATCGATGTAAACTGGGATAACATCATTGTGTTTAAACTGTATAAGTATCTATCCGTGAGTTTTCAGTTGCAAATGATCTATGACGATGATGTTTTGGTCAAAGACACCAGTGGTGACGGTAAAGCCAATGCTCCCGCTCTGCAATTGAGACAGTTACTCGGTTTAGGATTAACTTACTCATTCTCAAATAAAAAATCGCAGTAAAGGATGTTAAGAACGAAGCTTAAAAAAAAATGGCTGAGATTTGCTATTTCTGGTCTAGTGCTTAATGGCTTCGGATTAAGTTTATTGGGGGAGGCTATTATCATAAAATCTGCAGGAGAGAGTATGTGGTGGATTCCAATAGGCACGCTGGCATTGATTTGTATCAATGCCGGGATAAGTCTGGTTGGTACAGCCGTAAAATACCGGGTCCATTTGGATAATGCCAATCAGTACCGATCGTCTCAACACAGGAGAAAAAATAACAGCGATCAGGAGTAAATTCGTATGTTCTATATGGCTTGTTATCTTTTTTGTAACAAGCCTTTCTGCTCAGGATCTTTTAGGGTGGCTTGAGTTAAGGTATTCATTTGCCCTGCCTGAAGGTCAGCCTCCTGATTATGGAGCATTGACATCTCTGGTCAGGGAGGTAATACCGGAAGCCCGTCAAGTCAGAAATGAACACACAGCCCAGTTTCTCAGAAAGCATTCTGTGCGTCAGGTATATGGAATTTCCCTATTTAAGTCGCTGTACCGGGATATAAGCGACTCAGCTCTGGCTCTGGCAGCTCTACTCACCGGATTCAACGAAGTATATCTCGATAAATTTGATCAAGCCGGTGCGGGCAGACTTTCAGTATTTCAAGCCATGAAATGTGGTTTACGCATCGATGCCTTAATTGACGAGAGGTTTGCATTGCCTGAAAACCTTATGTGTTTGCAGTTTTGGATGCGCGCATACCCAGATTATCTGAACAGGTTGTTTTATGAAACATCACAGGCATATCAGGTCTCGGATATGGAATACCGGCAGCTCTTTGCCAGGCTGTTGAGCTATTTTTCACAAATACCTCGTACAGAAATCCCAATGGTCGGGAAAACTCTTCGTCATCAGCACCCATATGCAGTGTCGATAGCCCAATGGATTGCACTCCGAAGCGATTTGAAAACGGCTGAAGCTCTGAATACAGTTCTTCGCACCGATGTAATCCCGCCGGATTATCCCGTTTGGATCTCGAAAGAGACCAAAGTGCTTAACGCTCCAGTAGCATATAGTAAGCTGAACCGCCGGCTGGAAAAGGATTATTCTTTGTCTGCAGAGGTCAGACATGTTGTAAAAAGAGGAGAAACCCTAACCCAGATCTCAAAAAAATACGGCGTGACCATAGAGAGCATTCAACGAGCTAATAGCCTGCGAGACGATAAAATTTTTGAAGGGCAAGTACTGGTCATTCCGCGTAGACCGTGACTATACCATTAAAACCAGCCTCTTCGAAGTCGCTGCATGACGGCATTTAAATCCGGATTCAGAAGAAACCTGATCGTCGGAAGATAGCCCGGAGGCATACCCTGTCGGGTATGGGATGAGAACAGTGGACAATACACTTCAAAAAAATCGGTAATGAAAGCCAGCCGAACACCCAGTCCGTAGGAAAATATACCATCGCTAAATCCGGCATCGCCGTACAATCCGGCAAATTTCCAAATCGGTATACTTACACTGGCCGTAGCCATCCACCGCTGTGCAAATAATCCCGTAGCTGCTCTGAATCCCCCATCTGTGACAAACATTTGTTGGCTCCAAATCCCTGTGCTATCGCTGCGTCCGTAAAAGGGGTAATCAAAATTATAATCCAGTGTGCCCGACATGCCAAAGTTGTAAAAGGCATTGGCCACAGGAATGTTGTTTCTCAAAAACTGTCCATAAAAAATCCTCGCAATCAACCATTTTTTGTTTCGGAGCATCCATCGCTGGTCCCATTCTCCAAAGATTTTGGTGAAGGAATTTCCACTTTCGAAGCTGAGTTTTACAATCGATGGTCTGAGGATGGAAGTGTACTCCATGGTGTGACCTACACTCAATACGCCATAACTGGCATTGGTGATTTCCAAAGGGAGTTCTCCAAAATCTTCCGATAGTTCTCGATACACATCTACGTATCGGAGTCGTGTAATATGAAAGGTTTTAGAGCGGGGATTGGACTTGCGCCACCACAGGCGCACGGTCGGAGACCATCTCGTAAATGAAAGATCGCGATCGTAATGAAAGTGCTTGAAAAAAACGCCTGCCCGCACCATGTGTAAGGGACCACTGTACAGGGGGTAGTTGGCGGCAAGGCTTGCGGTGCCGGTGAGCTTGCCGGTACCGGTAGAGAATTGTGGGCTTATCAGGTATTCGTATTTTTTGAGAAGCAGACCATTGTTGTACACTGAGAGCCCCACCAGCAGCTGGTCATACGCATTGTATCCCACCACTGGCAGCCAATAGAGTTGGTTTTTGAGCGGTTCCTCAAGTCCGGTGTAAAACTGAAACCGGACAGGCTCTACCTTGCGGAAGAGACCATGGGTGCGTATCTGATTGTTGTGGTGGTTGATCTCTGGTGTGATGAGTGCGGCATCAATGATAATCCGCTCAAATTTTTCCGGGTGTATCGGGATTTTCCGGACGCCTCGATGGCCTTCATACCACTGGGTGATGAAAATTTTGTTGTCTTTGATTCCGGATATTGGAATGGGAGCTGTCATAGTGCCACGGTTTTTGACGGTCACCACTTGCGTGTAGTTGCACCTTTTCGAACCAAGTATGGCATAATCCAGGATTTCGTTTTTTGTATACAACCCGATGGTAAACCATTCCAGCGATGTGTAGTGATTTTCTGCCAGGAAGTGATGAAAATCTTCCGGAGAGTTCACCTTGCCTGAATTAAATGCTTGATGAAAGATTTTCCGGAATTTCAAGTCGCCCAGATATCCTTTCAGGTGAAATAATCCGGATACATACTTCGCTACTCCTGCTCCATCGATGTGCAGGCGGGATGCAATCGGATAGGCATCGCTGAGTGGCTGTGACAACCCCTGACGCTCTGTGAAAAGATAAATCAATTGATTTTGGTAGTGGTACGGCAAATTTTGCAGCCCCAGCAGAGTACCTACCCATGTATTGGCCAGAGGACCTGCAAGCTTTATTTCCGGGTGTTGTTTTTTGATGTATTCGTGCTTTAGAAATTCGGCTATGGACGTAAAAAACACCGGATTTTTCCATCGGTCACCGTACACATTAAATGCACAAAAACTGTCAAAGTACGCTCCAGCAATGGCAGCCGGTAAGTATCCTGTCACAGGGGGTATTCGGATGGGCTGCACATATCCGTTTGGAAACATTCGGTTTTCGAACCCGGAAAAGTCCACCACGGTAAAATGCCGGAGGGGTGTCAGATTATATTCATCGATCAGATACGACTCGATTGTTTTAATCTCCGAAGGGATAATGGATAGCGAAGAGATGTTTTCAATTCTGGAAAAGACCGCGATATTCTCACTTCCGCGCACCGACGGCAGCTGTACAAGTGTACGTGTCAGCAGAAGATTACAATGCTGAATGCTGTCAGCTCTTACAGTCCAGCAGACAGCTGAGTCCAGATACCTGGATGTCACATGTCCGGGTGCCAGTACGGTGAAGTTTGCATCTGCCTCTACCGTCATGTTGCATGAGTGTGGAGGCAGATTGAGATACAGATGATTGTTGAAATGGGATAATTTTCTAATATCGGCAGGTTGAGGATAAAAAAACTGAAGCAAAATATCGCCACCTGACAGCCATGCACTGACAGGATAGGGGTGATGTATCAGAGTCAGCGTGTAGGTAAAGGAAACAGAGCCCTCTGCACTGACAAGCCCGAATACTTCGGCATGTGTCGGATGTTTGACCAGATGATGCAATTCTTCAAACTGTGGGAGCGTAAATACAGACTTTTGTCTGAGAAAATGCAACCCGGTATTTTGATATTCATCCTGTTCGTTGGAAAAAAAAGATTTTGGGTGGGCAAGGGCCTCCGGCATGTAGTAAAACCAGACGGTATCCTCTACAGATGTCAAATTTTTCCATTCTGCATGTATAGAGACTTTTTTGGAAGATTGATCTACGCGCACGTGCAATGAGCATGAGGGGAGTATCTCTGCACTACCGAATATGCCCATCGTAAAAAAAACAAGGCAAGGCAGCCACCACTTATGCCTGAAGCTATGCATACACTGAAAAGAAAAAAATACCGGAGTCACATCCTCTCGATCACTACGGCATATCCCTGGCCGACACCGATGCACATGGTTACCAGAGCATATCGCTTGTGGGTAAGGGACAGTTGCAATGCTGCAGAATACAGGATGCGGGCTCCCGACATGCCCAGTGGGTGGCCCAGAGCAATGGCGCCTCCATTTGGATTGATTCTGGGGTCATCGTCCGAAAGATTCATTTGTCGTGTACAAGCCAATACCTGGGCAGCAAAAGCCTCATTGATTTCAATGATATCCATCTGCTCCAGTCGAAGGCCGGCTTTTTTCAGCGCTATTTCTGACGCTTTCACAGGGCCTATTCCCATGATTCGAGGCTCCACTCCTGCTACACCCATACTGACCATGCGTGCCAGTGGTTTAAGAGAATGGGTGCTGACAAACTCTTCTGAGGCGATGATGAGGGCCGCAGCACCATCGTTGAGGCCTGAAGCATTTCCGGCTGTTACCGTGCCGTTTTTCCGAAAGGCAGGCTTCAGCCCTGCTAGTATATCTGGAGTAGTCCCCGGTTTTACAAACTCATCCTGAACCACTTGTATGGGGCCTCCCTTTTTTTGAGGAATTTCTACGGGGGCGATTTCCAAATTCAGTCTGCCGTTGCGTTGGGCTTCGGCAGCTTTCATTTGGCTGCGATAGGCAAAAGCATCCTGGTCTTCTCTCCCAATATCATATAGATCCACAAGGTTTTCGGCCGTTTCGCCCATAGCCTCTGTGCCATACATCTGCTCCATACGAGGATTGATAAACCTCCATCCAAAAGAGCTGTCGTACATCCGGCTGTCTGTACCGTATGCTTTTGATGGTTTGCTGATCACATAGGGGGCACGGGTCATATGCTCCACTCCACCGGCGATCATCAGATGAGCATCACCCGTCCGTATGGCCCTCATGGCATGTACAGATGCAGCAAGGCCACTGGCACAGAGACGATTTACGGTCTCACCGGGCACAGTCACAGGAAGACCAGCCAGCAGCAGGGCCATTCTGGCAATGTTCCGGTTGTCTTCACCGGCCTGGTTGGCACATCCCATCACCACGTCATCTATTTTTTCAGGATCAATCGCCGGTTGCCGCTTAAGCACATGAGCGATTACGTGTGCCGCCAGGTCATCGGCGCGTATATCCGAAAGTGAGCCCCCGAATTTTCCGATCGGGGTACGCACTCCGTCGATAATAAACGCTTGATTCATTAGGATTTATACAAGTTCGAGTTGTCGTATTTGATTTAGAATTTCCACTACTTCATCCGTAGAGTCAGAGGTGAGCAACCTGACTTTGTAGGGCTTGAAGTTAGGTATTCCTTTAAAATAATTTGCGTAATGGCTTCGCATTTCAATTAATCCAAGTCTGGGGCCTTTCCATCGCAGACTGAATTCAAAATGCTTCAAGCACGCATCTGTTCGTTCTTCAAGTGATGGAGCCGGTAGCAACTCACCCGTGGCAAGGTAATGTTTGACTTCTCTGAAAATAAAGGGATACCCGATTGCAGCCCGGCCAATCATAATGCCATCCACTCCGTAGCGGTTTTTGTATTCCAGAGCTTTTTGAGGTGAATCAATATCCCCGTTCCCAAATATGGGAATGTGTATTCTGGGATTGTTTTTCACCCGGGCTATCAGAGTCCAGTCCGCTTCACCTTTATACATCTGCACGCGGGTGCGACCGTGTATGGTGAGTGATTGGATCCCCACATCCTGTAATCTTTCGGCTACATCTTCTATGTTTTTGCTGGACTCATCCCAGCCAAGGCGCGTCTTGACCGTCACCGGCAGTGAGGTGCTTCTGACGACGGCTCGGGTCAGCCGCTCCATTAGAGGAATGTCTTTGAGTACGGCCGCTCCGGCACCTTTGCACACGACTTTTTTTACAGGGCACCCGAAATTGATATCGACTAAATCCGGTCCGGTGGCATCTACGATTTCCGTTGCCATTGCCATGGCTTCCTCATCTCCTCCGAAAATTTGAATCCCTATCGGTCGTTCATAGTCAAAGATGTCAAGCTTTGCGCGACTTTTGATAGCATCGCGAATCAATCCTTCCGAACTGATAAACTCCGTGTACATCAGATCCGCCCCATACTGTTTGCAAACCTTTCGGAAGGGAGGGTCACTTACGTCTTCCATAGGTGCAAGCAGGATAGGGAAATCACCTAATTCAATAGTGCCGATTTTTACCATAATGAGCTTAGGTTGCAAAGATAGGCATCCGATAGCCCTAAGTTTATGATTATGCTTCTCACTCAGCCGGATGCACCTCCAGACAGTCCGTTTGCGGCATTGGCGGATAGCAAAACATGGCAGAAAGGTAAATGTTCCCGTGAGGAAAAGAATGTGCTTGCATCCTGTCAGCCCGTTGGAGGTGTACTGTTGAGTAGACGTCAGTTCTGGAAGGGGATGTACGGGACGGGGCGCTCAAGGCCGGTAATACCTAAAATCTTTACTGTTTAACGGGACGCACCTTCAGGCTTTTATAATTCGCAAAGTCGATCTACAGCCATTTTTATATTGGAATAAATGTCGCTGATGCGTCCTTCCATCATGTAGCACGGTGCCGTAATAATTTTTGTTTCCCCATCGATGTGTACCTCTTTCAAGCTTTTTTCGACTGTTCTTACACCAAGTGTGGCCACAGCCTGGTGGGTGCCGGCAATATCGTAAGGAGAAGCTTCAGCGGTAGAGCCAAGAGTGATTTCAGCGGAATATGGACTGCCTTCCAGTGCTTTAGCCACGACTGCGGGAGCTACACAAAGGGCGCAGATAGGTTTACCCATGCTTACAAAGTCAAGAATTACTTTCTTGACATCGGGGTCTACTTCACCCTTCGGACCTTCAAAAGCCCACTTGCTCCAGTTTTTCGCAGCGCCAAACCCGCCGGGCATAACCAGGCCATCATAGAGATTTACATCAAGTTCTTTCAGGTCTTTTACGTTTCCGCGGGCTATCCGGGCTGATTCGATCAGGATATTCCGCGTTTCGGGCATCTCTTCGCCGGTTAGGTGATTGACCACATGGTGTTGATTTTTGTTTGGTGCAAAACATTGATACTGATGCCCATTTTGAGCAATAGCCAACAATGCACACACAGCTTCGTGGATTTCGGATCCATCGTACACTCCGCAACCTGCAAGTAAAACGGCGTATTTTTTCATCCTTTTAAGATTTTAATTGTTACAAAAATAGCAAAGGGTGTAGGCAAATCTTATTTTTACAGCCTTGAGCTGCAAGATTTAAAATCTACATAATAACATGAGTCAGAATCTTTCGTTTTCCGAACAAATATTGCAGGGCATACCTGAAGACTTACCCGCCATAAAGCCATATGATCCTTCAGTAAATCACGCTCCAAAACGCCGAAATATACTTACAGTCAAGGAGAAGGAGCTCGCCTTACACAATGCTCTACGATATTTTCATCCCCGACATCACGAAGTACTGGCGCAGGAGTTTTATCATGAGTTGGAGTCCTTTGGGAGGATTTACATGTATCGCTTCAGGCCTGATTATGAAATGTATGCAAGACCGATACACGAATATCCCCACAAGAGCATTCAGGCGGCAGCCATTATGCTCATGATACAAAACAACCTTGATCCAAATGTTGCACAGCATCCGCACGAATTGATCACCTATGGGGGCAATGGAGCAGTATTCCAAAACTGGGCGCAATATCTTCTCACCATGAAGTACCTGGCCACCATGACTGATCAGCAGACCCTCCATATGTACAGCGGGCATCCGATGGGACTTTTCCCAAGCAGTCCAGATTCTCCGCGGGTTGTGGTTACCAACGGAATGATGATTCCAAACTATTCCTCCCCAGACGATTATGACCGCTATAATGCCCTTGGTGTGACGCAATATGGACAAATGACAGCCGGTTCGTACATGTACATCGGCTCACAAGGCATCGTACACGGCACTTATATCACTGTACTCAATGCCCTCCGAAAGGTCTATCCCAGCGATGAACATCCCGGAGCGGGCCGCCTCTTTGTGACAGCGGGCCTTGGGGGCATGAGTGGTGCACAGCCTAAAGCTGCAAAAATTGCTGGCTGCGTATCCGTAACGGCGGAGGTCAACCCAAAGCCTCTCTACACCCGCTATCATCAGGGCTGGGTAGATGAGGTTGTAACTGACATTCACGTACTGTGCCGGAGGGTGCAGGAGGAATTAGAAAAAAAATCAAACACATCCTTTGCATACCTCGGAAACGTCATAGAAGTATGGGATGCTTTTCTCAATGAGGGCATCTACGTAGATATAGGCAGTGATCAGACATCCCTTCACAATCCGTACGCTGGAGGATATTATCCATACGGGCTTACCTATGACGAAGCCAACCGGATGATGGCAGACGAACCCGAACGTTTTCGGGAAGTGATTCACAGCTCCCTTCGCAGACATGTTGAGCTGGTCAATCTGCATACAGCTAGAGGCACCTATTTTTTTGATTACGGAAACGCATTCCTTCTAATGGCTTCTCGTGCAGGGGCGGATATTATGGCTGAAGATGGGATTCATTTCCGATATCCGAGCTATGTTCAAGATATTATGGGTCCAATGTGCTTTGATTATGGTTTTGGCCCTTTTCGTTGGATTTGTGCTTCCGGTAAGGATGAAGACCTTAAATACACCGACATGCTGGCCCAGTCGGTGCTCACAAAACTCTATGAGAAAGCTCCTGATCAGATTCGGATGCAGCTTCGCGATAACCTTCACTGGATACAGCACGCATGGGAAAACAATCTGGTCGTCGGCTCCAAAGCCAGAATACTTTATGCCGACAGTGAAGGACGCATTGAGATTGCCAGTGCCTTTAATCAGGCAGTGAAGGAAGGCAAAATAGGTCCCGTCATATTGGGGCGGGACCATCACGATGTGAGTGGTACCGACTCTCCCTATCGCGAAACATCCAATATTTACGATGGATCTGCTTTTACGGCCGATATGGCCATTCACAATGTCATTGGAGACAGCTTTCGTGGAGCCACGTGGGTAAGCATACACAATGGCGGAGGTGTAGGCTGGGGAGAGGTTATCAATGGAGGTTTTGGAATGCTCATTGACGGCACAGACCAGGCTGAGAAAAATCTTCAGAACATGTTGTTCTTCGACGTAAACAATGGTATTGCCCGCCGTAGCTGGGCTAGAAATCCAAATGCCCGCTTTGCCATAGAGCGAGAAATGCAACGAACTCCAGACTTAGTGGTGACCACCCCTTATCTGGTGGATCACCGGTTGATTGAATCGGCTGTAAGCCAGCCAGCCTCAGGTGAGCATGTAGATCAGAGCTTCTGATACAAGCTCGGGGGCCACTTCCAGCTGAGGAATGCACACACCTGGTGATTCGACGATGGGCATAAAAACCGAGGAATTCACCGTTTTTTTATCCAGATAAATGTATTCGAGCAAGATGTCTGTATCGTCCTGGCTCACCGACGGCCGTTGAATGTGTTTTTGGACAATTTTTTTGAACAATTCCAGCTCCACATGATCAAAGCCCCTGAGCCTGTGCGCAATAAACAATTCCGCTATAAGTCCCCATGCAATGGCTTCACCATGATACAGTTCGTCCTGCTTGTCGAGATGAAAGGCTTCTAATGCGTGCCCGATGGTGTGACCTGCATTCAGAATTCTCCGAAGACCATTGTCCAGGGGGTCCTTTGCAACGATAGATCTTTTTAGCTGAAGGCATCGTTCGACCCATTTTTCCAGATGAAAATCGATACCATCCGGAAATTTTTCTTTGAGTTCCGCCCAAAGACCATTATCCAGGATGAGTCCATATTTAAAAATTTCTCCAAATGCACCTACAAAATGCCGCTCTTCCAGCGTGGCTGTGTACTCGGTGTCGAGCAGGATCATTTCAGGGGCGTAGAATGTACCTATAAGATTTTTTACTCCCGAAAAATCGATAGCAGTCTTGCCGCCATAGGCTGCATCGATCATTGCAAGAAGGGTGGTTGGGACGTTGATGTAGCTGATCCCCCTCATATATGTAGAGGCTACAAAGCCGCCAAGGTCACATACACTACCTCCGCCAAGATTGATGAGAAGTGACTTGCGGCTGGCTCTGCATTCGGCCAACTCGCTCCATAGATGCTTTACAACGTCGATGTCTTTACACGACTCACCTGGCTCGACCTCAATTTCCTGAATCGGGCGGTCAGGATTTAACTTATAAAAAAAATCATCTCTGCAAAATTCCACCGTATTCGAATCCATCAGGAGGAACACATCGCTGAAGGTATCAGATTCTATATGTTTTTTTAATGATGAATACCCATCAGAGGCGCTGAGAATCAAAGAGTCATAGATTGACCTTTCCTGCATAAATCTTTATGTTATTGCTTTCAATTTCATGAACAATGGTTTGGATCACCTGAAAAAAAGAGGAGAGCTGTTCGGGTGTTAGTAGGCTCATAATGTGCTGATTAAAAGCTTTGACAGCTTGCCGAGCTTCGTTTCTTTTTTCTATTCCTTCGGCTGTAAGCTTAATGATGACTACACGTCGGTCAGTGGGATGAGGTTCACGTGTAATGAGGCCTTTTATTTCGAGATTTTTGAGAATGCGACTTAGACTTGTGGCCTCCATTCCCATTTTTGGACCTAATGCAGTGGCAGGTGTTCCTTCCTGAAGGTCAATGTTGAGCAGCACATTACCGCTTGCCCAGGTAGTGTTATATTTTGCTGCAATGTCATTGTAAAACCTGCTGATGTATTGCCAGGCAAATTTTATCTGAAAGTCAATGGTCTCTTCCGGTTTCATAGATCTTTACGGCGTTGAGTGAGTTAGTTGTTATTTAAGTAATAACAGTTATGATGGCTGTACGAATTTCAAAAATAGGCACAAAGTGATATGCATGCATAATGTTTGTATCTCGTATTTATCTTTCCAAAAATGAGTAGAAACGTATTCGTTTATTCGAATTAGGTAAGAAGGGGAAGTGTAAGTAGCTTGTTGAGTGGGTTAGTTGAAGGTACTTTTTTAAGCGGACGAAAGCAAATATGAGCCAGACAACATCCTCAATACCAAAGATATAAATTCCGTCAATGCCTCTGCTTTAAAATTGATGACCACAAACGCGGATGCTCAAGTCTGCAAAGCGATTGAGTCGGACAGCTCCATCCATTCAATGACCAAATGCAAATAAGTCATCAGCAGTTGAAATCTGAATCAGTGTTGTTTACAGATAACTGTATTTCAGTTTTTTGGATTTTATAATTGCATACCGATTTGTTGGTCGACCCGCAATCTGACGGTGACCATACATGAGTAAAATCTGTTGCAGAAAAAGCAGACTCAGGCGGAAGTTCGGACGAAGAAGAAAATCCAGGAGAATATCACAGAAAAAAGACATTCTGAAAGGAATTCAAAGAGTATTTAAATAAATTTAAAATCGAATATGAGGATGATTATTTATTTGAGTGGATTGAATAAACACATCCCGGAAGGTGCGAATCTTTAAAGCGATAGATAAACTCCGAAGCATGCAACCTCGTCGGGGTCGCATGTACATCGCTTCTCAAATTCTGTAATCAATTATTCCCATAGGGGTTATTTGTTAAGCCGCCATATGCGACCTCGAAGCGGTCAAAATTTTATAAAAATCCGAAAAAATTAAACCTGTTTTCGCTCGCGCTCGGTTTCACGAACGATTTCATTGGCTTTTTGAATGGCGCGCTTCAGCTTAAAATCGCTCCACGAATTTTTATAGTATTTGTTGAGCAGTTCGTCTAATTTCCGAATCACAAATACATTGTATGCTCCCTGTATTTTCCCGGGTATTGTGGGAGACAGGGATCGGAGACTGAGCGAAAAGCTACCGTCCACATACTGTATGTAATGCCAGATACCTCCGGGCATAAAAAGTGTATCCCCGTGATTGATGACACATTCGTAGCCTTCAGCATATTTGAGCGCCGGATATTTGTTGAAGTCTACATTCATCAGATCTGCAGCGCTATGCGTAGTAAAGGGCAGTTTGTACAGATATTTTGACTGACTTTGTTCAAAAAGTACAATCCGCTTTGTCCCACAAAACTGGGTGATAAATACATTAGAGAGATCAATGTCGTAGTGCAACCGCACATCTGATCCGGAGCATCCAAAAAACATATATGGAAAATCCTTCAGATAGTTGGTAGTGACAGGAGTAAACTCAAAATCCTCAAGTAGCTCAGGCACGTGCTTAAATATGTTGAACAAAAAAATTCTCAGATCGCTTTGTACTCCTTGCTCCAGCATATCGAGATATTCCCCAAAAAGAACTTCTTTGACCGGGGGCATCTCGATGGCTGTGGGATTGTTTTCCAACCACTTGCCGTATAGTTTTACCTTTATGTTACCGGCTTTTTCTCTGAGATAGGAATAATTCCAACGATCTATGGCTTTCCAGTTTTTGGTATAATTTTTAAGGATTACGGGTTTTCCTGTCAAAAGGTATTTTTCATGAAACTCTTCAAGACTTATGTCGTAAATGACGTCTACGGGTTTCAGATTAAGTTTATCCACGGTTTTATAAATTAATCAACAAATTTATTGAACGAATTTCTGAATGAAATATGACCTTCAAAATGCTACGCATATGTTTTTAGGTTCCGTAAAGAATTCGAGGGCGTAGCGACCACCCTCCCGTCCCAGCCCGCTTGATTTCATGCCTCCGAAGGGGGTTCTCAGGTCGCGTAGCAGCCAGGTATTGATCCAAATTATCCCTGCATCGATTGCTTTTGCCATCTGGTGGGCCGAATTTAGATTGGTAGTAAAAATACTGCAAGCCAGCCCATATTCAGTAGCGTTGGCCAGCTGAACAGCCTCATCCATGGTGTCAAAAGGCTGCAGCGTCACCACCGGGCCGAAAATTTCTTCGGTGTTTGTGCGACAGTTTTGTGGAAGTCCGTCAATGACAGTTGGTTCAATATAGTATCCTTTGTCAAATGGGTAAGGCATATCTGTGGGTTTTCCTCCTGCCAGTATTTTTCCACCTTCTTTCTTAGCAAGTTCAATGTAGCTGAGGACTTTTTGCATATGCTGTTCTGATACCAGAGCGCCTATTTGAGTGTCTTCCTCGTATGGTGAGCCTACTTTAAGGGCTTTTATTTTTTTTACAAAGTCTTCTTTAAACCTGTCATATATTGATCGCTGTATGAGGATTCGCGAGCCGCACAGGCAGATTTGACCCTGATTGCTGAAGGATGCTCTCACTGCAGTACTCAGTGCTTTGGAGTAGTCACAATCTTCCATAATGATGGTAGCATTTTTACCGCCCAGCTCAAGGGAGAGTTTTTTCAGATAGGGTGCAGCTGCCTGAGCAATTTGTTTTCCGGTAGCTGTGCCACCGGTGAAGGAGATCGCCTTTATGTCAGGATGTTCGGCAATGGCTCTTCCGGCCTTTTGACCGTATCCATGCACAATGTTTAGCACCCCGGCAGGTAAACCTGCCTCTATGCACAGCTTACTGAGCATATATGCGGTGTATGGTGTCACTTCGCTGGGCTTGGACACCACTGTGCATCCGGCAGCGAGGGCAGGAGCAACCTTCCAGGTGAAGAGATAGAGAGGCAGATTCCAGGGGCTGATGCACCCGGCCACCCCCACCGGTTGGCGAAGGGTGTAGTTAAATCCTGTTTCTCCCATATCATGGGTGTCTGTAGATGTGTGAAGAATAGCTGTGGCAAAGAAGGCAAAATTGTCACGAGCACGGGGAATGTCTACCGATCGAGCTAGTTTCACAGGTTTTCCATTGTCGCGGCTTTCTGCATGCGCAAGATCTTGGAGGTGGTCTGCAATACGTGCGGATATGTTTAGAAGAATACGGCTGCGTTCGGCTGACGGCATTTTTGACCAGGTCGGAAACGCCTGCTTAGCCGCGCGGACAGCCTGTTCTACATCTCGGCTGTCGCTGTCGGGGATTAGGCAGTACGGCCTACCAGTAGCCGGCTCGATATTTTCGAGATATCGTCCGCTTTCAGGAGGCTGGAGTGTACCACCGATATAATTTTGGATTTTTTCCATAATCAAAACATGTTTTTTAGTCGATTGCGGACCTCTGTCAGGTCGTGCGATTTCAATAGGAGTTTGTAATCACGGTCGTAGAGGACATACCCGGGTGTGCCGAGCAGATGGAGCGTTTTGGCATATCCGTTCCAGCCGTTGGGGTCGTGAAGATGAGTCCATTCGGGAGGCAAGGATTCTGCTGAGGCTTTCCAGGTGGTTATATCAGACTCGATGTGTAAGGCGGTGATGTGAAGGCCTTTTGGTCCGTAGGTGTGATATAAATCTTTCCAATAGGGCATGCTTTCGCGACAGTGGTTGCATCTGCCACTCCAAAGGATGAGAAGGCCAGCCTGACTCGCACTCAGGTCAGAGGGAAAGGTGAAATCACTCTCATCATTCCTCTTCAACACGACGGTCGGCAGGGCATCGCCTGCTTTGATCGCATGGAGGCTTTGAAGAATTTCGTCGATCGCTCGTCTTTGAGACGGGTCAGTACACACCTCACTGGTGAGGTACTTAGAGCTTAGATATTCCAGGGCATCGGGATAATTCATGGTTTTGTAGGATTGGACGAGATAGGTAAAAATGTTGTTCCAAAGAGGCGGATTGGATTGAATCGGATCCAAAATGGCGTCAATAAAGAATTTGTTGGCTTGCAGAAAGTCCTCGTTTTTTTTCTGACCCATCAGGTAGCTGTAATACTGGCCAATCTTTTGGTGGAGTAGGGTATTCCTTATCCAAAGAGTGTCTGATACGTCAATTCCCTTGTAAAAAGAATCTGAGAAATAATCCGTTCGCATATCCCATTGCCGCAGCATATCAATGTACCGATTGGCCAGTGGGTATCGCGAATCTCTAAAGCGGGCAAACAGTGCCTCCTTGTCCGCCAGCAGGCGTTTCTTGTTTTTAGTAATATCTCCGTGGAAGGGATCATCCGGTGGATATTTTGAGAGCAGGTCTTCCAGAAGATAGATTTTGAAAAGGGTTTTGTTGTAGTTCTGTGTGAAGCGTGTGAAGTAGCTCTGTTCGTCTCCCTTTGTGATTTTCAGCGAGTCTGAGATGTATGGGTACTCTGTGGTAAAGCGGACGTCGCTGCCCGGCCGGAGCAGGAGGTCTATGTACTTGTCGGGGAGACGGTTGTTTCCCTTTTCGACCAGGAGCTTGTACAAGCCGCTGTAGGGAAGGGTCACGCGCAGGGAAAAATCGATCCCGGACGATGGCACCAGGGCCGAGTCTACGGGAAATTCTTCTACACCATTGTATCCCAGCAGCAGGATATGCCGGCCCTCAAATCCTCGAATCGATCCTGCGATCTGCGTCGTTTGAGCGGCTACGTTTATAAGCAGCAGGTAGTAAAGAGAAATCAGGGTCTTCTTCATCAAAATGCATTCGCTCGGAGTCGGGATAAATGTACGAAGTACTACCCGCCTCTCAGCTTATCGAGCAATTGATTGAGAAACCGCGCTTCGGATTCACTAAGATTGATGATGTGCCTGTGAAGTTCACTTACAGGTTTGTCAAGGTTGGCGAGGAGCTGAAATCCGGGTTTGGAAATAATGACATCTACATGCCGCCGGTCGGCTGCATTTTGCTGGCGTTCTACCAGATTTTTAGCTACAAGCTTGTCAACCAGCCGGGAGGCATTGGAGGTCTTATTGAGCATGCGCTCCTGGATGGTATTGATAGAGCAAGGCTCGGGGTACTGACCGCGCAAAATTCTTAGCACATTATATTGCTCAGGGGTCAATCCGTATTTCTTCAGAAATCTTTGAATATTTACATATATATAACTGTAGGTGTACAAAATATTTATTGCCGTCTTAGAATATTCATTAGCAAAGATTTTTTGTTTGATTTCGTCCTCTAATTTCATAAAAGGGAAGGCTAATATCAGATCAATTTGTGAAGCAAAAATATTCAACTTTTATGGTTGCAGGTTTTATTATTGAGGCTTTTTGGAGATGTACAGAAGTTCGGAAGGCTGGATTCGGTATCGGTCGATCATCTCTGCCGGCAGATGGCTTTTTATGTCAAAACACTCTACACAAAAACCTGCTTGTTTTAATCGATCGGGGTAATCCGTGCCGTACACCCGGACATGGTCGTATTGACCAAAAATTCGCTCTCGCTCTGCCCGGTCGGTGATCGTCGGGTCGGCAAAGGTCCTGGCCCGGTTTGTGTCCAGAGGCACCTGCATAATCGCCCAGCCTCCCGGTTTGAGGATGCGCAGAATTTCGCTCATACACTTCAGATCGTCGGTTACATGCTCTAGGACGTGGTTACAAAATACGACGTCATATGTGCTATCGGGCAGTGGGATATCGTGCAAGTCAAAGTGCATATCCGCTAAAGGTGACTCGAGGTCTGCAGTAGTGTAATCGAGGTTTTTCATCTTGCGAAAAATCCCATAAAAACACTGCTCCGGGGCGATATGAAGTACCTTCAGGCGGGCGGAGAAGAAGTCGGAATGGTTTTTCAGATAAATCCACATCAGCCTGTGACGCTCAAGGCTCAGCGACGCAGGGGCGAGCACATTGGGACGCTGACGGTCGCCATAGCCATAGGGGAGAAGGCTTCGGTATGTACGGCCGTCGATAGGATCTTCATACCGATTGCCATACATGAATACCGCCAGTAAATCTTTGGCCAGATAACTGCCCCTTATGAGCCATGGTCTTGGGATATACTTGAGGATCAGTCGAAAAAATTTTTTCATTTGAAATTGAAATTAAAACGGGAACCCCAAACCAGGTTGAAACACCCAATATTTCACCGTGGTAGGAGATATCCAGCGGTTGCCTGGCTCAAAGGCAGGGTTGTGAATGGGGATGCCAATGTCAAGTCGGATGATGAAAAAATCGAAGTCATATCGAAAACCTATGCCGGTGCCAAGCCCCATAGACCGCAAAAAATTTTCCGGTGTGAGAATCTGCTCCGGATAAAAATCTTTGACCATTTTTTCTGTTCCTTTAATAGGAAGATTTTCATAAAAGATATTTCCCGCATCTATAAACAAGGCGGATTTAAAAGCCTTGTAAACGGTAAATCTATACTCTACTGAGGTGAGCAACTTAATCGGAGCCGTATTGATGGGAAGCGTGGCCGGAGCTGTTCCCGGTCCGATCGAAAATGCTCGGAAGGCTCTGAGGTCATTGGCTCCTCCGATGAAGTATCTCTTCTCAAAAGGTGCCTGGAAAGCGTAAGCCGTATCAAACGAATTTCCATACGGACGGGTATATCCTGCAAAAAGCCGGATGGCCAGACTGTTGTTTCGGTCAAAATAGTAATACCGCCGGAGATCTGCTTCCAATTTTACATATTGTGCATAGGCCACCCCAAGGAGTTTACTGACATCGTATTCATCGGTCGGAAGGCCAAACAGGTAATCGATTAAGGGTATGATGCCTGTGCCGGCAAGTTCGACCATACCTTTAATAAAGAAGGCTTTTGGTTGAAAAGATGGTTTTTGGGTATTGAAGGTGTATGTGTAGCGGGAGGCTGCGATAAAGTTGTCCCTAAAACCAAAGAGTAAAATAGCGCTCTGCTCAAAATCAGGGTCAATTTTAAAAAGCCGGATATAATTGAGTTCCAGAAGGTCAATTTGATGAGTTTTTTGTGCAGATTCACGCCATTGATAGTTGAGACCCGCCCGGTACACCACCCGGTCAAACTGAAAACGCTGCTGCCGGATGATACCTGTAGAGAGTTTGCTGCGGGGTTCCATGCGTTTGGGCAGCATTCCCTCGGTGTTAAACGGAAGGAGAAATCTGGGAAAGGAAATGGCCGCTTCGGCCCCGATTTCCAAGGTATTGAAACCACCGGTTTGACCCTGAGACAGCTGCACTTCCAGCAGTCCCGTGAGGGAGAGTGAAAAAATT
Organism: Thermaurantimonas sp.; assembly: GCA_046295455.1. Lineage (GTDB taxonomy): Bacteria > Bacteroidota > Bacteroidia > Flavobacteriales > Schleiferiaceae > Thermaurantimonas. The sequence continues at coordinate 9,932 of JBKBNI010000003.1, read as the reverse complement.
TCTCCCTTGCCAAAGGTGTTTCGGTTTAGCCAGCTTACACTACCACTGATGCCGCGCTGACCTGATGAGATGCTTCCTTCTGTGCTCAAGCTCAGACCTTGCCTGCTTTCGGGGGATAACCGGATGTCGGCAATTAGCAGGTCACTTGCAGAATCAACAGGTCTGAATTGAATTTCCGTACCCGTAAAAAGTCGCAGATTGTTGATGTGGCGGAAAGATTCCCTGACCTTGTATTCCGAATAATATGAACCAGGCTGAAAATCAATTACATCTGTAAATACCCGAGGATGATAGATATCTTCCTGATACATAAAGAGTGTATATCCCATATGATGTATTTCACGGGGTGATGTGCGTAGTTCAGCTCTTCTGGGAAGCAGATGAATATTTACAGATTGAATTTTGTATGGATACACACTGACAAAACGAATGGAATCCCCGTCCCTGATTGCCTTTGGCAGAATGTTCATCCTCAGAAGGGCTTGCCTTGGGGGGGCATTGATGGTATCAATGTCATACGTGATGAGGTCTTTGGTAAAATCAAAAAATCCGTTGTTCCGGAAATCCTGAGCAATGCGCTCCCGCTCCCGATCCAATTCATTGAAATCCAGTCTCATACCAGGTTTAAGGGATGGGATGCCCACAATATTGGCAAACATCGAATCTACGACAGAAGAAGAATTGTTTAATTCAAACTGGTAAATGGTAAAAGGCTCATTTAATTGTACGTGGTATATCACCTCTACTTTATTTCTCCGCTTTGACTTGCGGATGACATCGTTTTTGACTTCTGCGGAGAAATATCCCATGTTGAGCAGAAAAAGCTGCATCTGCTGACTGGACCGGTAAGCTTCTGACTCATTGAAGATAACAGGAGGTTCGCCTATTTTTTTGAAGATTCCCCCCCAATTATACACATAGAGTGATATAGGCATGAAGAGCAGACGTGTATTGGGCTGTTGCTTTATGATGGGTTCCAATTGGCTGGCTTCGATTCCGGACCCTTTAATCCGAAGGGTATTTTTTTCAAGAAGAGACTGCCCGTCAGGCACAAAACGGGTTGAGGAACAACTGCCGAGCAGCCCTGCGAACACGATGATCAGAATCCAGATGATTCCTACATTCAAATATCTGAACCCCCTCACTCCAAATTGTAGTATTGCCAGTAGTAACCTTTTCGCTTTTTGAATTTTTTTACAGAAAGTTTTCGGATTGCCAATCCAGTCGGGATCAGTACGGTACCTGCCAGCAGGTAATCCCTATCCCATACAGGCATGCGGTTGATGGAATTGTTGATCGGGGGAATGACGATGGCAAAGATTCCGGCATACGAAAAAGCACTTCCTAAAATAAAAACAAGCTGATTTTGATAATGGATCTCGTCGATCCATTGATAGGGAATCTGATAGCGGTTGATTTCAACGGATTCCGGAGTGATGTCACCTACCAGTCCTCTGATACGCGTGCTGTCTCGGTATTGGATGGCTGTGATTTCCATCCCCGGTACGATTCTGAGCTGAGGCGCCTTATCGGGATGCTTTACATAAAGCAGGTTTTGACCTGCGGAGGCACAGCCAAAAAACGTTAAGACGAATGAAGCGATGAGCCTACTTGCCTGCCTCTGATGAATGGTAACAGATAATTTTGTATCGGGCATCCGACACGCTTGTTTCGTACCCGGCCGGACTTTTTGGATAAAGGTGGATGAATGAATCTTTTTTTTGTAGATTGTCATCAAAGGGCGAAGAATAATAGGGTTCATGATGGCGAAAATACAATGCTGTAACAAATCCCGTGATGCCTCCGGCCAGGTGTGATTCCCATGAAATATGAGAATGAAAGGGAAAAATTCCCCAAAACAAGCCCCCGTATAAAAATGCTACAAGCAGTGAAATGGCCAACAGATGAACCTTGCCTCTCAAAATACCACTGAAAAATACAAATCCCGCAAAAGCGTACACCTGTCCGCTGGCGCCTACGTGATAGCTTTCACGTGCGACCATCCACACCAGAAATCCGGTAAGCAGATATCCGGATAAGAAAATTTTGTAAGCTATCTCTGAATAAAAGTACCCAATGGCAATCAGCAGAATTGTGAGCGGCACTAAATTGTTAAACAGGTGAGAAAGGCTGCTGTGGATAAAAGGGGTAGTGAGAATACCAGTAAGACCGTGAATCGACCTGGGCAAGAGACCAAACCGATACAGATCAAGGTAGAAATATTCATCCAGCCAATACACCACAAGTATTGTCATCGTTACAATCGCAGGTAGTATCCAGAAATCGGATCGGATTGCCGGTTGAACTGCTGTCGATGATTCAAACTTAGGAATTAAAAAAACAGGGGAACTACTGCTGAATTTCAAGAGTATAGCTACTTATCTTTTTTTTTAAAATCAATGGCTACAGAGTTGATACAGTATCGCAGACCTGTGGAAGTCGGACCGTCGTCAAACACATGCCCCAGATGCCCTCCACACCTGGAGCACAGAACCTCTGTGCGAATCATTCCGTACGAATAGTCAGGTTTCTCCACAATGCTGCCGGGGCTGAGGGTTCGGTCATAACTTGGCCATCCGCAGTGGCTGTCAAACTTGCTCTCCGAATCAAAAAGCTCGTTGCCGCACCCTTTGCACACATAGATTCCTTCCTCGAAGAGCTTATAAAATTTTCCTGTAAATGGCCTCTCAGTACCTTTCTGCCGAAGGACATAAAACTCCTCCGGAGTAAGTCTTTTCTTCCATTCTTCTTCGGTCAGGTTCATTTCAAATGATGTTTTATGTTTTGGGGAGGTTGTCTTCGTATTTGTATTTTGGCATTTGACCGTCATAGTCGTCAGCATTATTAAAGTCAAAAAGTACAAAAATGGCATTTTGTTTAAAAATTGATTCTTTATTACAAATATAAATTTACTTTTACGTCGATTGATACCATAGCCAACGTATGGCATTGAAACGTCTTACGCTTATTGTTTATTTAAATGTTCTCTTTCTTACACAGGTCAGCGCGCTCAGGATTATTAATATCACCTCTGACCAGGATCTCAAAAGCGGCAGATCGGTTTCAACCTATTTCAAATATTATATCGATAGCAGCAATACAGTTTCGGTAGGAAATCTAACGCAACATATTGATTCTTTTGTGCCCTGGAACAAAGACAATTTTCATCTCGGCACAAATCTCAATCCGGTATGGCTGTGTGCAGACATCAGCAATCTATCCTATCAGGAAGTAATTCTTGAGTTGGGATATCCGATCATTGATTCTATAGAATTTTACCTGTTGCGCAACGGTGTTGTGGTCAAAGAATACTTCACCGGCTCCTCGTACCCCTTTCAACACCGTGAAATTAACGGAAATTACTTCAAATTCATCATTCCTCCGGGTCAGTATCAGGTTTTTATCCGGGTGAAAAGTTTTTACAACATTCAGTTTCCTCTGAAGATGTATTCCTGGAGAAGCCTCAATGAACACAATGTACTCGAATCCAACCTACAGGGGATATATATGGGCTTTGTAGTGCTTATCGTTTTGTACAATTTATTTCTGTATTTTACAATAAAAGATCCCATTTATTACTGGTATGTCTTTCATACCCTTGCTACGGCACTGATTACCTTGCATCTAAACGGTTACACATTCAAATACCTCTGGCCGGAGGCTCCGGTGATCAATACTTATGAACCCATGATTTATGGTTTAGGAATCTTTACCACCCTTTTTTCTATCAAATTTTTAAGACCTGAATCTTTCTCAAAGTTCTGGACAGTAGTTTTATGGGGCATATTTTGGGTCAATGTACCAGTTTTTGTTCTTCCCTTTCTTGGACAGAAGATGCTTGCGAATGTCTTGGTACAATTGGTGGGCTCCATCGGCTGCTTACTGATGCTGATTGCCGGCATAGCGCTGATGATCAGAGGGTACAGGCCGGCATTTTACTATGTAATTGCGTTTTCATTCCTGTTGGTAGGCGTGATTGTCTCAATTTTGTCACGAATGAATGTTCTGCCAAACGAGCCGTTGCTCATTCACGCCTCACAGATTGGTTCCGCATTTGACATTGTCCTGCTCTCCATAGCTGTAGCCGACCGAGTCAATGAAGGTCTGAAAGAACGCGAAAAATTAAAAGAGTCGCTATTCAGAGAAACCATAGAAAAAGAAAACATCATCCGCCAGCAAAACCTTCTGCTCAAAGAAGAAGTCGAAAAACAAACAAAAAATCTCAGGGAGGCCAATGCAGCTATTACAGAGACCGCTGCTGAGCTCAAGGCGAAAAATGAGTATCTGAATAAACTTCTGACCATCATCGGGCATGACCTTAAGGGAAGCCTATCCAATGTGACTGGCCTGCTGGATGCGTATAAAGACGACCCAAAGGCCTACGACCGATCGGTGCTTCAAATGTTGCAATCGTCTGCCCGGAAGACATCATCGATCCTGCAGAATCTGCTCATCTTTGCGCAAATAAATACCTCTGACCTCCGGCCGGTAAGGCGCACGGTCTGTGTCGGTCAGGTGCTCCGCAAGGTGGAAGAACAGATCAAACTGCAAGCTGACATCAAATCCATTGTATTGGATATCGATTTCGAAACAGATGCATTGATCGTAGCCGATGAATTTTATTTGGAGGTGGTTCTCCGGAATCTGCTGGTCAACTCCGTCAAGTTCACCCCTCAGGGTGGTAAGGTATCGGTGCAAGTACGCGAGTCCGCTGGAGGTAGGGTTGAAATTGAAGTTTCTGATACCGGAGTCGGAATGAGTGATGAACAGGTGAATTCCTTCTTTCTCAAAGACGGTGCTGACGTGGTGAGCACAGGCACGGCCGGCGAAAAAGGTACAGGCATCGGCAGGGTGCTGATCAAAGAGCTGGTCGATGCAATGAAGGGCACAATCGAACTCCGCTCAAAACCCGGCCTGGGTACTACCTTTACCCTGACTTTTGAAAAAGCCACGTCCGAGACATGAATCACCCGCCCTTAGCTGAACGTCTCCGCCCAAAAAATCTCGCTGAATGTATAGGACAGGAGCACCTTACAGGTTATGGCAAACCCATTGAGGTCATGATCCGGTCGCGGCAGCCCGTCTCCATGATCCTTTGGGGTCCGCCAGGCACCGGTAAAACAACTCTGGCAGAAATCATTGCCCATTTGTGTCAAAGAATGTTTTTTACGCTCTCAGCAGCATCGGCTGGAGTGCGCGATGTGCGGGACATACTCGAAAAGGCCTCTCGGGAGCGCAATCTCTTTTCCAAAGGGACTCCTGTACTCTTCATTGATGAAATCCACAGATTTAACAAAACCCAGCAGGATGGATTGTTGCAGGCAGTAGAGCGTGGCCAGATCATCCTCATCGGGGCAACGACCGAAAATCCTTCCTTTGAAATCAACAAAGCTTTGCTTTCCCGCTTGCACGTTTATGTGCTCAATGCATTGAGTCCCGATGATTTGTCGCGACTGGTTGACCGTGCACTCGGGTCGGATACATTGATCAGACCTCTGAACCTAAAAATTCCGGAAAGAGAGGTGCTTATTCAAATGGCCTGTGGTGATGGCCGAAAGCTGCTCAACCTTGTTGAAATCATCGCCCTCAATGCCGGCGAAGGCGAAGTCATCACTCCGGAGCGATGTCTTCAGATCCTTCAGCGCCGAATGCCTTATCACGACAAGACGGGCGAAGAACATTACAATCTGATTTCAGCCTTTATCAAAAGCGTGCGAAACAGCGATGCAGATGCCGCAGTGTACTACCTGGCCCGGATGCTCGATGCCGGCGAAGATCCGATCTTCATCGCCCGCAGACTGATCATACTTGCTGCCGAAGATGTAGGCCTGGCTAACCCTACCGGTCTTGTGCTGGCCAATTCTACCTTCGACAGTGTACACAAAATCGGAATGCCGGAGGCCCGTATTCCTTTGTCGGTATGTACCATTTACTTAGCTCAGTCTCCCAAGAGCAACACCGCCTACACGGCCATTGGCAATGCCCTCTCTGAAGTGGCGCGCAGTGGCCAGCTGCCCGTGCCTCTACACCTCCGAAATGCTCCGACCTCTCTGATGAAAGACCTGGGATACGGCCGGGACTACAAATATGCTCACCATTTCGAGGGCAATATCTCGGATCAGCAGTGTCTGCCGGAGGCTCTGGCAGGTAAGACATTCTATCATCCGGGCGACAACGAACGCGAACAGCAGGCCTTCAAAAAAATACAGCAACTGCGAAGAGAAGCCGGAAATCACGATACAACGGGTCAAGCTACCCTCTGATTCGTCCGAATACCTGCAAATGCCAATGGCGGACATCCTCTAAGCAATCGGATAACCGCCTTTGACTTCTGGCTCAAAGAATTTTTTTCCTGGGTGTGCGTCAGGACACATTACCTTTTATGATTCGTTTTTCCTCAGTCGCTCAATCTCTTTCAAAACCTCATTGGCCTCGGCAGTGAGCAGATCGGATTTTTTCCGATCGGTATGGGACAGCCTGTAGGCTTCGGCCAGAAGTTTTTCATACTTCTTTTGAAGGTTTGCTACCGGGTTTTTCTTTTTAAACAGCGAAAACATCTCTGGTATGCATTTATTTTTTAAAACGTTGCCTGGTCTGCCTTGTTCTCAAACATACTTTAATGAATCTATATTTTACTGTTTGTAAGTATTTTTATAACAAAATATAATAAATATCAATCATATCAATAAATTACAAGTATCTAGTGAACATAACATTCTGGTAATCTTAAAAAATTAATAAGGAATATACTATAAAATATAAACAAAAAAATTTTAAAATCGACGAAAAGTACTTAATATTAACATATTATAAAAAAGAAAAAAGTTGCCTCTTTGTCGGTTTCGTAAAGAAAAAATCAAATTTTAACAAAAGTCCCTACGTTGTGATGTGCTTCTTTCCGTAACATTGTACCAAATATTTCCCACATGAAAAAAGTGTACACATTGGCTGTGATCCTGTTGTTTTTAGGATACGGCTATTCTCAGCCCCTTACGGGCATCAAGACCATACCCGGTGACTATGCCACCATCGCGGCAGCAGTTGCCGATGTGAATGCCAACGGCGTCGGCGCCGGTGGGGTCACCTTCAATGTAGCCGCCGGTCACACGGAGACCATCAGCGCCACCATCGTGCTCACAGCTACCGGTACTGCTGCCAACCCCATCGTTTTTCAGAAGAGCGGTACAGGAGCCAATCCATTGATAACGGCCTATACAGGGGGAACAGGCACACCAGCTACTGCCTCCCAGGATGGTATATTTGCTCTGGTAGGTTCAGATTATGTGACGATCGATGGCATAGACCTGATTGACCCCAACACGACAAATCCGGCTACGATGGAATGGGGATACGGTTTGTTTAAAGCCTCTGCTTCAGATGGCTGCCAGTATGTTACGATTAAGAATTGCACCATAACTTTAAAAAGAGTCAACAACGCTGCCGGTTCTGGTCCTTCCGTTGAAGGTTCGAAAGCTATCAATGTAGTGAATTCAACCATTACTGCACAGACCACAGCTCTTACCCCAACCTCTTCGGCGGGTTCTAATTCCTTTAATACTTTCAGAAGCAATACTATTCAAAATTGTAACTACGGTATTGTGATCAATGGCTTTGCGGCTACTGCAGGGGTCGGACCATCTCCGGATCCGAATACCTTCCTCGGAGACCTTGGCAACGAAATCGGAGGTACGACAGCCTCCCACGGAAACACCATCCTGAACTACGGCGGTGCTCCCTCAGCAACTCTTCCTTCAGCAGGCATCCGTGTCGTCAATCAGTGGAGCATCAATATCTCTTACAACATATTAAATAACAACGATGGTACTGGGGTAAATCATCCTAACACATTGAGAGGTATTTATGCACAGTCCGGTACAAGTGCAAATGCTACGATAAACGATAATAATATTACCATTAAAGGTGGCGGTACTACTCATCAAGTTACTGCCATCGAAAGTGGTATGGGTGCAGCGCCTGCTTCCAATATAGTTTCTATTAATAACAATACCATCACGGGTGAGTATCTGACAGCCACCTCTGGTGTATTTTATGGAATATACAACATTTCTGCAACCCCAACTACGCTCAACATTCAAAACAACACGGTTTCCAATATATCCTACAGTGCCCCGACTTTAACGGGTACCGGTGCCATATATCCTATATACACTACAGGGAATAATGCGGCTTCTACATTTAATATAACGGATAATACTGTATCCAACATCAGCCGTACCGGCTCTACGGGTGGTACTACTATTGGTATTTTTGTGTCTCAAGGTACAGGAGGGATGACGATCAATGTGAATAACAATACCGTTTCGAATATGAGCATTGATGGTTCCGGGTTGACAAGTACAATGTATGGTATCCAGACACCTACAGGTACCATTACGGTAAATAATAACAACGTTTACAATCTGCAATGCGTTAAAGCAAGTGGTACAGGAGTTTTATATGGCATTTATAATCTTGCTTCACCAACAAATGAAACCATCAACAACAACAATGTATATAACCTGACCCACAATGGAACAGGTATTATATATGGAATATATCACTTTACTACTACAGGCACCCGTACGATGTCCGGCAATACGGTGTATAACATCACAGGCGCAGGATTAACGGTAGCAGGAATTGCCACTGGAAGTAGCTCTCCCAGCGTATTTAATAACCGGATTTACAACATACAGAGCACCAATGCAAATAGTCCCACTGTTTCGGGTATTTTTCAGGGGAGTATTGGAACAAGTGGTTTCGCCAACATCTATAACAATTACATCAGCGAGATCAAAGCTCCGAACGCCAGTACAAACACAGCAACGGCCCCAGCCGTACGAGGTATAAATATAACAACTACAACGACTACCACAAACGTATATGTTTACTATAATACCATTTACCTGGATGGCACTTCAGGTGGAACAAACTTTGGCTCTGCTTGTATCTTTCACACTGCAAGTGCAACTGCGACCACAGCCAATTTGCTAATGCGCAACAATATCTTTGTAAATGCAACATCACCGAAAGGCACGGGAAAGGCGGTCGCCTATATGCGTTCGGGAACAGCGTTAAATAACTATGACAATTCGTCTAACAACAACCTGTTTTACGCCGGCACTCCCGGACCTGATAACCTCATCTTTTACGACGGCACGAATGCCGATGAAAACATGTCCGACTTTAAAACCCGTGTTGGCCCGAGCCGCGAGTCCGCATCTTTTTCTGAAAATGCACCCTTTATCAATACCACAACCCCGCCTTATGACCTGAAGATCAGCACCACTACTCCCACCCAAATTGAATCAGGGGGCATACCCATCACAGTGCCTGTGGCCATCACCACCGACTTTGAGGGCGATCCCAGAAATGCAACCACTCCGGATATAGGAGCCGATGAGTTCGACGGGATCGGTATTGACCTGACACCCCCGTCCATCACCTACACTCCTCTTGGAAACGGTATCGTAGCCCCGACACGCGTGCTGACCGGCTTTGCCACCATCACCGATGCCAGCGGGGTCAATACCACGACCAACAAACCAAGGTTGTACTACAAGAAATCCACCGATGCCAATACCTTCGCCGGAAACACCTCGTCGGACAACGGCTGGAAGTTTGTCGAGACCACCAGTGCCTCATCGCCTTTTGATTTTACCATCGACTACACCATCCTCAACGGAGGCAGCGTATCTTTAGGGGATGTGATTCAGTACTTTGTGGTGGCACAAGACCTTGCCACTACGCCCAATGTGGGTATCAACAGCGGCACTTTTGCCACCGCACCCACTTCAGTGAATCTGGTAGCGGCCAATTTCCCGATAGGCGGAAGCATCAATAGCTACAACATTGTGGGAACCCTCTCGGGCACCGTAACTGTAGGTACGGGTGGTGACTATCCGACGCTGACCGGAACAGGCGGACTTTTT
>JBKBNI010000002.1:0-355514 GCA_046295455.1 Thermaurantimonas sp. | reverse complement strand
AGGCTTCTGTTTCCGAAAGGCCCGGAGGCACAGGCTCCCGAGATGCTTTCGAAGACAGAGTCGTTGACAAACTTGTATTCCACGGCAGAGCCTTCAGCCAGAGGCAAGGTCAGCGTCCAGAGGTTAGTGGCCGTATCCAAGTTCATAGGTTGGGGAGACCAGTTGTTGAAGTCACCGGCCAGACGGACTCCTCCGGCGAAGACGGTCGTTGATCCCATTCCGACCTGAAAGGTGACCAGACGGAGAACGGGAGGAGGTGGAGGAGCAGGACAGGGATCACAGCTGCCGAAGCACACAGGAGGGAGGATGGTGTCGCCTGCGGGAATGGTGAGGCTTCTGTTTCCGAAAGGCCCGGAGGCACAGGCTCCCGAGATGCTTTCGAAGACAGAGTCGTTGACAAACTTGTATTCCACGGCAGAGCCTTCAGCCAGAGGCAAGGTCAGCGTCCAGAGGTTATTGGCCGTATCCAGGTTCATAGGTTGGGGAGACCAGTTGATGAAGTCACCGGCCAAGCGGACTCCTCCGGCGAAGACGGCCGTTGAACCCATTCCCACCCGGAAGGTCACCTGACGGAGGACAGGGAGAGGCGGAGGAGCTGGACAGGGATCACAGCTGCCGAAGCACACAGGAGGGAGGATGGTGTCGCTTGCGGGAATGGTAAGGCTTCTGTTTCCGAAAGGCCCGGAGGCACAGGCTCCCGAGATGCTTTCGAAGACAGAGTCGTTGACAAACTTGTATTCCACGGCAGAGCCTTCAGCCAGAGGCAAGGTCAGCGTCCAGAGGTTATTGGCTGTATCCAGGTTCATAGGTTGGGGAGACCAGTTGTTGAAGTCACCGGCCAGGCGGACTCCTCCGGCGAAGACGGCCGTTGAACCCATTCCCACCCGGAAGGTCACCTGTCGGAGGACAGGGGGAGGCGGGGGAGCCGGACAGGGATCACAGCTGCCGAAGCACACTGCGGGGAGGATGGTGTCGGTTTGAGGGACGACCACAAGGCGGTTTGCCGGGGAGCCGAAGCCGCAGGCAGTGGGCACGGTTTCGTCCTGCCCCCATGCATTGCCGTTGATAAACTTGTATTGAACCGAATCGCCCTGAGGCAAAGGGAGAGTTCTCACCCAGAATCCAGTAGTTGTATCCAAAGTCATGGAAGTGGCAGCAGGGTTCCAGTTGTTAAAACTTCCGGCAATGTGTACACCGTTGGCATTGGCAGGAATGTTTCCGAGATTGACCCGGAAGGTCACCTGACGGAGAACGGGAGGAGGTGGAGGAGCGGGACAGGGATCACAGCTGCCGAAGCACACTGCGGGGAGGATGGTGTCAGCAGTGGGGACGGTGAGGCTTCTGTTTCCGAAAGGCCCGGAGGCACAGGCTCCCGAGATGCTTTCGAAGACAGAGTCGTTGACAAACTTGTATTCCACGGCAGAGCCTTCAGCCAGAGGCAAGGTCAGCGTCCAGAGGTTATTGGCCGTATCCAAGTTCATAGGTTGGGGAGACCAGTTGTTGAAGTCACCGGCCAGGCGTACACCACCGGCAAGCACGGTCGTTGAACCCATTCCCACCCTGAAGGTCACCTGTCGGAGGACAGGGGGAGGCGGGGGAGCCGGACAGGGATCACAGCTGCCGAAGCACACAGGAGGGAGGATGGTGTCAGCAGTGGGGACGGTGAGGCTTCTGTTTCCGAAAGGCCCGGAGGCACAGGCTCCCGAGATGCTTTCGAAGACAGAGTCGTTGACAAACTTGTATTCCAGGGCAGAGCCTTCAGCCAGAGGCAAGGTCAGCGTCCAGAGGTTATTGGCCGTATCCAAGTTCATAGGTTGGGGAGACCAGTTGTTGAAGTCACCGGCCAGACGGACTCCTCCGGCGAAGACGGTCGTTGATCCCATTCCGACCTGAAAGGTGACCAGACGGAGAACGAGAGGAGGTGGAGGAGCGGGACAGGGGCTGCAGCTGCCGAAGCACACAGGAGGGAGGATGGTGTCAGCAGTTGGGACGGTGAGGCTTCTGTTTCCGAAAGGCCCGGAGGCACAGGCTCCCGAGATGCTTTCGAAGACAGAGTCGTTGACAAACTTGTATTCCACGGCAGAGCCTTCAGCCAGAGGCAAGGTCAGCGTCCAGAGGTTATTGGCCGTATCCAGGTTCATAGGTTGGGGAGACCAGTTGATGAAGTCACCGGCCAAGCGGACTCCTCCGGCGAAGACGGCCGTTGAACCCATTCCCACCCGGAAGGTCACCTGTCGGAGGACAGGGGGAGGCGGGGGAGCCGGACAGGGATCACAGCTGCCGAAGCACACAAGAGGGAGGATGGTGTCGCTTGCGGGAATGGTTAAAAAGCGATTATTAAATGAACCCGTAACACAATTTCCGCTAACGTTTTCAAACGTGCTGCCATTCAAAAATTTGTATTCGACTTGGTTATTGGGACTCAATACAGTTGTAAACACATAATAACCATTTACAGAATCAAACACCATTTGAGATGCAGTCGTAGACCAATTGTTGAAACTTCCCCCTATAAATACGCCTTGAGGAGATACGACTGTGGACCCTAAATTTAATTTGAATGTGACCAAAACCCCTGACTCGCACGAGTCACATAGACTATAACAAACGGTTGGGAGGACGGTATCTGTATCCGGCACGACCAAAAATCTTTGCGCCGAGCCCGACACACAGCACCCCGGTTGTAGGGATTCGCTCAGATTATTGATCGAAAACGCATAAAATACTCTTTTACCACATGAAGATTGCAACTCATATTCATACACACCGCCCCCGGTTGCTGTCATCGCCTGACCATTTGGACCGAATGCAGATCCTGTAATACGTACATCGGCAGGTATGGAGACGCCATCCGGTATTCGGAGTTTAAATGTTGTTTTTGTGAATTGAGCGACAGTAAATTGCGCGGGAAGGAGAAAGGCGAGCACGTGCGCACAGCTAAGTTTCATTTGGGAAAGTGTAAAAATTACACCTTCAAAAGTACTTAAAAGTTTATATCAAATCTTAAACTTTTAGCAAAACCCGATTTATTCAAAAAAAAATCCCGTTGATTTTTTGTAACGGGATACGCAAATACCAGAAAAAATATGGCCGATTGTAGCCTGTTATTAATTATTCATGGTCAGTTTTTTCTTTATTTCATCCACATATCCCTTAAATTTTTTATCGGTATCCATGAGGTTGGTCACTGTTTTACAGGCGTGAAGCACCGTGGCGTGATCTTTATTTCCGCATTGAGCGCCAATGCTTGCCAGGGAGTTTTTGGTCAGCATTTTTGCAAAATACATACTGAGTTGGCGGGCCTGCACTATTTCGCGTTTGCGTGTTTTTGACTTCATAACCTCAATGGGAAGATCGAAGTAGTCACAAACAATCTTTTGAATATAATCGATGGAGATTTCCCGCGAGATGTTTTTGACAAACTTGTCAATCATTTGTCTGGCGAGATCGATTGTGATCTGTTTTTTGTTCAACGAGCCCTGAGCCAAAAGCGATATAAGTGCACCCTCGAGTTCGCGCACATTGGTATTGATGCTGTAAGCAAGATATTCAATGACATCCTCCGGCATCTCGATGCCGTCTTTATACAATTTGTTGTGCAAAATGGCTATTCGAGATTCGAGGTCCGGGACTTGCAGGTCGGCCGATAGCCCCCATTTAAATCGTGATAGGAGTCTTTGTTCGATTCCCTGTAAATCTACCGGAGACCGGTCAGATGTAAGAATGATCTGTTTATTATTTTGATGAAGGTGGTTAAATATTTCAAAGAAAATATCTTGGGTCTTGAGTTTACCGGCCAGATTGTGAATATCGTCAATTATAAGGACGTCCAGCATTCGGTAAAAGTGAATAAAGTCATTGGTGCTATTATTTCGGGTAGATTCATAGAATTGTTGGGCAAAAGTGTCGCATCGTACATATAATACAGTTTTTTCAGGATAATTATCCTTGATTTGAATACCAATCGCATTTGCTAAATGGGTTTTGCCAAGCCCTGTACCGCCATAGATCAAAAGCGGGTTAAATGATGTGCCCCCCGGTTTATTTGCTACTGCGAAGCCCGCTGAGCGCGCAAGCCTATTGAAATCGCCCTCTATAAAGTTTTCAAAGGTGTAATTTGGATTAAGCTGAGAATCTACATGTACCTTTCGAAGACCCGGAATAATAAAAGGGTTTTTAACTCCTGATCCTCCGATATCTGTAGGCATATTAATGGTCTGCGCTTTGGTTCTTGTGTTTTTATTGGAGGGTAAATGAATGGTGGCGGGATTGTCATTCCCGTAAGAATTTTCCATAATAATGGAATAGACTAATTTTGCATTTTCTCCAAGTTCGCGAGTGATGGCAGATCGAATAAGAGGCACGTAGTGTTCCTCAATCCATTCAAAGAAAAATTTGGACGGAACCTGAATGGTCAAAACATTGTCACGGAGTTTGATGGGTTTGATGGGTTGAAACCATGTTTTGAAGTTTTGTGGAGAGATGTTGTCTTTGATATAGTTAAGACATGCTTCCCAAACTTTTTCCGGGCTTTTGTCCATATTAGGGCTCATATTTTTCTTTAAATTTTTTTGCTGAGACTTTCAAAAATAGGGGCGCAAAAATGTGGAGAACTTTTTTAAAAAAAAATTTTTTTATGTGTTTTTTTATTTGAAGTTTTTAGCTACATTGCGTTCCTCCAATGATTAATTTCCCTACAATAGAACAATTTAAATATCTGTTAATCAATAATATGTACTCTCACCAAACGCATATTCGCGTTCGTTATGGCGAAACTGACCGCATGGGATATGTATATTATGGAAATTATCCTCTCTACTATGAAACTGCTCGTGTAGAATCCTTAAGAAGTTTAGATATTTCCTACAAAAATATGGAAGATAACGGCGTACAAATGCCTGTTTTGTCACTTCAAATCAAATACATAAGACCAGCATTTTATGATGACTTATTAACAATAAAAACTGAGATTCGAAATATGCCGGCTAGCCGCATAGAGTTTTACCATGAAATTTTTAATGAGCAGGGGATGTTGATCAATGTGGGCAGTGTGGAGCTTGTATTTGTGAGCGTGGAGACAGGGAAGCCCTGCAGGTGTCCAGATTATATAAGAAAAAAATTACAAAAATATTTTTGATAAAAATTTAAAAAAAAATAAAGTCTCCACACAGCGGGGTTCAATTATTATTTTCGCAGCGCTATATAGTAACCATCATTGAAAGTTGCAATTTTTGGAATTTCTATTCCACCAGACGGAGCTATTTACATCAAACATCTATTTGAACTTCTCCTCAAAAACGACGTGAAACTCTGCATGTATCTTCCTCTTGTAGGAATAATGAGAGATTCAGGTATCTTCGTTGACTTTGAGGAAGTCTTTGAAAATGAAGAGGACTTATATTTCAAAAAACCTCAGTTTCTCATTTCACTTGGAGGGGATGGCACCATGTTGGAAGCTTCATCCCTGACGGCCGGTACTGGAATTCCAGTGTTGGGTATCAATCTCGGGCGACTTGGCTTTCTTTCAAATGTGTCGCGCACTGATATTGACCGCGCACTTACTACCCTGCTTGAAGGCAGGTACACCGTAAGCGAGCGCTCTATGCTGTCCTTAAGGCATTGGGCTAATCCGCTTTCGTCAGATTTTCTGGCGTTGAATGAAGTGACTGTAAGCAGGAAGGATTCTGCCTCCATGATTACGATTCACACATGGATCGATGATCAGTTTCTTGCCAGTTATTGGGCCGACGGTTTGATCGTAAGTACTCCCACCGGCTCCACAGGATATAATCTCAGCTGTGGAGGACCTATTGTTTCTCCCGGCAGTGAAATCATCATCATTACCCCTATTGCTCCCCACAATTTAAACGTGAGGCCGGTGGTATTGCCAGACAAAAGCCAGATTCGATTGCAAATCGAAGCCCGCGAAAAGTACTTTCTGGTAGCCACGGACTCAAAAACACAAAACATTGAATGCGGGCAGGATATCTTGATCCAGAAAGCAAAAGTGACCTTTTCACTCATTCACCTGGAGGGATATCCATACTACAGAGTACTTAGGGAGAAGCTCTACTGGGGTGCGGATAAAAGGAATTAGCACTACTTGAAAAGTACACTAAATGAGGTATCGCTATCGTTTTATTTCAGAAAGTTTGTACGTGCAAAAGATAATCATACCCATTATTTTTCTAGCCATATACCGATCGGCTCCGGCCCAATTTATAGGTGCCGGATTTACAGGAGGTATGTCTCATTTCATCGGAGATGTTGGACATTACGGACTGCATCTTCCACAAGGATATAATATTGGTGTCTCGGCCATATACGGTTTCGACCCGCATTATTCGATCGAAGTTTCTGGCTTGTACGGTATAGTGGGCAATGATGATGCACTCAGCTCCATTGAATGGCGAAGAAATAGAAATCTCAACTTTCGCTCTCACATATATGAAGTACACGGAAGGATAAATTTCAATTTTTTTCCTGTGACTCATAAAAAAGGTGAAAACCACAGTCCTTATGTTTTCTTAGGATATGGAATGTTTGCATTTTATCCCGAAACATGGTATCAGAATCGCTGGGTAAAACTCAGACCCCTGGGTACCGAAGGCCAAGGCACAGCCTTGAGCAGTCAGGGAATATATCCGGAGGTGAGTAGTTTAATACTTTTTGGTTTAGGTTACACAATTAATATTTCGCGGATTGTCAATTTTTATGTCGAAACCGGATTTCGGCAAGCGGCCACTGATTACCTCGATGATGTAAGTGGATTTTATGTAAATCCGACCGAATTGGCTGAGATCAGAGGCCCCTTAGCTGCAGAGTTGAGCAATCGGTCCATCATTCGGTATGATACGACGGACCGTCTTCGGGGAAATCCGAATAACAATGATTGGTACGTATTTACCAACATAAAATTAATATTCAAACTATCTTCGTCGCGCGAAAAATGCAGAGCTGGTTGGTAGAAAAAAGCGAAAGCCTTAGTGCAAAAAGAGTGGCTATAGATATTGATACAAGCAGATTGCCCAGACACATTGCAATCATTATGGATGGCAACGGGCGCTGGGCTCGGTCCAAAGGCTATTTCAGAAGTATTGGCCATGAAAATGGAGTGGATGCACTTCGGAGAATTGCCACTGCCTCTGCCGAATTGGGTATCGAGTATCTGACGGTCTATGCCTTTAGTACCGAAAATTGGAATCGGCCAAAAACCGAAGTTAAAGCATTGATGTCTATTCTTGTAAAAGCCCTTCGAAAAGAGCTTTCCACACTTCTGGACAACCATATTAGGCTTCAAGCTATAGGAGATACTTCGCTGCTCCCTGCAGAAATTCAAAATCAGTTGGCCGAAGTCATCGAGTTGACTGCCGGAGGTAGTCGAATGGCACTGACTCTGGCCCTAAGCTACTCATCCAAAGAAGAAATTCTAAGAGCAGCACGCCACTTAGCCGAAGATGTAAAAAAGGGTCTCTTACAACCGGAAAACATTACCGAGCACGTCTTCGAAAATTATTTATATACACGCGGAATGCCGCATCCTGATCTCTTGATTCGCACCAGCGGGGAGTATAGAATCAGCAACTATCTTCTCTGGCAACTCGCCTACACAGAGTTATACTTTTCGCCTAAACTTTGGCCTGAATTTTCAAAAGATGATCTCTTACAAGCCATAGCAGAGTATCAGAAGCGCGAAAGAAGATTTGGATTAATTTCAGAACAACTCAATGAGGATTTGTAAAAAGACCTTTACCACGCTCTTAATATCTTTTCTATACTTCTCAGTAAGTAACCCACAGCACACCTATGCACAGTCACAAGATAATGTGGACATTACAGAAGGTCTTGAATATGAGATTGGAGGAATTACATTGGCCGGGGCAGAAAATTTAGACTATAATCTTATACTGCTGATCTCTGGTCTCAATGTTGGAGACCGTATTGTCTTTCCGAGTGATAAAATCACAAAGGCGATAAAAAACCTTTGGAAACAAAAACTTTTTGAGGATATCCAAATCAACATAATCGGTAAAAGCGGCAGGATCATTTATCTCGAAATTTATCTCAAGGATCTTCCAAGACTGAGTAAATACTACATTACCGGTATCAAAAAAAGCCGAAGAGACGAACTTCGCGATGAAATCAAATTGAATCGGGGCAATGTCGTGACCGACAATCTCATTATCACAGCAAAAAACAAAATACTGAAGTATTATGAAGAAAAAGGGTACTTCAATGCAGAGGTGGAAGTCATCACTGAGAAAGACACAAATGAATCAAATGCTCTGATACTCGGCTTCAGAATTAAAGAAGGCGAGAGAATCAAAATTCAGGATATTGAATTTATTGGAAATGAAAATCTCACCGATGCCAAGTTGAGAAAAGCAATGAAAGAAACCAAAAGGCACAGATGGTACAATATTTTTCGAACCTCTAAATTCATTGAAGAAAAATTTAATGAAGACCTGGAAAAGATTATTGACAAGTATCAGGAGATTGGATATCGGGATGCACGAATTGTGAGTGATTCGATTTTCAGAATTCCCGGCGAAAATCGTATAAAACTCTACATTACCATTCAGGAAGGCAATAAATTTTACTTTCGAAACATTAGCTGGATTGGGCATACCAAATATCCAACGGAGGTACTGAATTCGATTTTAAAAATAAAAAAAGGGGATCCTTATGATGCCAAACGTCTGAGTGAAAGACTTTTCGCAGATCCTAACGGAAATGATATAAACTCATTGTATATGGACAATGGATATTTATTTTTTAACCTCACACCGGTAGAAGTTTTGATTGAAAACGATTCTATTGACTTGGAAATGCGAATCCGGGAGGGCCGACAGGCGACAATCAATCGCGTAACAGTAGTAGGCAATGACCGAACCAATGACCATGTTATTATGCGAGAAGTGAGAACTCGTCCAGGTGACCTCTTCAGGAAGAGCGATATACAACGGACCATGCGCGAGCTCTCCCAATTGGGCTTTTTTGATCCTCAGCAGCTTAATGTCAATCCAGTACCTAATCCGGAAACCGGCACAGTAGATGTCGAATACACCGTCGTCGAACGCAGCACAAGCCAACTAGAGCTACAAGGAGGTTGGGGCGGAGGTCTTGGGATCGTAGGTACCCTTGGCTTGAGTTTTAATAATTTTTCGGCTAGAAATATTTTTAACAAGCGTGCATGGACACCGCTTCCCTCGGGAGATGGACAGACTCTAAATCTGCGTGCTCAAAGTACTGGTCGGTTTTTCCAAAATTATTCGGTTTCCTTCACAGAGCCTTGGCTTGGAGGAAAAAAACCAAATTCTCTGACGGTATCTGGGTACCATTCGGTTCAAAATTTTGGGGGAAGAAAGATAGGGGATCCTTTGCGACAAGCTTTAAATATCACAGGTTTGACAGTAGGGCTGGGAAAGCGTCTTCGCTGGCCCGATGACTACTTCACACTCTATCAGGCGTTTGAATTTCAACACTATCGATTAGACAATTTTGACTTGGGGATTCCTGACTTCAGAAATGGATTTTCAAATAACTTTTCTTACCGTGTCGTTTTAACAAGAAATAATACGGACGTCCCAATCTTTCCGACCAGAGGTTCAAATACCATTTTTACCCTTAAATTAACACCACCCTATTCTCTTCTGACGGGCAGAGATTTCAGCGATGCAACTCCACAGGAAAAATATTATTTACTTGAATACTATAAATTTAAATTTAACACTACCTGGTATACGGAAGTATATAAAAACATTGTTTTATCTACGCATGCTGAAATGGGATTTATGGGAGCATACAACAGAACAATTGGCCTGTCTCCCTTTGAACGCTTCTTCGTAGGTGGTGACGGACTTCAAAATTTTGTATTAGATGGAAGAGAAATTATCGGTTTACGTGGTTATCTGAACAACTCAATCGTGCCTACCGGGCCGGCAGGGGCCAACCAGTTGGGCAACGGAGGTGTACTGTATTCCAAATACACATCTGAGCTGCGCTTTTTGATATCTCCCAATCCGAGCGCTCAGATTTGGCCGCTGCTTTTCGCTGAAGCGGGCAATAATTTCGGGTCAATTCTTGATTTTCGCCCCTTTCAACTGTTTCGCAGTACGGGTGCCGGAATACGAATTTTTATGCCCATGTTTGGCTTGCTTGGCATAGATATTGGCTATGGTTTTGATCCAATGCCGGGTTTTACGTCACCTTCCGGATGGAGAACACACTTTATCATTGGCCAACAGTTTTGAAGAAGTTAACTTCGCCCACTGAAGTATGAGATCAACTCCTTTCTATCTGGTACTCTTCGTCAAGTTGGTATTTATTGTGTCTATGTATGCACAAAATCAGCGTCTTGCCGTGGTAGATACAGATTACATACTGAAAAAAGTCCCAGAATACAATCAGGCTCAGGCAGAGCTTGATAGGCTCTCAGCTCAATTTGAGGGCGAAATCGAGGCGCTGAAGAGTGAGTTACTTGCCTTGCAAAGAGCCCTCAACGCCGAAAAAGTCCTTTTGACTGATGAAATGATCAAAGAAAGAGAAGAGGCCATCGCAAAAAAAGAAAAACAGATCTATGAAACCCAACGAAAATACTTTGGTCCTGAAGGCGAATTGTTTAAAAAGAGAAAAAGCCTTGTAAAACCAATTCAGGATCAGGTGTTTAATGCAATTCAGGAAGTGAGTCGTCAGAAGAAGATTGATATCGTAATAGATAAGGCCAATGCAATTGCGGTACTCTTTGTAAGCGATAAAATCGATATAAGCGATGATATACTTAATAAATTAGGATACAGATAATGAATACTAATTATAAACCCTTAAATACACACATCATGCTCAAGAAAACCCTAGTCACAGCCATAGTCGTACTTTTCACTGCCTTTGGCTTAAATGCGCAAAAATTAGCTCATCTCGATTTTACAGAACTGATTCGCACCATGCCCGAATACAAGCAGGCTCAAGAGGAGTTGGAAAAAATGCGCAAAGAAATGGAAGACGAACTCATTGAATTGCAATCAGAATTGAGAGATAAGGCTCAGAAGTTTGAAAAAGATGCTCCTGGATTTACCGAATTGGTCCGCCAAAGAAAAATACGCGAACTACAGGAAATGCAGCAAAAGATTCAGGAATATGCTGAAGAGAATCAGGAAAATCTGGCGAGGAGACAGCAAGAGCTTCTTCAACCTCTGACCCAAAAAGCTCAAAAAGCCATTGATGAAGTCTCTTCAAAAAACGGTTATGTCTACGTATTTGATTCAAGCCAGGGCAATGGATTGCTCTTCTTCAAAAATGGAGAAGACATTCTGCCCCTTGTAAAAAAACAATTGGAGTCCATGCCTCCGATCGATTTGAAGTCTACTCGTGGATCAACTACAGATGGTCAAAGACAAGGCGCTGATCCTCAAACACCTGCTACGCAGCCCACTCCGGCTAAGCAGGAAAACCAAAGCAGAAATAAAAGAAAATAGTCCAGCTCAATACAATGAAATATCTAAAGCCTCCTGAATAAAGGGGGCTTTTTTTTAAATTTGTAGGTTATTATATCTGCAATGGAAGGCAAAAGCTATGATTTTGACAAACTTTACAAAGTGCTAAGTAAGGAGACCTGGCCTCAGGTTTATTATTTCAAGTTTATCGTGAAAGCAGAAAATCATCTGATTGCCCGTGTTCAAAGTCTGTTTGATGCACATGTGGCTAACATCAGTATGCGACGGTCGGCAAAGGGCAACTATATAACCATATCCGCCAAAGAGATGATGCTGACAGCAGAGAGCGTAGTCGAACGCTATAAAAAAGCCTCTGAGATAGAAGGCATTATTTCTCTGTGACCATCCTTAATTATGAGCACGTAGTGATACTGCCTCCACTTTTGAAATCCGGGGACACCATTGGAATATGTGCCCCGGCGAGATATCTCAGGCTGGAAGATGCACTCCAGGCTATCAAGTCATTGGAGGAGTATGGATTTAAAGTGGTAATGGGTCCCAATATTGGCCGCATCCATCATCAGTGGTCAGCCCCCGACAGGGAGAGAGCCGCAGAAATTCAGGATTTCATCGACCATCCGGACATAAAGGCCATTTTTACGGCGCGCGGTGGGTATGGTACCGTTCGCATTATTGATCAGATAGATTTTTCACCACTAAAAAAGCATCCGAAGTGGTTTGTTGGCTTTAGCGATATTACAGTACTTCTGAGCCATGTCTGGACACAGTATCATCTGCCCTCTCTCCATTCCCCAATGCTGATTAATTTTCGTGAAAACACAAGCGAGAGCAAAGAGTCAATTTTCATCCAGCTCACGACAGGCAGAGGAATGCTTCGAGGCACAAGTGGATTGCCCGGCAGTACCAGAGGTCGGATCATCGGGGGAAATCTTTCGGTCTTGTATTCATTGGTCGGTTCTCCGTCTTTTACGGATATAGAGGACAAAATTCTCGTTCTTGAAGACGTAGACGAATACCTGTATCACATCGACAGGATGCTGTACGGGCTGTCAAGGGCTGGAGTTTTCAATCGATTGGCAGGGTTGGTTGTAGGGTCATTTACCAAAATAAAAGACAACAGCATCCCCTTCGGCGCTAATATCAAGGAATTGTTTCTCCATCATTTCGGTCAGGGAAAAATTCCCGTGGCTTTTGACGCCAACATTGGCCATCACGAAGACCAACGCGCTTTCATTCACGGGGCAGATGCAGAGTTGGTTGTAGATTCGTCGGGTAATTGGCACTTGTCATGGCAACTCACTTAGATACCGGCAATGCAGGCGAGGAGCTGGCAACTGAATTTCTGACTAGAATGGGACACGAAATATTGGAGCGCAACTGGCGCTTTGATAAGGCTGAGGTAGATATCATTTCAAAAGACGGTAACTTCATAGTCTTTACCGAGGTAAAGACCCGCAGCGGATATCCTGTCCCTGAGGCGTATGAAACCCTTAATGAAAGTAAAGTGGCGCACTATGGAGATGCCTCAGAAGCGTATCTGGAATGGAAAAATCTCTATCTCGAAGTTCGATTTGATTTCATTGTAGTTTGGCTGATACCCGGAAAAGAGCCTCTCATCCGTCATTTTCCTGGGGCATTTAATCCTTAAAATATTTTTTAAATTTTATTCTCAAAAACAAAATACTTCCTTCGAAGCATTGCAGTTAAGGATACTCTCCTTCACAAAAGGAATCAGCACACCGGTATGGCCTGTAGGTTTGGCTATCATACCTTTACCTGCAGAATTTGATTGCAATGACCATTCACCTGTCTGAAGCTCAACAGATTGATTTTAAGCTAATTTATGATTTGATTTTTCATAAAAACACCAATATTCACCTATCGGAATCATCCCTTGAACGATTAAAGACCACCCGACAAAAATTTGAAAAGCTTCTCCAATCCTCGCCCACGCCCGTATACGGAGTAAATACCGGATTTGGATCCCTTTGCAATGTAAAAATAGATGACAACCATCTGCGACAACTCCAACAGAATATCGTTGTGTCTCATGCTTGCGGCACGGGCACTTACGCCGGCGACGATGTGGTCAAGATGATGCTCTTCTTCAAGATCGCCTCTCTCTTGCATGGATTTAGCGCTATCACCCCGGCAGTACTCGATAAGTTGGTCCAAATGTTTAACCATGGCATCTATCCATATGTACCGAAGCAAGGATCTCTGGGTGCCAGCGGAGACCTGGCACCCTTGGCACATATGACTCTGCCGCTGCTCAATCGCGGTTATGTGGTAGTGAAAGGAGTAAAGTTTCCCACGGAGGAATGCACTAATTTATTGGATTTGAATCTGCCTGTAGAGCTTAATTCGAAAGAGGGGCTCGCATTGCTCAATGGTACGCAGTATATGTCCTCAGCATTGGCCAATGCCCTGGTCAGAGCATTTCGATTGGTGCAAATTACAGGTTGGATCTCTTTATTATCTCTGGAGGCCTTTTTGGGTAGAAGAGAGCCTTTCGATGCGCTTATCCACTCAGTGAGACCTCATATAGGTCAGAAGAAGGTGGCCGATTTTATGTTCAGACATTTAGCAGATAGCGAGCTGCATACCGTGGAGCGGGCATGGGTGCAGGACCCTTATTCATTCCGGTGTATTCCACAGGTTCACGGTGCGTCCATTGATGCACTGAATTATGCTCTCAAAGTGCTGCTCACAGAAGTAAACTCCGTAACTGATAATCCTCTCTACTTTGAAGATCAGGAGGTAGTACTATCTGGTGGAAATTTTCACGGACAACCGTTGGCCTACGCGGCTGACTTTGCCGCCATTGCCATCCATGAACTCGCCAATATATCTGAGAGGCGTATGTATCTCCTTCTCTCCGGACAGCGCGGGCTACCGCCGTTTCTGGTTATGAATCCTGGACTAAACAGTGGTCTGATGATTATGCAGTACAGTGCAGCTGCCCTGGTGAGTGCTTCCAAACAACTCTGTACACCTGCTTCTGTGGATAGCATTGTGTCTTCCAATGGTCAGGAAGATCATGTGAGTATGGGGGCTAACGCTGTAAACAAATTGCTTGATGTAGTAGAGATTGCTGAAAAAGTTCTGGCTATGGAACTGATACACGCATCCCAGGCCTTGTACTTCCGAAAGGGAAAATTAAATTCTTCGTTGGAAGCCTTCCTGGAATTATTCAGAGCATCCGTTCCAGTGATCGAGGATGACCGCGAGCTGCATAAGGACATAGACGCTGCTGTAGAATTTGTGAAAAATCTGCCGGTTTCGTTTGAGACCGTCAACTATTGGGTAGAATGATTGACCGAAAGCACCTGATCGTCGGTACCGGACACGGAGCCCGGTTTGTTTTAAAACTTCTCGGATGTCTGCCTGAGGTTCATAGCGCGGATATCGCCTCACGCAATCCGAAGTGCACCAGCTATTTAGCTCGCCTGTATCCCGAGATTGACATCATCGATGTAAAAGAAGTAAGCGGGACGTATCATTCTGTATGGTTGGCTGTACCGGACAGCTGTATTTCCTATTATGCCTCCTCTCTACAGGTGAGGGCTGAACGCTGGATTCACCTATCGGGAGCCTCTGAGATATCTCTTTTGAATCCCCATCAAGAGCAGGGAGTGGTTGTATGGCCGGTGATCTCCCTGGCAGCTCCTTACTCCATCAAAGAAATACCCATTGTGATCGAATCAGCGCAGGAAGACTCTTTCGTACAACTGATAATACAGACATTCCCAAAAAGTATACATCTGGCATATAAGGAGAGATTGACAGCCCACATGGCTGCTGTGGTAGCCAATAACTTTGTGCAGTATTTGTATGAAGTGCTTGAAGAGGAATTAAAAGAAAATACCATCCAACGGGAACTCATTCTGCCGATAATCTCTCAGACGTTTAGCCGGATCATGGATGGTCAGTTATCCGGCAGTCTTACAGGCCCTGCACGGAGGGGAGACTCAGCAACCATTGAAAAACATCTCATCGCCATTCAATCAGAGCATCTAATGAAGGTTTATGAAGCTATAACAAATTGTATTCGAGAATATTATGGAAAAAAATTATAAAGAAATTCTCTCTGAGATATCCACCTTTGTATTTGATATCGATGGGGTGCTGACCGATGGTCGCATCCAAATACTTCCTGATGGAAGGGCAGTCCGCAACATGACGACACACGATAGCTTTGCCATTCAACTCGCCATCAAGAGAGGCCTTCGCGTCGCAGTAATCAGTGGGGGCTCCGGACTTGGCGTCTCTGAAATACTCCGACACCTGGGCGTAGTGGACTTGTACCTGAATACACCTATCAAAATACACGCGTATGAGGATTTAAAAGCCTGCTATCAACTCAATGATTATGAAATATGTTACATGGGAGATGATCTGCCGGATTACGAAGTCATGAGTCGTGTGCGTCTGGCAGTATGCCCGCATAATGCAGCTCCGGAAATTCGTGCGATCTCAGATTATGTCTCACCTAAAACCGGTGGAAATGGGTGCGTGCGCGACATCCTGGAGCAAACCCTACGCGTTAGAGGTTGGTGGAACGACACCCAGTCGCGCGCATGGTGAATACAGGCATTTTTTACTTATTTAAGCTTGTCCGTTGGAAAAATCTGCTGATTGCAGGTTTTATTCAACTGTTTATGCGCTATGGATTTACCATACCCATTGGAATGGTTCCGGCTCTTGATGATGTTCAGTTTGCCTGTGGTGTATGTGCCACTATGCTATTTATGGCCGCTGGATATGTGGTCAATGATCTTTCAGATATTGAAGCAGATAAAATCAATAAACCGGAAAAGATGGTCGTAGGGATTAAGATTTCTGAAATGTCGGCCTGGAAGATGTATTATGTGTTTAATGCTGTCGGACTGACAATATCGCTGTTTTTATGTCTTGTCATTCAACGGTTAAAATACATCTCAATTCCATTGATTACGGTCATTCTTTTGTATATTTATGCCACAGACTTTAAGCGCAAGCCTTTGATCGGAAATATCATTATTTCATTATTGGCATCCCTGAGTATTTTTACGGTACTTTTTTTTGATATTATGCCTGTCATTTCATCATCTGACTTATCTGCAGAGTTGCGTTATTTTATGCTATTGGCATACATTTTTATCGCTGTATTTGCCTTCTTGACCACATTGGCACGGGAGCTCCTTAAGACCCTCGAGGACTTAGAGGGCGATAGGGCCGCAGGATTTCGGACGACTCCTGTTTTTTTGGGTGAGAAAAAAACTTCCATTCTTACTACAGTACTCGTGATTTTTCTTATGCTTTTCACGGTCTATTTGTCTGTTAAAATAAATAAATTGACCCTATTTTTGTACACTTTTATCTTCTTGTTGGTACCATGGGTTTTGGTTGTTTATTTTTTGTTTTCAAATAATAAAAATAGGTACTCAAAAGCTCAGAATTGGATGAAGTTTACCATGATTACCGGAATTCTTTCGTTAGTGTTTTTATTGCAATGAACATGTTGTAAATGAACTCAATCAAATGTGAAAACTGTCATCAATGGACTGATAAAAATCGAAAGTACTGTCTGTACTGTGGTCATGAACACCATAAAAAAATAAAGGAGGAAAAAGAAATATTGAGCAAACCTTTGAATGCAGGTTTTCCTTTCATTAAAATCAAAAAAAAGGATTCCATTTTGGTGAAATCTGGTAAGGCTGTAGCACTCTTTTTTCAGGTTATCGTATATGGTATTATTTCTTTGATTATGTATTTGGCTTCCTCAGTTGTTCACTAATTATCAAATGAAAAAACGTATACAATACAACCTCGCAATATTTGGAAAAACAGAGGGATATCTTGTGTTAATTTTTATACTCAATCAGCTCTTAGAACGTCTTGGTATTTATGTGCCGTTTGTTCATTCATATCTGGACGATCTCATTGCAGTGCCTATCACATTGGCGATTACGCGTTTTATCATGTATTACCTCCACAGACCCACCTATGAAACATTATTTACACCATTCCATCTTGTGAGTGTAGTTTTTATGTTTTCAATCTATTTTGAATGGTATCTGCCCTCGAGATATGCTTTTCACCACAGAGATTACTTTGATGTAGTTTGTTATGCTTTCGGGGGATTGTTTTACTATGCTCTTTTGCGTACACGGCTCAGGTCAGTAGCGGAAAGAGAATCATTCCTAAGAAAAATACCACAGCAAGGCCGATGACGCCTATCAAGATACCGACTTTCATAAAGTCCTGACTTTTGAGCTTGCCAGTGGAGTAGGTAAGGGCATTAGGTGGTGTGCTTACAGGCAGCGCCATAGCCAGAGAGGCAGCTAATGCAATGGAAAATGCCAATTCGCGTGCATAGATATCGTCCACTTTTCCAGCTGAAAAGGCAGCCGAAATCCCGATGGGGATCAGAAGATTCGAAGCGGCTGTGTTGGATATAACCGAAGACAGAAGAAGTGTGGCAACCATGAGTGCTACTATCAGAACATCTTTATTTTCCGGGAGATAATTAATGACCATCAAATCCAATCCTGTATCAGACATGCCCCTACCGAGTGCTATACCGCCTGCAATGAGAATCAGAACATTCCATTCCAGATTGTTGATATCGGCCTTT
Source organism: Thermaurantimonas sp. (assembly GCA_046295455.1). Lineage (GTDB taxonomy): Bacteria > Bacteroidota > Bacteroidia > Flavobacteriales > Schleiferiaceae > Thermaurantimonas. The sequence goes on along the minus strand of JBKBNI010000002.1, from coordinate 337,442 downwards.
TTAATAAGTCCGGTCACAGAAAATACCACCACAGGTATAAGCGCCACCACGCTGGTAGGCAACCCATGGACTTTTTCGGTCATCCAGAGTCCTACCGTAAGGGCAAAAATGGTCATTACAAATACTTTCCTTGGGTCTAATTCGCTGGATTCTAATTCAATGTATAGTTTGGACGTCTTAGGGGGATAAAATTTTATCAATAGAAAGATCATGATGCTCATAATGATGATGCAAATTGGAATTCCAATCAACATCCAATCAATAAAATTGATTCCGATGCCCTTGTTGTTGAGAAATCCGAGTGCTATGGCATTTGGAGGAGAGCCGATCGGAGTACCCATTCCGCCGATATTGGCCGACAAGGGAATAGATAGCAAGAGGGCTTTCTGGAACTTTTTTTCATGCTCCATCTGTATGAGTATCGGGCTGATCAGCGTGATCATCATGGCTGTAGTGGCTGTATTGCTCATCCACATGGAGAAAAGCGCTGTAAATGCGCTGATGCCGATAATCAGCTGGACGGGTGACTTTCCGAAGTGCCGGAGAACCCAAGTGGCCAGGGTGCGATCCACTCCGCGTTTTACACATGCATGAGCAAGGATGAATCCCCCTAAAAACAGGTAAATGATGGGCTCTGAGAGCGGCTGAAAATACCATTTGAAATCCGGTTGTCGTGCCTTATCTTCAAACCCAAAAGCAGACCAGTTGCCGGGATTGGCGAGTAAGAGTACCTGCAAGCCAATAATCAGCAATGAGGTTGCAAACAGAGGTATAGCCTCAGTAATCCATAGTAAACAGGCAAAGGTGAAAATAAACAGCATTAAAGCAGCCTCCTTGGGCATTGCCTGGTTTTTGGCATAGAAGTATATTCCCAAGGAAATAAATAGCAAAGTGAGAAATATACTGATGGCTTTTGAATCCCACTTTGGGTTGGATCCGGCTATTTTGGTGTGATCTTTTATAAAGTCAAGGACTTCCTCAATCTTTCGGGTGGGATACGTGCCAATATAGACCGCATCTTTAGCCAATCTTGAGAGATTAACCCGACCTGATTTTTTTGAAATCATTATAAAATGATGTGTTTTTAAATGGGTAAAAGTAGGGCTATAACCCAGGCTGTCATTATGATTTTAGGCAGTAGGATGTCCTAATTAATTCTTAAGCTCACATGGGTGAGTACTGACTTTTTTGTGCATGATCGATGTGCCGATGTTTGTATTCTAATCAGTAGGAAGTATTAAAATTATTTCTACCCTTCTATCAAGAGGCTGAGAGCCTGCGGTCTTTTTTACTATGATTCCCGCATTTTCTTCTCGTATTCTACTTGGAGATACACCCTCTTGAGTGAGAAGATTGCGCACGTATTCCAATCTTTTTGCTATAATTTGGAAATTCACCGATGGCGATCCAGTGTTGTCAGCAAAACCTCTTAATAAAATATAGGATGAAGTGGAGTCGGCCAGATATTTTGCAATATCTTTTAGGTGAAGTTCTTCGGCCGAATCAAGAGATGTCTTACCGGACTGAAAGTAAACAGCGGCTAGCGTTTTGAATCCTGCAATGATACCAAAGGATATCGCATCTCTCGTTTTTGCCGTGTCTGATTGTTTCTGTAATGAATCCAAATTGTCGGGCTTCTTTTCAATTATTATGGCCGAATCTGATGTTTGTTTTAGTGTAGAGTCGTGTTTTGGGCGGTCTTGAAGTGCTGTAATTTGTTCTGTCAATAGTTGGAGGATTAGTGTTTGTTGTTCCAATATGCGCACTATGTCTTTGCTTTGGTTTGTATCTGTGGGGCTCAATGGTGAAGACACTGTTTTAGATGGGGATATGCTAATAGAAGTTTTCACATCCGTTGATCCGGATGATTGAGGGCTTCTTGTTGATGGCTGAGATCTTCTTATTGATGGCTGAGAGCTTCTTGTCGATTGCGGAGAACTTCTGCTTGGGGCCACATCCTGTGATGAAGTAGGAGTATTAACAAAAGTTTGTTGATTGGATGTAGAAGGTGTTGATTGAGATGAAACAGCGGTTATATCGGATTTCGGTGGTTCCTGTGATTGTATGGTCTCAGAGATTGGCACTTCAGATGGCATAGAAGGCTCGATCTGGGTCGTTGTTGATTTTTTTTCTATTTGATTTTCGACTATCGTGGCAGTATCTTTATATTCATCAATCGATAAATCCTCATTGTTTGATTGGGAAGTAGATCTTGTGCGCCCTTGTGCAATAGAAGAAGTGAAAGTCAGCGCAGACGGTTTGGTTTTTACGGATGTGGTCAATGGAATTTGATCTAGCGATTTTTCAGAATTTTCAATCCAAGAAGAAAGGCTATCTGACTCTAAATGAATATTTTGTAAGCGCGTATTCAGGGAATCACGCTGCTTCACGAGTTGTTTTTGTCGCTGTAGTATGTTGGCGCTCAGACTGTCCTGGATGGATTTTGGCAAAATGGTATCCAGATGTAATTCTTTAAGCATCTCTTTCAGATATTTAATGCTATCGTCTGCAGCGGCAATTTGAGTTTCGATTCTATTCGCTTCTGCGGTCAGGTTGGATACTCTTATTCGTCCCTCTACTGCCTGAAGCCCCATGATGGCTCGGTTGAGCTTATCTCGAAGGTCATCGATGTCTTCTTGTTGGGTTTGAATAAGAAATAAAAGAGAATCTTCTATTTCTGCAGTGGGTGAAGGTGCATCTAGCCGACGAATGGCAGGATCAAAAATACTTGACAGATTTTCTGAGCCGGGCGGAGGTGCAAATCCACCTATGATAGGAAATTTCTTAAGTCTGCTCCTACTTCCGAAACTCCATTGGATGCCAACAGAATGAAATAAATAAGAATCTGCAAAAAAATCATCTCCCCTTTGTGAGATAGTGAGTCTTCGATTAGTAGGGTCAGAAGCCCTTTGCTGCAATGTGCTTGTAAACTGTGTAGGATACTCTGCACTGACATCGTCCAGATAATCAGTAGAAGTGATGGTGTATTGAGTTGAAATGTTGAGATTGAGTTGCCGCGACAGTCGGAAGCGGATTCCGAGTTCAAGCCTTCCACCAAAGGCAATGGTGGAGTAATCAACACCTTCTGTTCTGAGGCCTGTCAGGAGAGTTTCGTATGTGCCTTCTTGCCTTAAATTAGGGTTTGAAAGATTGTAGAAGTTTCCTTCATTGTCCCGAAGATCGGCATATGTTTCGAAATTTAATGCTACGAAATGAATTCCGAAATATGGTGCAATAAAAGCTCTATGCGATAGGAATCTTAGATTATCAGTTTTGAAAATCAGCCCAATGGAACCATCGTAAATCGTCGTCTCAGCATTGAGTCCACGGTCGAAGAACGGAGCTTCTGCCCAAAGAGTACCATCTGGCTTCACAAAGCGATCATTAGCACTAAAGTTGACATTCCCAATAGCAACTTTTAATGACAAGGTTGAATTCAGCGAACGCTCTGCACTCACCTGCCATGATACAGCAGGAAAATATTCCTGATTGAATGTGTAAAGGTGGCCCAACACCCTGCCAACTCCGTCGCCTCTCAGCCTGTATGGGGTAAGGTCTCCGTAATAAGTCGAAAAACCACCTTGTATTCCTACACGCCATATATAAGGGTGCAGTTGAGCCATATTGAGTAATGGTATTAGCAGTACAATCAGAAAAGTTTTTTTCATCTTCTGCGTTTTTTATCAAATCCTGCCCAGACATTCAATTCTATACTGATACCAGTAAATAATGCAGCATTTAATTGTGTGCTACCATTGCTATCTGGGTCAGAGGACAGAAGCGTAGCCCCGAGATTGAACCTTGCAACCCGAAATATTTTGTATCCCAACGCAGCATATATCGGTAAGTTGACAATTGGTCCGGAGTATTTCGTATCGGAAAATTCGAGGTCCCTTAGCATAACTCCAAGGGACAATGAAGCATTTCCGAGGTATCTGGCAAAAGTTCTGTTGGCAAGGGGAAAGGACACCCCCACGTATGGGGCTGTATTATAAACGAGGTTTGAAAAATCTCCTTCCCAGTAGACCAATCCATATCCGATGTTGATTGGCAAGACTCCGGGGAGCTTTTCAGTACGTGTAATTATCGTACGTTCTTCGACGACGACAAGCATGTTGTCACTTAAGAATTGTGTTGCTTCGCTTTGCGCAAGTTGAATCAACTCTGAAATCAATTTTTCAGCATATCCTACGCGTTGTGATTCAATTTTTGATTTGCTTTTTATGTTAAAGCGCGCATTGCTGAGGCTCTCTCTTTCTATTTGACGCATTTTGGCAGTGAGAATGCTGCTGAATCCCGAAAATTGTCTTCCACTTGCGTGTCTGAAATCACCTAGACCTTGGTGTACTACGTCTTCGAGTGTTTTTTGAAGGCTTTTAGGGGATTGCAGACCGACGATGCTGTTTCTTCGAAAAATGTAATTTGATCGTATTACAGCCTCTAGATTTGCATTGAGAGAGAGCTGTAATGCCCTGAGTTGATCAGGTGAGGCATCTACAAAATACAAAAACCGAAATACATACTGTCTGTTGTCATGAAGTGGATCTACTTGTAATTCAAAGCGTTCGGCGGTCATGTTAAACGGTCGAACAAATACACGCGTAAATATCGGGGCTTTGTTTTCTGATTTTTCATATACAATCAATTCCACCCTATTTACCTCTTGTGGCAGATCACCACTTACACGAAAGGGTTCTTCGGCTGGGAGATTTGCGCCTCCATACAATTGATTTTTAAGTATATCAAAGGGGATATTACGAACTATATCCTGACTGCGGATTTCATTATTCATCATACCAATCAAACCGAGAAACAACAAAGACAGCGCGGCTATTTTTTTCATTTGAAATTTTTGTCGCAAGTTAAATTTTATAAAAATATGAAATGATACACTTTGAAATGATTTTTATCCCTTTTTTGATTTAAAACTAGTGCGTGTTCAAAAGATTTACCTTATTCGGATTGGTATTCATTTCATCCACATTGCCACTTCACCGGATATATCTTTGCGAAAAAATGCTGTACATGCAACCCATATCAAGAATCATTAATCCAGATGTTTTAGAAAAAAAAGAAAAATTTGCTCAAGAATTTAAGTACGCCCAACCCTGTAGACATATTGAGATTAAAGACTTTTTGAATCCCGACATAGCTGATCAACTCTTTGAGCATTTTCCCCCATTCGAAACCTTAAATGTCAAACGCAAAAGCATAAATGAGGACAAGGCCGAGGATTATCACTTCGAGCGCTGGCACCCTGTATTTTCACAGGTGAGGGATGCTGTTCAAAGTGAAGAATTTTGTAAATGGATCAGTGAGGTGACTGGTATTGAAGGGCTTCATTCCACACAAGACAGTCTTGGTAGCGGACTTCACCAGGGCAAAAACGGGAGTTTTGTAGATGTACACGTCGATGTGAATATGAATCCTGAGAAAGGTTTGTGGAGGAGAATAAATTTGCTCATATACCTAAATAAATATTGGAAACCCGAATACGGTGGAGACCTGGAGCTGTGGGATGTACAGATGAAAAATTGCGTAAAAAAAATACCTCCGATGCACAACGTCGCTGTAATATTTTATACAGATGACAATTCACCCCATGGATACAACCGCATTCATGTACCTGAGCATGAAAGTCGTAAATCGTTTTACACCTATTACTACACACCTATTGGTGAGGGATTTTCATACAGAGATTCAAAATTTCTGCCAAGACCTGATGAAAGTTTTTCTAAAAAATTGATTACCAATGTGAAGGAATCTTTGAAAATCAATGCAAAAAAAGTTTTAAAATATCTTGGCGTAAAAAAACTTGATTTTCAAGACAAAAATTAAAATATTATCCTCTAATTGTTCTTATTTATACAAATTTGTGCCTAGTTATTTTTAAGTGAATGAATATTCTGATCATTGATGACAATCAGATCGATTTGTTGATCAACCAACGGGTGGTGCTAAACATACTGCCTGATGCCCATGTGAAGTCGAGTATATCGGCAATTGAGGCCATACAATATCTCAATGAAATCACACAGCAAGGTCGGAAAGACTTGCTGCCCGATATTATTCTATTAGATATTCGAATGCCGATGATGGACGGATTTGAATTTCTGGAGAAACTAATTGATATGTCTTGCATCGAAATAAAAAGACCTAATGTCATCATGGTTACCTCCTCCATTGATCCAATGGATATAAACAAGTCCAATGAAAATACTCTCGTAAAAGGGTTTATCGGTAAACCTTTAAAAATCAATCAACTTAGAGACGTATTAAAAAATTTAAAGCTTTAGAGCTCGAAGCATTTCTCTCTTTCCTGCCGGCCCGGGAATTTTCTCGACCATAAACCCGACAGACGCCAGTGCTCTGCGCACATCTCCTTTCGAAGAATAGGTGACCCATACTCCCGGTTTGTTTAGCATGTCAAAACATTTTTTTAATGCTTCGGATGTCCAGAGTTCGGGCTGAGCCCCCGGACTAAAGGCATCGTAATACACGACATCGATGGTTTCAGGTGCAATGGAGATCTGTTCAAACAATAGTTTGTACATTCTGATTTTAAAATCTTCGTCGGGCTGCGCTACTCCATCTGAATCAAATAAATGAAATTTCTCTACAATTTCCGGACTCAGACCGGGAATCGTAGAGTAGTTAAGACCCCTGGCTGTATCAATGCCCACAGGGAATGCCTCTGCCGTCGTGTACATGACTTCAATGCCGCTTGATTTGGCAGACAGATAAGTAAGCATTGCATTCAGACCCGTGCCATACCCCATCTCAAAAATTCGAAGCCGGGATGGTGCAAAGCGGCTTAAAAAATAATGAAAGCCCTGCTTTATGAAGACATGTACGGACTCCTGCAGAGCTCCATACATGCTGTGATAAGACTGATTGAGTGCAATGTTGATTAGTGTATGAGAGCCGTCTTTAGTTTCCGCTACCTGAAACATGCTGCGGGATATCTACATAGAGTTTTTTAATCTTTGGTATGGGACCTTGGCAAAACTGTTGATGACAGTTCACACAATTGTTCACCAGAGTATTGAAAGCCATTGGAATTTCGGATTGGGTCGCTTTTTTTAGTTGATCCACAGATTCAATCCATGCATCTGCCATCGTGTGGTACACCTCATTGATTTCATCGGGATCTGTAGCCTCTGCCGTGTGAAGTCGGTTAAGCCAATCGGGTACTTCTTTCATGTCAAGGCTGCCCGTTTCGATATTTCTTTTCCACTCTGAGACTGTCTTATCCATTTTTCGCATAAGGAGCGCCAACTCAGACATCTCAGGTCTTTTTTTCAGACTTTCATCGCTGTCTGAAGAATTCTTTTGTGTGACGGATTCACAGGACGGCACACTGAATACAAATGCCAAAAGTGCAGCCAAAAAAGCCAGCCGTTTATTTGATGATAACACCATTGGCCACAAACGTTATGCTGGTTTCCGGTTCTGTAATGGCAGCGATTTCTTCTTCGGATTTTCCGGCGTCATGAGCTTTATGTCGAAGCCAGTCTATATCCTGGACTTCGAGTTTTGCATAACCTTCCATAATTGCGGTATATCCGGCTGCATTTTTGGGCACAAAAAATTCGTAATCTTTGAACCGCACAATCATATTCTTCCCATTTCCAAGGTCTACATCCATCCAGCACCCTTTTTTCTGACAGCATTCATTGATGGTGCCACGCACTTTCACAAATACTGAATCACCCTCCTGTAGCATGGTGAGAAGGTCTGAGGCATCTATTGCACCTTCGTCTGTAATTTTTTCACCGAAAAAGCCGGTCGGTGATGCATCTGATTCCGAATCAGAAGTCTCAGTACCGGAGTCGGCCGTCGTATTGCAACCGATTATTGCAATAAGTATGAGAAAATATAAAAGTTTGCCAAAGATTTTCATCGTTTTAGTTTTTTGCAAACTTATGAGTTGAGATCAATTTACAGAAGTCTTTCCCCTATAATTTCAGTCAATGTGTACCTTTGTCCAAGGGAAAACGATTTTTTTGTAATATTATTCTTAGTAATGAAAATTATAAGGGTAAATCAATCAAGAATTGATACTGTTGATTTTTCAAATCTTCCGTTTGGAAAAGTATTTACCGACCACATGTTGTTATGCTCCTATGCAAATGGACGGTGGAGCGAGCCGGAAATACGGCCGTATGGACCAATCCCTTTGTCACCGGCTACTCATGCATTGCACTATGGTCAAGCTGTCTTTGAAGGGATGAAAGCCTACCGCAAAACCGATGGAAAAGTGAGTATCTTCAGGCCGGAAGCCAATTTCAACAGATTAAACAGAAGTGCCGAGCGAATGACCATTCCTCAGGTTCCAAAAGAAATCTTCATGGAAGGATTGATCGAGCTGGTCCGGCTTGACAAAAAGTGGGTACCAGAAGGTGAAGAATTATCTCTTTACATCAGGCCGTTTTTATACGCATCATCCGAATTTATCGCGGCCAGACCCTCAGAATCCTATGTGTTTTGTATTCTCCTGAGTCCATCCGGGCCATACTACAGTGGACCGGTCAAAGTAAAAATCGAAGAAAAGTATGTTCGATCCGCTGATGGAGGAGTCGGGTTTGCAAAGGCTGCAGGTAATTACGGAGCCGCTTTTTATCCCACACGTTTGGCCCAGGAAGCGGGCTTTACCCAAATTATTTGGACAGATCACAAAAATCATTCGCTGATCGAAGAGTCCGGCACCATGAACGTGGCAATGGTCATCGATGGTGTCTTCCGAACGCCTGCCTTAAGCGACAGGATTCTGGCCGGTATTACCCGAGATAGCATTCTTACCATATTGAGAGACAACCAATATCCGGTGAAAGAAGGCCCAATTACCGTGGATGAACTCCTCACTGCTGCCAGAGAAGAGAGATTGTCCGAAATGTTTGGAATGGGTACCGCTGCCGTCATCAGTCCCATTTCTCATGTCGGGTACCGCGATGAACTGATTGAAGTGCCCACACCAAAAAATGGAATTTCTGCCTTTGTGAAAAAAACGCTCTCCGACATTCGTCGAGGTCGTGTAGAAGACCCATATTCGTGGATGGTGGATGTAATTTAATGTAGAGCAATATATTCCTGTCCAACATTTAGCCGTTTTGTAGAAGGATGTAAACACCTGGTAAACGCTGACGTGCACAGAATACTCCCAGCACCTCAATGCAATGGTTCGGCGCCGGCGCACTAAAGATCTACTATCATTGTAGTATTAGAATTGCGTTGGGGCATGTGTTTCGATCCATATAAAGGGATTGTGTTTTAAAAATTGAACAACTTGAGTTTTAGAAAAACTATACACACGCTCTGTTCCTTCAATGGTCTTTGCCCGTCTTTTAACAAAAAAAACAACAAACAGGTGGTCAAAAAATGCCCTCCCGGCAGGTTTAAACTTTAAAAAAATACTGAACACTATGTCCACACCCGGAATACGCAAGCTAAATAGAAGTATATTATTCAACCGATCACATTTTCCTATATGCATATCCAATCGACGCAACTACATATGCTCTTGAAAATCAACAGGAATATCCTTTCACAGAGCAAGATAAATGCAACGCAAACGAATCCATTAAAATTTTTCCTTTATTTGCATCATAGTTAACAGGGAGGAAATCACTAGAGAAAATGGCATGGTTTAAACGCAATAAAGAAGGCATAACTACAAGTACTTCTGAGAAAAAAGAAACGCCTGAGGGTTTGTGGTACAAATGTCCAAGGTGCAAAGTGATCACAGCGATCGAGGATCATCAGGCAAACTTATGGGTGTGCAGCAATTGTAACTATCATGAAAAAATTAATGCAAAAGAATACTTCAAGATACTCTTTGACGAGGGGGAGTTTACAGAGTTAAACCCGAATATGAAATCGTTGGATCCCCTGAATTTTGTCGATACAAAAAAATATTCGGATCGTCTGGCCGAGACCATCAAAAAAGTGAAAATCAACGAAGCGGTGACTACAGGCTTTGGAAAACTCAAAGGCCACGACATCGTCATAGCAGCCATGAATTTCAACTTCATTGGAGGTTCTATGGGAAGTGTCGTAGGCGAAAAGATTGCCAGAGCGATGAGGTATGGCATCGAAAACAAAATTCCTGTCATGACCATATCCAAATCCGGAGGGGCACGCATGATGGAAGCTGCCTATAGTCTGATGCAAATGGCCAAAACATCTGCCCTAATCGCACGCATGAGAGAAAAAGGCATTCCATACATTTCTCTTCTTACAGACCCAACAACAGGTGGCGTAACGGCCTCCTTCGCCATGCTGGGAGATATCAACATTGCCGAGCCCGGGGCTTTGATAGGGTTTGCAGGACCCAGGGTAGTTAAGGAAACAATAGGGAAGGATTTGCCGGATGGTTTTCAGACCTCGGAATTTCTGCTCGAACACGGGTTTATCGATTTCATTGTCGAACGAAAAAACATTCGTGAAAAAGTGGATTTATTTTTGAGGTGTGTAAAATAAATTTAACTTTGATTTTCTATGCTGCGATGTATCTTTGCCGGCCATTAAATCGGACTAATATTTAATCAATCATATGTATCTGACTACTGAAATTAAGCAAAGTATCTTCGCTCAATACGGGGGTTCAGCCCAGGACACCGGATCTCCGGAAAGCCAGATTGCACTCTTTACTTACCGAATCAATCACCTGACCGAGCACCTTCGCAAACACAAAAAGGACAAGAGTACTGAAAGAGCCCTAGTAATGCTGGTCGGCAAGAGAAAAAAATTGCTTAATTATTTGAAAGAAATTGATATCGAGCGTTATAGAAAAGTCCTTAGCGATCTTAATATTCGCAAATAATTCGGTTTTTAAAGTTCTTTTTAAGAAAAAAGGGCATCAACCAATGATGGCCTTTTTTCGTTTTAAATAAGATATAGTACAATATGATTCCAACACCAATTACACAAGAAATAAAACTACCTGATGGACAAGTAATTACTATCGAAACGGGCAAGCTTGCCCGTCAGGCTCACGGGGCTGTGGTGGTAAAATCCGGCTCCACTATGCTTTTGGCCACCGTGGTATCCAATGAGGATCCGATTGAAGGCATTGATTTTATGCCTCTTACGGTGGAGTATCGCGAAAAATTCTCTTCCTCCGGACGTGTACCCGGAGGCTTTATCAAGCGGGAGGCCAAGCCCAGCGATGAAGAAATTCTCGTTGCAAGGCTTGTTGACAGGGCATTGAGGCCATTATTTCCCGAAGATTATCACTCGGATACGCAAGTTATTATAAACCTCATTTCTTATGACAAAAATGTAGCCGCCGATTCATTAGCCGGGCTGGCTGCTTCTGCAGCCATTGCGGTGTCCAATATTCCGTTTAACGGCCCGATGAGCGAAGTGCGGGTTGCAAGGATTAATGGTCAGTATAAAATTAATCCGTCACCTGCTGAAATGGAGTTGGCAGACATAGATCTCATGGTCGGCGGAACCATGACGAGCATCATCATGGTGGAAGGGGAAATGAAAGAAGTATCTGAATCCGAAATGCTGCAAGCCCTCAAAGTGGCACACGATGCCATCAAGGTGCTTTGTCAGGCACAGATGGAGTTGGCTGCCAAAGTTCCGGGTTCATACCCAAAGCGCGAATACACACACGAAATACATGATGAAGAATTAAGAAAGAAGGTTGAATCAGCTACCTACGACAAAGTTTATGAGGTTGCAAGAAGTGCTTATCCTAAAAAAATCCGCTCGGCGCACTTCAAAGAAATTTTTAAAGAATTTATAGAGTCACTTGGAGAGCCTCTGGAAGAGAAAACTATCAAATTGGCAGAACGCTATTTCGGAATGGTACAGTACCATGCCGTCCGCAATATGATCCTGAACGAATCAAGACGCCTTGACGGTCGCAACTTGACAGATATTCGACCCATCTGGTGCGAGGTAGATTATCTGCCGGGAGCGCACGGTTCAGCCATTTTTACACGGGGTGAAACTCAGTCGCTGACCACTGTGACCCTGGGGTCCAAACTGGATGAAAACAAAATTGACTCGGCAACCTATGTGGGGTCAGAGCGTTTCTATCTTCATTATAATTTCCCCCCCTTTTCGACGGGAGAAGCCAAACCCATCCGCGGTGTAGGCCGTCGTGAAATCGGTCATGGAAACCTTGCTCAGCGAGCGCTCAAGCCGGTAGTAAGTAGCGAAATACCTTACACCATTCGGGTAGTAAGTGATATTTTGGAATCTAACGGTTCGTCTTCAATGGCAACTGTTTGTGCTGGTACGCTTGCATTGATGGATGCGGGAATTCAAATTACCGCACCCGTTTCAGGTATTGCAATGGGTCTCATCACCGACGAGGCTACGGGCAAATGGGCAGTGCTAAGTGATATTTTGGGCGACGAAGACCACCTTGGAGATATGGATTTTAAAGTTACTGGTACAGCTAAAGGCATCACGGCATGCCAGATGGATATCAAAATTCAAGGGCTGTCCTTCGATATCATGGAAAAAGCTTTGTTACAAGCCAAAGAAGGCAGAATGCATATCCTCAATGAAATGCTCAAAACCATCGATAAGCCGCGTTCGGAGCTGAAGCCCCATGCCCCCAAAATTTTAAAATTAAGCATTCCAAAAGATCTGATCGGAGCTGTCATAGGCCCCGGTGGCAAGATTATCCAATCAATTCAAAGCGAGACTGGTACTGTTGTTGTTATCGAAGAAGTAAACGACAGAGGTATCGTAGAAATATCCGGAACGGATCCCAATGGCATGAATGAGGCCAAAAGGCGAATATTGGACATTGCATTTGTACCCACTGTGGGTGAAGTATATACAGGCGTTGTAAAGTCTATTCAGACCTATGGTGCATTTATTGAAATAGGTAAAGGAACGGATGGTTTGCTGCATGTATCCGAAATCGATCACAAAAGAGTTGCCAACGTGTCAGATGTACTGAAAGAGGGTGACAAAATAGATGTAAAGCTCATCGCAATAGACGAAAAAGGCAAACTAAAACTATCGAGAAAGGTGCTGCTTCCGAAACCGGAGGTTTCTGGATAGACAAAATCGGGCATTCAATGCTTTTTTTTCATCACCAGATTAACTATAATTCCTTTTTGAAAACTCCAGTTGACAAATGAGGCAACTAAAAATCACAAAACAGGTAACTAACCGCGAAACCGCATCCCTGGATAAGTACCTTCAGGAAATCGGCAAAGTTGAACTTATAAATGCCGAACAGGAGGTAGAGCTTGCACAGCGGATCAAAGCAGGTGATCAGCGCGCTCTCGAACAGCTCACAAAAGCTAATCTGCGATTTGTGGTGTCTGTGGCTAAGCAATACCAAAATCAGGGACTAACATTGCCAGACCTCATAAATGAGGGCAATCTTGGCCTGATAAAAGCCGCACAGCGCTTCGACGAAACACGTGGCTTTAAATTCATATCCTATGCCGTATGGTGGATTAGGCAGTCCATCCTTCAGGCGCTGGCCGAACAAAGCCGTATTGTGCGCCTTCCGCTCAATAAAATTGGTTCGATCAACAAGATTAATAAAGCCTATGCTCAGCTCGAGCAAGAGCACGAAAGAGCACCTTCGGCAGAGGAGATCGCCAACTTGCTCGATATGTCAGAAGATGATGTAAAAGAAAGTCTTAAAAACAGTGGACGCCATGTATCCATGGACGCCCCCTTGGTCGAAGGAGAAGACTCCAACCTTTATGATGTATTGAGTTATGGCGAAAGTCCTAACCCGGAAGAAGATCTGATGCATGAATCACTTCGCATTGAGATCGAGCGAGCCTTATCTACCCTTACACCCCGAGAAGCTGATGTCATACGTCTTTTCTTTGGTCTGAATGGCCAGCATCCCCTTACTCTGGAAGAAATCGGAGATAAATTTGATTTGACAAGGGAAAGAGTCCGTCAGATTAAAGAGAAGGCGATACGTCGTCTGAAGCATACATCCCGAAGCCGTATTCTTAAATCCTATCTCGGAGGGTGATCTTTTGACAATACTCGACTCTTTAGGCCGCCTTTGCATAAGGCGGCTTTTTTTTTAGTCTGAAAAAATCGATCCTTCTTTCAAAAAATAGGTATCCATACGATTTTACGAGTATGTCCCTACAGAACTAGCTTTTTGCTCAATGACTTTTTATTCTTTCCAATAGATTATTCATTTATTGTGATGTAGTTTCATGCGGGTCTGCTTTTCTCTCCCTGCAAACTTGCATGTGCGTAGTGATCGTTTCGGAAACAGTATTTTTTGCAATTTGGGCACGTCGGGGAAAATACAGAGCCGGATACACGAGCAGCGGAAAGTCTTAAGATAGATACCGCCTGAAATTCAAAACACATGTGATTGTAGCTTATAAGATGGGTCAAACTCCATAAGACCGGGATGCAATTATTTTTGTTTCAGAAGGCTATTACGGATAGCGGCAATCATTTGAAATCTTTTAGTTTATCGAGCTGACCCTATCTCAAAATTCTAACAGTTCATTGAAAACAAATATAAACAGACGTACACGATGGAATTATACCTTATTCGCACAGAAGAGGATATGATGGTATGCCTGTTAAAATCCGTACTTTTAGCCCTATGAAATCTAAGCCGACAGGATACCTGTCACTCAACCTTGTTTCGCCTCCGGAGCACGCCTTTCGCAAAGTGGAAAAAGATTGGCATGTATTCGATATCATACGGCGCAAGTGGTTGGTGCTCACCCCTGAGGAGTGGGTTAGGCAACACCTTGTGGCGGATCTCTTGTCAAAGGGTTATCCCCCTGTAACTCTCACTCTTGAAAAGTCCATTACCTTAAACGGAATGACCAGACGTTTTGACCTTGTGGTCTCCGGACGGTCAGGAACAATGATGCTCGTCGAATGCAAAAAATTTGACGTAGAATTGGATGAAAAAGTTTATGTACAGGCTTTGCGCTACAATCGGTCATTGAACAGTCCTGTAGTATTGATTACCAATGGAATAATGCATCAATTGTTCGTCTCCGGAATGGACGAATACCGGCTGTACGCCCTACGCATTCCTGATTTTTACGAACTGAAAAACATCATCAATACACCTTGAAACCCTTAGCGATTCCATACCCGAAGGTCACCATTCGCCCTGAAAAGCAAAAAATATTTTTTCAACGTCACCCCTGGATTTTCAGTGGAGCCCTGACCTGTATTCCCAGGTCGGCTCCAGAGGGCAGTCCAGTATTTATCACCGACACTTCAGGCGAAATCAAGGGTCTAGGATTTTTATCCAAGGGGAGCATTGCCGTGCGTGTACTGCAATGGACTAACCGGATGCTCCCGGTTGAATTTTTTATTGATCAGGGGATAAAATCGGCAGTCGCCCTGAGAGGCTCTCTGGGATTGTTTGACTCAAAGGTCACAGATTGCTTTCGACTAATTTTTGGCGAAGGTGACGGATTGCCTGGATTGGTCGTGGATTATTATTCGGGATATTGTATCGTGCAGTGCCATCATTTAGGGATATTCCTTTACCGGGAGTACATTTATTCTTCCCTAAAAAATCATCTGGGTGACCGATTGAAAGGTATATATGACAAGAGTGCCGATTCGCTGCATGATGATTCTATTGAAAACAGTTGGGTGCTTGGTGAATCTATCGATGAGATACTTGCCAAGGAGAACAATCATTCATTTTTTATTGATTTTCAAAAGGGTCAAAAGACCGGATTTTTTATAGATCAGCGAGAAAACAGACGGCTTTTATCTACACTTTCTGCAGGTAGAACCGTGCTAAATACCTTTTCGTACACCGGAGGATTTAGCATCTATGCTCTTGCTGCCGGAGCCAATGAGGTCGTGTCACTTGACATTAGTCAAAGAGCTATAGATCTGCTGGAAAAAAACATCAATATCAACGGGCTGAAGAATAGATTCCACACAGCCCTCGCTGCAGATGCTTTTGAATATCTGACCAATATCGACCGGATGTTTGATGTAATCATTCTGGATCCGCCAGCATTTGCCAAGAGTCATCGCGTCACACACAATGCCGTAATCGGCTATAAGCGACTGAATACTTTGGCAATGAATAAGCTGAATGACAACGGAATTTTAATGACATTTTCCTGTTCACAAAACATTTCGGATGAACTTTTTCTGAATACAATCACATCGGCTGCCATGGATACAGGACAGTCCTTTCAGCTTCTCTACCGCTTACACCAGCCACCTGATCATCCGGTCAGCATTTACCATCCCGAGGGTAAATACCTGAAAGGCTTTGTCTTGAAAAAAACGAGCAAATTCAATTGATAATTATCATACATTTGATCATCAATGAATCAATACCTTCGTCTATAGATATTAATACATTTATGAAAACGATCATATTCCCGACAGACTACTCTCTCAACGCCGAAAAAGCACTAGAATTTGCGATTGAATTTGCAAAAAAAACAGGCTCGAAGATCATAGCGCTTAATGCATACGATCTGCCCTATGCCGAAACGGTGATGACACACTCTCTCCTTGAAATCATGAAAGAGAATTCCGAAGCCGGAATGAAAAAAGTTGAGGAGATTCTTAAAAATGCAGGAATACCTTTTGAAACCCGCTGTTTGGTCGGAAATCCGATTCGCCTTGTTAAGAAAGTGGTAGAAGATGAAGGTGCCGACATGGTCATTCTGGGTACTAAGGGGGCCAGCGGTATTGAGGAAATCCTTATTGGAAGCAATGCAGCCTCTATATTGCAGAGCGTTACTGTACCTGTGATCACCATACCTGCTAATTCAAAATTTTCCGGAATCCGTAAAATCGTATTTGGAGCAGACTTTAAGTCTAAGCGCAACAGTACAGCGCTGAATCAATTAGCCGAGATAGCATATATTTTTGAAGCTGAAGTGATTATCGCTCACGTGATCGTAAACTACGGAATCGACAACCAAACCGTGATCGAAGCAAAAAAACGAATTTCAGACCATCTGAAAGGCATCCCGCATCGATTTGAAGTTTTAAGTGGTGAGAATGTGGAAGACACACTCTTACAATTCGCCACAGAAGATCGCGCGGATATGATTGCGCTTATGAGCCGAAACTACAGTTTTTTTGAGTCAATCTTTCACAAGTCCGTAACGACCAAAGTAGCCTATCATTCAAAGTTGCCTTATCTGGCATTACATGAAGATCCAAACTAATAATCCAGATAATTGATCGTCAAGTACAAACCACTTCTGCCGGGACTGAAGTGGCTTTTTTTTATCGGACTTTCAATAAATAAATATCAAATATCAATATGCTATTGGCAGGAATATTACCCACCTGCTGACTTCCATAGCCAAGTTTTGATGGGATAAATAGTTTGCCTTTTCCCCCTTCTCTGAAATAGGTCAAACCCTCCTGCCAGCCTGTAATGATGCTTCGCATGTCAAATTCGAGACCTGCTGGATCGGTTTCGTCGAAGACAGTGCCATCGAGCAGATAACCCTTGTACACTACCCGCACCCGTGAATTCAGTGTTGGAAATGGTCCTGTACCTTGCTCTGAAATCAGGTAATAAAGGCCACTACTCGTGCGAGTAGCTTCCAATCCGTTTTGGATGAGGTAGTTACGAATGAGTTCATCGTCTTTTTCGTCCCGGTCATCTGCCTTTTGGCAGCTTTGAAGGGTCATCGAAAGGCCGATTAAGGATACTATTAATATTTTGTGCATATGCATTACTACAAATGATTCAGATGTGTAATTAAACTACTGAGATATACGGATGAAGGAATCATCCGATATCCATACCAGCTAAAGGCTTCTCCATTTACGAGCACAATATGCGAGTCAGGAACATACTGATTCAGCTCTTCTATATGCTTTTCTTTAAATGGATACGGCTCCGAAGACAAAAATAGGACATCGGGCCTCAGAGTGCGGATTTCTTCGGCATGTAATTTTGGGTATCGCGCGGTCTGAACGGCATTTTTTAATCCAATATGGGTAATTACGTGATGGATAAAAGTGTCTGTCCCCGCAGCCATGTAGGGTTTGCGCCAGATTAGATAGACCACCCGAAGATTGCGGGCTGAATTTTTCAGAGGTTTCCACAGCACATCGATAGTTTTGCTAAGTTGTATGGCAGAAGTTTCAGCCTTGCAGGCGCGACCAATTCGAATGATTTCATTCATGGCATCCTCTAAAGTTACAATATTGGTAATGAGCACATTGGTTATTTGCTGCAAGGCTTCAACATCCTCCCGCCGGTTCTCTTCATAGTTGGCAATGATCAGATCCGGTTGAAGGGTCTGAATACGCTTTAAATCCGGATTTTTTGTGCCGCTTACTCGTGGCAGGGTACGATACCAGATATCAGGATGCACACAAAATTTAGTAATTCCGACTACATTTGCCTGAAGATGGTATAAAAGCTCGGTCAACGAAGGGACCAGACTGACAACCCGCATTCTTTACAATCGATTGTGCTCAAAATACACTTTGTCTCCCACCTTGATGTTGTGGCGGTCACAAAACCCACCATTTACCTCCAGCACATAGAGAGCAGGTTCAAAACTGGGAAGGGAAGTTTCACTCAGCGGTACGGCCTCTTTTTGGATGCTTACGATTCGGTATTTTGAATTGATGTAAATAATATCGAGTGGTATATAGGTATTTTTCATCCAAAAGGACTGAGGCTTTTCATTTTTCATCAGAAAGAGCATCCCTTTGTCTTGGTCAAGGTGTCTTCGGTACATCATTCCATACTGGATTTCTTCATCTGTTTTGGACACTTCTATATATATAGTAGTTATTGTGTCATTTCCAGACTCGTCCAAAAACCAAATCTGACCGTCCTGCCTGAATTTGGGTTCATAGGAAGTTACGACCGGATCAATGTTATTTTTAATTTGATCACACTCACAGGACAGAACGATCCCCATCAAAACGCATAAATTGGCAAGAAGACGAAGTTTCATAGTGCATTTATTTCTTTTTCACAAAAGAGTATATTACAGAAGCTATACCTACCAATATCAAAGGAATACTTAAATATTGACCCATATTGAAAGTCAGTGAATCCTCAAATGCAACCTGATTGGCTTTAAAAAATTCTATAACAAAGCGAAAACCAAATACCAGAATCAAAAATGCTCCAAATAAGAATCCTTCCTGGTGTCTGAATCTGGTATGGAAAAATATAATCCACAGAACCAAAAAGACAATTAAATAGGCAGTTGCTTCAATGATTTGACTCGGTATCCTTGGAATTGCCAGAAGTTTGAATGTGATATAAGTACCTTCTGAATTTTTCACGATTTCCGGGCTTGAGATCTCTCCTGGTACTAAATTCTGGTCGTCCGAATCGATCATTTTGAGGTATGGAAAAAGTCTGTTGGTGACCAACGAAATCACCTGAGAAGCATCAGCACGGGCATCGATTTTCAACTCTACTTCGTATACAGGCATAATTAAAGTGTCGGTGACAACGACTTCTTCCGACTTTTTAAATGATAATTCCTGTACTTCTTTGCCAAAAAACCGCTCAAAAATGTCGCGAACCGGGCTTACATACACAAATGCTGCCCTGCTGTTGGTCGGGCTACCGTATATTTCAGAATTCATCAAATTTCCAAGTCTGATAAAGCAACCGGCCAAAGCCACCGTGATCACTACCCGATCAATGATCCAGAAAAATGAGCGTTTTGAAACCTTTTTTGAATAAATCACAAGCGCTATGATGATTGAAATTGCCGCTCCATGACTGGCTAATCCGCCTTCCCAGACCATTAAAATTTCCTCCGGATGCTGACTGTAGTAATCCCATTGATAGAAAAAAACATGTCCTAAGCGCGCTCCGATAATTGTGGCTATCACCACATAGGTCAGCAAAGTGTCAAGTTGCTCAATGGGTATCTTTTCTTCAATAAAAATCCGCTTCATTATAAAATACCCGATCACAAATCCCAGGGCAAACAGCAGGCTGTAGTACCTTATTTCAATGATTCCTAAATCAATTAGCACTTTGGATACGTCCCATGTGATGACTAAAAAATTCATATAAACTATATATAATGTGATGCAAACTTACTTAGAGGCTTGTTATAAAGGAGTAAAGATTTTTTTCTTCATATTGGCCAATAGCGGAAGGAGTGTAAAACTTTTAGTAAACCATTGAGGTTTTGATGTCTTATTTTGTGTTGTTGTAAAATAAAAATTCGATGAAGACTGTAAAACTTTTTATTGCGGCATTAAGCCTGCCTTTGTTTTCCATAGCGCAGGATCTTCCACAACCAAGCCCTAAAGCTCTGGTTCAGCAGCGGGTTGGACTCACAGACGTTACCATTGACTATTCAAGACCAAGTGCACGTGGCAGAAAAGTCTTTGGTGAGCTGGTGCCATATAACAAAATCTGGCGCACAGGTGCCAATAGAATTAGCACCATTTCATTTAGTACAGAAGTGATCGTTGAAGGGCAGAAACTTGCCCCAGGAAAATACGGTCTGCTCACCATTCCGCGCGAAGATCGATGGACTATTATTTTTAATTCTGATACGACACTTTGGGGAGCCGACGGATATGATCAAGGCAAAGATGTGCTTCGCCTAGATGTGGTACCTTCTGATTTTACAGGTCATGTCGAAACATTTACCATCTCCATAGATGATATTCGGGAGGAAGGAGCCACTCTGGTTCTAGCCTGGGAAGGGGTGCGGGTACCTGTCGCCTTAGATGTGGAAGTTGATAAGCTTGCCATTGCAAACATTGAGCGCGCAATTAAAGAAAATAGCCGCGATTGGCGCCCCTACCGCAATGCGGCTCAGTATTTCTTAACCAAGAATATCCAAATGGACAGAGCACTCGAATATATCAATCGCTCGATCGAACTCAATCCTGATAATTGGTATAGCCATTACCTCAAAGGTGAAATCCTTGCGCGTAGAGGGAATTTTTCCGAGGCTATTACAGCGGCCAATACAGCACTAAAAATGGGAAATGATCAGGCTAAGGCTGCCGGCCGTCCGTTTGGATACGCTGATATGATTCAAAATTCGATTGCTGATTGGAAAGCCAAATCCGGAACTGAACCCAGGCAGAACCGCAAAAAGAAATAATTTGTGAAACCAATATTTTAGGGTATCCAGAGGCCTGTCACATTCTATGGCAGGCCTTTAATGTTTTTAACAGTGTCGGGTCAGATCGTTTAAAAAATCACACTTGTCTATAAAGTCAGACAGAAAGACTCCTCTCAGGATCAGACTTTGAAAGATTCTTACCATTATGACCCGGATAAAATCGATCAAACAAACTTTTCGTCTGCGTGGATTTTTACTTCATTCACAAAATTTTTGATCAGTTGTTCATTTTCGCGCCTGCAGATAAGCAGTGCATGGGGTGTGTCCACCACGATGTAGTGATCTAACCCGTCTATGACAGCTACCTTATCACCTTCGATGCGGATAATGTTTGATTTGGCATCAAAACTCAGGATGTGGCTACCAACCTTTGCATTGCTGTGTTGATCCCATTTAAGATGTTCGTACAATGAGCCCCATGTGCCTAAATCACTCCAACCTAAATCGGCGGGAATCACATGGACATTTCTGGCCTTTTCCATGATTCCGTAGTCCACACTTTGGTTTTCGCATGAGGGATATACTTTTTGGATAAAGGCTTTTTCATTCTCTGTGTTGAATACGGTAAGGCCTCTTTCAAACGTTTGATGAATTTCTGGCAGATAAGCGGCAAAAGCTTCTCTGCATGATTTTACAGACCAGATAAATATCCCAGCATTCCAAAGAAAATCACCGCTTTCCAAAAACATTTTGGCCATCTCCAGATTGGGTTTCTCTGTAAATGTTTTTACCAACCGTGTTTCTGGATGAATGGATGGACCCGGAAAGTACTGAATGTATCCATATCCGGTGTCAGGGCGCGTAGGTCGTATTCCTAATGTAAAAAGTACATCATTCGTTTGAGAAAGAGTGAGTCCCAGCGTAGCGATCCGCACAAATTCCATCTCTTTTGAGATTAAATGATCACTCGGACAGATCAGTACGGATGCATCAGGATTTTTAGAATAAATTTTGTAAACAGCGTAGGCAATGGCTGGCGCGGTATTCCGTCGCGCCGGTTCGGCCATTATGTTTTCGCCGGATATGGTCGGAAGTTGTTCTTTGACATCGGCTATATAGTCTTCGCTGGTTGAAATAAGAATATTCTCCGAAGGACAAATTTTGGATACGCGGTCGTAGGTATGCTGAATCAAAGTCCTGCCGGTACCTAAGATGTCGTGAAACTGCTTTGGATGCTGCTTTGTACTTACAGGCCAGAATCTGGAACCAACTCCACCGGCAAGAATTACGGAATAAAAATTAGGATTCATAGATTGTGACTAAAAAAAAGGATAAACAAAAGTATCCCTAATTATAAAAAAGCAGGCATTAATTGTTTTTTTAAGATTTGTACTACCCTCAAAATCGATTGCCTGTCAGCGCCTGCCTTTATGAAAAAACCCTCTCCAAGCACACTGTCCCGGAGAGGTCGCTTGATTTTTTGCAATTCATGGAGGAGTTAATTCATCATCTGAATACTGCGTTGAATAAATTTTGACAGGGCTTCACCTTTGAGCAGATTTTGCTGAAGCATAGCCAAATCGGTGCAGTGCTGAATTAGCATTTTTTGTTTTTCTTGATCATGAGTATCCAGGATACGCAGTGCGATAGGGTGATTTCCGTTTACGATCAAGTCATAGCTTTCTGGAAGTTTACCCGACCCATAGAATCCGCCACCCATCATATTCATCTCTTTCATCCGACGCATAAACTCCGGCTGTGTAATCATCATGGGTTCATCAGCCGAGGAGAGGTCCTCAACCCTCACGGTAAACATTTCTTTATCCACAACTTTTGCTACGGTATCCCGTAGGTCGTCTTTTTGTTTTTGTGACAAAACAGACAGCCTGGAAGCATCCTTTTTCTGTATCAACTGATCCATTGGACCTGCATCCACACGGGTAAAATGAATCTTATCATCCTGACTGTACTCCAATCGGTTGATAAAGTGCGAAGTTAGAGGGCTATCCAGCACAAGCACGGTATAACCTAGGTCATTGGCTTTCTGATTATAGGTGTGCTGAGCTTCTTTATCTGTAGTGTACAGCAGAATAAGTTTTCCATCCTTGTCGGTTTGAATATCCATTAAATTTTTGCGCAGTTCATCGAGGGTGTAATATTTGCCTTCAGTCGTCGGAAACAATGCAAACTTGCGTGCCCGTTCATAGAATTTTTCATCTGAAAGCATACCATATTCGATGAAAATTTTTATATCGTTCCATTTTTGTTCAAAGTCTGGACGATTGTTTTTAAACATTTCTTCCAGCTTGTCGGCGACTTTTTTGGTAATGTGTGAGCTTATTTTCTTGACACTGGCATCACTTTGCAGGTAGGAGCGCGATACATTCAGTGGGATATCCTTACTGTCAATCACCCCGTGAAGCAGTGTCAGAAATTCCGGCACAACACCTTCTAACGAATCCGTTACAAATACCTGATTCTGATAGAGCTGGATTTTGTTTCGCGCAGGCTCCATCATAGGCTTAATGCGCGGGAAGTAGAGAATCCCCGTCAAATTGAAGGGATAATCCACATTGAGATGTATGTAGAAAAGTGGCTCCTCGAAAGTAAGCGGATACAATTCGCGGTAGAAGGCGATATAATCGTCATGCGTGAGTTCTGACGGTTTTTTCGTCCATGCCGGACTGGGGTTGTTTATAATGTCCGGAACAGTCTTTTTGACCTCTTTGCCTTTTTCGTCTTTTTCAGTGATTTCCTTTGTTCCAAATTGAATGGGAATAGGCAGGAAGCGGCAATATTTTTTTAGTAATTCGCGAATTCGGTATTCTTCTAAAAATTCTTTGCTGTCGTCAGATATATGAAGCACTATATCTGTGCCTATGTCGGAGCGTTTAACGGGATTCATGACAAATTCGGGAGATCCTGTACATTCCCAATGGGTTCCATCTTCATCGGAAGTTTGAGTCCATGATTTGGTATAAATTTCGACTTTCTCAGCTACCATAAATGCAGAGTAAAAACCAAGGCCAAAATGGCCAATAATTCCTGCGTCGCCTGCTTTGTCTTTGTACTTATTTACAAATTCTTCAGCCCCGGAGAATGCAACTTCATTAATGTAACGACGTATCTCGTCCTGAGTCATACCGACCCCGCGATCGGAGATGGTAATGGTCTTTTTATTTTTATCGATTTTCACCTTTATGGTCAAATCTCCTAAGTCGCCTTTGAATTCTCCGATTGAAGCAAGTGTTTTGAGCTTCGTACTTGCATCTACAGCATTGGAAATTAGTTCTCTCAAAAAAATTTCGTGATCGGAATAAAGAAATTTTTTAATAATTGGAAAGATGTTCTCGGCGGTTACGTTTATTTTTCCAGATGTGCTCATAAGTGGATTCATTTTATAAGAAATGCCAAAAAAAAGACCAATAAAATGCCAAACTTTCTGCAGGTGACAATGTGTCACCGTCTGGCATTCTAAAAAATGATGTTCAGATAAAAAAATCCCATGTAATCAACAATATAAATACATGGGATTCAATATTAAATGAAAGGGAATAACTATCAGGATAAATAAAGAATTTCCTTTACTGCCTTAAGAACATCATTCACCTGAGGAAGGTATGCTTCTACCAAGGTGGGTGCATAAGCCATAGGAGTGTCTTTGCTTGTCACTCTCCGAATAGGTGCATCTAGGTAATCAAAAGCAAGCCTCTGAACAGCAAAAGCCACTTCCGTAGCGATACTTCCAAGTGGCCATGCCTCCTCAACTATGACAAGGCGGTTGGTTTTTTGTACACTTTTGATGACACATTCATAATCTATAGGTCGTACGGTACGCAGGTCGATGATCTCACATGAAATGCCTTCCTTTTCTAATTCATCAGCAGCGGCATAGGCTACTTTAATGATTTTTCCAAAAGAAACAATGGTTACATCTGTACCGGCACGTTTTATTTCAGCTTTTCCTAATGGAATTAAATATTCGTCCTCAGGCACCTCACCTTTATCACCGTACATTTGTTCACTCTCCATAAAAATTACCGGATCATCATCACGTATGGCTGATTTAAGGAGCCCTTTTGCATCATAGGGATTTGAAGGAACAACTACTTTCAGGCCCGGACAGTTAGCGTACCAGCTTTCAAATGCCTGGCTGTGTGTTGCCGCCAGTTGTCCGGCAGAGGCGGTAGGGCCTCTGAATACAATAGGCACACTAAACTGACCTCCGGACATTTGTCTGAATTTGGCGGCATTATTTATAATCTGATCAATTGCAACGAGGGAGAAGTTAAAAGTCATAAATTCAATAATCGGACGCAGACCATTGACTGCTGCACCTACACCAATACCTGCAAAACCAAGCTCGGATATAGGTGTATCAATGACTCTTTTAGGCCCGAATTCATCGAGCATACCTTTGGAGGCTTTGTAGGCACCGTTGTACTCTGCAACCTCCTCTCCCATAAGAAATACGCGTTCGTCGCGACGCATTTCCTCACTCATAGCCTCGGCTATAGCCTCTCGAAACTGAATAACTCTCATGAATGTAGAAAAAATCTATTTTTTTAAACAGCTGCAAAAATAGGCCTTGTTTCCAACGTGGAATGAAAATTAGTATGCTCTTGCAAATAACACTCTCCTCTTCGACGGTTTGCCTGTCAGGATGCATTTTCCTTCTTCGGGTTTCTCCCCGAGCGGTATGCAGCGGATGGTTGCTTTGGTGAGCTCTTTAATTTTTTCTTCGGTCTCAGGTGTTCCATCCCAATGTGCATACATAAAGCCGCCCTTTGAATCTAAAGTCTGTGTGAAATCTTCCCAATTATCAACTCTGAAGATCATCGAATCTCGGAAGGATTTCGCTTTCTGAAAGATGTTTTTTTGAATATCAGCCAGTAGGTCAAGAATATAATCAGTCAATCCTATCTGTGATCTGGTGAATTTTTGAAGTGTGTCTCTCCTGCTGATTTCTACCTGATTGTTTTCTAAATCTTTAGGTCCGATAGCGATTCTAATCGGAACACCTTTTAATTCATATTCATTAAATTTCCATCCGGGTTTATGTGTATCGCGGTTGTCATATTTTACAGAGACCCCGGCTTTTCTCAAATTTTCTTGAATTCCACGTGCTACGGCATCTACTTGATCAAATTCATCGCTTTTGCGATAAATGGGCACTATGACCACTTGGATGGGAGCGAGTTTTGGAGGAATTACCAGTCCATTGTCATCGCTGTGAGTCATGATGAGTGCACCGATCAGCCTGGTGGAAACTCCCCAACTCGTGGCCCAAACATACTCTTCACGGCCTTCTTTATTTGCAAATTTTACGTCAAATGCTTTTGCAAAATTTTGACCCAGGAAATGGGATGTACCAGCTTGTAGGGCTTTTCCATCTTGCATCATTGCTTCGATGCAATAAGTCTCCTCTGCACCAGCAAATCTTTCATTGGGAGATTTAACTCCTCTAATGACCGGTATAGCCATGAAATTTTCTACAAAATCTGCATATATATCTAGCATAAGTTCAGCCTCGGATACAGCTTCTTCGCGAGAGGCATGGGCAGTATGTCCTTCCTGCCAGAGAAATTCGGCCGTACGCAAAAAGAGCCTTGTGCGCATTTCCCATCGTACCACGTTTGCCCATTGATTGATGAGGAGGGGCAAGTCCCTGTAAGACTGTATCCAGTTGCGGTAGGTATCCCAGATGATGGTTTCGGAAGTCGGTCTCACGATGAGTTCTTCCTCCAGACGAGCTTCTTCGTCCACGACCACACCTTTATTATCAGGTGAATTTTTTAGTCGATAATGCGTGACGACTGCGCACTCTTTGGCAAATCCCTCTACATGAGTAGCTTCTTTGCTGAGATAAGATTTGGGAATGAATAGAGGAAAGTACGCATTCACATGCCCGGTTTCCTTAAACTTACGGTCGAGTTCGCCCTGAATTTTCTCCCATATAGAATATCCATAAGGTTTGATGACCATGCATCCGCGCACACCGCTATTTTCAGCTAAGTCTGCCTTCAATACAAGATCATTATACCATTTGGCATAATCAGTTTCGCGTGATGTGAGTTCTTTTGCCATGATTTTTTGATGGTACGGTTATTGCACTATATTTGGTGTGCGAAATTAACTATTAACCATAAACACCAAAGCCATGAAAAAGATAATGATTTTAGGGTCTATTTCATTAGGTTTGGTGCTATCCTCATGTAATTCTTCCAACAGGGTAGTTTCAAACTTTTATGAAGATGGAATTTATTACAACCCTGCTATTGGAAGGATGACAAAGGGAAGTCTTGCTTCAAATGAGCAGAATCAGAGAGAAGAGGCTTCTGCGGTGGAGGATTATTTTGATCCAAATTATAAAAGTCAAGAACAAACAGTCATAAACAATAATTTTTATCCCGGAGGTTTTAATCCTATGTGGGGCATGGGCTTCCAGCCGATGTGGGGTATGGGTTTTTATCCTATGTGGGGTATGGGATTTAACCCGATGTGGATGAGACCCGGCTTATCATTTGGAATTGGCTGGGGCATGGGATGGAACCATTGGGGTATGGGCTGGAGATCCTCCTGGATGTACAACCCATGGATGTGGGATCCATGGATGAGCTCTATGATGATGTGGGATCCATTTTGGGGACATCCGATGGCTTGGGGTAACCCATGGATGAATCCATGGCATCCCGGATTTGGTTGGGGACCGGTATGGATTAGTAATCAGCCCCCCAGAATTGTTACCCCGGTTCGCGGAATACGCTCAGGAAGCTACGCCAGTACGGGAAGCGGAACAGGTAGAAAAATTTCAACCCCTACAAACGACATAACTAATAGAACCACCCAAATGAGAAATTATCGTGATGCTATGGCTACGGAATCACCTCGTCCGACTTCACGCATAGCTCAGCAGGGTGTCACTTCTGAAAGTTCTGTCAGCCGTCTTAGATCTTCTGATCTTCGGGCTACGAGAGAAATGACTTCTTCTGCAAGTGCTGCACCATCTCAGACAATATCAAGAGGAGGCAACTATGCTGAACGACTGAATGCAAATTCGCTTCGGGCTGATCGCATCCAATCAGGATCAAACCAACCTTCGGTTTCAAGACCTCTGACTACTCCGCAGTCAGGACAATCTGCTCGCCCGACGTATTCCTCTCCCATTCAAAGAGGTGGGCAGTCTTCCACTCCCACTACAAGACAATATTCTCCGGGTCAGATGGAATCTATACAAAACCGACCAATTCAACGCCAAGGAACATGGAATCAGTCAGCACCCGCATCAAGACAAAGTTTCCCTAGCAGCAGTGGTGGTTCAAGACAATTCAATTCGTCTCCATCCTTTAATTCCGGAGGTGGCGCCACCAGGGGAGGAGGCGGTTCCACAGGTGGAGGTAGATTGAGATAATTCCCTGCACTGCCTCTGTGTGGCTATAAAATTTAAAAAGGCAGAAGAATCTGCCTTTTTTTTATAGTATTAAAATAATATCAACAAATCAAATATGTCACTTCAAAAAACTTTTGGCGCCTTTTTACTTTCAGTAGGAATTTGTTCTAACGGGATTGCACAAAATGCTACCGATGCGTTGAGGTTTAGTTTTCTTTTACCATATGGAACAGCCCGATACAATGGAACTGCCGGGGCCTTTGGAGCTCTTGGAAATGACATATCCGGAATTCATGACAATCCCGCCGGCATAGGAGTATTTCGGATGGATGAAACAATCTTTTCTTTTGGATTTTTGTATAGCAATATTGATGCACAATTTCAGGGAATTACAACACCCTCCACATATGACAGATTGCTATTTGGCAACCTTGGTTTTGTTAGAAAGATCGAAAACAAGCGACAAGCTAAGAATAAAACCAACTTCGCTCTTACGTTTAACAGACTTGCAAATCTTGACAGCGAACATCAGATTGATGGTGTGCACTCCAGTTCTATCGGAGAAGTATGGTTTGAGCAGGTCAAGGGTCAAACCGAATCCCAGCTTTTAGCCAACGATCCTTATCTGTATTACATGGGATTTTTCCCTTTTCTTTTTGATTACACAGATGAGAATACCAAAGTGATTGATAAACTTTGGGCATTTGGAGACGATATTCTTCACAGACATCAACGTCGTACGCAGGGGACTATTTCAGAGCTTGCTCTTACATATGGTGGCAACTATTTGAATAAAGTGCAATGGGGTGTCCAGTTAGGCATACCATTTATGAACTATTCAGAAGAAGTCTTTTATTCAGAATCAAATTACGACATATCATCTATCCTTCGATCCTATCAATTTCGCGAATTTTTAAATCTAAGAGGTACGGGCATCAATCTAAAAGCTGGTGTAATCTATCGAATAGAGCAAAATATTCGGCTATCTGCCGCAATCCATACGCCTACCTTGTATACCATCCGTGGGAACTTTGAAGTGGCCCCCCAGAGCAGGACCTTTGACGGGGTAGAGCACAGGCCGGTTCCATTGGCAGACGACAATATACGATTTCAGCTTACTACCCCACTTCGGCTGCAGCTGGGAGGAGCTTATATATTTGATAATCTTGGTTTGATTTCAGCTGAATATCATTTAACTGATTTCAGCACAAACAGGCTACGATCTTCATTGCTCAACTTATCAGAAGACAACAGACAGATCCGGGATCTTTACAGGATATCACACCAGTTCAGGCTGGGTACCGAATGGAGAGTTGAGCGTTTGGTAATTCGGGGAGGATACAGTCACGTGACTTCGCCTTTTGCAAATGACTCAAAGTCGGGAAGGTTCAATGGAATACATACAGGTTTGGGATATAGAGGTGACGAATTTCAGGTAGACCTATCCTTCATGAGAATGCTCAACAATCAGGATTTCTTTATGTATGATGCGGCTTTTGTTCCGGCAGCGAATATGCGCAATATTCGCAACACATTGATGCTTACACTTGTGTTCAGAAGTTTGTGATCTTCTTTTGATGAAAGACTGGTTTAAAGTATGGTTTGATACAGACTATTACCACATTCTGTACAAATATCGTGACGAGCTGGAGGCCCGAAAATTCATAACCAATCTGTGTGAAAAAATACATCTCGCCAGCAGTGCTCATGTACTTGACCTGGCATGTGGAAGAGGTCGTCACGCCCGAATACTGGCTGAGTATGCCGGATTGGTCACAGGTTTTGATATTTCGGCATCTTCCATTGACTTTGCCGTCCTTCAAGGGACACCAGGAGTACAGTACTTCGTGCATGATATGAGGAAACCTTATGGATGTGAAGTATATGACGCCGTTTTCAATCTTTTTACATCCTTCGGATATTTTGACACTATGGAAGAACACGTAGAGGCAATTCATCACATCTACACCTCACTCAAAGCCGGAGGTTTACTTATTTTGGATTATTTAAATGCACACGCTGTAAAACAGGGAATTAGTCCCAATCAAATCATTGAAACTGAAGGTATTTCTTTTGAAATCACAAAATATATTGAGGGAGAGAGTATTGTTAAGCAAATCGTTGTCAATGACGCAGGTCGGATTTACACATTTTTTGAAAGGGTTCGTCTTTTTAATGCAACTTTGTTGCAAAAATTAATCGAGCGTTCTGGTTTGATCGTTCGTCAGCTTTATGGGGATATACATCTGAACCCATTTAGTAAAGACAAATCAGACCGCGTCATTTTAATAGCAGAAAAGCCTTGACTGTTAATCTTTCTATTCTCTTTCTAAGCACTTTCTCTGGAGCTTGGTTAGCCCGTTGGTTTATTTCCCGAAATCAATCCGCATTTAAAATACTACTCACATTTTGCGGCTCTTTTATATTGGCGATTACCGTATTGCATATTCTGCCTTATGTCTATGAAATCAATGGGCATGACCATTTGATAGGAGTTTTTCTGCTTCTTGGAATTTTTGTTCAAATCGTTCTTGAATTTTTTACCCAGGGCATTGAGCACGGCCATCATCACGGTCACGATCATCCCTTCAAACTGTCTAAAGCTGCTGTGGCCGGTCTGTACCTACATAGCATGTTGGAGAGCTTACCTCTTGGTGTTCAGTGGATTTTAGATGAAGGGAATCTGTTGTTTTGGGGAATAGTATTTCACCATATACCTATCGGAATCATTTTATATGTGATATTAAAAGCCAAGGAACTGACCCGAACCAAGATTTTATTATATTTAGGTCTTTTTGCACTTAGCTCCCCTGCCGGAGCTATGATTGGATATTATGTCCCGTTTTTCAAAAAATTATTGGTGTATTTATTGGCGATTGTTGCAGGCATTTTTATGCATATTTCGACCACAATCTTATTTGAGAGCAGCCATAACCATCGGTTTAATTTGATGAAGATACTCACATTTGTAGCCTCTTCCTCTTTAGCTTATATAATGGTGGAATATATGCATTGAATGATAGCTGTAATCTATTAAAAATTCAGAAAAATATATTGAACTTATAATATTGGCTTAAAGCTGCTGCTCTACCTTTGTGTCAGTTTAATCAAAAAAATAACAATATGGGAGTTTTAGTAGGTAAAAAAGCACCAGACTTTAGTGTTAACGCTGTAATAAACGGCGAAGAAATAGTTGAAAACTTTACTCTTAACCAATTTGAGGGTAAGAAGTATGTGCTGTTATTCTTCTATCCAAAAGACTTTACCTTTGTTTGTCCTACAGAGTTACATGCCTTTCAGGAGAAATTAGCTGAATTCGAGGCTCGAAATGTACAAGTTATAGCTGCTTCCACCGACACCGAACAATCGCACTGGGGTTGGCTTCAGCTATCGAAAGAACAGGGAGGTATCAAAGGAGTTACATACCCAATTCTTGCAGATACGAATAAGACCATTGCCAGTAACTATGATGTTCTTGCGGGATCATATTATTATAATGACAATGAAGAACTTTGTGCAGACGGTGAGCTTGTGGCGTACAGAGGGCTCTTTTTAATCGACAAAAATGGCATCGTCCGCCATCAGTTGGTCAATGACATGCCTCTTGGCAGAAGTGTCGATGAGGCACTCAGAATGGTAGATGCTCTTCAGTATTTTGAAGAAAAGGGAGAAGTGTGCCCTGCCAACTGGAGCAAAGGAAAAGAAGGAATGAATGCCACACACAGCGGAGTAGCGGAGTATCTCAGTAAACACTAAAAATCAAAATCATCCAAAGCAAAGCCCTGTGAAAGCAGGGCTTTTTTTTAGTACATCTTTGCTTTAGGAGTTAAGGGATATTTTAGTTTTTTTGCAGTTTCTTTTTTAATCAGACAAAGAGACTCCTGGTGAACCCCTATCTACCGATACTAGCTGCTGTGTGTTCTTTTTTTATTACATATTTCAGTATTCCACCGATCATACGGTTGAGTCTTGTAAAAAAATTATATGATAAACCTGACAGACGGAAAAAACATCGCCACCGGACATCTGCTTTAGGTGGGATCGGGATTTTTGGAGGAATGATTTTTAGTTTTCTCTTTTTTTCTGCGGGTATTCCATATCAAGAACTCAACAGTATTTTATGCGCCTTGATAGTTCTCTTTGTTACCGGTATTAAAGATGATTTATACCCAATGGTACCGTATAAAAAACTCCTTGGACAGTTGGTTGCATCGGCCATCGTCTCCATACACGGCGGTGTACGTATTAAGAGTATTTATGGAATCTTCGGTATATTTGAAATTCCTTATTTTGCAAGTATTATTTTGACGATATTTATTTTCCTTTTTTTGATCAATGCGTTTAACTTCATAGATGGAATCAATGGTCTAACTGCAGGAATTGGAATTATTGCAAGTTTAACGTTTTCATGGTGGTTTTGGGTGATGAATGAACCTCTTTTTTTGCTTCTTTCCATTTGTACTTTTGGTGCCCTACTGGCATTTATCATCTACAATTTTAAAGGTAAGATTTTTATGGGTGATTCCGGGTCGATGGTAGTTGGATTTCTGATGACTGTACTCACAGTTTATTTTATAAAAGTAAGTGAAGATTATCAGCCAAATATTTTTTATAATATTTCAGCAGTTGTGTATGCATTGGCTGTGATGATTATTCCTGTCTATGATACAATACGAATTGTGTTTATTCGCATATTTATCCATCAAAAATCCCCCTTTAGAGCTGATCGAAATCACATTCATCACATGCTTGTGGATATTGGAATGAAGCACCACCAGGCTGCATTTTTACTATATGTATACAATATTTTTATTATATTTTTGGCGTGGTATTTAAATGGAATAATTCTTCCAAAGTATCAGTTAATTCTATTTGCTGGATTGTCAATTCTTTTTTCAGGAATCATATTTTTATTAAAGCAGAATAAAAAGAGAGTTGAACTTTACCGTTGAAAGGACACTTTTGACATTTGGGGTTTTGATCCCCTCATCGTGTATTGTGCCCGGAAATACATCCGGACTCATCATAGGTGTATTTGTATTATTCACCATTATATTGATTGTATTAAAAAAAATATCGATTAAAAAAGCGAGACCATATTACCTTCCATTTTTGTTGTTTTTTTTACTTTATTTTATTTCAATATTTTATAGTACGAATCATGAGGAGGCAATGGTTAAAATATCTATTAAGCTTCCTCTAATCATTTTGCCAGTTGTTTTATCGATTTATTATGGCAACGTAAGTGGGGATATTATCCATAAAATGCTAAGAAATTATGTTGGTCTTTTTGCACTTGCCACACCCTATTTTTTTATTGTTGCACTTTGCAGGTCCTTATACAACGGCGGTATATACTACACATATCCTGACACAGGCGAAGTGATCAGCACCTATTTCACATACGCAGGCTTGACCGAGTGGGTCATACATCCCGCTTATCTCTCATTGTGGGCGGGGACAGCCTTTTTTATTGCGGGATATTATGTGACTAAAGATACAAAAAATATCCTGAATTGGTCTGCTTTGTGTAGCCTGCTCATACTTGTTTTGATGTCTCAAAGCCGTATGAATATACTTGCACTGATTTTTATTATAATTCTCCTTTCAGTATTTGTTTTCTTTCGAAAAATATCTGTATTTAAATCTTTTGGATTATTGAGTATTGTAATACTTTTTACCGGATTGTTGTGGTCTGTACTTCCCAACAAAGTCCTTGGGAGATTTTCTGATCTTACCTCATTTCGATACAACATTGAAGCTGAAACATTTCACGAGGGATTTAATGGTATAACAATCCGACTGGCCGAATGGAAATGTGCTCTTCAGGAAATAAAAAAACGCCCATTTTTTGGTAGCGGTATTGGAGATGCCCGTGATCACCTTGAAGAAAGTTATATGCGCAATAAGTTTATTTATGGCCATCGGGAGAAGTTCAATGCACACAATCAATTTATTGAAACCACACTTGCCGTCGGGGTGATAGGTTTAGCATCATTGATATACATTTTTATTCCAACAATATATGTATCTGTTCGAAAAAGTGCCTGGCATATTTTTGCAGCAACGGGATATGTTGTTTTGTGTTTTTTGACGGAGAGTTATCTCGAAAGACAGTGGGGGGTAGTCTTCCTGGGAATGATGTTGCCGACTTTAGCAGAAAGTGGAATAGCTTTGCAAGAAAATAGTATCACTACACGAAATGAATTTTAGATTAAATTGTTTTTCAGTCCTATTTTTTGGCATCATGTTCTTTGGATCTTTATCAGTAGCGCATGGGCAAAAAAGGGACAGAGAACAAATTATTTATTTTACAGACTCTCAGATCAAAAAGTCGAGACTTTCCTTGGCACTAAACTTCAACCCATATCTAACGAACAGGCGGATTATGAGTGATTCAATAGGTGCCGGCGGGTTGCCCATCGGTAGTAGCAATGAGCGAAGGACAAAACCTATACTTGCATACAGCTTTGGGGGTGACGTGGTTGTTCGGTTAGCTTCTTCGTTAGAGCTATGGCTTGGTGCACAATATGGAATCGTTGGATTTCATGATCCGAATTATGAGTTTCAGGACAAATTGTATGACCTTCGCAGTCGACTGGATTTTGTGAATGTACCTATTCAGTTTTCTTTCCGGGGGTCTATTACAGAGGTTTTTGATCTGGAGTTTATTCCTTTAATTCAACTCAACTTTCTCAGAAATTACAGAGGAAAAGCATTTGATAAACAGACTGGTGCAGAGCTAATCCAATTCGATATTACCGAACAGGCTGAGAAATTTAACATCACTGTGGGGGTATCACTCAGCGGTAATTTCAGATTGATAGAGGAATTTTCCGTTTTTGTGCGTCCGTTTTTTCACTACATGCTCAATCCGATGTTTGAGAACAGCGAAAATTTTCCGCGAGAACGTTATTTTTCAGCAGGGCTAACTGTCGGTTTGCGATATTACTTTTTCTAAAAAATGCTTGAAGATAAAAATCAGAAATTTACGCCACTTAGTGAGTTAGGCGAATTTGGTTTGATAGACCATTTATCCTCGCTTTTGAAGGCAGAAAGAACCGATACTATACAAAGTATTGGCGATGACGCAGCCATCATTGATCATCAGGGATTTGAAACGCTCATTACTAAAGATTTACTCATTGAGGGTGTCCATTTTGATTTTTTCTATACTCCACTGAAACATCTGGGATACAAGGCGATAGCAATTAATGTATCCGATATCGCAGCGATGGGCGGAGAACCCACCCATGTAGTAGCAGGTATTGCGGTTTCCGCACGGAGTTCTGTAGAAGCCATTGAAGAGCTCTATGCAGGCATGCAGTTGGCCTGTTCACATTATGGGATTGATTTAATAGGGGGTGATACGACTACTACCACCAAGGGAATGGTTCTCAGCATTACAGCCCTTGGTAGAGTACACAAAAGTGAGGCTATACTCCGTAGTACGGCGCGGCCTTCCGACCTAATTGTTTTAACCGGTGATATCGGAGGAGCTTATTGTGGACTTCTGGTGCTCGAACGGGAGAAAGAAGTCTACAAAGTCAACCCTTATGTCCAGCCAGATCTGTCAGCCTATGATTATGTCATTCGCCGACTCCTGCGGCCGGAGGCCAGAATAGATGCAATAAAAGAATTGAAATCACTGGGGATAAAGCCTACAAGTATGATCGACATCAGCGACGGATTGTCCAGTGAGCTGCTCCACCTTGTGACCAAGAGTGGAATTGGAGCGCGTATTTACGAAAACAAATTGCCAATCGATCAGCAGACCTTTAAAGTATGTGAAGAGATGCAGATCAATGCCATCACGGCTGCCCTCAACGGAGGTGAGGATTATGAGCTGCTGTTCACAATTCCGTTGAGTGATTATGAAAAAATTAAAAATCACCCCGATTTCACGGTAATTGGCCACATGACAGAGGCTAATCTGCCTGCCATATTAGTCACCCATCTCAATGAGGAGATTCCCATCACTGCTCAGGGATGGAATTCTTTTAACACAACTAAACAGACTGCAGAATGAAAGCAAACAGGATAGCAAGGATAGAATCATTCCTCCAAGAAGAATTTGGCAACCTCTTTCAAAGAATAGGAAAAAGCCATTTTCCCGGTGTTCTCGTCAGTGTAACAGCTGTAAAAATTTCACCGGACTTATCTGTGGCTAGGGTTTATCTCAGTGTATTTCCATTTGCCAAATCTTCGGAAGTAAAAGAATTTATCGACACCAATTATTTAGCAATAAAAAACGAATCTTCTAAAATGCTCGGAAAGCACCTGCGGATCATGCCTGAATTAAACTTTGTCATCGACGATGCCTTTGAGAGAGAGGAAGAAATTAAACGATTATTAAAAGAAGGAGGGGATAACCCTATCAAATAAAAATGAAATCCGTTCAATGGTTTATAGCTCGAAAATACTTCAGCAGCAAGGCAACTACCGGTGCGGTAAATATTCTGGGATTTATCTCAATGCTGGGCATCACGGCGTGTACTATTGCGCTTGTGGTAGTTCTGAGCGCATTTAACGGGTTAGAACACTTTTCCAAAGAATTATTTAATACCTTCGATCCTGATCTGAAAATCATACCTGCCACCGGCAAGTACACCTCAGGTACGGATTCGATATCCGCTTGGCTGAAGCTGTTTCCTGAAATTGAGAGTCTTTCGTTTGTTTTAGAAGAAAAAGTTTATCTGAGGAAGGGTGATCGCGAATTTGTTGCTGTCCTGAAAGGAGTAGATTCCAATTATCTGACCACTAATCAATTGAGCAAGAGCCTGATGTATGGTCATCCGGATATCCGCGAGGGTACATGCATGCTTGGAATCGGTGTGGCCTACCATCTTGGCATGTCCGAACACCTTGAGAACGAATTTTTTCAGGTATATGCACCACGTGCAGATGCCCGGAGTCTGAATCGCCCGGAACGTGCGTTTAGCCTTGCTACCTTGCAGGCCACAGGGGTATTCACCATCCAACCGGAAGTGGACGAAAAATACGTTATCGTATCGCTGGATATGCTTCGCAGGCTGACTTACAACGATGATGCCTATTCCGCTATTGAAGTCCGATTGAAAAATCCGAAACAATATAAAAATATTCAGAATCAGCTGAAAAAGTACTTAAATGGACATGTTGTGTACAATCGGGATGAGCAGCAGGAAGTCTTTTTTAAAATCATGCGGGCCGAAAAACTGGTAGTATATCTCATTTTTACCTTCATAGCACTTCTTGCCAGCTTTGGATTGATGGGGTCTCTGCGAATGCTGATTCTTGAAAAGCGCCAAAATATCTTTCTTCTCCAAGCCCTGGGACTTACGCGCTCTCAAATATCTTCGATATTTCGGATGACAGGATTAATGATTGTGTCATCAGGAGTATTTTTAGGTATGCTTCTGGGCACGGCTCTCGTCTGGCTCCAGGATGTATTTGGGATGGTAAAACTTGGGGATGGTTATCTCGTAGAATCCTATCCGGTCGAAATCCGACCGCTACAACTGCTCATCATTGCAGCTACAGTGCTCGCTATAGGATATGGCACCAACTTTGCCGCTGTAGCCGGGCTTCCTCGAATTTTGAAAATATCCGGCCGCATTCTTTAGCAAGCGTTTATGAAATTGAGATATACCATAATATTGGCCATTTTGGCAGTTACGCTGTTTTCTTTTTTGCTCACGGGTATTTACTTTCTCTACCATTACAAAAAAGAAAGTGAAATTTACCATCTTGAACGCCTTCGTCGCAAAGAATATTCAATCACTGCAGCCATTTCGCATCATCTCAATACTTATAAAATCCCCAAAAACCCTCTGGCAATTTCTGAGGGATTTAGCCAAAAAATTTGTGAGATCAGTGACATTCACAATGTGGATATTGCCTTTTATGACCTTGACGGCCGGTTTTTGACCAGTTCAACCCGAAACCCCGAATATAGCCAAAAGCTGTTTCCGATTCTGCTGGATACCGAGTTAGTCAATACGGTAAAACTAAGCTTTGGGGACCGATATACCGTGCAGAGAGAGCTGGACAATCAGATTTACTTATACGACTATTTTTTTCTATACGATGAAAACGGGAGTGAAATTCTCCTGATCAATATACCTTATCCAATCGATAAGCACTTCTTTAATCGGGAGATGAAAAACTTCTTCATCAATCTGGTTCAGATCTATGCTGTTTTGTTTATGATTGCCATTGGGGCGTCGATCCTTTTGGCACTTAAGATTACAAGGCCACTTGATAAACTCAGAGCACAAGTGCTCGCCAACGACAAAATCCAGGATTCAAAGCCAATCACCGGAAAATTTCCTTCCGAAATACAGCAACTCGTAGATGATTACAACAGGGTTTTGATGGAACTGAGGCACAGTGCCGAGCGACTGGCAGACAGTGAGAGAGATTCGGCCTGGCGTGATGTAGCCAGGCAGGTAGCCCACGAAATCAAAAATCCCCTCACACCGATGCGACTGAATGTCCAATGGATAGAGCGTTCGCTTCAAACCTCCGAGCCTGACAAATTAAAGAACTTCTGCGAAAGTATGATTACTCAAATTGATACCTTGTCTCGCATAGCTGATTCATTTTCTCGATATAGCAAGCTCCCCGAGATTTTACCCGAGCCAATTGACCTCTGTGAATTGGCACGGCAGACGGGCAGTTTGATCACCGACCACAGGGTTTGCATCACAACACCTGATCATCCCGTGTATATCGTCGGAGATAAAAGCCAGATCATACAGGCCCTCAACAATATTTTGAAAAACGCCATACAAGCCACAGAAGACACTTCTGACCCCTCCATCATGCTCAAAGTAGAGAAGGAAGGCAGTCAGGCCGTCATTACCGTTTCAGACAACGGAGTAGGCATCGATGAAGATCTCATTGAAAAAATTTTTATACCCCGTTTTACAACCAAAACCTCGGGGATGGGCCTTGGATTGGCAATTGTAAAAAATATTGTGGAGGCTCACGGTGGACGTATAGATTTGCAATCGTCCAAAAATGTAGGGACAATATTTAAAATCTATTTTCCATTAAAGACAAATATCCATGAACCTCAACAATCTGCTTATTCATAAAGCCAACAGGTGTGCTGTGATCACCATCAACCGGGCCGAAAAGCTCAATGCACTCAATACTGCTACCATTGAAGAGCTCAACAGAGTACTTACCACCCTTCGCGACGAGGCCGAAACAAGGGTAGTCATTATTACCGGTTCCGGTCAGAAGGCTTTTGTAGCCGGTGCCGACATTTCGGAATTTTCTTCATTTGGAATAGAGCAAGGAAGGCAATTGGCTGCTAAGGGTCAGAACCTGCTCTTTGATTTTATCGAACAATACCCAAAACCTGTCATAGCGGCCATCAATGGATATGCTCTTGGAGGCGGACTGGAGCTCGCCATGGCCTGCCACGTGCGGATTGCAACCAACAATTCAAGACTTGGCCTGCCGGAAGTCACCCTTGGCCTGATTCCAGGTTACGGAGGTACACAACGACTTGCGCAACTTGTAGGTAAAGGAAAAGCACTAGAGATGATTCTGACCGCAGCAATGATCACAGCTGAAGAAGCTCTTTCGTGGGGTTTGGTCAATAGAGTGACAAGTCAGGAAGAGCTCATGGATGTGGCCAGTGAAATGGCTGAATCAATGGCTAAAAATTCGTCCACAGCCCTGGCAGCAGCCATACGGGCAGTAAATGCCGGATATTCCTATCAACGCACAGGATTGGATGTGGAAATTTCAGAGTTTGGAAAATGTTTTGGCACAGAAGACTTCAGAGAAGGAACGGCCGCTTTTATCGAAAAGCGCAAACCAAAATTTTCTTAAACCGATAGCCCTTTTTTGGTAAAAAATTTGATAATCCTCCTTGGCTAAATATTTTCGCCCCCTCAAATAACCAACATGAATTAATGAGAACTACCAGAGGCCCTATATCCAATTTTATCGAGCATAATTTTAGACATTTCAATGCAGCTGCCCTTGTGGATGCAGCCAAGGCCTATGAAAAACATCTCGATGAGGGCGGAAAAATGATGATTACTCTTGCCGGTGCCATGAGTACGGCTGAGTTGGGAATCAGCCTTGCTGAAATGATTCGGCAGGACAAGGTTCACATCATATCCTGTACAGGTGCCAATCTGGAAGAAGATTTAATGAATCTTGTAGCACACCATCATTACAAACGTGTGCCCCACTATCGCGACCTGAGCCCTCAGGATGAATGGGAGTTGCTTGAAAATGGCTTTAATCGAGTCACCGATACCTGCATACCTGAAGAAGAAGCCTTCCGACGCCTTCAAAAGCACATATTTAAACTCTGGAAAGATGCAGAAGCCTCCGGACACCGCTATTTTCCACATGAGTATATGTTTGAATTAATCCGAAGCGGAGTTTTGGAACAATATTATCAAATCGACTCCAAAGACTCATGGATGGTGGCTGCTGCCGAAAAAAACCTTCCCATCGTAGTGCCCGGCTGGGAAGACTCTACCATGGGCAACATTTTTGCCTCCTACTGCATCAAAGGAGAACTCAAACCCGGCATTGTAAAGTCCGGCATAGAATATATGATGTGGTTGGCTGACTACTATATCAAAAACAGCATCGGCAAGGGATTGGGATTCTTTCAGATCGGTGGCGGCATAGCCGGGGACTTTCCTATATGTGTGGTGCCCATGCTCTACCAAGATCTCGAAATGGAAAATATACCCTTCTGGAGTTATTTCTGTCAAATCAGTGATTCGACTACAAGCTATGGAAGCTACTCAGGTGCCGTACCCAATGAAAAAATTACGTGGGGAAAGCTCGGTATTGATACCCCAAAGTTTGTAATAGAATCCGATGCCACCATCGTGGCTCCACTCATATTTGCTTGGTTGTTGGGTCAGTAAATGTGTATTTTATGGAAAAAAAGAGAATAATCGTCGATTACAAGAATATAACCAATAAACTGCTGAGTCTTCTTCTGGAAACCTATCCTAACGGGTATGAAGACAGCATCATAAAGTTTAAAAATGCCCGCAACGAATGGGTATCAGCTGTCCCATTAGAGACAGAAGACGCCAAATACCTCGTCAAAGTGAGTGTAGAGCTCGATAAGAGAGTAGAGGCATTTTCGCTAATGGAAGAAGAAGATGATCCTGTGCCTCCGCCTATAATCGATGAAGCACCTGTAAATGAGGCAGATGAAGATGCTGACCCTGACGTGGTTGAAGAAGATTCCAAACCCAGAAAGAGAAAACGCAGTGCAGAAGATCGCTTTATGGAAGCGGGATTTGATCCGGAAGATGATTACGATGAGGATGAAGGTGATGATTTTTCCGATGATGAAGATTCTTATGATCAAGACTATTAAAAAGCTGAGTACATTATTATCCTACAGAGGGTAAGGTTTTGTAATTATGCCCTTTTTTTATGCCTGGCTTTTTGCATACTTTTACCTCTGGTTTAAGTATTAGTTCGCCGGATGATTTATCCAAAAAGCTTGTTGTATATGGTGCTGACTGCCTGTGGCTTTATGGACGCTTCGGCTCAGCTTCATATTCTCATTAAGCAGATTCCTGCCAACACTCCGTCGGGTGCGTCTATTTTTATTGCCGGAAATTTCAATTCATGGAATCCAGCCGACTCCTCGACACTTCTGATGAAGTCCGGAAATCAATACTTCAAAACATTTAATATATCTGCTAATCCGATCGAGTTTAAATGCACCAGGGGCAGTTGGCAAACTGTGGAGGGCAATCAAAACGGCGGTTTTTTACCCAATAGGATTCACAGCTGGTCACCTGGAGATACATTGAAGATCAATATATTAAGCTGGGAAGATTTAGGAGGATCTAATTCTACTGCAGCAGCAAATGTATCCATATTGAGCAATGCATTTTTTATGCCTACTCTCAATCGAAACCGAAGGATTTGGATATATCTGCCGTTGAATTATACAACTACATCCGAAAGTTTTCCGGTATTATATATGCATGACGGGCAGAATCTATTCGATCAGGCTACTTCTTTTGCCGGAGAGTGGCAAGCGGATGAAACACTGAATAGCCTGTTTCATTCATTGGGCAAATCCATCATCGTAGTAGGTATTGATAATGGCGGATCTCAGAGAATCAATGAATACAGCCCTTGGGTAAATAGTCAATACGGAGGTGGCCAAGGAGATCAGTATATGGATTTCATAGTCCAGTACTTAAAACCTTATGTGGACAGCGCTTATCGCACCCTGACCTCCAGAGAGGGAACCGGAATTATGGGAAGCAGTATGGGTGGTTTGATTTCATTCTACGGTGGCTTACGACATCAGTCTGTGTTTTCAAAAATCGGGATATTCTCCCCGAGTTATTGGTTTTCAAACCAGGTCTGGACTTATCCAGCTACGGTAGGGTCTCAATATCCACAGCGAATCTATCAGCTGGCTGGAAGTTTGGAAGGAGGTGGATCTGTAGCTCAGCAGATTGGTCAAATGAGACAAACACTTATCACCGCAGGATTTGACGACCAGTTGATTCAAAATAAAGTGGTACCCAATGGTCAGCATACTGAAGCTTTCTGGAGGCAGGAGTTTGGTGAGGCAGTACTTTGGTTGTTTGCTGATCACTATTTCGTGCACACTCGTGAGCATAGTCAGTCCAAACATTTTTCCATATATCCGAATCCATTCGAAGATACACTCTACATTCAAATCAAAGAAAAGGGCAGCGTACAACTCATCCTCACAGATTTGACAGGGCGATTGTACCTGTCAGGGCGCTATTCAGACGAAGAGCTTGGGGAGGGATTCGATTTTTCATATTTAAAAAAAGGTGCCTACATACTGCGTATCACCAATGGTACTACATGGGACTCATCAAGCATACTGATTCGGAAATAAAAAAACGGGAGCGCTACGATCGCGCATATCTTAGGATGGCCCAGCATTGGGCTCAATTGTCGCATTGTACACGAAAGAAGGTAGGAGCGCTCATCGTCAAGGATCGAATGATCATTTCTGACGGATACAACGGCACACCCTCAGGTTTTGAAAATGAATGTGAAGATGAAAACGGGGAAACAAAGTGGTATGTGCTCCATGCAGAAGCTAACGCCATACTGAAAGTAGCCGGCAGTACACAATCTTGTAGGGGTGCTACCTTGTATCTGACGCTATCGCCATGCCGGGATTGTGCAAAGCTGATCCACCAGGCCGGAATCCGACGTCTTGTTTACATCCGTGATTACAGCGATTCTTCAGGACTAGAATTTCTCAGGAAAGCCGGAGTTGAAATCTGTCAATACCCTGACATGGATATGTTCGAAGGGAGTTAAAACATTCATGTTAAGACATCGTTATACATTCAAACCGATTATATGAGACCCGGACGTACAGCATTGTGGCCGTTTTATCTTTCTGTTTCAGCGGTACTTGGTGTGTTGATGGGCATTTTTATTTCCAATCGAGATACCTCTTTCAAAAAGAATCACAGCTATGCCGGAGATGGTTTTGAAAAGCTCCAGCGTGTTTTGGTACTTATAAAAAATCAATATGTAGAGCAGGTCAATGTTGATTCGTTGATGGAGATTGCGATCAATGATATCTTGCACCGCCTTGACCCGCATTCTTCTTTTATCGACTCTGCTCACTCCGGCCATATCGAAGAAGAAATTACCGGAAGGTAT
The DNA here is from genome assembly GCA_046295455.1 of Thermaurantimonas sp. Lineage (GTDB taxonomy): Bacteria > Bacteroidota > Bacteroidia > Flavobacteriales > Schleiferiaceae > Thermaurantimonas. The sequence goes on along the minus strand of JBKBNI010000002.1, from coordinate 293,387 downwards.
TATGGTGCCGGTGCTGAGTTTACAATGATTCGGGACACTACCATACTTTTAAGCGTGTTTCCCGACTCACCGGCCGAGATTGCCGGGCTAAAATCAGGAGATAAAATTTTAGCCATCGATGGGCAAAACTTATTCGAAACTCCTTACAGAGGGGATTTGCAAAAAATAATTGCACTTATAAAAAATTCGGGTAGAGAAAAGGTACGTATTACGTATCAACGTAAGGGTAGAGAAGAGACCAAAACTCTCAAAAAAGATTGGATTTCAATGCCCTCAGTAAGTTCTGCCTTTTATATGCCAAACGGTATTGCCGTGATCGGTATAGAGCGTTTCTCAGAAAACACGTATCAGAATTTCGTGCGCGAAGCCCGTAAGCTTAAGATTGATACCGCACGTGGATTAATACTTGACCTCAGAGACAATCCGGGAGGGTTGTTGATAGAAGCCGTTCGGATAGCGCGGGAGTTTTTATCGGAAGGGGATACAGTCGTCATCGTCGAAGATAGAAATAAGTCCAGAGAGGTGGTGCGTTCATCCGTCAATGGCCGATTCAGAAACATTCCATTGGTCATCTTGGTCAACGAAAACTCAGCCTCGGCCTCCGAAGTACTTGCCGGTGCCATTCAAGACAATGCGCGCGGGATCATAGCCGGCACACCCACATTTGGCAAAGGCCTTGTACAAGAAGAGAGTTTCTTGCCTGATGGCAGCCGAGTGAGAATCACGACCGCTCGATATTATACGCCCACAGGGCGTTCGATACAGTCGCCCTATCTTCCCGATATTCACGACAAGAGTAGAGTACACGACAAAACACATACATCCAAAAATGGAAAAACCCTCCATGAAGGAGGAGGAATCCACCCGGATGTTGCACTTGGATTTAAACAACTGCATAACTATTCTCACAGTCATCAGTATTACATCCAGCCTGGAGAGAAGCTTTTTGAATATGCCGTTCAACATGGTGAACTCCTCCGTGATTATGGTTTTGAGAAGTTTATGCTGCAGTTTAATCCAACTTTTGAAGAGGCTATTCAAATGATGGGAATATCTAATGAGATCGCCAAAAAGGCTTCCAAAGAGATGATGGAAGCAAGCATTTTACACGTAAAAGCCTCACTTGCATACATGATTTTTGGCCCTCAGTCTGGGAGGCAAGTGATTAAAATGAACGATCCATCTATACAAATGATGGCTGATCAGTTGGTTTCCAAAAGTATTCCTTAGGCAATTAGCAGTTAAATAAGCATCAATTGCTATGGGTGTATTTATTTTGAGCACTTTTATACTTGACTGCGATGCTCAATCACGTTCAAAAAATTCGACTTTACAAAATCATTTTTCATTCGGATACAAAAGCAGGTAAGCTCTTTGATGTGGTTCTATTGTATTGCATTACAGCAAGTGTCCTCATTGCCATCCTCGATTCTGTAAAAAATCTTCACAATGCACTCCCACTTATTTTCATTACCCTAGAATGGATATTTACCATCCTCTTCAGTATTGAATACATTCTCAGGATTTATGTCAGTCCGAGGCCAAGCCGGTACATATTCAGTTTTTATGGAGTGATAGACTTGCTTTCGGTATTGCCGACTTATCTTGGATTCTTCATTTCAGGGTATCAATTTTTTATAACCATCCGGATTTTGAGGTTGCTGAGGGTGTTCAGAATTTTTAGATTACTGGAATTCACGCGAGAAGGACAACTTCTGGTATCATCCGTCCGAAATGCATTTCCTAAGATTACATTCTTTTTTCTCTTTATAATTTCAATGGTTGTGATCCTGGGTACATTGATGTACGTCATCGAAGGTGGCCAAAGTGGATTTGAATCCATACCAAAAGCGATCTATTGGGCTATTGTGACCATTACCACTGTAGGATACGGTGATGTGGTGCCTAATACGGTGCTCGGTAAATTTTTATCCTCATTTATTATGCTATTGGGTTACAGCATCATTGCAGTTCCTACCGGGATCGTGACAGCCGAAATTTCAAAGTCCGCATTGTCCAATAAGACAAAAGTCTGCCCTCACTGTGATCAGGAGCTACCCGTGGAAGCTATTTATTGCTATCGATGCGGAAATCGATTGATTAAAAACCATTCAAACGAATAAAGTAGCAAGGTAAGGGTCAGACAAATCAAAATGCAGCCATCTAGAAGGCAGATGCAGGAAAGATCTGTTTTTATATCCTTAGAAAATAATTATTTAGTCAGCCCGCTTTCTTTTATTAATTTGAGAAAATCATGGAAGATCAGCGGTTGGCCGGCTACGATTTCACTACCAAACAGGTAGTTTTCTTTCCCCTGAAAATCTGAAATTTCTCCCCCCGCTTCCTGTACCAGGACTATTCCTGCCGCTACGTCCCACGGACTAAGTCCATATTCAAAAAACAGGTCAAATCTCCCGGCAGCAACATATGCAAGGTCGAGAGCTGCTGAACCCAAACGCCGTACACCTCTTGTTTTATAGAATGTCTTGTTAATTAAATTCATAAACGCATCGATGCGGCCATAATCGCGGTATGGGAAACCCGTAGCGAGAAGGGCCTTGTCGAGGCCGGCCTGTAATCGCACTTGTATTCGTTGATTATTGAGATAGGCACCGCCTGATTTCCAAGCAGTATATAAATCATTAAGCCCACAGTCCAAGATCACGCCGGCTACAGGTATATTTTGATACGTCAGACCGATACTGACCGCATAAAACGGCAATCCATGAATATAGTTGGTCGTGCCATCTAGCGGATCTACGATCCAGACATACTCACTGTCAGAGGATTGATCCACTGTAGCTTCCTCCGTAATAAAACCGGCCTTCGGAAGGATTTTGCGAAGTTCATTTACGATCAGCCTCTCCGATGTCTTGTCCACATAGCTTACGAAAGAGTTTAATTCTTTTGTTTCAACATTCTTTTCACCGAAATTTTTTTGTTCTGACTGCATGAAAGCGGCTGCTTTTCTCGCCACTTCACTCGCGGCAGCTACGACGTCGCGGAGATCTATCATTCTTTGTCGGTCAGTTTTAGGATTTTTAGCAGTTTTGTTCCAAACTCTTCAATACTTTCAGCTCCTTCATTGTCGTTGGTGGCTCTACGCAGTAAATGAGCTGTGGTTACGATATTTTGATGAATAAATTTTTTCATGGCATCTACACTCATGTCTTTGGTCCAGAGGTCCAGTCGAAGTGTTTCCTGCGAACTTTCATCCCAAATGGTAAGAAATGCAGCCCTTGCTTCTGCATGAAAAATCCCTCCATCGGGAGCATTCCATTCAATTCGTTCCGGAATTTGGTTTTCGTCAAGCCAAATATCTAGGGTGATTTTTGCTTGTTTTTTCATGAATTAAGGTTTGTAATTTGATTTAGAAAACAGATTTTGATAGTCAGTTATTTCGGTCAGTTGCTTTGGAGAGATATCAGCATTTTTTTTCATAAATTCACATACAATTCTGTAGCCAACCCATCGACCGATACGCCCAGGAATTTCCCTGTCAAAATCCGTTCCCATTTTAGTAAATGGTGCCGGATCTATGAATTTTTTGATTGTCATAATGTTTGAATCATAGAGAAGCTTGTTTTGGATAAAATACAGCCAGATATTTCGTTCATTCTTTACACAAAAATCCCACTGTTCTTTTGTGTATTTAATAATGTCATATTCTTTTTCTTTCGGAAGAAGTCTGCAAGCAGTGTAGAGTTTGATACCTTCTCGTATCATATACGACAGGAGGGTTTCAGAGTTTAGAGCACTTCTGTATGTCAACTCTTCAGATACTGCTAGGGCAATATCTATCGGGATATATTTGCGGCTTCGTTCTCGGGCGAGGTATCTCGGCAGGTAGTTGTAAGCTGGAAAGTCCTCGCCGAGATATAAATCAAGAGCGACAAACAAAAGTGTATCTCTAAATATGACTGGATAATTGTAATCCAAATTGGATACATAAGTGTACATAAATACCCGACGAAAGTCGGGGTCAAATTGGATGTTATATTGCTCAAATATTTGTTTTGTCGCTGCGACTTCGTGTGAAATATCCTCGAAGTTTTCCTTCACATGCATAAATAATTTTGTGTGAACGGAATCCAGTAAAATATTCCTCCAAAATTCATCGTTTGTCGACAGAAAAAACGGATGATATGTTTCTTTCAACTTCGGAAGCTTTTCAAAAATTTCTTCTGCGCGAGTATTAAATAAATCCTGTTCAAAACGCGCTACTTGAATTTCGATCTCGGCATCGGATTCTTTACTGCATGTACAGCTAATAAAAAACAATGCATTAAGCAAGCAAAAAATGCTAAGACGATTTGACACGTAGACCATCTAAAATTTTTAAAATACTTTTGTGCTACAAAAATCTACACAGAATGCTGTGCTTCAAAAAGAGAAATGTTACACTTTTCATGTTTGTCATGCTGGCGTTTTCTGTTCAGTCTCAAAATGCATATAATTATAGGTTAGGGCTTTATGCTTCTACTAATATAACCTGGGTTCCTTTGGAAAATGAACTCCTGAGGGGTCCGGGACGTTTGGGTTGGGGCTTTGGGTTTTTATTTAACAGATTTTTAAACAGTAAAAATGCTTTTGCACTAGGGCTGGACATTGCTACGCTCAATCATCACATCACCTATCCGTACTACGACAGTCTCATCGCGGGAAATCCATTGACAAATGTTCGAATTAAAAATCGTTTCGACTATTTCTCCGTGCCCATCTCATACCGAATGTTTTGGGGGGAAATCGGGTATCACAACCCCTTTGTGAATTTTGGATTTAATCTTGGTTTCAGACGCAGGCAGACCGTCGAATACGAGCCTAATTACGAGAGTTTTAATCGAAATATCAACAACGGCATTCTCTTCAATCTGCTCATCGGAGCCGGTACAACATATCATCTAGCAGAATCCACAGATTTTTTTATGGAACTTTTGTTCAACAGAAGCCTGCTCAACAATATTAAAGAATCGGCTGTTCCAGAACTCAAAGGCGAACAACCTCGTTTTTCTTTTGTATCCCTAAGGGTTGGAATATTGTTTTGAGAAATGAATGCAGAAAGGGTAGCTACTTACATCACACAATGGCTTAAAGACTATGCACAATCCGCCGGATCGAAGGGTTTTGTGGTAGGTGTTTCGGGCGGAGTCGATTCAGCCGCGGTATCTGCGCTTTGTTCACGGACGGGTTTAGACGTTTTGGTACTTACAATGCCGATTCACCAGGCGGCCGATCAGCTAAAAAGGGCCAACAATCACATGAATTGGCTGCGTGAGCGCTTTCCAAATGTAAGATGCCACTCTGTAGATCTCACCGATGTATTTGATGCACTTGTCAATGCGTTAAATGCGGATCCGTCGGAGAGTCTAACCAGTCTATCGCTTGCCAATACCCGTTCGAGGTTGCGGATGGTTACACTTTATTATCATGCTCAACTCTATGGGCTTCTTGTTGCAGGCACCGGTAATAAGGTAGAGGACTTCGGCGTTGGATTTTACACCAAATATGGTGATGGTGGTGTAGATCTTAGTCCGATAGCCGATCTGATGAAGTCTGAAGTATATGAATTAGCTCGATATCTGGGCATCAATTCTGAAATTCTCGAAGCCGATCCTACAGATGGGCTCTGGCATGATAATCGTACGGACGAACAACAATTGGGAGCCACTTACGACCAAATGGAATGGGCAATGAAAATGTCAGAAAAAGGATTGAAGGCCGACGATTTCGAAGGTGAGCAAAAGAGATGGATGGAAATATACGAATCGCATCATCGTCGAAACAGGCATAAGATGATTCCCATACCGGTGTGTAAAATCCCAGAGGAAATCAAAAATACTCAAAACACTTGAGACTCGTCTATTTGTTGATTACCTTGTCAATGATTTCCGGTATTTATGCCCAGTCTGATGAAATCTTTTATGATTCAAAAGGTCGAAAGACTGGGTATTGGAGAAAGTATTATCCCAATAGACAGTTGAAATTTGAAGGCAGGTTCGAAGATGATGTGGAGGTGGGAACATTCAGATATTACTATGAAAACGGAAAGCTCAAAACCGAAAACGTCTATCGGGGTAAGACCGGGATCTGCTACTCAAAACAGTACAACCAGGACGGACGTCTTATGGCAGAAGGCCTGTATGACAATCGGCAAAAAGACAGTATCTGGACTTACTACAGCGAGGCCGGTTTTGAGATATCCCGGGAAACATACAGAAAAGGAAAACTCCACGGCCCGGTAATTACTTACTTTCCAAATGGAAAAATCGCTGAACGCATTGACTATTCAAACGACGTAAAGCACGGTACATGGGAACAGTTTTTCGAAGATGGTAGCCGAAGTATTGTGGCAACCTACAATTCGGGGAAACTGCATGGAGAAGCCACGTATTATTCGGTATTTGGGACTGCCAAAGCCAAAGGTATGTTTCACAAGGGAGTGCGTACCGGAGATTGGATTATATACAATGACGAGGGCCGTCCTGAACGAAAAGAAACGTATCAGAACGGATATTTGGTGCGTGTGGTAGAATATTTCAAAAAGACAAACCAGTAATGTCCAAAATCGTGGTTGGATTGTCGGGTGGAGTGGACAGCAGTGTGGCTGCTCTCCTCCTCAGAGAGCAAGGGCATGAGGTTATCGGAATCTTTATGAGAAACTGGAACGACGAATCTGTCACACTCCACAATGAATGTCCTTGGGTAGACGACAGTCAGGATGCCCTAATGGTGGCTGACGCGCTGGGCATTCCTTTCCGCGTGATTGACCTAAGTGAGATCTACAAGCAGAGAATCGTGGACTATATGTTTGCCGAATATCAAGCTGGCCGAACACCCAATCCGGATGTGCTCTGCAATCGGGAAATAAAATTCGACATATTTCTCGAAGAGGCTCTAAAGCTTGGTGCTGATTTTGTGGCCACGGGGCACTACTGCCGCAAAGAAGTAACGGACTCTGCAGAGGGTCGTAAAATCCATAGGCTGATGAGCGGCATAGATCTTTTGAAGGATCAAAGTTATTTTCTATGTCAGGTCAGTCAGTCACAGCTGGCCAGAGCTTTGTTTCCCATCGGTCATCTTAAAAAAACAGAAGTTAGGAGGTTAGCCCATGAGCATGGCCTGATCACTGCCCATAAAAAGGATTCTCAAGGATTGTGCTTCATTGGAAAAGTCAGTCTACCCGAATTTCTTCAGCAGCAGCTCAAACCCAAAAAAGGCCCGATCATACTCATCCAGGAGAATGCACTTCTGCAAGAGTGGTATTCCGGAACGGAGAAAATAAATGAAGAAAATCTTCAGCGATGGTCACAGCCCCCTTCATTGCATCCATCAATGGGTACAGTGGTCGGGCAACACAACGGCGCACAGTACTTCACCATCGGTCAGCGAAAAGGTCTTGGATTGGGAGGTATGAAGCATCCACCCTTTGTCATTGGTATAGATGTGCAGCACAATGTCCTCTATGTAGGCGAGGGAGAATTTCACAAAGGATTGTACAGATCAGCATTGAAAATGAACAATTCCTCGTTGAACTGGATTGTTCCTGATGAACAATTACTTCCAGGGCAGAGTAAGGAATTTAAATGCAGGATTCGCTATCGACAGCAGCTTGAATCTGCCAGACTGTTTACATTTGACGAATGGAGTTATTTGCTTTTTGACCGGCCTCAAAAGTCCATTACCCCTGGTCAATTTGCTGTCTGGTACGATGGTGATTATCTGGTAGGTAGCGGAGTAATCGAATGAGTATGAAACACTGGCTATTTTTAATACTGTCTGTAACCTTACCCCTTTGCATTCGCGCACAGGAGCACTACATCGTCTATCTGAATGATAAAGGTAGCAGCCTGGAAATGCTGTCAGATCCTAACCTATTTCTGAGTCCAAGGGCTATTCTCCGGAAGGAAGTTTTTCAGATTCCAATTGATGAATCTGACCTACCTGTATGTACACAGTACGAAAACATTATTTCCACCTTCCTGATAGGGGACGATAGAATTCTCCAGAAAAGCAAGTGGCTGAACGCCTTGTTTTTAAAAGCCTCGCCCAAAACCATTGAAAAAGTTCGGAATCTTCCTTTTGTAAAAAGTGTCGCACCTTACACACCTTTGAAATCGCAATTCGCCGGCATACAAAATGTAAATTACGGTGTATCTCGAGGGCAAATAGAAATGCTTAAAGGTGATTTGCTTCACAATCAAGGTTTTTTAGGTCATGGAATGTTGATTTCGGTCTTTGACGGAGGGTACTTTAATACAAATTCTGTGGCTGTTTTTGACTCTTTATTTAAAAGCGGCAGAGTAAAACTTACCTACAATTTTAACAACAATACCCCGAATATCTATTCCCCGGGGTCACATGGCACATCTGTGCTTGGGGTGCTGGCTTCTTACATTCCGGGTCAGATGGTGGGAAGTGCTCCAAAAGCAGACTACATATTGCTTCAAACCGAATTTGAACCTACGGAAACCCGCCAGGAAGAATACAACTGGCTTGCCGGAGCAGAACTTAGCGACTCAATGGGGGCCGATGTAATCAACTCTTCCCTGGGGTACAATACTTTTGACAATCCAAATGATGATTATACACTCAATCAATTGGACGGTAAAACCGCAATTGTAACCCAGGCAGCACTCTGGGCGGCCCGTAAGGGAATCCTTGTAGTCAATTCTGCTGGTAATACTGGTAATACCTCCTGGCAAAAAGTGCTTTTTCCGGCTGATGCTGATTCTATATTGGCAGTGGGTGGTGTAAACAATGCGCGGCAGCGCGTGAATTTCAGCAGTCTTGGCCCTACGGCTGACAACCGGATTAAGCCTGATGTAGCTGCACAGGCGTTTCAGGTTCTTACAGTCAACAGCAGTGGTAATGCAGCATCTGCCAATGGCACTTCTTTTTCAGCACCGCTTGTTAGCGGATTAGCAGCTTGTCTGTGGCAGACTAACCCCAATAAATCGTTTTTCGAGATACGCCAGGCAATCCTGCAGAGCGGCCATCAGGCCTCCAATCCCGATACTTTGCTGGGATATGGTATTCCTGATTTTCAACTTGCCTATCAGATGCTTCTATCGGCCGGTGAGCAACCGGACGTCGTGACACATTCTGTCTATCCTGTACCCGCTAAAGACTACATCCGGATTCAAACCGGCCAAACAGACGATATTCGCACTGTCAAAATTTATGACGGGTATGGAAGACTGGTCTATTCTGCACCTGAATACAACGCTTCTGAAGGAATCCGAATCGCTCAGTTACCGGCGGGAATGTATTTCATAACCTTTCAGACCACAGACAAAAAAGTGACTAAAAAATTTATAAAACATTGATCAATTCCAGATTCGATTTTACTCAAAACAGGATTTGCAAAATCTTCAGCATACAATATCCAATTATACAAGCCGGTATGATTTGGGTAAGCGGATGGAAACTGGCCCGGGCCGTAAGCGATGCAGGGGGACTAGGGATGATTGGAGCCGGTAGTATGTATCCGGATGTTTTGCGCGAGCATATCCGAAAGTTTAAAGCCCATTCCGAAAAGCCTTTTGCCGTCAATGTTCCCATGTTGTATCCCGATCTGGACCAAATTATAGAGATCGTCATCGAAGAGAAAGTGCCTGTAGTTTTCACTTCAGCAGGAAATCCTTCCCTGTATACACCTCGGCTTAAGGATGAGGGGATCACTGTGGTACATGTGGTAAGTAGCGTAAAATTTGCGCTGAAAGCCCAGTCCGCGGGAGTGGACGCCGTGGTAGCAGAGGGCTTCGAGGCAGGGGGGCACAACGGACGTGAAGAAACAACTACTATGGTGCTCATACCAGCTGTACGCAGAGAATTGGATATCCCCCTGATTGCTGCCGGAGGAATAGGTTCGGGCGCTTCCATGATGGCAGCGATGGCCTTAGGAGCAGAAGGCGTGCAAATAGGTTCGCGATTTGCCGCATCTGATGAAAGTTCAGCTCATCAGGCATTTAAACAAGCCATTGTCAATGCCAGGGAAGGCGATACCATACTGACACTCAAAGAGCTTACTCCTGTTCGACTTATTAAAAATCATTTTTATAATCAAATAAAAAGTGCCTATGAGAGAGGTGCTACTCCACAAGAGCTAAAGGAAATTCTGGGACGTGCAAGGGCTAAAAAAGGAATGTTTGAAGGCGATCTAAATGAAGGTGAATTGGAAATTGGTCAGATTTCGGCCTTGATCGATGATATAAAACCCGCCGGCCAAATTTTAAAAGATATTGTAAATGAATTTAATGACCTTAAAACCATAATTAGGAAATCATAGCCCCTTAAAACTTATGATTTATGGAAATTCATTAGCAAGGTCGGCAATTATCTTTGAAATTTATATCTATTTTTTTTAATTTGTATTTTATAAAATGAAAGTTACGCATAATGTTTAGAAAAATACTTTCAGTCTTATTTGTACTGCTTTTTAGTCTTACTGTTACCAATTTGACAGGAAGTCATATTCGCGGTGGGGAGATTACTTGGAGGTGTGCCCCCAATGGAGGTTGGATCTTTACATTTAAGATTTATGGTGAATGCGGCAGTACTGTAGTGAACCAATTCGAAACCTCTCTTACACAGCAGTTGCAGCTTCGCAACTACCCGACTGTAGGAGCCGTTACCAATATTTCTACAACTAGAATCAGTCGCCAGGATATTTCTCCTAAGTGCTGGAATCCTCAGTGGGAGTGGCGCTGCACACCTAATAACCAACCACCCTTTAACGGGCAAAATCCCCAGTGCCCTCCCCAATTTACACCGTGTAACTGGAATGGTCAGTCTTTTGGTGCAGTGGCTGAATTTGTGTATGAATCCGCACCGATCATGCTTACCGGTACACCTCCGGCTCAAGGTTGGGAAGTATCCTGGAATGTGTGTTGCCGTAACAATTCGATTAACATTGTAGGTGCCTCAGGACAGGCTGCATGGTTTAGGAGTGTGATGCTTCCAAAGCCAAATCCTACCGGAACAGGATTTATGAACGCTTCTACATGCTATGATAATTCACCTCAATTCCTGGAGCCCCCAGTGGTAGTTATTTGTGCCGGCAATCCTCAAATATACAGTCCTTTATCCTTTGATAAAGATCTTGATCCCGTTCAGTATTCACTGGCGAACGGATTGGGTAACAATGGCAATGCAATGACCTGGGCCGCCGGTTATTCAGCTGCTCAACCCTTTCCCACGAACGCTCCAAACGGGCCGACCACAATAGATCCTACTACAGGTAATATTACAATTAACCAAATCGGAAACATTACAGAAGGTAATTACCTTCTCGTCATCCGCGTGACTTCGTTCTGTGGGGGAGTTCCAATAGCAGAAGTTTACAGGGATGTACAGGTTTCAATTGTAAATTGTCAGAAAATTCCCGGTAATCCTCCAAATAACCCTCCTGTGCTTACTATTTCGCCTATCGGTAATCTCAATTTCACCTTGGTAGGCAATAATTTAACTGTTTTTGCTACAGCAAAAGATACTATACAATTCAATCTGGTAGCCCAGGATGTGGATCTTAATCCTCTCCCGCCAACGAATATTCCTGCCATTCCGCAGCAAATACAATTTTTTGCAGCAGGGGGTCAGGTGGGAGCTAACTTCGTAGATACGAATAGTTGTGATTTTCCGCCCTGTGCGGTCATGCATCCCGGACCCGGTCAGACCGGATACACCAATGCGGTGAGCAATGCGATCAAATTTTTTTGGCTGACAGATTGTAACCACTTAAGCAGCAATTCTATATGTGGTATTACAGGCTTGAATGAATACGTATTTACCCTTAGAATGTCCGATAACTACTGCCCCTCTCCCGCAATCGCAATCGCGACAATCCGGGTTATCATCAATGCATCTTCAGCAGACTCTGCCCGATTGCACTGTGTCAACAAGGTTGACCCTTCCGGCATTTATGAACTCAACTGGACTCCACCTCAGGATACAGGATATAATTTCAACTTTTATGTAATCTACGGCAGTCCAACACCTGCAGGACCCTACGTTCCTTTGGATACCATTTATAATTGGGGTACAAATACATACACTTCTCAGCCTCTTACCCCAGCTACCGGATGGAGTTTTTACGTTGCATCTAACATGGGTTGTAACTACAGCTCAAACTCAGATACGCTTCGCGCAATTGATCTTAATTTGAATGTATTCCCTCCGAATAATGGACAGTTTGCTCAAATGAATTGGAATGACATTAAAGTGAATGGCAGTTCCAATAAGACCTTCTTTGTTTGGGCTGAAATTCCAAAGGGATCTAACAACTGGGTAATGCTCGATTCTACCGATCTCTTTGCATACACTGACACTGTAAATGCCTGTGGAGATACAGTATCATTTCAGATACGTGCCGAACCCGATAGCGGATCTACCTGTGTAGCAGTATCAAACATTGCAGATGGATTTTTTACGGACATAATGAACTCGGATACCATGAGGTTAAATTATGTAACGGTAAATAATAATCTCGCCCAAATCGACTTCTTTCCAAGTACCTCCGGAGACATAGTGACCTATTATATACTAAGCGGAAATCCATTTACCAACACATGGGCCATCGTAGACACCGTCGATATCAATGATCCACTACCTCATACATGGCAGGCCTCCAATGCTGGTAATCAAATAGAGTATTTCAGAGTGATATCAGCAGACAGTTGCGGTAATTTTTCGGACGATCAAATCGTAGTATGGCATAACACCCTATTAATCAGTTATATACTTCGTGTTTGTGAAGGTACTAATACACTGTTTTGGAATAAGTATAACGGTTGGGGGAATGACCTTGTCGGATATGAGGTTTACGCGGATATAAATTCACCAATACTCGGTATGTTGCCGAATCAATTATTGTTTTCAGGCACACCTAATGACACTTTCTTTGTTCAAACCAATTTCGAAGAGGGTGCAGATTACTGCTATCGGGTAGAGGCTATCCACTCCTCCGGCACGCGTTCTGTATCACAGATCAGTTGTATGAATCCTGGAGTTTTAATCCCGTCAAACCTCATGTATATCCCATATACAGAGGTTAAAAACAATACTATCGAGCTTGAATTCTTTTACGATGGCACGGCTGATATCCGTGAATACGTATTGCAAAGAGGGCATTCTGCAAACGGACCCTATTATGAGATCGTTCGGTTTCCTCACAACACCGCACCCCCATACCGACACACATTTAGCGACACAAAGGTTGATCTGAATCAAACCTATTTTTATCGGGTCATTGGTGTTAATAATTGCGATACCATCGGAGCAGTATCCAATCATGCCAGAAATATTGTAGTGAAAGCAAGAGCTTTGCGAAGTGATGAAAACCGAATCCATTGGAATCCATACACAGAATTCGATGGCGGAGTCTCCCAATATCAGATCCTTCGTAAAGTTGGTGAATTTGGAACTTGGCAATTGCTACCGGTTGTTATTCCCGGTACGGATACCAATTACATTGATGACATAAAAGCCTTTGAAGGTTTAGAAAACAATTTTTGCTACAAAGTTTTGGCTCTTGAAGGAAACAATACCTTGCCATTACCTCCCGGATTCGGACCATTTGTTAGTACTTCCAATGAAGTGTGTGTATATCAAAAAGTAAAACTTTTTGTTCCCAATGCAATCAGACCCGGCTCTCCCAATCTCGAAAACAGAACCTTCGGAGTGCAGTTTCGTTATCTGGATTTGACACGCTTTAATATGCAGATCTTCAATCGGTGGGGTCAACTCATGTTTGAGACCAATAATCCGGCTGAATCATGGGATGCTACATACAATGGCAAGGAAGTGCCTGCCGGTGTGTATACCTATCTGATACGGTATGCAACTCCAGGCGACTCGGATCAGGAAGAACGAGGTTCATTTACCGTGATAAGATAAAATTCTTACATAACTTTGGCCCGCTCATTGAGCGGGCTTTTTTACTTAAGTACACAGGATGAAAAAAATACTTCTAGCGCTCATCATCACACTAGGTATTTCACACGTCGTCAACGCACAAATTGATGAAGAAACAAGTGAGTCAATGCGTCAGATGTTTCAAAACTACCGACGTAAATTTGAAAACAAAAGCCGTGTTACCGGGTACCGCATACAACTCTTTACCGGAAACAAGCAGATGGCCGATAAAATCAGATCACAGTACGTGCAACTCAACCTTTCACACCCGGTTTACATGGTTTTCGAAATGCCTAATTATAAGATCCAGGTTGGCGACTTCAGAAATAGATTGGAAGCCGAAGGAGTGCGAGAGAGTCTGATGAATACCTTTAGCGGTGCCTTCCTGGTAAGAAGCCAGATAACACCTAATCTAACAACAGCAAACAACTAATTCGACGGACAATGAAATACAAACGAGTACTTCTCAAACTGAGCGGTGAGGCATTGATGGGGTCGCAAACCTATGGTATCGATCCAAAGAGACTTAAAGAATATGCCATCGAAATCAAAGATGTAGTAGCTCAGGGAGTACAGCTGGCCATTGTCATCGGTGGGGGTAACATTTTCAGAGGAGTATCCGGTGCAGCCACAGGTATGGATCGCGTGCAGGCTGACCACATGGGTATGCTTGCCACTGTGATCAATTCATTGGCACTTCAGTCGGCACTCGAAAACGATGGTGTATATACGCGGTGTATGTCAGCCATTGAAATGAATAAGATTGCAGAGCCATTTATCCGTCGCAGAGCGATCCGCCATCTTGAAAAGGGAAGGGTCGTCATCTTTGCAGGAGGCACAGGCAATCCATATTTTACCACAGATACCGCGGCTACGCTGAGAGCTATAGAAATCGACGCAGATGCTATATTAAAAGGTACAAGAGTGGATGGTATTTACTCGGCTGATCCAGAAAAGGATGCAAATGCCACTAAGTTTGACGCATTGTCATTTAAAGAAGTGTATGAAAAGGGGTTAAATGTGATGGATATGACTGCCTTTACACTCAGTCACGAAAACAACTTGCCGATCATTGTCTTTGATATGAATAAGCCGGGAAATCTGCGAAAAGTAATTTTGGGAGAGAACATTGGAACTATTGTAAAAAATTAAAAATCTATGGATGAAATACAACTGATATTAGAAGCTGCTGAAGAAGGCATGCAAAAAGCCCTTCATCATCTGGAGAAGGAACTTGTTAAAATCCGGGCCGGAAAAGCCAATCCAGCCTTGTTGGAAAGCATACGGCTGGACTATTATGGTGTGATGAGCCCCCTCAACAGTGTGGCCAATGTAATGGTCCCCGATGCTCGTACCATCACGGTACAGCCTTGGGAAAAGAAAATGATTCCTGAAATCGAACGCGCCATTATGAATGCCGGTCTTGGGCTCAATCCTCAGAACAATGGTGAGATGGTAATCATCAACATACCTCCCCTTACTGAAGAACGGCGAAAAGACCTTGTAAAACAGAGCCGTGCTGAGGCAGAACATGCCCGCGTTGGAATTCGAGCCGCCCGTAAAGATGCAAACGATGACCTAAAAAAACTTCAAAATCAGGGAATATCCGAAGACTTGATCAAAGATGCAGAAGAGAAAGTCCAAAAATTAACCAATCTCTACATATCGAAAGTAGATCAGATTTTGGAGAAAAAAGAATCTGATATTATGACTGTATGAAAACCCCATCACTCATTACTCTTGCAGGTCTTATTTTTCTTTTCATTGGTTGTAAACCGGAAATATCCCTGGAAAAAGGAGATTCATTAATCGTCTATGTTGAAAACTATTCAATCCAAGACTTTGAGCCCTACACCGATTGTTCGATGGCGTTGGATGAATCTTCTGATGTACACAAAGAAATTGTGAGACTAGTTGGTAAAATGAGAAATGATGCCTTTGAAGATGAAGATGGAAGCCATTATTACATCATTACAATCCAGGATGCCAATGGCAATGAAAAAGCATCTGTTACCATCCCTCAAGGTGGGGGAGGCCATCCTTTGAGCAAAAAACTTTTTAGTAATCTGGATCGAGTATGTGGCGATGGAAATTGACAGGGAGGTTCAAATGGAGCTGCCGGATAAGGATTGTTTTTTAAATAAGCGAAACATTTGAAATAATTCTGCCCATCCCCGGCACTTTTTGACTCTCTGTAGGATCATTTTTTCATCACAATCTATTGAAGTGAGATGTACACGACTCTGTTTTTCAACTGCTTCTATTTAAAGCGCCAAAAAAGATATAATTACTTTTCCTATTTAAGACAAAGAGCCAGGCAAGCTGCTTTTTGGGATCTAAATCTTACCGCTGTAAAGAGTTAAATGACGTCTTCCTGTAACTATTCTCAAGCAATACCCATTTACCTGTAGAAACTACTCTCAAGGTGAAGATAAATCGAAACTGGTATTAACCACAGTAATTAAAATCATACGATTAATCAGCAGATTGAAGTTATTGGAACTGTATGGGTTTTGTAGTTATAAAAAAGAAAATCTACTGAACTACTTTTACACACAAAAATTTTACTTGTGAAAGGTATCGGTGTGAAAGCTGTCTTTTCGGGATTGTACTTGTTCACTCGGGTAGCATCCGGACAGCTTACTGAGATTCAAAGATTGCCGGAGGCAGATTTTCAATCCGGTATTTTTTACATCCAACATGAGATGTTTGGCGCAGCACGAGATGTCTTTTCGAGATTGCTTGCAGACAATAAGCATCTTACTGCTGACCAGCGGCTAAATGCAGAATACTACCGGGCCATCGCTGCAGTACAGATGTTGCATCCCGATGGTGAATATTTACTCGAAAAGTTTATTACGGACTATGAGACCAGTGCCAAGGCCAATGAAGCCAGGCTATACATGGCAGACTTTCTCTTCAAAAACAGACAGTTCAAAAGAGCGGCCAAATATTATCAGCAGGCAGACTGGACATTGATGAATTCGGTCGAAAAGGCAAAAATTCAGTTTCAGTATGGGTATTCCCTTTTTTCAATGGATGACCTTGATGGAGCTCAGCAACAATTTGCCGCAGTGAAAGAAGGAAAAACCCAGTATGCTTCACCTGCATTGTATTACTACGCTTACATCAATTATTTAAAAGGAAACTTCAGCGAAGCACTGATCAATTTCGAAAAACTCAAAAACGATAAAAATTTCGGCGGAATGGTTCCTTATTATCTGGCTCATATTTATTACAAAAAGGGGGAATACGACAATTTGCTTTCCGTAGGTAAAGAAATACTGGAAAGTGACGAACCTGCACGGGCTTCGGAAATCGCCAAATTGGTGGCAGATGCCTACTATAGGCGCAAGGATTATAAAAATGCAAGTATTTACTATACACGATTTCTGGAGAAAGGCGGAAAACCATCTCAAACAGATTATTACGAAATAGGCTTTACCTACTACCAACTCGGAAAGTATGAGCAGGCTATTCAATACTTCAACAAGATCACCAATGCCCGCGAAGAGATAGCTCAGAATGCATACTACATGTTAGGCGATTGCTATCTGAAGCTCATGATGCGACAGGAGGCCGCAGGGGCTTTTAAAGCTGCCGCAAGTATCTCAAAAAATAAGGAGATTCAAGAAGATGCCATGTATAATTTTGTTAAAATCAATTATTCAGAATCGTCCCCCTATCAAAATCCAATCGAGGCAGCGGAGGAATTTCTTAAACTTTTTCCACAGAGCCGGCATAGTAAGGAAATAAATCGTATACTGGCCAGTATGTACAGCAATAGCAGCGACTATGCACGTGCTGCAGCGGCATTGGAAAAAGCAGGACTTGACAGTCCTGAAATGCAGGAAGCCTGGCAGCGTGTACAGTATTTTCTTGGAGTGCGCAATTATACCGGTCGCCAGTATCCACAAGCAATTCAGCACTTTAAAAAGAGTCTGGAGCACTCCATAAATCCCCGTTTCACTGCATTGGCTTACTATTGGATGGGGGAGACATACTACCAACTGATGGAATACGATGCTGCATTGAAAGCGTATAATCAATTTGCCATTACACCTCAGGCAACCTTGCTGTCAGAGTTTCCCAACCACTATTACAACAAAGCCTATGCTTACATGAAAAAACAGCAATATGCTCAGGCTGCGATGGAATTTAGGAGATTTCTGACTGAGAAAAACATCACAGCTTCCCGCCGGCGTGATGCACTTCTGCGCATAGCCGACTCGTATATGATGATCAATCAGTTTGAACAGGCACAGGAGTTTTACTCCCGAGCAGAGTCAGCCGGGGCAGATGCAGATTACACGCGGTATCAAAGGGCATTGGCCCTCGGCCTATTGAATAAAAATGAGGAAAAAATCCAGGTTCTCCGCAAGCTCATCGAATCCAGCAACAGCGACAATACCCGAGCAGCTGCCCGGATGGAGCTGGGTAACACATGGCTACTGATGGATCGTTACTCGGAGGCAGTTCAGGCTTTTGATGAGTTTATCAAGTTTCACCCCTCCCACACACAGGTGCGCAGAGCATTGATAAGCAAAGCTCTATCACTTAAAAACAGCCGAAGATATGATGAGGCACTAGCCATACTAAAAGATTTGGTTTCCAGATATCCTGAGACACCGGAATCAGCCGAAGCTATATCCTTTGCACGAATTATCTATGCCGAAACCAATCGCATGGGAGAGTACGTGGATTGGGTTGATCGAAACAAGCTGGGAAATATTTCACGAGGCCAGCTAGACTCATCGCTGTTCAACAATGCCTTCGAGCTCTACGGCCTTCAGCGGTGGCAGGAGGCAGCGGGAGGATTTGAAGAATACTTACTTCGTTTTCCGGAAGGTATATTCGTTCAACGAGCCGAAAACTTAATGGCGGACAGTTATTGGAGGCTTAATAAAAAGTCTGAAGCCGTAAAAATCTATGAGCGCATTGTCAATAAACCAAATCACGCTTTTATCGAACAGGCAGCACTCCGTGCCGGAGGATATTACTTTGATCGCAAAGACTGGACGGCTGCACAGAAGATGTATCGAAAGGTAACTGACATAGGATCTGCCAGAGACAATAGCCGAATGACTTCAGAAAACCAGTTGATGCGGATTGCATACTTTATGCAAGATTGGAACGAGTGTGTTCGTCTTGCCAATCGAATACTTGCTCGATCGGATATAGACGAGGCATTAAACCAGGAGTCCACCTTTTACAGGGCTGTAGCTTTGTACAATCAGCAAAATCATGAATTGGCTGAAATTGATTTTGAAAATTTGGCTAGATCCGGTAGTGGCCAATATCGGGCTGAGAGCATGTACTATCTGGCGATTTATCGGTTTAATCAAAAAAGATTCGCAGATTCAAAAAAGCTGATCTACGATCTGGTCGAGGCATTTCCTGAAAACATTTTACTTAGAGACAGAGCATTGATTCTGTTGGCAAGAAATTTTATCGGAGAGCAAGATTATTTTCAGGCTGATTTTTCATTGGACTTTGTCATTAAGTCCAATTCCTCACCCGATTTAGTCAATGAAGCAAGAGACCTCAAAAGCGAGCTAAACACTTTCATCCAGAAAAAATAACCCCACAGGTTCATGAAAAGACTACAATTAATCGCCCTGCTGTCTGCCATCGGATGTCTTACTGTATTTGGCCAAAATGAGAACATCGGACAGATCAGGCTTGAAG
This sequence comes from Thermaurantimonas sp., assembly GCA_046295455.1. Taxonomy (GTDB): domain Bacteria; phylum Bacteroidota; class Bacteroidia; order Flavobacteriales; family Schleiferiaceae; genus Thermaurantimonas. The sequence goes on along the minus strand of JBKBNI010000002.1, from coordinate 273,788 downwards.
TCATCGGTTCGTACAAGGCAACCATCGAAGACGCTCAAAAGCTCAACGACCTTCCCCGAACAGAAGACACTACGCGTACACGGGTACCTGTGAAATTTGAAATTAAACCCATTGTCCTGACTACAGATTATACACCTGAAGTGCTCAAACCCGCACGCATCAGCAAGACTGCCATTGACCCTGTGCCCCGGACATTTATCCGCATCGGTGCCGGACTCTATACAACTCCACTCGCTGAACTGAGGTTCGACAGTGATCGCTCGAGAAGCAGTGCATTTGGTGCAGGTATCAACCACTACTCTACACGCACCGGTGTTCGAAACATTCTCTTTGACAACAATGGACTTTCTACTACAGGAGCTTCTGTGTACTACCGCCATTTTTTCGACAAGTATAGCATTGGAGCATCAGCAGATATCGGGTATGATCGCGTGAAGTATTATGGGCTACCTGATCTTGACCTCCCTCCTCTGGATACTTTTGTGTCCGCTGATCCCGAAGTACAGAGTTATCTGATCTCCACTACACGGGTAGATGCCACAAGACTTATCCCTGTCAGTTCGTTTGCCATGACCAATCTGGGATTTAAACTGGACTACTTGCGCGACCGCTACGACATCGCTGAGATACATGCTTCGCTGCCTGTAGTATTTCAATTAAAGAGGACAGACGCCCGAAATCTGAATATTCAAATGGGTTATGAACACATGCAACACTACAATACGAAGAACGATCTCGCAATGGCGTTTAGATCCAATGTATTCAGGTTGCGTCCTTCAATGAATTTTTCTAATGGAAATATGCAGTTTGATTTGGGGTTTAACATGGTCTTTTCCAACTATGTCCGTGATAATCTCGCATCTATTGTTCCTATAGAGCCGGATGAATTATACTTTTTCATATTTCCGGAAGCGAGGTTTAAGATGCCTGTGATAGCGGAAATTCTCGAATTTGACGGTCATCTTACCTATGATCTTCAGCTCAATACCCTTCGTTCGCTAAGCCGTCAATGGCTGTTTATAAGTCCCGGAATTAAACTGGATTATACACAAAAGGTGGAGGCTCAAGTAGGAATGTCAGGACTCATCTTTCCGGGAGCCAGTTATCATCTCAGTGCCGGTTACATCGATTGGAGAAATATGCCTATCTTTTATCGAAGTCCACTTTATTATAAGACTCCCCAGAACATACAAGGAGTAGAGATGCTTTATCTTGACGGAAATCAAGTCCCACTACAGGCAAAAATTGCAATTAAACTTACAAAAAATATCGATGCAGAGGGCATAGTAAATTATAACCATTATGAAATGAAAGGTGGACAAGCATGGCACTTGCCAAACTGGAGAAATGAAATCAAGCTTAAATATTCCAATGGGAGTACATTTGATGTTGGTATCGATGTCTTTTTTATAGGTCAAAGAATCGCCTTTGATCAATCTCTTAATACCGAAATCAGCGCGCGTTTAAAACCGTTCACAGATGCAAATCTTCACCTTAACTATCACTACAGCAAGCAAATGAGTTTCTTTCTGACGATCAACAACATGTTTTTTAATCCCTATGAACACTACCTCGGCTATCCGGCGCAGCAATTTTTGGCCATTGCCGGTGCTGTCTACAAACTCTGAGTGCTCACATGACATCTGAATCCAAGCCGCTAGTTGTATTGACTAATGCATCCGTAGGCCACGGCAAAGAGCCCATTCTCTCTGATATAGACATGGTACTCAAGCCGGGTGAGTTTGTGTATTTGATCGGCGAAACGGGCAGCGGTAAGTCCACCCTTCTGAAAACACTATACGCCGATTTACCCTTACTAGCCGGGGAGGGGCATGTATCAGAGTTTGCTCTGCACAAGATTAAAAGGCGTCAGATACCTTATCTGAGACGTCAGCTAGGTATCATTTTTCAGGATTTTCAGTTGCTCTCTGACCGCAGTGTATATGACAATCTTTATTTTGTGCTAAAAGCTACAGGTTGGAAAGAAAAAAAACACATTCAAGAGCGAATAGAGCGGGTTCTCACTTCTGTAACTATGCTGGATAAGGCCAAAAAGATGCCTCATCAGCTATCTGGTGGTGAGCAGCAGCGCGTTTCGGTGGCCAGAGCCCTACTGAACGAACCAAAGTTGATCATTGCCGATGAGCCCACGGGAAATCTCGATCCCGATACCGGTGAAGAAATCATTCTTCTCATTAAAGAGCTTGTAAAAGCTGACAGAAGTGTGATTATGGCCACTCACGATTACAATGTCATACTGAAGTTTCCGGCTCCTACATTCCGATGTCAGGACGGCAAAGTCATTTCTGTATTAAAGCCTAAATTATAGGGGTACTACATAAATGATAAACCGTCACTAAAACGCCAATTTTTTGGATAACCGATTCTGCAAAAACCGGAAATCAGAGCATATTATACACTCTAGGTCTTTCACTCAAAAAATAAAAAACCCGGTCATCAGTGAGCCGGGTTTTTTTAAGGATCTGCAGTTACGCATCGATTTTGGCGTAGCGGGCATTTTTTTCTATAAATTCTCTTCGGGGAGGCACATCATCACCCATCAACATTGAGAAAATTCGGTCTGCTTCTGCAGCGTTTTCGATGGTTACCTGTTTGAGGGTCCTTTTGTCAGGATTCATGGTTGTTTCCCAAAGCTGTTCTGCATTCATTTCTCCAAGACCTTTGTACCGTTGGATATTTACACTACCTTCTTTTTCACCTCCTAATTCTCGAACCAGAGCATCTCTCTGGACATCATTCCAGGCATAGGCTTGTTTGTTTCCCTTCTTTACGAGGTAGAGCGGAGGAGAGGCAATGTAGAGATGGCCTCGTTCTATGAGTTCTTTCATATATCTGAAAAAGAACGTCATTATCAATGTCGAAATATGGCTGCCGTCCACATCCGCGTCGCACATAATGATGATTTTATGGTAGCGGAGTTTTGAGAGGTTAAGTGCTTTTGAATCTTCTTCTGTACCGATGGATACTCCCAGAGCCGTATATATGTTTCGGATTTCTTCGTTTTCAAAGACTTTGTGACTCATAGCTTTCTCCACGTTGAGGATTTTACCTCTCAGTGGCATAATCGCCTGAAATCTGCGGTCTCTGCCTTGTTTGGCTGTACCTCCTGCCGAGTCACCCTCCACGAGGAAGAGCTCACAGCGGGCGGGATCGGTTTCGGAGCAGTCGCTGAGTTTGCCAGGAAGACCTGTACCTGTAAGCACATTTTTGCGTTGTACCAATTCTCTGGCCTTGCGGGCTGCTATGCGGGCTTTAGCCGCCAACACCACTTTGCTGACGATCGTTTTGGCTTCGTTTGGGTGCTCTTCCAGATAGTTGGATAACATTTCGCCGACAATTTGGTCCACAGCTCCAGCCACTTCGTTGTTTCCAAGTTTTGTTTTTGTCTGGCCTTCAAATTGAGGTTCCATGACTTTGACAGAAATCACAGCAGTGAGACCCTCACGGAAGTCATCGCCGGTGATTTCGACTTTTTCCTTAGCCGTAATACCGGAGTCATCAGCATATTTCTTCAGGGTTCGGGTGAGTGCGCGTCTGAATCCGGCAAGGTGCGTGCCTCCCTCATGTGTATTGATGTTATTGACGTAAGAAAAAATGTTTTCGGAAAAAGTCGTGTTGTATGTCATGGCTACTTCCACGGGGATACCTGACCGTTCGCCTTCCATGTAAATGGGTTCAGGGATCAATTTCTCCCTGGAGGCATCGATAAAGGAGACAAATTCTCGCAACCCACCCTCTGAATAAAAAGTCTCTGAGAGCGGATTGCCGCGATCATCATCTTCTCGCTCATCCGTTAGGATAATTCGGATTCCTTTGTTTAAGAATGCTAGTTCTCTCAACCTGGCCTGCAATATGCTGTATTGATATACTGTGTCGTTAAAGATGGTTTCGTCGGGTTTGAAGGTGACGATGGTACCTCTGTATTCGCTATGGCCCATTTCTTTGACGTCGTACAGCGGAATACCCCTGGAATATTCTTGCTGATAGACCTTTCCATCCCGATGAACCTCTGCCTTTAGGTGCGAGGAAAGCGCATTGACACAGGAAACACCTACACCGTGCAATCCCCCCGAAACCTTATATGAATCTTTATCAAATTTTCCGCCTGCATGGAGTACTGTCATTACAACCTCTAGTGCCGATCTGCCTTCTTTGGGGTGAATATCCACCGGGATTCCCCGACCATTATCTTTCACCGTTATTGAATTATCGGGGTGAATTGTAACTTCAATGGAATTACAATACCCTGCCAGTGCCTCATCTATGGAGTTATCAACCACTTCATATACCAGGTGATGAAGGCCCTTGGTACCGATGTCGCCTATGTACATAGCGGGTCTTTTCCGCACAGCTTCCAGCCCTTCTAATATTTGAATGCTGGCTGCTCCGTAATCTTTTAATTCACTCATTATCAGTTATCTGAATTACCATTTAGTTTTAAGCAATACCTGCAAATATAGCTTCATCAGCAGAAAGTATGGGTGACCATCCGTCTGTGTTCATAGGGTTTTACCAACATGTTAACTAACACTTGTTGTCGACCTACTCACATTACATTTACTTAATGAAAAGAGCCTGAAATAAATTTATTTCAGGCTCTTAGGTAGATGGTTTGATCAAGAAACGCAGGCTATGCAGTGCCTTTTAAAATTTTGTTCCAATACAGCCATGGTAGAACATGCTTTTTTAGCATCCACATACTCCAGCGCTCTTTTGACTGGTCTATCGGAAAGGTCTCAATGGGCTTGTTTTGATAGTCAAACTCAGCGAGTACCAGTTTTCCATATCCGGTCACAAGCGGGCAAGAGCCATACCCATTATATTTTTTTTCTGCTGTTTTATTACTTAGGTAGGCCATAATATTTTCGACCATTACAGGTACTTGCTTGCGCACAGCTGCACCTGTTTTGGCATTGGGGGTGTTGGCGGCATCTCCACAACTGAAGACATTAGCGTATCTCACATGCTGAAGTGTAAATTTATCAACATCCACCCAACCCAAATAATCCTTTGAATACTGGCCGGGCATACATGGAGTGTCAGCAGGCCATGCTGAATCAGGGATTGAAAAGGGGCTTCTCTTTATGAAGTCTGGAGCACTTTGGGGGGGTGTTATATGAATCATATCATATGGCTGCTCTACAGTTTTTGTATTGCCTTCGGTATCTGTTGTAGCAAACACGGCAATTTTTTCATTTCCTTTTATTTCAATGAGATTGTATTTAAAGTGGAGGTTAATGTTATATCGCTTAACTACTTCCATCAGTGTTTTGGCATATTTTTCCACACCGAAGATCACTCCTCCTCCTGAATAAAAGTGCACGTTGGTTTTTGAAGCCAACTTGTTTTTTCGGAAATAATCTGAAGCAAGATACATGATTTTTTGAGGTGCGCCACCACATTTAATGGGTGTGTTTGGATTAGTAAATATAGCATTACCTCCTTTAAATGAGCGGATGCATTCCCAAGTGTACGGAGCATACTGAGGCATATAGTTGGTTGTAACTCCGTTTTTTCCCAAAGCTTCGCGGGCACCTTTGATTTTGTGCCAATCCAATTGGATACCCGGTGTCAGAATCAATACATCATATGTGTACGACGCCCCTGAAGTGCACGTGACTTTATTTTCATTCGGCTCGAATGTATCTGCAGCATCCTTAATCCAGGTGACACCTTTGGGCATACACCGGGCTTGATCTCTGATGGTAGCATTCATGTCATACGCACCTCCTCCTACCAATGTCCATGCGGGCTGATAATAGTGTTTTTCGGATGGTTCAATGATACCAATTTTAAGGTTAGATTTTTTTCTCAGCAACTGGGCAGCAGATGAAATTCCCGCGTTTCCTCCTCCTACAATTAAAATCTGAAAGTGTGTGCTCATTTTTTTAAATTTTTGTAAAATTATCAAAAAGTTCACTTTTAAATGTGATTATTGTCACATTTGATAAAAAATAAAAAACAAATCAAATTGATGTAATTAATTGATTTAAAGTGACTACTATGCAAAACCATTACATAATATTGCTCTTTTCAGTGGTTGTTGCGACCATGAGATATTTAGGGATTGAGATGACTTATGTTTTCACTTAAACCTACTAATCACTCTACCGTTCTTGTCCAATCGAATCGAAGCCAATTAAAATCTGTCACATTAATTTTTGATAATTTTATTTGTGTTTTTTCAAAAAAATATTACTATTGAAACAAAATTTTACAGAACTTTGAACAAAAGAGAAGAACTTAATCTTAAGTAAGCCCAGCAGATGCGGGAAGCGCTAAAGCATGAACCAGATATGGAACTTCTGACCAAAGTTACAATAGCTTGTGGGCCATCCATTTACAATTCAGATGCATTTATGGTGTCCATGCTTGACCAAAGTGAACTTGAAACAGTCAAAAAGAACTTCATGGCGAAAAAACTTGAGATGGAAGATTCGGATGCGACCATGGAAGTACTTAAAGAAGTCATCAAGTACTACAACGATCATGCAAAAAACAAATACAGAGCTGTTCTGTACTACATGATTACTAAACACGTAGGTAAAGAATCTGTCTTCGCCTGATCGCGTCTACAGCAGTAAGATTTTTTTTATTGTTATTAAGACGGATATAGAAAATTTCAAATACCTGGATTTTTTATTTTTAGAATTTTAACTGCGTATTATTTGCATTTAAATTCAGATTCACATACAATACTCACTTATGACTTTCGAATCATTTTAACTTTCTTGTAAATGTGTATATTTGTTATCGAATAAGTATTCGATAGCAAATGAAAAAACTTTTATTGTTTGGTTTTCTTTTTCTTGCGTTTTCAGCACTCACTCAGCCAGTAATTTCTACGGTTTATTCTGAAAATTTTGATAGCACCAATATAAAAGGCATTACCTACAAAGGTGCAGGCACAGGCACAGCTGGTCCTCTTTTTCAATTCAGCGTAAATAATCAATTACAAGTTTCACCTCCTAACTCATACACAGCAAAACCCGTAGCCGGTACGCAAGATTCAATATTTTTTGAAACGGATGCTTTTTCTACGGTGGGAATGACATTTGCCCGTCTCACCTTTAGGCACATCGCCAAAATATTGGTAGCTGATCGTGCAAACATCCAAATCTCAACCAATAACGGAGCTACATGGACGACTGTAATTCCCGATAATCCGAGTGGCACCCCACCCGTTGCAGGTAATGTGGTTTATCTTGGCCAAAGCGTTTACTATCGTTCTGTCGGATATTTCAATGATGTCGCCTATTCAGGTATAAACATCAATAATAGCACAAATATTTGGGACGGTCCTATCGGAAATACGTTTCCTACAAATAATTGGTGGGTCGAAGAAGTTTTTGATATCTCAGCGCTCGCTTGTGGAGCTACTGGATTTCCACAGGTAAAAATCAGATTTATGTGCGCTTTTCCATTTGGTAATGATGGAAACCCCAACCGCGCTCTGAAGGCAGGTTGGTTTATCGACAATGTGAAGGTAGAGGTATCTACTTGTGAACTCTATAATCCGACTGCAACATTTACTCTTGGGGTCTCTCCTCCTTACAACAATCATCCATTGGCAGGCCAGTTTGCTCCGGGTAATTATCCGATCGGAATTCGTATCCAGGACAATGTGCGCGCAGATTCGGCACTCTTGTTCTATAGAATCAATAACGGCCCATGGAATCTCAAATTTATGATTCCCGACGCTAGTCAGCCCGTTACCAATCGAATCTTTAGAGATACTATATTTAATCTAACTGTGGGCGATACGGTAGATTACTACATCATAGGAAAAGATACATGTAAAAATGAAGTACGAATGCCATCTAACGCTCCGGCAGATTTTTACACCTTCTGGATCATGCCTCCTCCTCCGGGGAAGTGTATTCCGGGATGGCAACCAGGCAATCCGGTCAACCCCAACATTATCTATCCATCGGCCACCAACCCATGGATTGAGAGTTTCGAGAGTGCAGAGTGGGTCCCGGGAACTGCGGGGGGAGCAGGTACTACCTACAGAGGTACATTTCCGACCGCAGTCGGGCAAAATTGGTCGGTAACACCACCTAACAATCAAGCTCCAAACAACTATGCATGGGCAATTATGGGCGGTAATCAAGCAACGACCAATCCGGGAACCGGACCTTCAGGTGCCCAAAACGGTTCTAAATATATTTACACATGGGGTGAACGCGGCACTACCGGTCAGCAAACTATCTTAGAAACACCATGTATACAACTTCCCCAAGACTCATGTTCTGCTCTCGAGTTTTACTACCACATGTTTGGTCAAAATATGGGTACCCTACGAGTGGACATAGATACAAATTCAGGCACCACATCTACCTGGATTAATGGAATTTTTTCAATATCCGGTCAGCAGCACACCTCCAAAACTGCGCCATATACCCGAGCTGTGGTCAACATCAAGCCATTTACAGGTAAGTTTGTGAAATTCAGATTTGTCGCAACACGTGGTCCGGGCATATTGTCCGATATAGCTATTGACAATGTGAGAATTTACAATCCGACCACTGATGATGCTCGCCTTGTAGAGATTTTGAAACCTGTAAATGGATTTTGCGGATATACAGCCACTGAGGATATTCAGGTCAGAGTTCAATCTCTTGGTTGTGATACACTTAAGGCAATCCCAATAGCATTTAGGATTAATAATGGACCAATCGTTTGGGATACAATAAAGCAAAATCTTATTACTGCACAACAAATTATATACACCCTGACACCTAAAGCCAATCTCAGCACTCCAAACACCACCTACAATATCCGTGTATGGACAGCAGTGCCTGGCGACGTAGACAAGACAAATGATACGCTAGATATTCAGATCATTCACCCCACAAATCACAGCACCTTTCCGGTAAATATCAACTTTGATGGAGCAGCCAATATTCCAGGTAACTTTACTGTGCCTGGCAATTACGGCACAATGGCTACCACCATATTGGAGCAGATACCAACTCCTACCGGTACCAACTTCAGTCAATATGCCTGGGGCATTGGAAATGGCCTACCACATCCGATCGAAGGTACGGGTCCATTCTCGGATTTTTCGAATTACGGAAATTATCTCTTTGCCCGAGGAAACTGGCAATTTAATAGCCCTGCCACCCTGCAATCCTTGTGTTTGAACTTTAATGGAATTGCGAATCCTGTAGTATCATTTTATTATTACATGTTTGCGCCGGATGTGGATTCATTAGTATTCAGGTTTTTGGAAGATGGTGGAAACAATTGGATAACTCCCCCCGGAGGACGGATTGTCAATTCTGGAGCCAATGCTCATACCAATCACATTTCGCCCTGGATATACAGAGAATACAGTCTCCAACAGTTTTCTAATAAGTTTGCAAGAGTCCAGATCCAGGCCTATCGGAAAAACAGTGGAAACCTGACACTTGTGGCTATTGACAATCTCAACATTTACAACAAAATAGCAAATGATGCAGGTGTAGAAAATATACAACCGCCTGGTTTAGGTGTACCAGCGGGTACAGGACAATTGCCTACATTTACCCTTAGAAATTTTGGCACCTCTGCTTTAACTTCTATTCCTGTTACATACACGATTACACCTTATTGTGGAACCAATGCCGGTACACCGGTAACTTACAACGCGACATGGACCGGAAATCTGGCTCCAAATCAAACAGTACAATTCACTCCGACTGTGTCACCAATATGGCCAGTTGGACGATTTAAAATATGTGCCTCTACATCTGTGACCGGCGATATTAATACATTTAATAATGAATATTGCAAGGATGTCACCGGATTTGGCCAGCTTTCTGTTCCATTTTTTACAAATTTTGATGATTGCAACTGGTCAGCCGCCGGAGAGTTCTCTCAAGGTGGTCTTCGTCAGTGGGAGCTGGGTACTCCTGCTAAAACTACCATCAACTCAGCTCAGTCGGCTCCTAATGCATGGACCACCTCACGCACCCGCCCCTACAGAAACAATGCGGAAGAAATACTTCGGTTCCCTTCTTTGGCAGGATTTGATACCATTCGCTTTCCTGAAATCCGGTTTGCGCAGAATTTTCAATTCAGCGATGATGACGGGGGGGTGGTAGAGTACGAAACGCCTCAAGGATGGCAGATTCTTGGAGAATTACCCTCAGGTGGTTGTAATCAGAATCTCGGAGTGAACTGGTACTGCACTTCGCCAAACTTCGGCACCTCAAGTTCAGCATTGTTTGGCAACAGACCAGCATTTACAGGCTCATCCGGAGGATGGATGAACAGCTCATTCCCTTTAAACATGTTTAATTTCAATCCTGCGCCTTTAAATATCCGTTTCAGATTTCGATCAAATGCAACTGGTACCGGCCAAGGCTGGGCGATAGATAATTTGCAAATTTTTGTTCCCCCGCAAAATAGTGCAGCACCAATCAATGTGGCCACGGTAACTCCCCTCATTGTACCGGGCATCAACAACCAGTTTGTAGTTACAATACAAAATACTGGTGCAAAGCGTCTGGACAGTTGTGAAGTACGGGTAAAAATCGGCGCCAATGTCGGCCCATGGGAGAAGGTAATCTTCCCCGGAAACGGATTAGAAGTTGATCAAACTTTCCAATACATCTATCAATCTCCATGGGTTAGCCCTGCATCCGGCTCACATAATATATGTGTGGAAACTCGTTTACCTAACGGTAAGCCTGACAATCAGCCCTCTGACGATGAGTTTTGCAGAGTACTTGTTGTTCTGCAGGAGCTCAACATTATACAAGCACCCGACTCGTCTTTCTGCAATAATTTCGAAGGACCTAATGAGCCAACATGGGCTACCTATAACGCTTTTACCTATGCCAACGGAACTACGATCTGGGAATTCGGAACGCCCAACAATCCACCCATCGTTGGGGCCTTTTCCGGAGTAAACGCATGGATGACACGTCTGGACCAGAATTATCGAAATAGAGACAGTTCGGCCTTGTTTACACCTGTTTTTATTGTAGATTCTAACCTGGTGTATGAAATGAGTTTCATGCATTATTACGTGACTGAAAAATTTCACGATGGCGGTATCGTCGAAGTATCTCAAGATGGCGGAAATACCTGGAAAGTAGTTGGTAGTTTCAAACCGCAGACTAGTTGGTACAACCAACCTTTTATTACGGGTTTAGAGCTTATTAATCCCGGTTTTACAGGAAATTCAGACGGATGGATTGAAGCAAAAACAACGTTTGATTTTCAATTTTCAGGTAAAGCAATATTCAGATTCCGTTTTGGAAGTGATCAGAATATTGTTGCTCCCGGATGGGCGATTGATGATTTTTGTTTGAAAGTCTCGAACGCAAGGTCGGAATTTACCATAGGTCTAGACGAACTCAGAATAGAAAAGCCTGTAGTTGGCGAACTTTACCCCAATCCGGCAAGCTCTATTGCACATCTTCCTATTTACATGCCGACCTCAGGAAACGTATCCTTGGCAATTTATAACCTTGCGGGACAGAAAGTATTTGAGTACTCAGATTACTACTTTGAGGGTAGAGCGGATGTGCCCATTCATATCCAAGGCCTGAGAGATGGAACTTACATTGTGAAGGCACATCTTGCAGAGGGTGAATTCATTAGAAAACTAATTATTACTTCACACAGATAGAATATTCAGAAAGCCCGCCAATTGGCGGGTTTTTTTATAGTTAGTGCATGCACCATTTATCATTCGTCAAACTACTTTTACAAAAAAAATTATGAATAAGCGTATTCTCATTACCGGGGCTGCCGGATTTCTGGGTTCACATTTATGCGACAGATTTCTTAAAGAAGGATATGATGTCGTTGGTATGGACAATCTGATAACAGGAGATCTAAAAAATATTGAGCATCTTTTTAAATATAAAGAATTTGAATTTTACCACCATGATGTCTCTAAATTTATTCATGTTCCTGGTCATTTAGATTACATACTTCATTTTGCATCTCCTGCCAGCCCAATAGATTATTTGAAAATACCGATTCAGACCCTTAAGGTCGGGTCATTAGGAGTTCACAACTGTTTGGGATTGGCTATGGCAAAACGTGCTAGAGTGCTTATAGCCAGCACTTCAGAAGTGTATGGGGATCCTACGGTGCACCCTCAGACCGAAGAGTATTGGGGCAATGTGAATCCTGTCGGGCCCCGTGGCGTATATGATGAAGCAAAGCGATTTCAGGAGGCTATGACGATGGCATATCATACCTATCATGGCCTTGAAACCAGAATAGTGCGCATTTTCAATACCTATGGTCCACGGATGCGCCTCAACGACGGTCGGGTGCTACCTGCATTCATTGGTCAGGCCCTCAGGGGTGAAGATCTGACTGTCTTTGGTGATGGTCGTCAGACAAGGTCATTCTGCTATGTTGATGACCTGATAGAGGGTATCTACCGGCTTTTGCTGAGTGATTATCCCTACCCTGTAAACATTGGAAATCCAGACGAGATCACGATTCTGGAATTTGCTCAGGAAATCATAAAACTGACCGGCACTACACAAAAAATTGTTTTCAAACCTCTGCCAAAAGATGATCCCATGCAGAGAAGACCGGATATCACCAAAGCTAAACAAATTTTGGGATGGGAACCAAAAGTGGATCGTGCGGAAGGGTTAAAAATCACATATGAATACTTTAAGACCCTTTCAAATGAAGAACTATACAAGCAAGAGCACAGAGATTTTAAAGAATATATTCGAAAATAAAAAAAGGCCTCAGAAGGCCTTTTTTTTAATCATTTAACTTCAAAACTGCTAAAAAAGCTTTCTGAGGTATTTCCACACTTCCGATTTGCTTCATCCGCTTTTTACCTTCTTTTTGTTTTTCGAGGAGTTTTCTCTTTCTGGTGATATCTCCACCGTAGCATTTAGCTGTTACGTCTTTTCGAAGCGCGCTGATGGTTTCACGTGCGATGATTTTTAAACCAATAGCTGCTTGAATGGCTATCACAAACTGCTGTCTTGGAATGAGTTCTTTTAGTTTTTCACACATTTTTCGGCCTATATCGTAGGCATTTGATCTGTGTACCAATGCAGAAAGTGCATCCACGGGATCACCATTAATAAGAATGTCTAATTTTACTAAATCACTCTCTCTGTAGCCAATAGGATAGTAGTCAAAGGAGGCATACCCTCTTGAAATGGATTTGAGCCGGTCATAAAAATCAAATACAATTTCAGCTAGGGGCATTTCAAAAGTAAGTTCTACCCGGTCTGATGTTAAATAGACCTGATTTTTCAGAATACCTCTCTTGTCAATACACAATTTCATTATGGCGCCTACATATTCACTTTTTGAGATGATTTGAGCCTTGATATATGGCTCTTCGATCCGCTCAAGCTTGACAGGATCAGGGAAATCGGCCGGATTATTGACCTTCACGGGTACATCAGGCTCTTTTTTCATATAAGCAATGTAGGAAACGTTTGGAACTGTCGTTATTACATCCATATCAAACTCTCTGTCAAGGCGTTCCTGAACGATCTCCATATGAAGCATTCCCAAAAAGCCGCATCGGAATCCGAATCCAAGTGCAGCAGATGATTCCGGTTCGAAGGTGAGAGAAGCATCGTTGAGACGTAATTTTTCAAGTGATGACCGCAATTCCTCGTATTGGTCGATTTCGACAGGATATAATCCGGCAAAGACCATTGGCTTTACCTCTTCAAATCCTTCAATAGGTGCATCAGCCGGATTTTCGACCGAAGTGATCGTATCTCCCACCTTCACTTCCCGGGCATCCTTAATTCCGGAAACGATGTATCCTACGTTTCCTGCAGAGATTTCCTCCTTAGGGTATTGTTTTAACTGCAATATTCCGATTTCATCGGCATCGTATACTTTCTCCGTAGCCATGAATTTGACCTTTTGGCCTTTGCGTATGGTTCCGTTTACAACCTTGAAATATGCTTCTATTCCTCTGTAAGGATTAAAAACCGAGTCAAAAATCAGCGCTTGTAACGGAGCGTTGGGGTCACCTTTAGGTGCCGGAATTTTCTTCACAATGGCTTCCAGAATTTTTTCTACGCCGTAGCCTGTCTTACCACTTGCGGCAATGATGTCTTCTCTCTCACAGCCCAAAAGGTCAATGATTTGGTCGCTAACCTCCTCGGGGTTGGCAGAAGGCAAATCTATTTTATTCAGTACTGGTATGATTTCCAAATCATGTTCTAAAGCCAGATATAGGTTGCTAATTGTTTGGGCTTGTATCCCTTGGGAAGCATCTACGATGAGAAGGGCACCCTCACAAGCTGCTATGGCTCTGGATACTTCGTAGCTGAAATCAACGTGGCCGGGTGTATCAATTAGGTTAAGGATATACTCTTTTCCTTCGAAAGTATAATACATTTGAACTGCGTGACTCTTTATGGTGATGCCACGCTCGCGTTCAAGATCCATATTGTCAAGAACTTGATTCATTTTTTCACGGTCACTTATAGCATTGGTTGTATCTAAAAGCCTGTCAGCCAATGTGCTTTTGCCGTGATCGATATGTGCAATGATGCAAAAATTCCTTATATTCTCCATTATCCTGCTGTGTGATATATCGCTGCAAAAGTACTGATTAACATTTCTTCCGGCTCAAGAGTTCAGCCGACTATTTTTTGTCTTTCATTCGCAGACAGTTGTTTTAAAAACCAGTTAAATCTTGTATTTAATTCAAAATTTTTTGAGATAAATCTTAATTGGTGCAGGTACCTGCCTTGATTTAGGATTATACAAATGGGTATTGACCACTTAGAAAAATATATCATACCTTTACTGCACGTATTATTTTTTAAATTAAAGTAATAAATTTCATCACCTAATGAAGAAAATAATCGGGTTTTTTTGGTGTTTGCTGATCTTTTTATCAATCCGATCTCACGCTACCCATGTGGCAGGTGCAGAGATCATGTATCGGTATATCGGAGATAGCACAAATACTCCCAGACAATATTTAATTACGGTAAAACTTTACAGACTACAATCCTCTCCGGTGGCATTGGCTGGTACGGTGAATTTGTGCATTCGTTCAAGTTGTTTCAGTACATTTAATGTAAATCTTCCGAAAATACCGCCGGCTCAATTAGGTTTTACTCCTATCACAAGTGGACCGGGTTCTGGTGGATTTCTTACTCCCGGCCAAGACGAGTGTGTCTCCACTGCTCCCGGTGCAGGGTTTCAGGCCATCGAAACACATTGGTATGAAGGTGTGGTGACTTTGCCACAAAATTGTTCGGATGTGCGATTTTCACATTCAGTGGTATGCTGCCGAAATCCAAATCAAAACCTGGTGGGTGCGGGTGGTGCGACGCTATATGTGGAGGCATTACTGAATAGCATGATCGGCAATAATACTTCTCCGCAATTTATAACTCCGGCAGCAAAGTCATTTTGTACCAACAATTATTTTGTTTGGTCACAGGCAACTACGGAGCCAAATGGTGATTCTATTCGCTATCGATGGGCCAATCCTCAGCAAGGTCCTAACTGTGGTCCCGGCGTCAATATGGCATGGCAGCCAGGGTATTCAGTGAATCAACCATTTCCAATAGCTCCCGGAACTCAGATTGTGATAGAAAACAATGGCAGTTTTAAGTTCACCACCGGAAATGTGACAGGCTTGTTTGTACTAAAGGTAGAAGTCGAAGAGTACAGATGGGATCCAATATTTCTAACCTGGGTATTGGTGGGAACGGCTCAAAGAGACATGCAGGTCAATTTTGCAAACAACTGTAAGCCCGAAGTACAGAACGGTCCAAAAATTGACATCAATCAACCGGGATTTTCTAACGTCACCGAACCTTCAGACGGATATGTGCACGGCTTTATGGCCAGCTACGGCTACCCGCTTCGAAATGACTCGGTCCCTGATCCCAATTCTCCATCCGGCTGGAGTAAGATTATCCCAATCGTACCATACAATTGCTTCGATAGTTTGGTAGATTTAAAGTTTGACGTAAATATCCAGTGTGAGTCCATCACGGATGAGGGATCTGAATTTAGAATTGTAGGTCCGGACTCCATTCTGAGGCCGGTGATAGGTGTGATCAAAAATTGTAATGTAGCTCTTGAAACAAAAAACATCCAGCTCAGACTTCATAAACCCTTTACTGTAAACGGGGATTATATCCTTTACATCAAGATAGGAAATGATGGAAATACACTTTTAAACTCTTGTGGATTTCCATTGCCGGATTTCTATGCCATCATTATACGGGTATCCAATTGTCCAAATCCATTGTATGATTTGAAAAATGTGACTATTGAAAACAATATGCATCCATACATTGAGTGGGAGGTTGATACCCCTACGGTCAACTTAGCTTTGATTGATGGATGGAATGTGTATAGAAGTGATGACAGCGGTCAGACCTTTAATTTCCTTGCGTTCCAAAATGTTCCCACAGACTTCTTTTGGAGAGATATTACGCTGAATACTCCAGAGGTAAATTCCGGTATTTACCATTATCAAGTACAATTAGTCATGTCACAACCCTTTTACATCACAAGATCTATCAGAAGTATATTGCTTGATACCTTGTATGAAACAGATACAGAACTGGCCCTTACATGGAATCACTACGACGGCTGGCCTCACCCTAGATATACTGTGGAAATCGGAGTAGAAGATCAGGCTACCCAACAGATCACCTGGGAGACACTCCAGATGGAAGGAAATCCGACTTTTGATACCACTCTTATAATTCAAAAACCCTGTGACGGCACGCAGGACATAGACTATTGGCTGAGGGTGATTGCTGATGATACTTCGGGTATTAACTGGAAATATGAGAGCATATCCAATTATGAAAAATTTACATGTACTGAAGAACCGGTTGACCCACCCCCGGTGATCGAACCCATTGAGATCCCCAATGTATTTACTCCAAACGGAGATGGAGAAAATGATCTTTTTGAAATCCGAAATATCGATCAACATCGAAATGCCAGACTTCGCATTTTCAATAGATGGGGAGATATCGTGTATGAAAGTGATAATTATGAAAACGCCCAACCCTGGAATGGCAATCACCGGAATACCGGGCAGCCTCTGGCAAATGGTGTGTACTTCTACACGCTGCAATATCTCAACATGATCACCAATGAGGTAGAGATCCGTAATGGATCAGTGACCTTATTTAGGTAATATATTAAACCTAAACGTCAAACCCGCTCTGTTTAACAAAGCGGGTTTTTTTATTAAAATTTCTTGCCCAATCACTTTTTGGAATAATCATTTCTTAAATCTTGCTTTCTTTGGGTATAAATTCAAACATATGTCAAAAAAAATACTCGTAACCGGAGGGCTTGGATATATCGGATCTCATACAGCTGTCCAATTGATTGACCATGGATTTGAACCCGTACTTATAGACAATCTCAGTGAGTCACCCCTAGAAGTAAAAGACAGGATTGAAAAAATTGTTGGACGACCCATCCTATTTGAAAAGGTTGAAATGTGTAATAAAGATGAAATGAATGCCCTGTTTGAAAAATATCCTGATATAGCTGGGGCTATCCACTTTGCAGCCTTCCTTTTGGTCAACGAATCTGTGGAAAAACCTCTTAAGTACTACTACAATAATCTTGTAAGTACCATAAACCTGCTCGAGAGTATGGCTGCATTCAAAATTCGCAATGTGGTGTTCAGCTCTTCATGTACAGTATATGGCAATCCGGATGTGCTGCCCGTAAGTGAAGATGCACCTATTAAACCGGCTGAGTCTCCCTATGGCAATACAAAAAAAATGTCGGAAGAAATACTCCGTGATTTTTCGGCTACAAGAGCTGTAGATGTCATTTCACTCAGATATTTTAATCCCATTGGGGCGCATCAAACGGGCATAATCGGCGAATTTCAGGATGGTCCACCTCATCATCTGGTGCCATACATAACCGAAACCGCTATTGGCAAGCGTGCTGAACTAAAAATTTTCGGCGGGGATTACAATACGCCCGACGGAACGTGTATTCGGGATTACATCCATGTAGTGGATATTGCTGATGCTCATATATATGCACTCAACCGAATGCTCAATGGAAAAATGGAAAAACCCTTTGAAGTCTATAACCTTGGTACAGGGGAGGGGTACTCCGTACTGCAGATGGTCAAAGCCTTTGAAGAAGCCACAGGAATTGCGATTCCTTTTCGGATCGTAGATCGAAGGCCGGGCGATGTCGAAGCAGTATACGCCGATACACGGTTGGCAAACGAAAAATTGGGCTGGAAAGCAAAATATTCATTGGTCGATATGCTGAGATCAGCCTGGAATTTTGAACAGGGATTAAAATAAAAAAAGCTGTCTTTGAAAGACAGCTTTTTGCGTTTAACATTCCTCTAATATATTAATTAATGTACATGAAATTCGTGAGTCTTCTCAGCTGTGTTACCGGCTGCATCTTCTGCCTTAACCCGAAGAATGTAATCTGCGTGTCCATGAGGGGCAGTGGCAACCCACCAGGAGTTGATATTTACCTCTTTGGTGTGGCTGTGACGATGTAATTTATAGACTTCAGCACCAGTTTTCTTATCGTTGATAAATACATCTACATCATGTAACTCAATATTGTCGGTTACTACGATTTGTATCATGACAGTATCACCCGAATCAAACATGGTTGCAGTGGGCTGTATGATGTTGATTCTTGGGGGCTCCGTATCGTTCTTGTCGTGATCGTGATCGTCTTTGTGGCATGCTGTTAAGAGGGCAAGCGTTAAAATGACCGTTGGGATAATGAAGATTTTTTTCATACTACATTTGTTTAAGTTATTAGTTGATGTAACAGTGTTGCAAATATAATTAACCTTTTAATTGTAACAACAATGCATTTAGAAAACTTTTCTATTGAAGACCTACTTCGCAAGGCAAACCTTAAGGTGACCAAATGGAGGAAGGTGCTCCTTCAAAAGATACTGTCGAGTCCACACGGACTATCCTACTCCAGTTTATCACAGTCGTCCGAATTTGAAGGGCATAGAGTTACATTGTATCGTGCATTAAACGATTTGGAAGAGGCAGGTCTGATCGAAAAACTAAGAGATGCCGGAGGTACTACCATTTACATGGTAAAATCAAATGAGGGCCAGAGCCATAAACTTCATCCACATTTCAGTTGTCGAATCTGTAACTACATGGTATGTCTTTCCGATGTCAATCTTCCGAACATGGTGCTGCCCGCAGGCTTTGTAAGAGAGCAGGTAATTTGTCTTGTCTATGGCCTTTGTGACAAGTGCAGCTCTACTGTGGCTTAGTGCCTTCTTCCGTACGGTTCTACATTATTCCATTATTTTCCAAAACATTTCCCACCTTTAAAAACAGGAGAATTAAAGCAATTTGGAAAAACCAGGTCACTACGCCAAAAAATAGGGCATCTCTGCCACTGGTAGCCATTGATTGGCGCGTGAGTTGGAGACCTACAGCTACCATCACTGAGGCAAATATCCATTCATTGACTCCTTTGATGGTTTTTAATATGTCGGCTGGAAGGATACCAGAATTAGCCAGCAGCATTGTCCCTATAAATATCCAAATGTAGAAGGGCATCTGAAGTTTGCCTTTTGAGGTCTTGTCTGACCTCATGAGCTGAAATGAAAGCAATAAAGCCGGCGAAAGCAGAGCTACACGGGCAATCTTTGTTACTGAAGCCCACACTTCGGCATCTGGTCCCACCATTTTACCTGTAGCAAGTGCCAGTGCCATCGCCTGAACCCCGGCTCCGGCAAGAAATCCGCTTTGGGATTCATTGAGTCCAAACAAATCAGCAAGAAAAGGCAGGATTACAATGGATGCGATGCTGAGTATATTAATAACGCCTATCGCAATGCCGACTTCTTTTACTCTTTTCGGATAAAATGAGCCAAGCGCGGCTATAGCAGAATTACCACATATGGCTGTACCTATGCCCAGAAATCCCCCAATAGGCTGGCGTTGTGAGATAAGCCAGGAAAATACCACTACGAGGGTAACCATTGATATCAAAAATACCCAAATAGAAACTGGTGCACTTGTGATTGATTTCAATTTGACTTCGAAGCCAATAAGGGCCACCACCACGGGAAAAAGGATTTTTTCGACGGTTTTAAGGCTTTTGGAATCTGTAAATTGTTGAACTGTATTTGAAAAAAGCAGTGCCGGGATTAAGCCGACGAAGAATCCTGTGGCAATCAGTCCCAACTTTATAAAATCTGACACCAACCAGGCTATCAAAGCACCTGAACCACTCAAAGCAAAGGCGGTAAATTGTTCTTTTCTCATCAATAAGTAAATACTTCAAGCCAAAGGTATGTTCATATCACTTGGCTCACCGTGATTGGGATTACCCGGATCACCGGTTTCCTGCCAGTAGGTACAAGACAGCCATTCGGATGGCTACTCCATTTTCCACTTGTTGTAGGATAATAGACTGACTACCATCTGCTACCTCGCTTGTAAGCTCTACGCCACGGTTAATAGGACCGGGATGCATAATGGTAATAGGTTTTGAAAGTTTTCGGAGCAGCTGAGCATTGAGGCCATACTGCATGATGTATTCCCGAATGGAAGGAAAATATTTTACATCCATCCGTTCATGCTGAACACGTAAAAAATTAGCTACGTCACACCACTCCAGACATTGGATGAGGTTGTGGCTGATCTTCACACCTAATGTTTCGATATATTTGGGAATCAGTGTTGCTGGACCGCAGAGCATGACTTCGGCCCCGAGTTTCTTGAGGCAAAAAATATTACTGAGTGCTACTCGGGAGTGCAGAATGTCTCCTACGATGGCTATCCTGAGACCTTTGAAGTCTTTCCCAAATTTTTGACGGATAGAATATGCATCTAAGAGTGCCTGCGTGGGGTGTTCGTGCGCCCCGTCTCCGGCATTGATGATGGTGGCTTTGACTTGTGAGGCGAGAAAGTGAGCGGCCCCCGGATTGGGATGACGCATCACCACCATGTCCACTTTCATCGCTAGAATATTGTTTACTGTATCTACTAGAGACTCTCCCTTCGCCACGGATGAGCCTGAGGCCGAAAAGTTGACAATATCAGCGCTCAGGCGTTTTTCAGCCAGTTCGAAGGACAATTTGGTTCGGGTGCTGTTTTCGAAGAATATGTTAGCGATGGTTTTGTCTCTCAGAGAGGGAACTTTTTTTATCGGACGGTTGATGACAGCTGAAAATTCGTCGGCAGTTTCAAAAATCAGGTGAATATCTGAGTCTTGCAGATATTTGATCCCGAGTAGGTGTGGATGACTGAGTGTACTCATTGATTTTGTGGCCGAATTATAATTACCTGATCCTGTCCTGTTTCCTCTTTCCATTCTACGATTACGCGTTCAGATGCTATGGCATCTACGCTGCTTCCTACATAATCTGCCTGAATCGGAAGCTGCCTGCTGAACCGTCTGTCAATCAATACTAAAAGCTCTATTTCAGAGGGTCTTCCGAAAGATTGTATTGCATCGAGAGCTGCCCTGACACTGCGACCGGTATATAATACATCATCTATAAATATGACTCTTAGATCTTCTACAAGGAAATTGATATTTGTTTGATTTGCTTTCAATGGTTTTTGATGAAGTCGAAAATCGTCTCTGAAAAAAGTAATGTCCAGACTTCCGTAAAGGATGGATGAGATTCCTGCTTTCATCAGCATTTCCACCATTCTTCTCGCCAAAAAGACGCCTCTGGGCTGAAGACCTATAATGGCACTCCTTGAAAAATCGTTGTGATTTTCGATCAACTGTCTGCACAATCTATGCAGAGTGATCTGCATCAGTGCTTCATCTATCAGGACTTTGTGCTCCATTGGTGCAAAGGTATCGTACTATTGATGGATTTCAGTGTATCAAAATTCAGTAGGGTAAAGACCGAATAATTTCTTTAACTTTTCTACCTCGGGATAGGAAGTTACAAGTTTATTGAAGTTTTTGACATGTGGCGGGATCTTTCGTTCGTCGTTGTCCTCTTCTTTTTCTTCTTCTACCTCAAATACGAATTCCAATGTATAGTTATTCAGTTGTTTTTTCTGCTCGGCCAGCAGGGGTTCTATGGATTCACGAATTCTATGCTCCACGATCATTGATGGCACCTTAACCAAAACTCTGTTTTGTTGCACAGCATTGGGTTTCCACTTTTTAAGGAGGGCTGATTGTACGGAGTTGCCACTGGCTTCAATGATTTCCGTCATTTTATTCCAAGATACCAGTATTTTATCCAGGTCAAAGGGGTCATTAGGTAGATTTTCAGGTTCTACAGGGATGCTTGCCAAGGCTTCCGAGTGCTCTTTTTTGATGGAGAAGAAACTTTTTTTAGAAATATTTTCGGAAGGCAGCTCAGAGGATTTGGCATCTACTTTTTCAGGGGGTGTTTCCGGTCTGCTGGCACGGGATGTATCACTTTCAAAGCCGGAATGCCTAACCGAATCTCTTGCCAAGGACTCCCTGTCTGTGTGGTCTGAAGAGCTGGGAGTGCTCTTCTCCTCCTCAGACCTTACTACTTTTTTGGCGGCTCTTTTCGGAAGGGGGCGATTAATTGTAGTAGAGCTAATTCAGTGAGCAGACGCTGATTGTATGTGGACTTGTATCGATAGTCGGTGTCATTGATGATCTTAAGTGCCTTAAAGATGCTGTTGGGAAGCACCTGTCCGGCTTGTTCTTCGTAGCGCTGACGTACGTCCTCCGGGACTTCCAGCAGATGTCTTGTGCGTGGATTACCGGTCACGAGCAGGTCTCTAAGGTGTGAAGCGAGACCATTGAGAAATATCTGACCATCATGCCCCTTGTCAAGTATTTCGTTGAAGATCAGCAATAGTTGCCATGAGTCTCCTTTGATAAGTGTATCTACAATTTTAAAATAATAATCATAGTCGAGGATGTTCAAATTTTTAATCACATCAGCATACGTGAGGTGTTTGCCGGTAAAGGAGACCATTTTGTCAAAAATGGACAAGGCATCCCGGAGCGCTCCGTCAGCTTTTTGAGCAATAACATGAAGCGCCATCGGTTCGGCAGAAATATTTTCCTTTTGGCAGATCCGGCTCAGATGAGCAGCTATTTCATCCACGCCAATACGCTTAAAATCGTATACCTGACAGCGGGATAAGATGGTCGGCAGAATTTTATGTTTTTCTGTCGTAGCCAGAATGAATTTTACGTAGGCAGGGGGTTCTTCCAGGGTTTTTAAAAATGCATTGAAAGCGCCGGACGATAGCATGTGAACCTCGTCAATGATATAGACCTTGTACCTGCCTACCTGTGGAGCAATCCGAACTTGTTCATTGAGTTGTCGGATATCATCCACCCCGTTGTGAGAAGCAGCATCCAGCTCAAAAATATTTAGGCTGTAATCGGTCGGATCGTCGTCAGATGTTTGATTGATCATACGGGCCACTATCCGGGCGCATGTGGTCTTTCCGACTCCCCTCGGCCCTGTAAAAAGCAGAGCATGCGCTAACTGATTGCTTCTGATCGCGCGGTAGAGCGTCTGAGTGATGTGCTCCTGTCCGATGACGGACTTAAAGTCCTGGGGTCTGTACTTACGGGCCGATACGATAAATTCTTCCATACAGACAAAGGTAGGTATGCAGAAAAACTGTGGTAGTCAAAAAATCATAAGAGATGAAAAAAGCACACTCCATTGCGTTTTTTTCAATCCGATGTTTTGCAAACCTTGGTCATTCCTCTTGGTGAATCTTTCACTTCTCGGTAATTTGCTTAGATTAATCCTTACAGGTAGATATCAAAAGCACCCCTCTATTCTTCGGAGTTCGCACCCCCCCGTTTGAAACCTGGGTTTAGAAACTGCTTTTATGGCTTTTGTATGTTTCATATAAAACTTCAAAAAGTGAATGCTACGTCATAGCAGATCCTAAGCTTATACGAATGTCAACCAATTGATTTTATGACGCTCTACAATTTTTTCATCGCATAGAGAAGAATCATCCAGGCTTCCAGCGGGTCTCCATCCTGATCTTGAAGAAAATCTTTGGCTAATTGAAAAAGTTCCGCTCTGCTCATGTTGTCAATATTTGAGTAGGATGAATCATGGCTTTTCAACTCATGGATGAAATTCATTACCTGTTCTGTATCGGGCAATTTTTCTACATTACCGAGCCGGCCGAGATCATTCCCGTCAAAGATTCCTGATTGTTTGATTTCGTTTGGAATGGAGTCAACACCAATGCCCAACTTTTCCAAAGGTTTTTCGACCTTAAAGAGTGCATTTCCACTATTTCGTGAATACCAATCCTTACCAAGTCGCGCAACAAGATCAATTTTATGCTGGTCGATCATTCCCTCCTCGTTCAAGACATCTGGTGATATGTGCATTAATTCTACTTGACAGATGACTAAATGACCGGCGCCTCCCTGATTTCCCAGCGCGATCACATCCCTGACGCTGCACTCAAACTGTATCGGAGATTCTTTTACACGGAGTGGCTTTACAATTTCTGATTGAAGGGGCTGAAATCCTGATTTGATAAACTCATTTACGCCCTTGGGATACTCGGTAGATGCCAGTGAAGTTTGCTGAACCATGGCATAGGTGACTACATTAATTACTACCTCTCTGGTAGCCAAAACATTATCGAGGGTGTCTTTGGTCGTATTGTTTCGAACGCGACGTGCCGGTGAAAATACAAGTATGGGAGGGTTGGCACTAAAAACGTTGAAAAAACTAAATGGACTGAGATTTGGATTACCATCAGCATCTACAGTACTAGCCAAAGCTATAGGTCTTGGTGCCACTGCGTGCTGGAGGAATCCCTGAAATTTTGGGACAGGTATTTCACCTGGTTTAATTTTAATCATAATTTACCGATTTTGAGTCCGGCAAAGTAACATGTGATGTAAAAATTGCCATGGATAATAAAATTGCAATGAAATATGAAATATCAATGTACATTTGCAGCCGATTTTTGAAAAAATCTATTGCGGATGTGGCGTAATTGGTAGCCGCGCCAGACTTAGGATCTGGTGCCGTGAGGCGTGGGGGTTCGAGTCCCTCCATCCGCACTGAAGCATGAAGCACCTCACTTGTCGGTGAGGTGTTTTTTATTTGTGCAAAGCCATGCAAATACCCTATTTTATTCTTGCTCTGATTATTGGTTATTTCGCACTGCTCTATACGGTCAGTGTATTTAGAAAAAAATCTGATAATTTTAATTTTTTTACCGGGGGAAGGAATGCTCACTGGCTGATGATCTCAATAGGAATGATTGGAGCATCTCTGTCAGGTGTTACCTTTATTTCTATTCCAGGGTGGGTCAAGTCACAGAATATGGCATATATGCAAATGGTCATTGGCTATTTGTTTGGCTATGCGGTGATCGCATTCGTATTGCTGCCCTTGTATTACCGCTTCCGTCTGATATCAATTTATCAATATTTAAACAATAGATTTGGCGTGTATGGGTATAAAACAGGTGCATCGTTTTTTATCTTGTCCAGGCTCTTTGGTGCAGGGTTTCGCCTATACTTGGTTGCAATAGTTATTCATTCGTTGGTTTTTGAGTTCTTTGGTTGGCCGTTTTGGGGCACTGTACTACTTAGTATTGCCATGATCTATGTATATACTCAGAGAGGAGGGATTGGCACAATCATCTACACCGATGTAATTCAAACGGTATTTATGCTGGGTGCATTGGTTGCAGCTGTTTTTTTTCTATGGAAGGATTTAAGGGAGTATCAGAGTGATATTTTTCACTATATCGAAAGTCATCCTTTGTCTCGTATTTGGCATACGGACAGTTTCCTAACAGACGGGAAACATTTTGTCAAACAGTTTCTTGGGGGAGTATTTATTGCCATCACCATGACCGGACTCGACCAGGACATGATGCAGAAAAATCTCGCCTGTCGCAGTTTGAGTGATGCACAAAAGAACATGCTGCTATTTTCTATGCTACTAATCCCTGTCAATCTGGTTTTTTTATCCCTGGGAATTCTTTTGTATGACTGGGCAGAGATGCATGGAATAGATGCGGTGGGGGATCAATTGTTTCCGGCAGTAGCTTTTAGCTCAGAGGCCCCGGCTGTGTTAGGTGTATTATTTATACTTGGAGTCATTGCTGCAGCCTACAGTAGTGCCGACAGTGCACTTACAGCCTTGACTACTTCATTTACCGTAGATCTGCTGGGAATGGAAATGACCGACACCGATCGAAATCGCAGGATGCGCAGGATTACTCATTTGTCTATGGCTGCTCTTATGTTTTTACTGATTGTGGCTTTTAAATATTTCGTTAGTGAAAGTGTTATAAATGAGATATTTACAATAGCCGGATTTACCTATGGACCATTACTTGGCTTGTTTGCAGTGGGGATGTTTACCACATGGAAAGTTCGAGACAAATGGATACCTGCTGTAGCGCTCATGGCGCCTGTGATTACATACATTTTAAAAATAAATAGTCAGAAGTGGTTTGGATATACGTTTAGTTTTGAACTGATTGTGATCAACGGGATTTTGATGATTTTCGGGCTTTGGGCACTTCGAAAGAAAGGTTAAATACCTGCATCTTTTACTTTAGAGTATATTAGAGCAAATGTATATTTGCGCCTCGATTTAATAAATATAGAGGGCCTATAGCTCAGCTGGTCAGAGCACCTGACTCATAATCAGGGGGTCACAGGTTCAAGCCCTGTTGGGCCCACATAGAATAAGGGGATACAAGTGCCAAGGTGTATCCCCTTCACTTTTTATACCACCCTGAATTGGTAACAATTTGATATTCAGATATTGTATATTTGACTCTACCAATCCAGTACAATCAAAAATGGTAAATAGAATGTGTTCGTTGATTGACATAGAATGTATCTCACTCAGCAAGTACTATCTCCATTTTGTCAGCTTGATCTGCCACGGATTTAATCACTTTTAATAATTTTTTGTAGAGAGATTTTATGTGATTATCAACTATAAATAATACAACATTTCCATTGTAATTGTACTTTCCATTTTTTGCCTTTAGAATCAGCCTTTATTACCCAAATTTTTAGACCACTTTGGTACAGTTTTATGGACTATTTTACAGCTGGAACAGCTATCAAATCCACAACTCCAACTATGAGAAAAATGGTGACCGTTATACTTTGAGGACTTTTATTGCTTGTGTTTACATGTGTTGTGTATCAAAGGTTTTTAGCATTGTACCGATATCGATCAACGCTGTTTTTGGATAACAAATTTTGAGCAGAAAGATTTGGTGATCACACGAAAGATAAGAGAATGCCAATACCGTTAAAAACTCATAAACAGATTGTTTCTGCTGAGCGAAAGGTGAGATAGTCTAATGAAAATAGTGTATTTGCACTGTTTTTTATTTGGAAAAAAGAAATTTTTAGATCTGATTCCTGCAGTGGTGGATTATAAACCTGAAATATTCTGCCAAAAATTGTGCTTTACCTCTTAGGGTCATTATTCCGGGTATCCGGTTATCAATGACGATTATGTACTGGTTTTTTTTATTTTCCATCAGCTGAATAAATTCTTCACACCCGTAGATGACATCTTGAAATACCTTCTGAGGATTTAGCAATACCCCGGGATTGGATATACTTACCGGCTTAAAATGTTCGAAGAGAATTTCTGCTCTGGATTTGCGGTTGATTATTTTGTAGCCAAAAGAATCCAGAAAATTGCCGATCACCTTTGAAACGTTCACCCCTTTTTGTTTGCGCTCCGTCTGTTTGATAACATCTATTTGATGGTACAAAAGCATATTAAAGTGCTCGATGTACTCTACTGCACTCCATCCTCTTTTGTCTTTTTGCTTGAGTTGGTCTTCTTCGTGATAATAAAAAAGATTCTGTGTGTGCTGAGATAGCTTTCGGATCTGATCCATAATCTCTGGGAGCTGTTTTTGGCGGGTGTCAGCAGGAATAAAATTTATTGATCCATTCATTTTGGCAGATTATATCAGGATAACGCAGTTCGGTGCGTCGGGTTTGCTTAGCAGTGGCGGTGAGGTGGGCTTTTATCTTTGTATTGAGAAATGATTCCAACTGTTCGATTGGTTCTTTTTGGTGCAGAATGAGGTCTTCATAGCGGATATGCAATATATCCGTATGAGCATAGGCCATGGCCTGGCTCACATACTTATTCCAGAGGGCAAATCCTGACATGGGGTCATCCAAGTCAGGATGATGGGCTTCTCCCGGGATTTTATTCCGATTTTGTAGCGACAGAGCCACGTCCCAACCGTGGCGGATCAAATGGATGACTTTGGCCTCGGGAAAGAGTTGCAACCAATAGGGCAGCGTAAATGTATTCCTTGGATCTTTCCATCCCCAGGGCTTGTTGAGCAGCTTGTGAAGGAGGTATTTTCTGTTGCCGTGAATTTTGAAATGAATTTTAAATAATTCATGTATGCCGGGATGATCAAAGCATTCATCCGGTGGCTGAATCGGCTTAAACCAGTCGGCTCCGGCCTTCCACATTGCACGCTGGTTTATGCTCAGAAAGTGCAAGGCCTCGAAGTTGTGATCTCTGTCTTCACCCATATGAATGCCCGATTGGTGGAGCACTTCTGCCA
The DNA here is from genome assembly GCA_046295455.1 of Thermaurantimonas sp. Lineage (GTDB taxonomy): Bacteria > Bacteroidota > Bacteroidia > Flavobacteriales > Schleiferiaceae > Thermaurantimonas. Next base: position 245,259 of record JBKBNI010000002.1, on the reverse strand, counting down.
GCATAGACGTGCCGGAACGATGCATGCCAATGATGATCACAGGACTGTAAAGCCTGTGGTGGATAAGGTCAAAGGCAGAAATCAAAACATCAGATACCATCCGGATATCAAAAGGCGAAGTAAATAAAAGGAGTTAACTCAGCTGAAACAGACTGATATACCACAATAACAGCAATGACAAATCCGCTTAACTGTACTGGCCTTGGAGCCTGACAAAACCATTTTCGGTACGATATTTTCCAATTTTCGGGAAGCCAATGCAGCAAAAATCCAATACTCATCAGCCAGAAGACATTCGAAAAACCTGAAACCACCTTTGGAGCAACACTCCAATCAAAATGGTTGGCAATCTGGCTAAGCATGGTAATAGACTTGTCCCAATCTTCGCCCCTGAACCAGGTTCTGGTGAAAGTGATAAAGTTGAAGGTGATAAAAATCCCCAAAAACTTAACCAGAGGATGATTTGGATTTTTCCATGGCCTGAATTTTTTCCATTGTTTAAAAATGACCAATCCTAGTCCATTGAGTCCTCCCCAGGTTACAAAATTCCAACTGGCACCATGCCACAAGCCACCGATGAGCATGGTCATCATCAGATTAATATTGGTATCGACTTCGCGTTTTAATGGTGGAAATAGTTTTCCCAGCCCGAAGACCAGAAGTGCAAGCGCTGCAAAAGCAGCAAACACCCAAAAACTTCTGGCTAAGAAACTGATAAACAGCAATATACTAATCATCGAAAAATAACTGAAAAATGATCCACTCCGATTGCCTCCCATTGGGATATACAGATAGTCCTTCAGCCAACTGGATAGGCTCATGTGCCAGCGCTTCCAGAATTCGCCTACATTTTGAGATTTGTAGGGTGACCAAAAATTCTGCGGAAGATAAAAACCCATTACCAGAGCTACTCCAATGGCGATGTCTGTGTAACCTGAAAAATCGGCATATACCTGCAAGGTGTAGCCATACAGCGCCATCAAATTTTCAAACCCTCCCCAGCGCTGCGGATCGGCAAATACCCGGTCTATAAAATTGACTGCGATATAGTCTGCAAAGACAATTTTCTTAATCAAGCCATTGATGATCCAAAAAATACCAAGTCCGAATTCTTCGCGTGTGATGGAATAGGGCTTGTAAAGCTGAGGAATAAATTCAGATGCTCTGACAATCGGGCCGGCAACTAATTGAGGAAAAAAACTCACATAAAATCCAAAATCGAGAATATTTTTTACTGGTCTTACCTGATTTCGATAAATATCTACAGAATAACTTATGGTCTGAAATGTGTAGAACGATATGCCCACAGGAAGAAGTATTTTATCTACCCGAAACGATGTATTGAAAAATGAATTGCTAAACTGTGCAAAGTGATTGACAACCTCGTATTTTGTATTAAAAATAGCGTTAAAATTATCTGTAAAAAAATATGCATACTTAAAATATGCCAACACCGAAATATTGAGAAAAACACTGAGGCCTACCCACCATTTTTTTAATGTAGGATGTTTGGTTTCATAAATTCTTTTACCAATAAAAAAGTCTGAAACAGTTGAAAATATCAAAATCAAAATACTAAGTCCTGACGACTTATAATAGAAGAAGAGTGAAGCAAGAAATAAGTATGTATTTCGAAGCAAACGGTGTGGATATACCAACGTATATATGCCTAAAACCAACAAGAAGAATCCCCAGAAAAAAAACCTGGAAAAAATCAGTGGCTGCTCAGGATTATATCGTAGGATATCAATGAGCCAGTTCCACATTTTTTGAAGCGTTTTGATTCATGGAAGCATCACAAAAGTCTGCCATAGCCCGGATAATGGATGCACTGATGGCGTGACCCAGGAGTTCATATCCTTTTGGAGTGAAGTGAATCAGATCTGCCGACATTAGTCCGGCTTGTTTCCAGCGTTTTGAAGATCCCAGTCCCCCCATGATCTCAAGGACATCAATCACTGCAGCGTGGTGTTTTGCAGCGAGTTCATACACGGCTTCTCGAGCTATGAGTGCATTTTTGTTGGGCAATTTGCGTTGGAAGTAGCTATCGGTATTGGTCAGAAAGATAAACATTACTTCTTTGTTGCCCTTTCTGAATATGTCCATGAGCTTTTCGTAATTGGCCGCAAAAGCATCTTTGTCAAACTTCCCGAACGGCACATTCGCATCGTTTATCCCAATGCCAAAAATCACCAGATCCGCTCTTAAACTTCTAACTTGCCGTTCGAAGTATGGCTCGCGCATGTAGGATGAAGTATTGGCCCCATTGACTCCGATGGCGTGATATACTAGTGAAGGTTTATCGAGAAAAAATTGGATCCCCTGGATTACAAATTTCTGAGCTGAGTCCAGAAAACTTCGAAGTTGAAACTGATTGAATGAAGTGGGATTTTCTAATACAAATTCTGTATAACCGACTGTGGGATTTTCCCAGGTTATTAAAATATTTTCATGTCCGATCCATGCGGGTTTCATATAATTTGGTCCGAATGGGTGATAAATGCGGATTCTGTCGTAGGTGTATTCTCTGGAGTTAAGCGGATAGATCTGAACCGAAAACGTAGCTTCAGGATCGTATGTGGAGGCTGTGATGCCACAAATTCCAAATTCGGAATAATGCCCGGAAACAGATGAGCGCTGACCATGCCATTCGCCGGAAAAAGTGACTTTGTAATCGGGAGGATTGTTTGTACCTGCCATTTTGTAGGGAAATATCAGCCCCCTTTCACCAAAAAAGTGGGGGTGTAGGTGCACAAGATTATTTCGTATCGTGCCTGGGAGTGTTCCGCCTTGTACATGTGAGCCTCCGATGTGTACAATATTTATTTTTCCGGAGTGTTCGGTGGCCAGCTTGTTTAGTTTTTTCATAAAGCGGTAGAAGTGCACATTGCTTCCCGGAAATTGAAGACCAATAGCCTCTTGTGATACCAGCGGACTGCGGTACAGTTGGCTGTACATGTCGGAGATGGGCTGGGCATCTATTGAAAGGATAGCAAAGTAGGATGGCATAAACACCATCCACATGCTATTCAAGCGGGGATTGAGCAGTATCATTATTATGGGACTTATCAGTTGACTGTACTTTCATGAGTTGAATATGTTTTTTTTTGTCGCTTTCCAGAATCTCAAAGAGTATTTCGGCAGCCTGTCGTGCCCCGGCCGGGGTAAAGTGCACATAATCCGTAGATGCCAGAGGGGGATCTGATTGCACCCATCGTATCATGCTACCTTCGCCCCCCATCGCCTCCATCAGGTCAAAGTATGCGGCACCTGCCTGAGTGGTATGATAGCGAAGGGAATCTCTGAAATCGGAAAGGAGCGGATGGGATACAAATTTGTCTTTGACCTTTATAGCCATATCACTGGGACCTATAAATAAGACGGGTGCGTTTACCGAAATTTTTGAAAGCAATCTGACCTGGTGGGATATTTGGCGAGCTACGTGCCCACCATGGGTCTGGTCACGAAGATACGGAATGGCATTCCCCCCAAATTGCATGATGATCAGTGCAGTGTTTTCACGGCGCATATATCGCTCAATCTGCCGGATGTCGCTTCTGCTGAAAGAGGTTCCATCCGCACCTCGCATTGGCACATTGTCGAGTACAAGTCCTCTGGTGCTTTCTAAACTAATGCCGTAAACATCAGGACTATGACGCCCTTCAAATTCTATACGAACGTGACTTCCAGGGTTTTGAAGTTGTACGGAAATCACTGTATCCGACTCAGGCAGCGGATCGATGTGTACTTTTTTGATTTCTACGTCATTTTCAGAGATACTCAATTCAACCGGAAGCAAATTGTTGCCGAGTAAAATCTTCAGGAGGGTATAATGCCGGGATTTTGGATAGCCTCTTCCCGAGGCACCGACTTCAATCCATGCATGGGCAAGATCTGTGCACACCGACGTGTCAAAGGCCGTAAATCGCGCAAAACTTTGGTACGGGCCAAACATGCGATGAGGTACTTCCGCATGGGACTTTCCAAATGCAGTGTATCGAACCCAATTGCTACTGTTACTATGTTCTGCAGAGAGGTGTGGAATCCAGGCGTTAGCGGGTAGATAGCCCATTCCGCCCCCTCCCAGCACAGACTGCCATTTTTCGCGGAGCAGAGATGAAATGCGATCGTTTTCGATCTGAGAATCACCAAAGTGGAAAATGCGAACTTTTTGTTGTTCGGCCCGGATTTGAAGCTCGTAAAATCGGGCCAGGGGGCTTGTGACACCAGAGTAGGATAAGATGGCTCTTTTTGTCAAGACCGGGCTCTCTTTTAAAGCGGGTTTTTCAGAAAATTCTATCTGATCTTTTCGTAGGAGACGGGTAGTATCCGCATGTGCTTTGGCAGATGCGAGATCTTGACTTGCCGGAAGGAAATCTTTTATATCAGCAAACTGAACTTTGATCCCAAAAATTCTGAAACCACTTTCCGGCATGATGGCTGATATAAAAGCGAGAATCGCTGCCGATGTTAGAAAAAAATAAAAAACCTCTCGTGGCTTTACGACAGCATTCATTGGGAGCAGAGGTAATTTTTTCGTAAAAATAAATGGCCTTATTCCTCAGCCATTTACATAAATAGGGAATTTATTAAACATTTATCTACAATTAATTCACACGACCAAACCTTCGTGGGTATGTTCTGTCCTTCCCGTAGACTGTTATTATTGAGTAGAACGATTGGACCTATTCATCTACAATTATTTGCTCAGATTCGTTGATTACAGGAGTAGATTCATTGATTTTAGACTTTTCTGCCCGTGTCCGGCAAGCTGAGCAAAGCTCTGTGATGTTTTTAGCTCTCGTGCTTCTTGCACAGTACCTTCAAATATTTCGGTTGTTCGGTTGGTATTTATATATCTGCAATCACTGTAGAGATGATGTTTTGTTCCGGTTTTGGTCCAATAAACAAAGTTGGATCTGGTCAGAGATTCTACCTCTTGAATTTGATCCGTAAATTGCTCTATAGAGGGTGGATTAAAGTCGATTCCCGTCAAAGCAGCTACAAGGAGAGCTGCACCCGCTACCGCACCTGATTGTGTAATGCGGGAGGGCTATTGGGAAAATTTGGCGGTCTTGGAGGCTTATTTAAGAAGTAATTTCCATTAATAACGCTTTAGAGTAGTTTATTCTGCTGTCAGGTGGAATAAGGACTTTTTATTAACGGCGATGTATTTTGCGCACTGAACCAATAATAATCGCCCAAAATGAAATTGTCGAATTTACCCCATTTTGTTAAAGCGCTATTTATGGGGTTAAGACTTCACTATATTTTTCGATTTTTACGATATCCGTTTATGTGGTTGGGATATATGAGTGATATGAGCTTATTTGCAATCCAAAACCGGAAAGCTGTATTCAATGATTTTTTCAATCCTGTACGTGATTACGAGTTTAGATATGGGCTCTATGACTTTATTATACTTTCACAGGACCTTGAGAATAAGAATCTTGCTTATTTGGAATTTGGGGTTTCGAAGGGATATAGTCTCAGATTTTGGAGCGACAAACTAAAAAATCCCAATACCCGGCTTTTTGGTTTTGACACGTTCAAAGGGTTGCCGGAAGCATGGGGCAGTTATCGAATAGGCGATATGAGGGCCGGCATGCAGGAGATTGCCACAGATGACGAAAGGGTTTATCTTGTTAAAGGTCTCTTTCAGGAAACACTACCCGGATGGTTGAAGACAGCGGGATTGGGCCAATTTGATCAAAGGATTATTCATCTTGACGCGGATCTGTATTCATCCACACTATATGTATTGACCACTATATTTCCTCATTTACGCGAGGGAGATGTATTGATTTTCGACGAATTTAATGTTCCCCTGCATGAATTTAAAGCATATAGCGATTTCTGCGCTTCATATTATGCACATTTTGACTTGATTGGAGCAGTAAACAATTATTTTCAGACGGCTTTTGTGTACAGGGGCCAGCGTTTGCCGGCGGTGTAACTTTTACCAGACAGAAGCGCCACTTAGCGGATCTTATCAGAAAAAAACCATCATGATAAAAATTCGGATAGTGCCGATCACTGTACAATTTCCCAGGTATGATCTGCCAGTAACTTCAGGCTGTACACAAAATCTCCTGGCTGTTTAGATCGGCCCCATTCATTTGGACCTACCATACTGAGCACATAGGTGTCATCACTGCGATGGTAGAGGTGGTATATGTGATTGATCTCGGGCTTGAAGCGTATTTCACACGAATAGATGATCCGAGCCAGTTCTTTGCGCTGCTGGATAGCATCAGCCTGTCGCATGAGCAACTCTACTTGTTCCCGAATCTGAGACAGCTGGATGTCCGTCTGGTGTTCCATGGCTGCCACTGCCCGTCCGATTGTTTTTCCCCGGTCTATGGGTTTTACTACGGCGCTGCCTACGTGATGGGCATAGGGGAGGGTAGAAGGTTTCTCGGCTACTTTATCCGCATCAATCGGGTTTTGAAATTCCTCTATCATGTTTTTAGAACCGATTTTTGGCTTCCAATGTTGAATCTATTTTAAAAAAGATCTCAACTGTTGGCTCAGCTCAAATAGCTGATACTCGTGATACTTAGGTGCCATCAGTTGAAGTCCAACGGGCAATCCATTGCTATGACGACCGGCCGGGATGCTGAGGGCTGGTATGCCTACGATGTTGGCCATGACGGTGAAGATATCTTCCAGGTACAACTTTGTGGGATCATCAAATTTTTTGTCAATAGGAAAAGCAGTACCTGGTGTGGTTGGAGTCAATAGGAAGTCACACGATTCAAAAATGGAGTTGATCGTATCAGATATTAATCTTCGCGCCTTTTGTGCACGCACATAGTATGCATCGTAGAATCCCGAAGAAAGGACAAATGTACCAAGCATGATGCGTCTTTTTACTTCATCCCCGAAACCTTCTGTGCGGGTCATTGTGTACACTTCTTCCATAGTTGTAGCGTTGGGGCTGCGATATCCGTAATGAACTCCGTCGTAGCGGGCCAGATTGCTAGAGGCTTCAGCTGTGGCAATGATGTAATACACTGGCGTCAGAAAATCAAGGTACGGCATGTGAGCCTCCACTACGGTGTGACCCTCAGATTTCAAAAAGTCGATAGCTTCTAATGTTCTCTGGCGAATTTCAGGATCAAGGCCTGGATGCTCAATCGTCTCGGCCAGATATCCGACTTTAAATTTTTTTTGGGATGACAAGGCCCTTGAAAAATCTTCAACCGGTCTGGATGAGGATGTTGAGTCCATGGGATCTCTACCCGACATTACCTCCATGAGTACGGCCATATCTTCCAGATTGGATGTAATAGGACCGATCTGATCCAATGAACTTGCAAAGGCAATTAATCCATACCTCGAGAGTCGTCCGTATGTAGGTTTTAGTCCGTACACCCCACAAAAGGATGCAGGCTGACGTACACTTCCTCCAGTATCACTACCCAGTGCAGCATGGCATAAACCAGCGGCTACTGCTGCTGCCGAACCTCCCGAGGATCCACCGGGAACCATATTGGTGTTGTGTGGATTTTTGACCGGGCCATAGTAGGAGGTAGTGTTGGTTGATCCCATTGCAAATTCATCCATATTCAGCCTACCGATGATGATGGCATCCTCCTTCACCAGGCGCTCAATGACAGTAGCCGAGTACAGACTCTCAAATCCTTCGAGAATTTTTGACCCTGCTGAGACACAATGATTCTTAAAGCAGATGTTGTCTTTGATTCCTATAATCATCCCAGATAATCTGCCGGCGGTACCAAAGCGGAGTTTCTGATCGATCACGGTCGCACGCTCCCTGACTTCCCCGTAAAAAATTTCTAAAAATGCGTTGTGCGAATCCTTCTCTATGCGCTCGATATATGCATTTACAGCTTCGATGCAGCTGAACTTTCGGTTTTTTAAGTCAGACTGCCATTGCCGCAGGTTAGTATATTCAGTCATAGAATGCTCTAGGTCGAGGTATAATACAATTTATGAATTGGAATTGTCTTTTTTCTCAGGCTCTTTCATGGCGTCTTTAAATTCTTTGACTCCCGAACCCAAACCTCTCATGAGTTCAGGAATCTTCTTACCTCCGAAGAGAAGGAGTACGATCACCACAATCAGCACTATCTGCCATGGTCCGATCATTCCAAGAAATACTGTTAAAATATTCATTGTGATTAAAAATTAGAACAAAAGCAAAGGTATGACCAATGCAGCACCTTGCTGTAGTCTTCCACTTCCTCAAGTTGAATTTAAAACCTGATTCAGTTTTCTTTTACAGTAATTGATGATTCAGATATCAGAGTAGTCATTTGAAAAAGTTGAAGAGCTCTTGTAATAGTTCAAGTCGCTGAAATACTCAATGTTTGATTTCAAAATCAAATAGCCGGAATTTTTTCCGGCTATTCTGTAAGTGGGGCAAACGTTTAATTTTCTAAATGGAGAGGGTTTCTGTAGCCCGGTTTATTTTCAAACCAATCAGTTCTTTCTACTCCTAGAGAATTAACCCACGAATTAAAGTGCAGATAGGCATCCCATATTTTAATTTTTTCTTTCGGTGGAACGAAGTCATGGCTAATCTGAATTGCCCATGGGTAACCGTCTTTATCTCGGTATGTAATTGTTCTGTTTTCATTAGTAATATCATCTCCTGTGCCTAGGAGCGACTTATCTGCCAAGGCTGTAGGTTGTTTACCCAGAAGATGGATTTCTCTGCCTCGTGTAGCATTTACAAAAGCAAAGAAATTTAAGCCCTGCTGATTCAACGGTTGTAAATTTTGAGGTGTAGAGTATTTGATTGTTATGGTTATAGTGTCGTTTAAATTTTTGAATGCATTGTCAAAAACAATTACAGTCGGAGCATTTTGACCCTCTTCAAGTCCTGAGGAATTGACCGAAATCATATTTTCGGTCAGTCTCGATCCGGTTACACTTTGTATGGCAGAAGAGCTATACGGAAGTTGAAAACCAAAGCCGTTTCGGAAAGATGCGCCAATGTGATTGACTACAAATTTATATTCTGATTCAACCAATTGATTTTGTGCATTTAAGATGTTTTTCATGTTCACATTTACAACCAAGTCATTGAAATCATAATCGCCCATAAATGGCCAGAGATCTTCGAAGGCTATGGATGAATAGGTGTCTTTGAAAGGTTGATAATGGTTAAAAGCCTTTGTAGGATCGTTTGGATATTCGTCCAGAATATCTACTATTCCATCACCATCCGAATCAGCTGGAGCCGGACCGGGCACTGGTACATTGGCCTGACTAATCGCTGTCACCGGATTTGATGAAATAAAATAAAGAGCATCATTAAAATCATTGTCGCAACTGGAAGCGTCCCGACGTATATCTTCAAAACCAATAACAAATCTTTGAAACTGCGCAAAGTTGAGCATTACCATATGTGATCTGAGGCTGGGGTTGGGCTCGGGATTGAAACTCGGTTTGGAAAAGAAATTGGTATTTGAGGGGATAATGGTAGATGGTCTGCTTGAGTTTCCTTGTGAAAAAGCGTTTTGTATTAAAACCCATCCAATCGACTTTCCTGCCGGGAATCTTCCCAATTTTACCTTCATACCAGGGAGTAATTCGCCACCGCTTCCATTGAGAGAATAATTAGGAAACATGATGTAAATCGTATCAATCTGAGATACTGAAGTCGGAGGATTGTTTGTGTTATAAACGTAATATCCAAGAACGTTTTTGTATCCGGCACCTTCATGCACTACAGTTACATAAACATCAGCCAATTCAGTGATTTGCACATCGGTTTGATTACCTGATTGTATGTAATGAGGATTAAACTGCGGCACGGGCCTGTTTTCAGGTAGTGCATTATTAACTGCCTGCAGAAAGTCTGCACTTAATGCTTCGCGCTGTGGTTCAAGATAGGAGGGTAATCCTTGAATAGAGAAATTTCCCATGAACTTATAAACTATTCCATTGTGGACAATAGGTGCCGGGGTGTTTTTGAGGTTAATTGAAGGAGCAGTCTTGCTCACTGCAAAAAAGTCATGAGAGATTGACTTATTGATGACCGGTATTTCTATATCACCGGGAAGTCCTATGAAGTATGACTTTAAGAACACACTTTTTTGCGATGAGGGTAGTGTAATTGAAGACATATATCTCCCATTGTTGTCTAATCGAATGGTTTGTAATAACGAACCTCCTGAGTCCGGATCAGCTGTAAACAGTTTGACTACGGCGTCTTTGTATTCAGGACCCGCCTTAAGTAGAATGCTCCCGTGTAGGGTCGTTTCAAAGTTGAAATTCATGGCCTGATTTGGGGTAGAGTCTTTGTCGGATTTCTTGTTGCACCCAGCCAAGAGAGCTATCGACAAGAAAATAGGGAAAAATTTAGTTTTCATTAGAATTACAGTGTATTTTTAAAAAATTATTTATTATCGTGCCAACATGCTAAATAGCTGAAAATAAATGAGTAAAAAAGTTTTGAATTTCCAAAAATTAGAAAATATCCCATATTGGTCATTAAATCTTAAATTGCTATTCGGGACTTTAAATATATGGGATATACAAGGTGTCGCACATGCATTAGACAATAATTCTTCAATACATCGTCGCTTTACTGAATGTAATATAAGAGAAAGGATTTACCTGCAGGCTTTAAAATTCATTTTATCATTTGCCATACCGACTATAATCAAGCCGGTTAAATTCACTTATTTCGACTCTGATTCCGTTTCGAATTGCAATTATATCAGGCTCCTCGATTATGATAAGTGATCGGATACTTTGTGTGTTATTTTCTGCTTAAAATTCTATACATCGTGCATCATTCTGTGTAATGTGCAGGCATCTAACCACAGAAAAGCGATACTTTGAGTAAATCATCACTCGGATTGATAATTGTTATTGTGATACCAGCGTCTAGGCTAAATATCAAGCCTGTTGTTTATCTGTAGAATAATAATTACTAGTCATCTTGATTCTGATTTTTTCTGGTTGGTTTTTTATAAGTGCTGAATATGATGCACTTTTTTCTCCCAAGTGTGAGGTTTAATTCATTTCTGAATTAATAAATACAACCATTGTTATTAGCAGAATATTAGTCCATGACAGATTTATGTCGAAAAGTTTTGAAATATCCCGGTCGTAGTGTTTATTCAAATGTATAAAAAAAGCCACCTTTACAAAGGTGGCTTTTTTTAAAAGAAATTCAGATTATCAGATGCTGCCATTCACATTGATCGTTAGAAGGAAATTGTCATCGATGAGTTGATCTTTCAATACACCGGCTATGCCTGAAGATCTGAACATTACATTAAACTGAGTGCGGTTTACACCGAATTCAGGTGCACTAAGGCTCACGCCATTTTCATCAACTGTGACATTTGCCGGGAATGAAATGTTTTTTGTGATTCCGCGAATGGTGAGATTTCCACTGATGACATGAGAGGTGCCTTTTTCTGAATTAGCCTCTTCTATCACATTGGTGATTTCAAACACAGCCGTGGGAAATGAATCGACAGCGAAGAAATCATCACTCTTCAGGTGATTAACTAGTTTTGAATTATAGGTTTCATCTTCCAGATCTGTACACACGATTGAATTCATGTCTATTACAAAACGGCCTCCGACGAGTTTGCCATCCTGGAGTTTGAATTCGCCCTCTTGTATCGCAATTGTGCCGACATGACTATCGTTTGTGTAGGTTTTGAAGCCCTTCCAATGCACTGTTGATGCACTAAGATCAATGGACGCCTGTGTAGCCGAAAGGTGTGCAGGAACTTCCTGAGCTTCACTCGTTTCTACAGCTTCTGTATTGCTTCCGCACGACCATGCGAATGCAGCGGAAAGAAAAGCTAATAAAATTGATTTGTTTTTCATAGTAAAAGTTTTTGATTGTCGTAACAAAGGTATCTATATCAAAGTTTGAAAAAATATGTAGGTACATTTAATTGAATTAAATTTTAGTTAAAAAAATGAGGTAAAATATTGTGGAATTATTTAATATTTAATAAAATAAGTAAAAAACATTCTGAATTTTTGTTTTGTATTTCTTACTTTTTTAACAAAAAATATTCAATGGCCAATGAATATCCAAATACGCCAAAACCAAATATAACGCCGACTGCATGCGGAGATATAAAAGAGGAGTGTCTGAACGATTCGCGTGAAGTAATATTTGAAATATGAACTTCTACCACCGGGGTGGATATTGCTTTGACCGCATCACCAATTGCAACGGATGTATGAGTGTAGCCCCCTGCATTCAGGATGATTCCATCGGCCCAATGGTCGGCTTCTTGAAGTTTGTCGATGATTTCGCCTTCAATGTTGCTCTGCCAATGCGATAGTTGGACACTTCTGCCTGAAAATTGATTTTGAAGTTGAGAAAAAATTTCATCCCATGGGGCGGCTCCATAGATGCTCGTCTCACGTGTCCCGAGCAGATTTAGGTTAGGTCCATTGATTATCAATATTTTCATGTTTGCATTACAACAGAATGATTTTTTTGATTTCGAAGTCGGGATTGTCAAGTTCCTCATTGAGCGCACGTAGCAGTTTTTCCTTGTGCATCCACAGTTCTTCGCGGAGTACAGAGGAGTTGAGCTTTATGGTCAATACTTGCTTATTGTAATGAATACTTACGGTATGGTTGGCAGCTACGGGGCCGAGGAGCTTATACCAGGCATTCCTGGCGGCCACTTCCAGCATTTTTTCCCCCCAGCCATATTTTTCTTTAAGGATTTTGAGGACTTCAGCCAGGGTTTGTTCATTTTTTCGGATCATAACTTTTCGACTTTTTGATCAGCACTGATATGATAGAAACAGGCGTTTCCATCGAATTGACCTGCCAGTTGCATACTCCGTTCCGGATGGGTGTCCGTGAGAAAAATCTGTCCGAACTTCATCTCTTTGACGAGCTGTATTACATGGGTCGTGCGCCTCTGGTCAAGTTTGTCAAAAATATCATCAAAAAGAAGGATAGGCGGTAGTCCGGTCTTTTCTTTTAATACGGCATACATGGCAAGTTTCATGGCGATAAGAAAAGATTTCTGCTGACCCTGGCTACCAAATTTTTTAATGGGATTGCCGTTCAGTTGCATTTCTAGATCATCTCTGTGAATGCCCTTCGACGTGTACAATACTTCTGTATCTCGCTGGATGCTATGCTGCAGCAGGATACTGAGAGGTCCATGATCAAGGTCGCTCTGATATTGGATTGATACGCGTTCGCCGGTTTCAGCAATTTTGTAGTAAAAGTCGGTGAGCCATTCGTTTGTTTTTCCCAAGAATGTCCGGCGGGCTTCATAGATGTAGGCAGCCAGAGGTTCCATCTGCGCATCATACAGACCCAGAATATCGGCCCGAATCTTTCGCGAAGGGACGGCTTCCTTTAAATATGCATTGCGCTGCTGTAACAGGCGGTTGTATCTCAGCAAATAATGCAGGTATAAACCGTCAGCCAAAGAAAGGATCAGATCTGTGACTTTCCGACGTTCTTCGCTGCCCTCATGGATCAGATTGCTATCCATTGGAGAGATGACCACCACGGGTAGTAGGCCGATGTGATCGGAAAGCTTGGTGTATTCGATATCATTGCGCTTGAGGACTTTTTTTTCATTTTTTTTCAGACTCAAAAGGATCTCATCCTCTTGTCCGGATCTCTCAAAGAGTCCTTTGATCATGACAAAGTCTGCTCCCTGACGGATCATGTGAGCGTCGGTGTGTGTAAGAAATGATTTAGTGGTACATAAGTAGTGGATCGCATCCAGCAAGTTGGTTTTTCCTACCCCGTTTGGTCCTAGAAAACAATTGATCTCCTCTGAGAACGATAACGCGCATTCCTCCCAGTTTTTGAAATTCAGTATGTTCAGGTATTTTAAAACAATGAAACTCATTTCGGCAAATCTACACGATGAATTTAGTAGACTACCTTTGTCAATATCAAAAGATATCTGCATGTGAGGCTGCTTCTGATTGACAATTACGATTCATTTACCTACAATCTTTGGAATTATTTAAAAATGAATGATGTTGATGTGGATGTGGCCTGTAATGACCAGATAGGACTGCACAAAGCCGGCGAATACGATGGATTGGTGCTCTCCCCGGGTCCGGGTATTCCTTCGGAGGCTGGGATATTGACAGAACTTATTGACTATTGGTCGGGTAAGCGCCCGATTTTAGGTATATGTCTGGGTCATCAGGCTCTTGCGGAAGTGTTTGGCGGAGTACTGATCCGGCTCCCTTTTCCATATCATGGAATCGCTCAGGAAGTACAACTGAAGCAGGCACCATTTTTCGAAAATATTACTTCACCTACTCGTGTAGGTCTGTACCACTCCTGGGCGGTGGATAGGGTCCCGGATGTATTTGAAACCATTGCGATAAATGATAACCAAATCGTGATGGCTATGTATTCGGATCGCTTACATTTGACCGGAGTTCAGTTTCATCCCGAAAGTATCATGACTTCTGAAGGATTTAAGATGATTCGAAATTGGATAAAGACTTTACGATGAAAGAATTTAAGCCCACAATATATTTTTTGCTTCGCTTCGGTGGTGTGTATGCCCTGTCGAGTCTTTTATATGGATTGTTTATCCGAAAATTTCATCCTCAGGCAGATCCACTCACGGTCTGGACGTCGGATGTGACGTATGGATTGTTGAAATTATTTGGACTGGCGGTCGAAAAGTATCCGACCGAAGGCTATCCGAGCGTAGATATTTATTGGAAAGGTCAGTATGCCATTTCTGTTTTTGAAGGATGCAACGGATTTATACTGGCAGTTCTGTTTTTGGTGTTTATTGTTGCGTTTCGAGGCAGTTGGCGCAAGATGCTGTGGTTTATTCCAATGGGGCTGGCTGTTATTTTTCTGCTCAATCAGGTTCGGTTAATTCTTCTGACGATTATTGCAGTGGATTTTGCGAACCGTATGCATTTTTTCCACAAATATTTTTTTACCGGTATTATATATGGAATCATTTTGCTGCTTTGGTATTGGTGGGCGCATATAAATAAGGAGGCACCCCAGCGTCAGAACCAGGCTTCAGCCGGCTGAGTTAAATTTGTTCATTGTGCTATGGGCACCGGCGAGGACAAAGGACTCGGCACAGTCTGCTGCTCGCTCGAGTATTTCAGGTAATTTGGATTCTTCCAGGGAACTAAAGCGACCTAATACATAATCAACCTGACGACCTTTGGGAAAGTGGTTTCCGATCCCGATTCGGAGTCTTGCATATTGATTGGTCTTCAGCCATTCTTCGGTATTCCTCAGACCATTGTGTCCAGCATGGGACCCTCTGGTACGTAGCCTCAAAACTCCGAAATCGAGTGCAATATCGTCTGTGATGACAAGCAGATTTTCTAACGGGATTTTTTCGGAATCAAGCCAGTAATGAATCGCCTTACCGCTGAGATTCATATAGGTTGTGGGCTTAATGAGGATGATGTGATTGCCCTTAAGAGAATAAGAGCCTGTGAATGCGTGCCTTTGAAGTGAAAAAATGACACCTTTCCGATTGGCCAATCGGTCCAGTGTCATAAAGCCAATATTGTGTCGAGTGAATTCGTATTCAGATCCTATATTTCCAAGTCCGGCTATGAGGAATTTTTTCACTCAGATTGTAAGTGTACTTAATTATTAAGCAGTAGCCTCGGCAGACTCAGTCTCTTCTTCTGCATCTTTAACCACATTACGGGTAGTTTTTATCGAGCAGAGCACAGCCGATGGGGCGTTGAGTATTTCGTATTTGCCTTCGGTAGAGAGGTCTGAGACCCGAACACTCTGACCTACACGTAGCTCAGTGATGTCGTGGGTAATGGAGTCAGGTAGGTTTTCAGGGAGTGCTCTTACTTTGATTTTACGGAGTACAAGTTTAAGTTTACCTCCAACGCGTACACCACGTGCATTACCTGTAAGGGTGACCGGCATTTCGACTGTTATGGGCTTGCCAGGTACTAATTGTATAAAATCAATATGGATGATGGCATCGCTAACCGGATCAAACTGTATATCCTGCATCACGGCACGGTATATTTCGCCTTCGATATCGATCTCTGCAATCTTAACTTCAGGCGTGTACACCAGGTGTCTGAATGCATTTTTATGCGCATAAAAATGTACTGGTTCATCTCCTCCATAGATCACACAGGGTACATAGTCTTCTTTGCGAAGGCGGGCTGCTGAAGAACCTCCCAATTCATTTCTTTTTTTTGCGCTGATTTGTATTGACTTCATTGTATTCGGTGTTTAATAATGAGTGAAAATTAATTATATGACAAATGAATCGCTTATGGATTGGTGATAATGCACTTTTTTCATCACAGATGCAAACATCTCGGCGATCGAGATCACCTCAATTTTAGGTGAAGATTTTTTTAAAGGAATTGTATCGGTGACGATGAGTTTAGTCAGGGCAGATTGTTCGATTTTTTCGTAGGCATTGCCACTGAGCAGTGGGTGCGTGCAATAGGCCATGACGCTGCTTGCTCCCTCTTCCAAAAGCATGTCGGCTGCTTTGGTCAGGGTACCGGCAGTATCCACCATATCGTCTACTAGCAGCACGTTTTTATTTTTTACATCACCGATGACCGTCATTTTTTCGATTTCATTGGCTTTTTTTCTCTGTTTGTAGCATATGACCACTTCAGCTCCGAGTGCTTTGGCATAGGTGTTTGCCCGCTTAGACCCCCCCATATCAGGAGAGGCTATTGTGAGATTTTCTATGTTGAGGTTTTGGATATGAGGCAGAAAAAGGGAGGAGGCATAGAGGTGATCTACCGGAATTTCAAAAAATCCTTGAATCTGATCAGCGTGCAGATCCATGGTCATGATTCGAGTGGCACCGGCAGCCGTAATAAGATCAGCCATCAATTTGGCCCCTATAGGCACACGTGGTTTGTCTTTTCTGTCCTGTCTTGCCCAGCCAAAGTAGGGAATTACAGCCGTGATATGTTTTGCAGAGGCTCTTTTGGCGGCATCGATCATAAGCAGAAGTTCGATCAGATTGTCATTGGGCTGATGAGTCGAGCTGATCAGAAACACCCTGTTTCCACGCACAGTTTCTTCGAACGACGGCTGATACTCTCCATCGCTGAACTCTGTGAAAATCACCTTTCCAAGTGGCTGTCCATAAGCCTCCGCAATGCTTTTTGCAAGTGAATATGAACCCCTGCTCGAAAATATTTTGGCATTAGGTATCAAGAAGTGAATGCTTTAACTATCAAACAATACAGCCCCAAAAGGGGCTGCAAATGTAGTCAATATTCTGGTTATGAAATCGAATCTTATAAATGCTCGTATTTAATGAATTTTTAAAAAAATGTTTGTACCACTATGACCAGCATAATGGCCTCTGATCTACACGCTATGAATGAGGTGGCTGCTGATCAAGCGCTTCAGTTCACCCAGCGGCACCATGCCTGACTGTCTCCATACAGGTTGGCCATCTTTGTAGAGGACTAATGTCGGTACGCCTCTTATTCCCATTTTGGATGCGAGTTCCTGGTTTTTATCCACATCTATCTTTATTATTTTTACTCTGTCGGTGGGAATCTGCGAGGCCAACTCTTTCAATACGGGTGATTGCATCTTGCATGGCCCACACCATTCTGCAAAAAAATCAACCAATACCAGCTCTTTGCTGGCGACAAGATCATTAAATGTACTCATTTTTCAATTTCAAACGTCCATTCCAAAATTCCTCCTCTCAAATTGTATACATTTTTGAATCCTATCTTTTCCATATACATGCATGCACTGGCAGACCGGGCACCAGAGCGACAGTAAATCAGGTAGTGTTTGTCTTTATCTAAGGTTTCGATCACTGCCATAAAATCAGCTGGTGTATTGATGTCTGCCAAAATTGCATTTTTTAGATGACCTTGTTGATATTCAGCCGGTGTTCGCACATCCAATAGTATGTGGTCGTCTGAGGACATCTTCTCATAAAACTCTTTAGCGCTGAGATGATTCATTTTTTGATGATTCTCTTTTTGAGTCCACAAACATAGATACTGCAAGATATCCCAGCAACGAACCATAGCCGGAAGCGATATATGGGTTTGACCAGATAGCGCAGCTTCCGGTACACCCGATGAAATAATGATAGATGATGCCTCCCGTGAGGCCCGTCAATGCGCCAAAAAGCTTAAAATGCCAGGTTTTCATGTGGATGAAGAAATTGTATCAGAATGCATGTACGGCAAAGCTAAAACACCATCGCTGTATAGGTCTGTGACTTTTCTCTAAATCTGGAATCTAGATTTCGGTGAATTACGTTTCATCGGTGGGATTGTAGTCTTCCGGTCGTTTGCCGAAAGTCCAGGCGACGGCTTCACGTGCAGTTGTTAGGTGGGGAGGGACGCAGAGCATGTAGTTTCGGCCAGTGCTCGGACAGGTCACTTTTACGAACTGCAAGTGCTCGCCGGCAAGTGTATCCTCTGTGCGGGTGCGATATAATTCAATAAAATTTCCAAAACGATCTATCGATTGGTCCCGTATTTCAAGGTCTAGAAGTTCTGCAAAGCGATTACTCCCCAAAATTTCCATGTAAGCACGTCGTTTTTCAACATTTTTTTCGCCGAGTACCATACCCGGTGAAACAGCATCTACCCTTTCATAAAATTCTGCAGGGATTTTCCAGCCCGAGTAAAAATAATACCTCTCCTCGCCCCAGACCAGAGCAGGTCCATGTGGGTTGTGAAGTACACCGTCGTCGGTGGTTTCAAAGATCTCTGGCCATCTGAGTACGATCGCGTGATCCAGGGTGAAGTAACTGAGAAAGATACAGTCATCGTAACAAATCTCCAGAAACAACCCCGGAAGACCCGGCAGGCGATCAATATCCGGTAAATCTTTAAGAAAATGCATGAACATCGCCTCAATGTACGTGGCAGAGAAATAATCATGAGGCGGAATATTTCGAATGGACTGAAGGATATCCGTATGTGTAATCAGCGACTCTGCGATCAGATTTCTCTGATTTTTCAGGTTTATAAATCGCGATTTGTATTTATTATTAAATAATTTTTGGTAGGAGTGGAGAAGTTCATTTTCCAGAATCCATCGGTTTAACGGCTCCAATACTTTGGCGCGAAAACCATCAATCATCTTCTGATGCAAAGGCGCCTGTTCATTGGGTATCGTTAGAGTCTTTAATGCCGATGAAAATTCAGACGGACTTTGACACACAAGGATTTTCCCTGGCTTATCAATCCCACATAAGGAATAATACAGACCTATATGCGCATCAGAAATTCCGGCCACTGCAAATCAGTCCTGTACAAGAGTGATCTTCTTCTCGTAGGGATTGTATTCCCTCTGACGTATGACGCGATAGGTGCCCCTGGAAAGGGTAATGGGGTGGTGCTCGCCTGTAAATTCTTTGGTTTCGGTGTGAAGGTGTTCGATTTTGGCTTCCGAATGAACGCTGAGGTAAATATCATCACCGTTTGAAAATACCGATACATCCCCGGTAGCGAAGTGGCCGTGGTAACGGCCTTCACCTCTTACGAGAAGAAAGTCTTCTTGTTTATCCATTTCGTTGGTATTTTCATTTGTCAGCTCAATGAGCACGTCTCCTTGTCTCCACTGCATGGTTCAAACATTTTACTAAAAAATCAAATTTAGCCCTAAAATGTTTTCAAATGTCAGTACTCCGACAAATAATTCACTGATGAAATTGTATCCGGGCTGCCCATACTTAATACTTCTATCTTATTATCAATATTTTAGCCACATGGGTATTGAATCCTAACTCATCGCTCATATAAGCAAGATAAACACCTGATTGAACTTTACGGCCTTTAAAATCATTTCCATCCCAAATGGCTTGTCCTCCCTCAGCTCGGGTTTCAAATACCAGATTACCGGCCACATCGGTGATTTTAACATAGGCTCCTGTGACTAATCCGCGTATAAAGATCGGCCCGTCATAATTGGGCCTGACGGGATTTGGATACGCAAAAACTTCGGAAAAGGCAGGATTTCCTTCCGTGGCGGCTCCCTGATAAGCTACAATGCCGCGATCGGTAGCTATGTACACCAATCCGGTTCTTCTGTCGAGTTCAATGTCGAGAATGTTGTTGGAAGGCAGTGGAGAGTTATTGCGGTTGAAGTTAAAAATCTGTTCGCGTCCATCTGCCGAAGTGTAGAATACTCCCGAATTTTGAGTACCAAACCACTTTTTGTTGGCGCCATCTACAGCTACAGCTGTCACGACCTCCTGAGCCAGTAAGGCCTGTACAATGCCATCTTCTTCAAACGTGATGCGACGCACATCGTAATTTCTGTTGGGCTCAAAAACAAATCTGGGGGTATACAACACAGCTACTCCGGCAGATGTGCCGATCCAAATAGCTCCGTCCAAATCTTCGGCAAAGGCGCGAACATCCGGAGAGGGCAGATTGCCGCTGCCCTCGAGCTGGGTGAGCTGGCGTAGTTGCAGGTTGCCGCTTTCGTCAAGTCGGGCGATACCTATGCCTCGGTTTTGGAGGGTCATCCAAATCTGATCTTCTCGGGTCACGAGCATTCGGCCAATGTTGGTCGTGGACCCGGCCACTGTACCCATCGCATAGTTCATCCATTGTCCGGTGGGTGTACGGCGTGTCAGGGGCCTTTCACTCAGAGAGGTGGCTGTCCAAAGATTGCCTTTTGAATCAAATACTACATCATAGGCTCTGACCTGATCGGGCGCATTGGATACGGGCGATAGTGCGCCATCTGTATTTGCTGAATTGTAGGTAGTGATATACTGACCGTCTGTGATCTGAATGATTCCCTGCCCCCATGCCGTTGCATATACTGTGCCCGGTTCAGAGGGCGATGGTGTAATGGAGAGTATATCGGTATGATTGTTTAATTGTGCAGATGTAATGTGCTGCCAGTCGAAATTATCATAAAAGTACACTCCCTTGTTGTTAAATGTAGGACCCCAGACAGTATTTAGGGCGCCGGGAGCTACCCATAATCGACCGTTGTTGTACCGCATTCGGAAAACATCTTCATCAAAAGGTCCATCAGGAAGGAATGTAAACAGCCACTTTTCTGAAAATAGATATCCATACAGCCCTTCAAATTCGGAGGCGATCCAGTACCAGTTTCCATCCCTTGCCATGATGGCTGCGTTGGGCTTGAAAAGGGGGTTAAAGACGTTACCGGGCTCGATGTTGAGTCTCTTCATGCGGTTAGGCTGATAGCTGACTACTGAAAAGTCATTGGTAATAATGAGCTCCAGACCACATACCTCTACGTCAAAATTTTTTGATATAAAAACATCGTTCATCCACGTCCACGTGCCGTTTTCGCGAATAAAGAGACTGTCGTCATTGGTGCCAGTAAGTCGGTTGGCTACGATTTTACCTCCCCAGTTTACGATGTGATTAAATGGCCGGGTGACCATACTCGGTTCTGGTGTCCAGTTCATAAAAAAATTCAGGGCACTGGTAAGTGAGGCAGAAAAGACGCCAAGTTCGGTGGCTGCGTAAACCCGACCTTCAGCTTCGTCAAAAGCAATATCAAATACCTCGATCTGAGAACCATTGGGTCCGATGATGAGGGTTTCGGGAAAGAGTCGCCTGCTGATGTCAAAAACCACAATTCCAAAGCCCATACAGATATATGCCCGGTCTTTGTAAATGCGAACTTTGTTCAGACGACGGCGGCCGAGGTAAATGGTAGAGCGCGCAATATCACTGATGTTTGTAATGGAGTAATTTGAGTTTACCAGGTCGAGATTGCCGTTTCGGTAGCCGATGATTAATAGGTCTTCCGGTTCATACCAGGTCAGATGCTTAATATCGATATCACTGAGACCACGGCTTTTGGTAAGGGTTTGAATCTCGGAGCGGTCCTCTTTGTTTACGATAATTAGGCCTTTTTCTGAGGCAGCGGCAATGTCAGATCCTGTTTCTACGACTGCTATTGTAGATCTGAATGATACATGTTCAATCCATCCACCTAAGGGAAGCGATTGATTTTGAGCCATATGGCTATAGGAAGTAGCTAAAAAGAGAGCAAAAAAAATTATTCTGTCGAAATATTTAAGTCTCATGCCTCAAAAGTAACGATCGCGAACGTCCTCCTGGTATTCAGTGACGTTTTGGGGTAAATTTTATAAAGATGCGTATAAAAAGGTGCCAAAGAGTTGGCTTTTATGTAAAAGTGGTTGGGCTGAGGGGTAAAGATGTTTTAACAACGGAGGGCGCAGAAGTGGACGGAGAGAAGTGAAGGGTACTATAATCTCAACTTTTGAGAGAATATCTAAAAAGTTTGGTGCTTTTCCTTGCTCGATGCAAAGCACGAGGAGCACCTCCGGCGTGAGGTGACACGAAAAAACAGCTATTTAGGTGTCAAAAAGTTTTTAAGGAATTAAGATTTTTTGACCACATCTGTTTTTTTATTTTTTGCGGAAGCCGGTGCGGACAGGTATAATTTGGAATAATATTCATCGGCCATCCGGCGGGAACGGAAGTACCCCAGAACATCTTTCATGGAGTTGAGCATGATTTTTTTCCACATTCCCTTACCTTCGTAGAAGTCAGGTAGAAGCTCTTTGCGGAGCACCTGGTACATATTTTCGAAGTCTTCTTGATCCTGAATTTCGGTCACACCGGGGGCTGTCGTATCGGGTATCAGATAGCAGTTGTGGCGATGCCGGGCAAACTCTACCATCCATCCGTCGTTGATAGAGAAGTTTACAGCACCATTCATGGCTGCAGTCATACCGCTTGTGCCGGAGGCTTCACGTGGTTTTCTAGGGGTATTGAGCCATACATCTGTGCCATTTTTCAAAATGCGGGAGAGCGTGAGTTCATATCCGGTGAGAATGCACGCATTGGGCAGACGTTTGGTCATGTGCACAATGCGATTAAAAATCGCAATTGCGCCATAATCGGTTGGATATGGTTTTCCGGCCCAGATGATCTGAACGGGGTATTTTTTGTCTTCAAGGAGTTCCAGAAAGGTTTCCATGTTTCGGAACAATAAATCGGGTCTTTTGTAAGCTGCAAATCTGCGTGCCCATACAATGGTAACGACTTCCGGATCAAAGAGCTTTCCGGTTTGATCGGCCACTACTTTGAAAAGGATATTTTTCAGTTCTTTTTTGCGACGGATGATGGCTTCGTAGTCATTGGCTTTTAGTGCTGCCTGCATGTGGTCGTCTCCCCAGAAGGTAACGCTCTGGGCGTTGGTGATGTGGTCAATGCGGCAAATGTCGTCGAAGGATTTCCACATTTCACGGGATACCTCCCCATGTAGTTTACTCACGGCATTGGCTCTTTTAGAGAGGAGAAGTGCTGAAAGGGTATAATTGACACGACCTGGTGTCTGACGGGTCAGATGTTCTATTTCTTTTTCGGTCCATCCGGGGAAGAAGTGCATTTTTTTCAGTAAGTCAAGAGGGCGTTCTTCATTACCGGCTTTTTCGGGGGTATGAGTGGTAAAGACAAACATTTGCTTCACGGCTTTTTTGTCTTTGGCTTTTCCGTACAGGTAGGTGAATGCCGGAAGGGCGTGGCCTTCGTTTATGTGATAAATGTCGGCACCGCCGAGTGCTTCCACTACTTTAGCGCCTCCCTGCCCGAGTACGATGCTTTGTGCAACCCGGGTTAGTTCGTTGTCGTCATATAGACGATTGGTGATCGAGCGTGACAGATAGTCATTCTCATCGATATCTGTGGTGAGTAGGTATATGGGCACGGTACCAAAAGTTTCCGGGCGGAGCACATACGCCTTCACCTTTACATTGGGATTGTCAAAAATCTGCACATCGACCATGATGCCTGTATCTTCAAGGTAGGTGTAGTTTTTTTCAATAAAATCAACTCTTAAAGTCTGGTCATGATTTCGGTTTTGGTCGTAATAGCCGTATTTCCAGAGCATTCCGATGCCTATGAGATTTTGCTTGAGTTCGGCAGCTGAGCGCATGTGGGATCCTGACAGAAAGCCAAGTCCACCGCTGTATATTTTGAGGCTTTGATCGATGGCAAATTCCATTGAGAAGTATGCGACGCGCTTGCTGTATTTTTCGTCGGGTGTGTAAGGCATTTTCCAGGTACTGTATTCTGATGCGTTCATTCAGATTTTATTTTTTAAAAGTAATGAGCAAATATTACATTCAGATGTAAACTGATTGTGTACAAAGTACACTTTTTATGAACAGAGTGTTAGGCAAAGACCGTGCCCTCATAGGAAGAAGGTAATTGTGAGTTGCTTACAAGCTGCGCAGCTGATGATACGATTGCCAAAGAAGAAATATACAATGATCGGCAAATTCGCCTGCCACCATACCCGAAAAACATAAATGACTCATGGTAAGTGCCTTTCTGATCAAAAGATTATGCCGACCTATTGATTCCGCTCGATTTTAAAGGTAAGAAATGTATGCCAATTCTGTGATGCTATTTCGGATAAAAGAGAACTAGTGGGAGTGCATGGTTGTCATACCGTGGTGGCTATATATGCAAATTTTAATCAATATACAAAAGATTTTCGGCCTTTTGGGATTGTTTTATTTTGATAAAAATAGCAAAATGAAATACAATACAATTCGATGAAAAGTTTCATCATTAATTAAATGGACATAGGAAATGGGTCTGCGAATCGAACTTTATTTTCAAATAGTTTTATTTCATCTTCTTGAAGCAAACACTTTTCAAGGTCTGCGATTATTTTTTCCCTTTCTATATCTTGGCCAATAAAAACCAATTCATTCATTCTGTCGCCCCACCGCTTGTGCCACTTGCTTTCAATGTATTCTTTGTTGTCAATAAAAGATTGGAATTTAATTCGCTCGCCATAGGGCATACTTGCCCACCAAACCCCTGCTCTTTCTATTCTGGATGAGCCACCGGCTTGGCTAAAATTGATGGCATCATTAGGTCGCGATGCTAACCAAAAAAGTCCTTTGGCTCGTATGATGTTTGCGGGGTATTGCTCATTGAGATATTTCCAAAATCTTTCCGGATGAAAAGGTCTTCTATCCCTGAAAACAAAGGACGAAATACCATATTCTTCTGTTTCGGGGGTATGTGTTCCTCCTTCTAATTCTTTTTGCCAACCTGCGGAACTTTCAGCTTCTTGTAAATTAAACAAGCCGGTGTTTAATATGTCTTTAGGGTTTACCTTGCCAAATTCCGATTCAATGATTTTAGCAGCAGGGTTTAATTTTTTTAATGCGGCTTTAAGTAATCCAACGGTATGTTTATCTACTAAGTCGATTTTATTTAAAATGATAACATTAGCAAATTCAATTTGGTCGGTTAGTAGGTTTACGATGGTTCTGTAATCGCCTTCCATATTCGTAAGATTTCGGTCAATCAATAATTCATTGGTTCCAAAATCTTTGAAGAAATTAAAACAATCTACTACCGTAACCATCGTATCAATATAGCTGAATTTAGAAAGATCTATATTGCCGTCTTCGCTTACAAATGTGAATGTTTGAGCTACGGGAACAGGTTCGCCAATACCAGTATTTTCGATCAGCAAATAATCAAAGCGATTTTCTTTGGCTAACTTTTCTACTTCTACCATCAGATCTTCGCGGAGCGTACAGCAAATACACCCGTTGCTCATTTCTACCAATTTTTCTTCCGTACGAGAAAGTACATTTTCTCTTTCTACCATTTGTGCATCTACATTTACTTCGCTCATATCGTTTACAATCACGGCTACTTTTAGGCCTTCTTTATTGTGTAAAACATGATTGAGCAATGTAGTTTTTCCTGCTCCAAGAAAACCGCTTAAAACGGTTACGGGTAATTTTTTTGTTGTCATATTTTCTGGTATAGTTGATATGTTGTTTTGTTTATACTGTTTACGCAATAAGTCAATTACTTTATTTTAAATATTGGCTAATCCGAGTCAACACTTCTTACAGAAAAAAGGGATATTTCAAATATTTTATATTGGTGTGTACCTGAGATTATTTTAATTCAAGTTGAAGGCGAGAATTCTTGTATTTTATCCTAGAGTGTAATGACTAATTGAGGTGGATTTCCGCTTAAAGCGATGTACAGTTGCGGAAAGCACCCTACCGTGGCTACTTCTATCATATTCTTGGGTTTTACGCTTCCGGTTCCGCACATATCAAACGTGCCTTCTGCCAAATCTCTTCTAACGGCACATTGGTCGCAAGCCATAATGAGCATGCCTTTTTCTTTGGCTATTTTATTAAGCCGTTTGCCGATTTCATTGTCTTTTTGAAGTACATAAAGATTGTCGTCAAAAAAGAACATGCCTACCACATCAACCCCGTGTATTCCTTTTTCTAGTTGGGGTAAAATCATGGTGGCTAACTGAAATGTGGATGCCATGTTTGTTTTAAAAATGTAAGCTACTTTCATGCGTTTATTGTTTTATGGTTAATAATTACTTGATTCATGATGCGTTCTATGGACTTTTTTTCAACATCCTTTACCAAAAACACCAGTTGTGTTTGTGAAATAATTGGTTGGTTTGCTTTCTGGATGTTTAGAGATTTCCCTGCTGTTTGCAATAAATATTCTTTATTATCATTTCCAATAAAATAACCCTTAATGCGAATAATTTGCTTATAGTACAACATTAGTGTAGTCTGTAAAACAAATCGCAGTTTCATAACATCTATCGGACTATTTGTTTCATAAAGCAATGATTGAATTTGATGTGATGAATGAGTATGAATATGTTTGTGAGGGATATTGATTTTATGTTCTTTTTCTTGTATTGAAGCCCAGTCCAACCGGCCATCCGTTGTATGCAATACTTTTGTAAAAGGATTAAGTTGAAGTAATACCTGTTGTAATTTTTTCAAATATTCCGGGTGCACATGCTCGATTTTATTTATCACTATGATATCTGCATGTGCAATTTGACCTTCTACTTCCGGTATTTCGGCTAAATAATCTTCTACGGTTTCGGCATCACATACGCAAATCGTATTTACTAATTCAAATTGCTTTTTTACATCCTCCCGATTGAACAAACTGATGATAGGTGAAACATCGGCTACACCGGTAGTTTCAATAAATAAATTTTCAGCTTCTCTTTTGTTTTGCACAATGTCATTAAGCAAATCAAAAAAGCCTTCATCGTAGGTGCAGCAAATACACCCGTTGGTAAGTTCATATATGGCATCATATTTTTTCTCTACCAACCCGCTGTCTATATTTACTTTTCCGTACTCATTTTCTACAATCAGATTTTTCTGATTTTCTACTTGTTGAAGCAAATGATTGAGTATGGTAGTTTTACCGGCACCTAAAAAACCTGTTAGTATGTATGTTTTAATTTTATGCATCAACAATCAATTACATAAAATTGAGAAACTCGTTGGTATCTATGCGTAGTAACAATCTTCTTTCACCGCTCTCTTCAATAGTAGGGCTTCGGT
This sequence comes from Thermaurantimonas sp., assembly GCA_046295455.1. Taxonomy (GTDB): domain Bacteria; phylum Bacteroidota; class Bacteroidia; order Flavobacteriales; family Schleiferiaceae; genus Thermaurantimonas. The sequence goes on along the minus strand of JBKBNI010000002.1, from coordinate 217,930 downwards.
GTACAATGGCTTTCGTTCCTTCGTGTGGATAAATGGAACCTTTTAATATCACCACGGCTCCTGTGGCAACCTGTTGTATTTCATCGGGATTCAGAACAATGCATTCATTGTCTTTACAGGTTTCTAATGCCGTTCTGTTTACATTTTCTTCTTTAAGCCACAAAGTACCCGGACCATAGTAGGTGCATAGCAATCGAAGGTCGATTACATCGGTATGAAAACGCCTGCACATATTGGTATTGATGGTGGCCAAGAGCAATCTGAATGATTGAGCCTGTGATACTTCTTCAAAAAGACTGATCAAACTTTCAACATCCTGTATAAGAGCAGGATACGACTCAAATTCTTTTTTAAGCAAGGTCAGAATATCGCATTTAGCTCCACTGGTATTTAACTCGATATTATGATGGATGAGTTGCTCAACATCACGGCTTAAGAAGGATACTTCTCTGGTGTATATGGCAATGTTTACATCCTGCTCATGAATTTGATTCAGCACCTCCCGAGTAGAGCCTATTACCCAGTTTTTGGCGATGAGAGTTTTCATTTTTTCAATAAGTTCTGTTCGTAATGGTGGGTCGAAAAACATTGATTTTGCCCTGCAGCCGATAAATTGATTCAGTATACATGTATAGGGACCAACTGTCAGAAGATTCTTTTTCCCGTATATTAATGTCTTGAAATTCTGTCATTTTTAATTTCTCAGATAGATGCAACAATGTTGCAAATATAAGTTTTAACTCTGCTGATGCAATGTATTGTGATACGTGTTTTTTGTAAAAATCAGAATCCGGCACAACCGATACCGGTCAGACTCCAAACTTTTTAGATCATAAAACATTGTAAAACCACGTCAACACTGCTTTGTAAGGAGTTTCCTTTGGACACGGTATATCTTCGACCGACACTTCCATGTCTGGCTTTTTTTTGGCTGTTTTTAATTGGCTATAATATTCTTTTAATGCTGTCTGTTTTAATGGTAAGGGTCAAGTTAAAAATAAATATTTCATGGTATCCAACCGGTATTTTGAAAACATTTTGGAGCGGTATTTCCAGCAGAAAAGACCATATACATCGAATCACTCCGGCATGTGTTATAAGCAATACTTTTTGGTATGGCTGGTCGCGCAAATTGTTTAAAAATTTACATACTCTATCAAATAGATCTAATAAACATTCTCCGTTAGGCGTTTTGATATGTACAAAATCTGCCATCCAGGTATTTAATTCGTACTGGTTTAAGTCGTTCCAATTTTTGTTTTCCCAATCGCCAAAATTCATTTCCCGGATCGCATTTTCGAAAATAATATTCTCGCATTGCAATACTTCAGACAATAGTTTACAACGATATGAAGGACTACAGAAAACCACATCAAAATCAGTGGGCAATTGATCTCTGTAGTATGCCGCATCTTTTGTGAAACTGTCGGCCAGAGGCACATCGCTTTGTCCGTAACAAATGTCTTTGCCAACAGCTACGGGAGTATGACGAATTACATAAACTTCCATAATGCTACAAAAGAGAGAAGTATCACACACTCTGCTAGTTGTTCGACCGCTCCCAGACAATCGCCCGTATAGCCATCAATCCACCTTTCAAAATAGCGCTTTGATATAAAGAAAAGCAAAAAAAGCGGAACTAAGATGATGACATATTCCCAACGAAAAAAACTTAAAAACACCAATGGAATCAACCCCTAAAATTAAACCCCTATTACTTCTTTAGAGCCGTGTGCTTTGGCTATTGGTTTTGCCTTACTTGCTTCATTTTCTCTTGAATATTGCGAAGTAAATACCAGGTGCATGGCCGTAAATCTTGCTATGGAATGATAGGTAATAAAAAGTAAGGCAATGAATAAATGATTTGTGTGATCAATTTTCATTAGTAAACCGTGAAGTGATATAAATTTAATCCCAAATAAAAATATTAAAGCTATGACGCCATAAGTACCAATACGACTGTCCTTCATTATTTCCAATATCTTTTCTTTTGTCCATCCGCCCCCAAAGCCGTCAAACACATCGGCTAAGCCATCTTCGTGAAAGGCACCCGTAATCATAACCCCTGCAAAGAGTGAAAATAGTACAGCTAAACTTGTATCAAATACTATTAAACTTAAATAATAAACGACAAATGAAATCGCTCCAACGATCCATCCAATCAAAGGAAAATACCTTGTTGCTTTATTGAGGTATTCGGGCGAATGGTCTATGTTTTTTGGGCAAGGTATTCTGGTATAAAACATGAGAGCCGTAAAAAATATACGTAGTTCTTCTTTCATCTTTCTTCTTTGTTTGTAACACCGGCACTGTCAAAACTTGCCATATCGTTTAAGAAAGCAACAGCACTTGCAACAATAGGATATGCAATGGCACAACCTGTTCCTTCACCTAATCGCATATTTAGTTTTAAAATAGGATCAGCATTCAGATAATTGAGTAAATTTTGATGTCCGAATTCATCGCTCAAATGACAAAAAATTGCATTGTTTACAAGGGCCGGATTTCTTTTATATGCTACCAAAAAAGCGCTGCTTGCGATGAATCCGTCAATCAAAAGGATCATATTGTATTTATAGGCTGTGTGCATTGCTTAGCACATTTGTGCTATTTCAAAACCTCCAAAAGTTTGTAAAACCTCAAAGGGATTTTCTATTTTTCCATGGAATGATTGGGCTTGTTTCAAAACAGAAATTTTATTCTCAAATTGAGAATCATTTAAACCAGTACCTCTACCAACACATTCCTCGATAGGTAACTCACATAAATAACTCATTAACATCGAGGCTGATGAAGTATTGCCTATTCCCATTTCACCAAAACCAATAATGTTGCAGCCACTGCTTGCAATCTTATCAACAATATCTTTTCCCTTTTCAAAACATTGTTGCAACTGTGATTTGGTCATTGCTTTATTGCTCAAAAAACTTTTTGTACCCATGTCAATTTTTGCATGAACAAGAGTGTTGTTTTCTTCAAAATCAAAATTTACCCCGGCATCTACAATGACTACATTTATGTTGTGCTGTTTGGCAAAAACATTCATAGCTGCACCACCTTGCAAAAAGTTTTTTTACCATTTGAAAAGTAACTTCCTGCGGGTAGGCACTTACGCCCTCTTCAGCAATTCCGTGGTCTGCCGCAAAAACCACGATGGTAGGATTTTTTAACGTGGGAGAAAGTGTATTCTGAACAGTGCCAATCTGAAGGGCCAATTCTTCAAGTTTACCCAATGCTCCAATCGGCTTTGTTTTTAAATTTATTTTTTTCTGCAATTCTTGTTCAAGAACTTTTTTCATGATAGAAATTATTGTTCAACCTCATTCAGAATAGATGAGCATCTTTACAGCAAATTAAATATTTAAACCAATTTAGATGCATTTTCAATCAAAAATTTTAGATAAATCAAATAACTTTTATGTGGAATCCAGATGTTCATTTAGTGTGATGAAAATATAAAAAATCATCCATTAAAATTAAAAAAACAATCACTTTTATCTGATTGCACTTGTTCACATTTTTTATAATTACATAGCGAAGGAATTAGTTTAAATGGTTTAATTGTGAAGACATTTGGCCAGCCAGATGCTCCAATCAACAAGATGTTTTTTTCTGCAATAAGCCCGCTTTTTACGGGCGACTTTTCATCATATGTAGGATTTATTGATTTTCTTCAGCTCAAAGTTTTTTAATCATAGATGGAGAATAGTCATTCAATTTAGCTAAAAATCTTGCACAAATAAACTGATCGTGAAAATTGTAATATGCTTCGGGATAGATTATTAAATAGCACAAGCCATTTTTCTGAAATGTAAGAAGGCAATGACCAGCTATCCAGTCTGCCATCACAACTGTTATAGCTCATGTACATTCAAAGGCAACCTTCTGATCAATGAGACTGTATGAATTTATGGTGCTACCCAATTTTGGAAGTCATATAGAAAAGCCCGTGGTGTAGCGCAACTTCCGGCCGTAGGGGATAAGTGAGGACCACACAGGAAGGGGATCGGCAATAGGTGTTATCTGGCTGAAAAAAATCCCTTCAGAACCTTCATCAGACCGGATATAAAAAGTACAATGGCCGCAATGCTAAAAACTGCTGAAAGCACGATACCCCATACCTTACCCTCATCCAGCAGCGGAAAACCAATGAAATAAAATAAGACAGGTCCGCTAAAGATAAACGGCATGGAGCCGAACATCAGGGTGGCTCCTTTGGCGAGGAGTTCCTTGTCGGAATGCGGACGGGGCTGAGGCATGGGATTCATAGTTAATTCTTTTTAAACAAATCTAACACAGACTTCACGTCTCCGGTTTTTCTGACCAGGGCTAATGCTTCGTCATAGGAGATCGATAGTCTATCAGCGATCATACGCGCTGCCCGATCGATGAGTTTGTTGTTGGCAAGCTGCATACGAACCATTTTATTGTCTTCTACGCGTCCGAGGCGAATCATTACCGTGGTGGTAAGCATATTGAGCACGAGTTTCTGTGCCGTGCCGGCTTTCATTCGGGTACTTCCGGTGACTATTTCCGGACCTGTGACGACCACCACGGGATAATCTGCCTTTTTTAGAATGGGCGCACCTGGATTGCAGGTGACACAGCCAGTGGCGATACCGGCCTTCTGACAGTGCTCTAACCCTCCCACAACATAGGGTGTGGTGCCGGAGGCTGCCAATCCAATGACAATATCGCCGGGATTGACAAAGTGCTCCTGCAGATCCCTCCATGCACCATCGTAATCATCTTCTGCAAACTCTACTGCCTTACGTATGGCTCTGTCTCCTCCGGCAATGAGCCCGATGACCATACCGTGTGGTACACCATAGGTGGGAGGGCACTCACTGGCGTCCACAATGCCCAGTCGGCCACTCGTACCGGCGCCTATGTAGAATAATCTGCCACCCTCTGAGAGTTTTTTTAAAGTGACTTCTGCGAGTCGCTCAATATCGGGAATTGCCTGTTGTACTGCCAGTGGTACGGTTTGGTCTTCCCGGTTGATGATTTCGAGCAATTCGCGGATGTTTTTTTTATCCAGGTCTCTGTAGGGCGAATCCTGCTCTGTGATTCGGATAAAATCAGCCATTTTTTTGAATTAAAGCCATGTAAAAACCATCTGAATCCTGCTCTGTAGGCAGGATCTGACGCTCTCGCAGCAGGGTATATTCACCGTTTTTGCGCTTAAGAAAAGCATCAACCTGGCGCTGGTTTTCGTCTTCGATAAGTGAACAGGTAGCATATACCATAGTGCCACCGGGCCTGAGCATGTCGGTGTAGGTATCTAGAATCTCACGTTGGATACTGAGCACTCGTTGAAAGTATTCTTCGCGAAGTTTCCATTTGGTGTCCGGATTCCGGCGGATGACACCTGTACCGGTGCACGGCACATCGAGCAGCAGTTTATCGGCAGCATGGCGAAGACGTTTTATTACTTTGCTTGTGTCGATGAGTCGGGTTTCGATGGTGTCCACTTTGTTTCGCGAGGCTCTGCGCCTGAGTTCGCTGAGTTTGTATTCATCTATATCCAGGGCAATTATTTGGCCTTTGTTGTGCATTGAGGCGGCCAGATGTAGTGATTTGCCACCAGCCCCGGCGCAGGCATCAATGATGCGTTCACCAGGTTTTGGGTCGAGGAAGGGCACAATTAGCTGGGATCCGCCATCCTGAACTTCATACAACCCCTTTCGAAAACTGTCTAACCTGAATACATTAATTCGCTCGGAGAGTGTAAGTCCTACCTCACTATATGGCAAGGGAGTAGCCTCTATGCCTTCGGATCGCAGGATTTCTCTCACTTCCTCTCGTGTGCTTAGCAGGGTATTGACCCGTATGTGAAGCTCAGCCGGCTGATTGAGTCTGCGAGATAGGGATACCCAGTCTTTGCCCGGCGAAATGAGCCCTGCCAGCCAGTCAGGGAAGGATTCCAGAATATTTGGGTTTTTTAGTTCGGACCATGCTATACTGATTTCAGGCCATCGGGCAAATATGTCGGCCCAAATAGGGTTATCCGGCGGGAGGTATTTTCCGGTGGTAAGCCTGTAGAGTGCAAAGAGTTTGTAGAGTTTTCTGCGTTTTAGAGTCGGCTCCTCGCCCATCAGATACCAGAGTAGTCTCCAGTGTCGTACCATACCGTACACACTCTCTGCCACAAATGCCCGGTCGCGTGCACCCCACTTTCTGTTTGCTTTAAACAGGCGCTCGATGGCCTTATCCGCGTATACATCCTTCCCAAAAGTTGTTTCAAGGGCTTCCAATACCCCCCCGATTAGATTCGGATAGATTTTTTCTCTGGATGCAGATGCATTCTTCGGTGTGCTGTCTGTCACGTCCTGTCAGGGTTTTACCTCCTCTGCATTGCGGAGGATGTAGTTAAAGTCGTTAATGTCTGTATCATTGAGCTCAAATTTTCCTCGGAAGGTCACCACATCATCTGTTTTATATCTCCGATGACCCTTCCTGAGCTTCAGTGACATTACGGACTCAGGGCCAGCTCCACCGCAGAAATAGCACGAACTGAACGGAAAAGCCGACAAGGCATACATTCCGCTTTCGGCATCGATCGGTATTACATAGCCTTTGATTTCTACGGTTTTTCCATTGAGATTGGTAAGAGATTGGCCAAAATTCGGGAAGAGAAACCAGGCCTCGGCTTCTTTATAATACTTCTCGGTAAACTTTACGTCCTGCAAGGTTTTCCAGGTGATTCTGATTACACCGTCATTCTGAGCGTATGCCGGGACGCACCAGAGACTTACCACTGCAAGAAGTGCTGTCAGCGCCTTATATAAGTTGCAGCTCTGTCGTTTATCCATGTAATTCTGCATTGTCTAAGTAAAATATAAAATCTCCGTTTGGATTTTTATTCAGGCGAAGTCTTCCCCGCACGATGATAAATTGATCGACCAGAAATTTGCTTTGTGGGTTTTTGAACTTCAGACCTACAACGGTCTCAATACCCGCCTTCCCACAGAAAAAACAGTTGGCAAAGGGAGTTTTAGAGAGCGCATAGGTATTGCTTGAGAAGTCAACAGGAATCACATAACCCGTCAGGATGACTTCTTCACCATTGTATTTTTCCAGCTCTGGAGAGAATACCGGCTGATACAAGCCTGGTCGTGCCGGATCTTCACCGCTGAGTGTAGTGCCAAGGGTAAACCACGTCAGAATCTTTTGTCCATTGGCTTGTTGGGAGGTAAGCAAGGCGGCTACAAGCAGCTTAAGAAAGAATGTTTTCAGTGAGCGAATGGTCATAGATGTTTTTGTAATCTTCCACAAAGCCCCAGTCTTCATCGTCCACTCGAATACTGCCTTTGGTCACGTGTCCAAGCAGATCAAAATCCACGCCATTGAGCATCATGGAATCGATGAAGGCTGTTTCGTCTTCCTGGCGCACCGTGACAACCACCCGCGACGGACCTTCACCAAAGAGATAGGCATCCTTGCGAATTTCTGCCGGAAGGGTGATGTCAAATCCAAGATCACTTGCCAGAGCCTTTTCCATTAGGCACACCCAGAGCCCCCCTTCGGATACATCGTGTGCACTCTGAATCAATCCTGAGCGGATCGTGATTTTCAGTTGCTCCTGCAGGGCATATTCCTCCTCCAGGCTAAACCGGGGAACCGGCGACTTCTCTATACCGTGAATGTGCACAAGATACTGTGACTGATTGATGTCTTCGCGTATGGTGCCCACAATGTAGATCAGGTCTCCCTTTTGCTTGAAGGGAATCGTCGTGATATGCCGCTTGTCCTCTACGATTCCGATCATGCCAATGGTTGGCGTGGGAAAGACCGGCTCTACACGGTCTTTCGTCACGGTCTGGTTGTAGAAGCTTACATTTCCTCCCGTTACCGGTGTTTTAAACATTTCGCACGCCTTGGCCATGCCTTTTATCGCACCTACAAACTGCCAGTACACCTCCGGATTATACGGATTACCGAAGTTCAGACAGTTTGTCACTGCCGAAGGGGTTCCGCCCGAGACTACTATATTGCGTGCAGCTTCAGCCACAGCCATCATGGTTCCTTTCTCGGGATCAGCCCAAACGAAGCGCGGATTGCAGTCCACGGTCATCGCAAGGGCCTTTTGAGTGCCCTTCAGGTTTACAAGGGCAGCATCCGTAGGTCGATTGGTACTGATATTTGCCGTTCCGACCATAGAGTCGTATTGTTCGTATATAAATCGTTTGCTCGCTACATTTGGCAGTGCCAGTATTCTGCGTGCTACTTCCTTCAGGTCATCTGGCTCTTTTACCTGAGCGATATTAAACTCTTGCAGATCGGCGTAGTATCCCGCTTGCCGAAACTCCCGGTAATATACCGGAGCACCGCCCCCCAGCACCAGAGAACTCGCAGGCAGCTCAGCCACCAGCTCCCCATACCAGTAGAAGTACAATGTGTCTCCCGAGATTACTTCGCCGATTTCTTCGCAGTGGATATCCCACTTGTCATAGATGGCTTTCACCTGCTCTTCAAATCCCTTTTTGACCACCACCAGCATGCGTTCCTGGCTTTCTGATAGCAGGATTTCCCAAGGTTCCATGTTTTTTTGCCGCAGAGGTACCCGGTCGAGGTGTATTTTCATACCATGCTTGCCGGCCGCACTCATTTCAGACGTCGAGCAGATGATCCCGGCGGCCCCCATGTCCTGCATGCCTACTACGTAGTCTGTCTGGGCAAGTTCCATAGTGGCTTCCAGCAGAAGTTTTTCCATGAAAGGGTCACCCACCTGCACAGCCGGTATGTCGTCAGCCGAATCTTCGGTCAGGTCCTTGGAGGCAAATGAAGCCCCGTGTATGCCGTCCTTACCTGTGCTTGATCCTACAATAAACACCGGATTCCCGATGCCTTCTGCTTTGGCACGTATGATTCTGTCTGTCCTCACGATCCCCGCCGAGAATGCATTCACCAGCGGATTCTGATTGTAGCATTTATCAAAATATGTCTCCCCACCCACCGTAGGGACACCAAACGCATTTCCGTAATCCCCGATCCCTTTTACGACACCCTTCAGCAGCCATTTGGTTCGGTCCAATTCAGGATCACCGAAGCGAAGACTGTTAAGCTGAGCTATGGGTCTCGCACCCATCGTGAAGATATCCCTGTTGATGCCTCCCACTCCTGTAGCAGCCCCTTGATATGGCTCCAGAGCAGAAGGATGATTGTGCGATTCGATTTTGAAGGCACATCCATATCCTCCCCCGATATCCACCAGCCCGGCATTCTCCTCTCCTGCCTTTACCAGCATATGAGGCCCCTCTTTTGGCAGGGTTTTTAGCCATACGATAGAATTTTTGTACGAGCAATGCTCCGACCACATACCCGAGTATGCACACAGTTCCGTAAAATTAGGCTCACGGCCCAGCAACTCCCTGATTCGCTCAAACTCCTCTTCCAGCAGTCCCAGCTCCCTGGCCGTAGCAGCGTTCACCGGCGGATACATTGCAGTGTTCATAAAAGTTTCGAATTTTAGCCGCAAAGATATATGCCACCCGTTGGCAGCTGCTTATCCCATCACATTTTGCCTCGACCACTCCAGCCATTCACGCATGGATAATTTTCCATTTGGGCGTGCCCCCTGACAAGGCGCCACAGCGCCTTCGTCAGGGGTCGGGCTATCCGCTCCTATTCCCCTTGCAGGCGCACGTGGCACATCAGGCTGCGGTGGCTTCTTCTGTCGCCTCCTCGCCTGGTGTGCCATATGCACGCCTGCTGCGGCTCATACCGCTTCTATCCCTCACGCATGACAGGCCCTACCAAGCTTCTACGCCTGCTGATATGGCCACCTTAGGTCTCCCGCCAAAACATTTAGCCCAAAGCCCCTGGCAATGACAGCAAGAAACCGTTTACAAATGAGAAACACGACTGAAAAATAGCAAAATTGAATCTTTTAGAAAAAGTATCGAACATTATCCTTACAGACATATTTGATCTGATCATACACATTCGGACTGATGTTATTAAATCCGTAAATGAATATCTAATAAATATCTATTGAAATATCGGAAAATACTTCATAAAAAAATGAACCAAAGTACAATATCCTACTCTTAAAAATCATAATTCATAACAGTAAAATTTGATGTTACATCTGATTCGTACCTAACGATATATCTTCTCATTTTACTATAAAATGAACCACATTTTAATGTAAAAAAAATGCACGTATATTTCTGTAAAATATATAAAAAAAAGTAAAAAAATGTTATTGTACATTTCAAAAAAAATTTGATGATAAAAATTTTTAATTTATCATTTATAATTGTAAACAGACTTGTACATCAATCCAATAATACTTATTGTTATTTCCAGGTTTAGCGATCCTATTTTTGAAGTGGATCACTTCAAAAATAAGAAGAGAGTCTAACTGCTTTTGCAATTTAGACGCTCCTCTAACCATTATGAAAAGTCTATTTTCTTATCATCATCAAATTCTCATAAGCACGTGCATATGATACTTTTATTTTGTGGAAACCAGGCATAAGGTTTATATCATGCTTCCATTTAATTTCACTGTAACCCTTTTTGGAGGCTTTGTTAGCAATTGTAAGTTTAGATTGACTCATCATATTGAAAACTTCAACAGTAGCGTTGCCTTCAAATTCCTTTTCAAAACCAATAGTTGTAAAATTCACAATTGGATTAGGATTAGACAGTGATTCCTACTTGAGGCTTTTGAGCATTTGCATCTGCTTTTTTAGCTTTTTTTGCAAAGTGCAAATTCTTTACTTGTAAAAAAAAACTCCAGAACAATCTGCTGCAATATTTGTAACCGTGAAAAATACTGAAGTAATGTCGTTGTCGTCAATTTATTAACATAAACCTGTACATTTGTTTGAAGATAAAAACACTATCAAATAATCTGTGAAGAATAAAGATAAAAATCACAAAATCATTGATAATAATTTGGTAACGTTAGAGGATAAAAAACAAAAGATATATATCATTTCAAATATGCAAAAAGCACTTTAAAAAATTTGAAGGTAAATACTTTTTATATGAAACTTAATTGATGGTATTTATTCAAATTACAGATTTAAAAACTGCCTAATTTCCAACAATAATTCAGAAGCCGGGAAAAACCAAATCTTACTTATCACCTTAGAAGGTGAATATGATTCCATCCACGCCGTTTTTACCGTTCAGAAACTCAAAAAATTTGGAAGATTTAAATTTGTTTGACATTAGTCGCTTTTATCAAGACAGAGTTAGCAAAGACGGAAAGCCTGGATAAACGACACCTTCATATTCCCGGTTCATTGGTCGTGGGCAAGATATTATTCGTTTGCATTGGAAGAAGGTCAGGATAAATACATCCGAAAATTTGATAATGATATTTCCAACGATTTGAAAAATTTGGAGAATTTTACTACCATACTAAAGAAAATATCCGATACATTTCGAAATAGAAAAACGCACTTTTAGATCCGGGTATTTATGAAGAGGATACTAATTTGGTTCGACCTAATTTGAATTTAAATTCAAAATTTTAAAATAACAGATTTTTATTGTGATGGACGGGTATTTGATAGCAGCCTTTCCGTTCGACTATTTCTACATCGAAAAAAGAGTTTAAAACGACACTGGAAAACACATTAAATAAATACAGTTGTCACCAAACCAAAGCGCAGACGCAATCGACCGACAACCAAAAGGACGAATCCCTGTAATTAAGCGATAACTGTTCTTCTGAAGCGGGCGTGATGAAGTAGCCTGAGGTTTTGATTTGCGCTTCAGATTACTTATTAAATGGTAAATTTGTATCCAAATTTTTTAGGGACAGAACCTGTGCGAACGCTCTTGCTTCGGTAAGGAGGGTAAGTTAGCCAAGCCATCTGCACCTCAATGTGATTCAACAACACAAGATAATATGATGGTAATACGCAATACGGACATATTTGGCACGGCTAGACCTTTTTTAGTTGCGATCAGCTTTCTGTGTTGCTTCCCGCTTTTCGCATTTGCGGCATCTACGCTTGGGCCTGGCAGCTTTGAGCTGTTTGGAGGTTGGACCATATGGATTTTTCAAGCTTTAGTTTTGATTTCAGTTGCCGGTCTTTACATTTCCTATCGAGTACATAGGCATTTGTATCCGTTGTTAATCGCTGTCGCGAATGCCCTTCTCATTTTTTATGCCTTTCACTTTGATCAAAGCGATGCTCGGACGTACATAATTACATTGGTATGTTCGGACTTTTGACTACAACTCTTTGGAATTACAGATAAAATAAAATGCACAAAACCTGCAATACCTGTGCTCCCGGCAATACGAAGCCCGTTGAAAGGCAATCAACGCTGACCTGCCCGAGATGCGGATATCAAAAAGCTGAATTCATGCCGGTCGATGCGTGTGTTTACTTCTACGAATGTGAACAGTGCAAAGCACTGATAAAACCGAAGCAAGGCGATTGCTGTATTTATTGCAGTTACGGGTCGGCTCAATGTCCACCTGTTCAGATAGATAAACATTGAGGCTGAAATTATCGGATTTCACGTATGAAAGACATCTTACTGTTTACATCAGCAGCATTTTTTGAGATCTTCGGGTGTTTTGCTTTCTGGTCCTTCATTCGGCTAAAGAAATCAGTCTATTGGCTAATTCCGGGATTTGTTTCATTGATTGTTTTTGCATATCTACTGACTAAGGTTCAGACCGACTTTGCCGGAAGAGCATATGCTATTTACGGAGGTATTTACATTGCTGCTTCACTCCTTTGGTTATACATAGTAGAGCACAATACTCCCGACAAATGGGACATTATCGGAGCAGGTGTGTGTATTGCAGGGGCTTTAATCATTTTACTCATACCGCGCTGAAAGGCAGTATACACATCTAATTAAAAAAAGTGTGTAAACCACATATGGCTTTCGCCATCATAACCCGTTTTTTTGAATTTTAATAAAAAAAACCCGGATGAGCCGGGTTTATATCAGTGATTATTTGATTTTAAAATAGTTTTTGATGACTTGTACATAGTTGAGCTCTTCCCAGGTGAAGAGTTTTACTTCTTTTTTAAGCTCCAGACTGCCGTTGTGATCCGGTTTGCGGAAGTTTTTAATCACTGTCTTGGGCATTCTGCCCATGTGGCCGTAGGCAGCAGTTTCGCTGTAGATCGGTGCCCGGAGTCCAAGTCGTTTTTCGATTTCGTACGGACGCATATCAAAGATGGCTTCGATGCCCTGGGCGATTTGCTGGTCATTGAGGCCATGTTTCGCAGTGCCGTAGGTGTTTACAAACACATTTACCGGTCTGGCTATGCCTATGGCATAGGACACCTGAACGAGTATCTCGTCGGCTACACCGGCAGCTACCAGATTCTTGGCTATGTGCCTACAGGCATAGGCAGCCGAACGGTCCACCTTGGAGGGATCCTTGCCACTGAATGCTCCGCCGCCGTGTGCACCTTTTCCGCCATAGGTATCTACGATGATTTTTCGACCGGTAAGGCCGGTATCACCATGCGGGCCGCCAATGACGAACTTGCCTGTCGGGTTAATGTGATAAATAATGTCGTCGGTAAATAGCTTTTGCAGCTCGGGTGTCAGCTGCGCCTTTACTCGTGGAATGAGGATATCAATGATGTCTTTTCGAATGACATCCTGCATCTGCGATTCTGACCCGAATTCGTCGTGTTGGGTGCTTAAGACGATGGTGTGAATTTTTACCGGGCGGTTTTCGTCATTGTACTCTATGGTTACCTGGCTTTTGGCATCGGGTCTCAGATATGTCATCATGCGACCTTCCTTGCGGATGGCCGAAAGCTCGATCAAAAGGCGATGGCTGAGGTCGAGGGCCAGGGGCATGTAGTTGGCGGTCTCGTTGGTAGCATAGCCAAACATCATTCCCTGGTCTCCGGCACCTTGCTCCTCGGGTGTGCCTCGTTCGACACCCTGATTGATGTCAGGGCTCTGCTCGTGAATGGCCGTTAAGATACCGCACGAATTCGCTTCAAACATGTATTCGCTTTTTGTGTATCCGATCCGGCGAATGGTCTCCCGAACGATGGATTGGATGTCGATGTAGGTGTTGGTTTTGACTTCACCGGCCACGATGACCTGACCTGTCGTCACCAGTGTTTCGCACGCGACTTTGCTGTCGGGGTCGAAGGCAAGGAAGTGGTCGAGAATGGCGTCTGAAATTTGATCGGCTACTTTGTCAGGGTGTCCTTCACTGACCGACTCTGATGTAAAGAGGTAAGGCATTTTAAGATGTGTTTTTGGGGTTAAACTATTCGTCGTGTGGAGATTGAAACTGTCTAAACCCAAAAAACGCCATATACAGAACTACGATCTTGATACCGGGTACTGTTTTAGCATTTTTTTACGTGGTTGCAATCAGTTCAAATCTGTCCACCTTTTTCGTCGGTAAAAGTATTTCGAAACCCCATATCTTCAAAAAAATTACTTTAAATCTGAAAAATTGACCAAAAAATTCGGCAAACGTTGAATCATATTCAGAAAAAGGCGTAATACTGATGTAAAATTAGACATTTCTCAGTGGAGAACTGTGCTTTCAAAGGGACATTCTGGCGATGGGAGAGGACCATTCAGTTTCCTGGACATATCCATTGCCGTAATGGTATAAACGTCATTTGATTTTCAAAAGCTCAACCCAAGCAATTCCATGTTATATTTTTGCGGCCAAATTTTGTCACCGTTGAAATTATCTCTTGGCATAGCAGCATTTCTGATATTTCACATTACCCATACCCAAATACTTCATACAGTGGTCACTCCCAATGTAATAGACCGGGATACACTGCTTCTTATTGACCTGGATCAGGACACGGTGCCTGACTACGCCATACGTACGCAGTTTGACAAATCTGAGAACAATGCCGTTTACGATATCATTTCCGTCATCCCTTTGGGTCAGCAAGGCCATCGCGTAGCCGGTACGATCCCGACAGTATTTGCCTATGCCAGCCGTTTTGGATTCAATGAGTTTATAGGGCCGGAGACCCCTTTTTTAAATCCTGAAATAGAGGGGGGCATGTCATTTAAGCGCAATGGGCAGTTTCTTTTCAATGATCCATGGAATGGCGGAGCTACTGACGAATTCCTTGGATTTGCCATCCGGCGCAATGGGAATACACATTATGGTTGGGCGAAGCTAGATGTCGGCAGCGACGGCAAGTCTGTATCATTAAAAGAGTTTGCCGTAGAGCTCACCCCCGATGCCCCGATCAACACAAACCGGTTCTTCAGTATAACGGAAAGCCCGCTTCGAGACGTGGTCATTTGGCAGAGCAGGGGAATGATTCATATCAGATTACCCGAAAATCAAGGGTATATCTCCGTTCAACTGCTAGACCTGGCAGGTAGAATACTTATAACAGATCACTTCGACGGTGCCTCTCACAGCATGCGTGTATCTGTACCGGCCGGCATTTACCTGATGTCTCTTCACAAAGAGAACACACAGATCACCAGAAAAATAATCTATAACCCAGAATGGCATTAATTGTATCTATATCCGGCGTCAGAGGCACAATTGGTGGCAGACCCGGTGACAATCTCACACCAGTCGATATCATTGCATTTGCTTCGGCTTATGGTCAATGGCTGAAATCCCGGACTGCTGATCAAAGACCACGTGTAGTGATCGGTCGCGATGCCCGTCCTTCAGGAAAAATCGTATCCGATCTGGTGATCAATACCCTTACGGCCTCTGGCGTGGATGTAACAGACCTCGGACTAAGCACTACACCCACGGTGGAAGTAGCAGTGCCAAAGCATAAGGCTGACGGGGGCATCATCATTACAGCTTCGCATAATCCAGTCGTCTGGAATGCACTGAAACTCCTGAACGACAAAGGTGAATTTATCAGCGCCTCTGACGGAAACGAACTTGTTGCAAAAATTAAATCCGGCGATTTTGAATTCGCAGATGTATACAACCTTGGCTCGGTCACTACCTATTCATCTGCCTTCGAAGATCACATTGCCGAGCTGCTCAAGAGGCCGGAGATCGACGTGAAAGCCATTGAAAATGCGCAGTTTACGGTGGCTGTAGATGCCGTAAACAGCACTGGAGGTTTAGTGATTCCTTTGCTTCTCAGTGCCTTAGGTGTCAGAAGTGTCAAAAAACTTCACTGCGAGCCTACAGGTTGGTTTGCTCACAATCCCGAGCCTCTTAAGGAGCATCTTACCGAGATCATGCAATTGATTAAGGACGAAAATTGTGACCTTGGAATCGTGGTTGACCCCGATGTAGACCGTTTGGCACTGATTGATGAAAACGGAGAAATGTTCGGAGAAGAATATACCCTTGTGGCTGCAGCAGATTATCTCCTCTCCCTGAAACCTGGCCCGACTGTCTCTAACCTGTCATCGTCGAGGGCGTTGGCAGACCTAACGCATGATTTTGGGGCAGAATACCATGCTGCAGCGGTTGGGGAGGTCAACGTGGTAGAAAAAATGAAAGCTGTAGGCGCACGCATAGGCGGAGAAGGCAATGGTGGAGTTATCTGGCCGGATTTTCACTACGGCCGCGATGCACTGGCCGGTGTGGCCTTGATTCTGACC
This sequence comes from Thermaurantimonas sp., assembly GCA_046295455.1. Taxonomy (GTDB): domain Bacteria; phylum Bacteroidota; class Bacteroidia; order Flavobacteriales; family Schleiferiaceae; genus Thermaurantimonas. Next base: position 201,400 of record JBKBNI010000002.1, on the reverse strand, counting down.
CACCTGGCGACATCCGGTCTTAAACTTTCGCAATTAAAATCGAGGTATCCCACTTATTACATGAGTAAGAATAAAATTGAACTCCGGCAAGGGATGGATACCGCCGAATTGCTTCGGAAGATAGAACACAAATACCGCAACGAGCGCCTCACTACCATCGATGGGGTAAAGATTGACTTTGACCACAGTTGGGTTCACCTCAGAAGATCCAATACAGAGCCAATAATCCGAATTTACACCGAGGCCAAGTCGCAGAAAGAAGCGGATACCCTGGCCGAACGCTTTGTGTCTGAACTTAGAGCGCTGATCTGAATGGATGACCGGAATTTGGCCGTCATCATTGGTGCACAGAAGTGTGGGACATCTACTTTATATGAGTGGCTGAAGGTTCAGCCAGGTTTTTCTCCATCTACTCAAAAAGAACTTCATTTTTTTGATTTTCAGTATGCTAAGGGCGTAGACTACTATATGTCGCAGTTTGTACTAAGAGAAGGTGGAATGCTATTGGAGTCCAGTCCGATGTATGTGTTTCATCCGGCAGTGCCACGGCGGTTGAGCGAAACTTTTCCGGGTGCAAAACTGATTGTAATTCTTCGCAATCCCTTGGATAGGGCGTGGTCTCATTACAAAATGAATGTCCGTCGGGGATTGGAAAAATATGACTTTCAAACGGCTGTACGACTCGAAATAGTGCGCATTGCTCTGTCCTCACCCGATCGGCCGGAATCCAGATTTCAAAACTACAGCTATGTGCTGAGAGGCCACTACGCCCACCAGTTGAAACGCTGGTTCAGGTATTTTTCAAGAGATCAGTTTTTTATTGCAGTATTCGAAGACTTTTTTAAAAACCCAGGGCCTGGTATGCAAGCACTTTGTGAATTTCTGAAAACGGAATTTCGCAATTACAATATTTTACAACAAGCGTTTAATGTAGGAGAAGGCGAATCCATATCTGAATTAGTTCGTACCAAATTTGAAGGCATCTTTGCCAGAGAAGTAGAGCGGTTACGCAATCTGGTTACACCTGACTTTGGAACATTTGAAAGCTGGAGAATTTCATAACTCACCTGAAAGCCCACGGCTGATCCATGCCCTGAAGGAACTGGCAGCCATCCATAAGGCGGTGATCTCACTTGGCATACGAGATCTGAAAGTCCGCTACATTCATACCTATCTCGGATGGGGGTGGCTCATATTGCCTCCCGTGGTGTTGCTATTGCCGGCTCTTGCTTTCAGGTTTGGTTTCGGTGTGTCTGTGAATGCAGAGGAGATGATGTTCTGGCTTACTAGTCTGGGGGGGCATATTGTAAGTGCCGGCCTCATGCAGCAGATTTCGCCACTTTGGGTAAACAATAAAAATTTTCTTCTCAAGATTCGGCTGCCCATACTGTTTATGCCTGTTAGCAGGCTCGTGATTGTATTTCCGGAGTGGGTCATGTATTCGCTCGTTTTGATCGGATTTGGCTTATATTCGGGATTCAGTATGATCGAGATAGTTATGCATGTACTTGTCTTTCAGTGGTTTGTGCTTTATGGATTCTCCGTGGGACTCCTGCTTTGTGCCCTGAGCAGCCGCATTCGGGATGTAATCCATGCTGTGCCCATATTGGTGCAGGTACACTTACTTCTCATTGTCTTCTACCTTTTAAATGGTGTTGATTATCGATCTTTTTTTGTTCTGAAAGCCTTTCCTCCCGTTTTATTGATTGAGCTTCTGAGATCACAGGTGGGTGACACAGACATCTTTCTTGCACTACTATATACGCTGCTGCTTCCGGTTGTAGCTGTTCTTATGTATGTAAAAATGTCACACAATGCAATCGAACGCATCTGAAACCGATTGGTCGCTGAAGGCGGATGCTTTGAGCAAGCAATATGTGTATGAAGATGGCAGTAAGCTTTTGGCTTTAGATAAAGTCAGTTTTACATTGCCCTCTGGGAGCTGCCTGGCGCTTATCGGTGGCAATGGCAGTGGTAAATCAACTTTGCTAAAGCTTCTGGCAAGTATTCTGAAACCTACATCGGGCCGTGTGACCATAAGAGGACGAGTGGCTTCACTCCTGGACCTCGGGGCCGGATTTCACCCGGAATTAACCGGCCGTGAAAACATCTATTTCTATGGAAGACTGCACAGTGTATCAGATAGTGAAATAAAGGGGTGCATACCTCAAATAGTGCATTTTGGTGGCATCGACGCCTTTTTGGACCGACCACTTAAATATTACAGTCACGGTATGTATCTGAGATTGGCGTTTTCCACGGCCATACACATGCCCTTTGATATCCTGCTGATTGATGAGGTGCTGGCGGTAGGGGATGCAGCATTTCAGCACAAGTGTATCGAGCATCTCGGAAGTGTGGTGGAGGGGCGTCAGAAGACCATTGTGATTGTGAGCCACCACATGAATCTTCTCTCTCGTCTATGTGACTCAGCCCTATGGTTGTCACAGGGCAGGGTGGCGGGATTTGATGCGTTCAGCAGAATTTCTTCCGAGTATCTGCAGTCACAATTACATGGGACCATCTTCCAGAAGGCAAGTGTATGCAGTTTGGTGTCGTGCGCCTGGGACCGGGCACATGCTGTGTATCGCACTGGGGATGTTGCCCGTTTGACCATTCAGATACATGTACATAACACATTGGAATCCGTGCAGATACGCGTCAACATCTTTGATCTCAGCGAGCACTTCATCACTCATCTGGATCACGGATTCCAATGTGATGAGAGCATTTCCTTGCTACCGGGAGTCCACCGGATACACATTCAAATTCCTGGCATGGATTTCTACCCCGGTCAGTACTTCTGTCGGGTCAGCATTTATTCCGAGGGTGTACTAATCCTAAGACAATTGGCAGCAGCCCCGTTTACGGTCGAAAATTCCAGATGGCTACATATGACAAATGCCCGTACGACTGTGCGCACGGGCATTTATTTAAAACATTCTTTCGATTTTAAAAAAGAAGAGTGACACAGGGGTTTATTCTACCATCACGACCAGTACACGTGTAAGACTCCAGAAAGCCTTCGGGTCATTGATGACAATCCCGGTAATTCTTTTGCCCTCGCGCTCAATGCCATAGCTGCCTTGCGGATGCTCTGATATGATGCGGATGTTTTTGGAATCCAGATCGATGCGGTTGAGATTGCGAATATCTCCGATGGTAAAAAGCGATTGATCGGCAGAACTGGAGATGGTCTTTACGCGTCCGATACCGAGAAAGCCTCCCTGACTGTCTATGACCCCCTTATCTCGAAGGTTACGACGGGTGTCCACGATGTAATAGCACCTGTTGATTTCTGCTTCTTTGGCACTGATGGCACGCTCACTTTCCTCGCTGATTATTTGCATTTTCCGCGTTAGTTGGCGAATGGTTTCGTCGCGTTCTTCGATTGTAGTTGTCAGTTGTGCAATTGTAGCCTCGCGTTCTTCAATTTGTTTTTGAAGCGATTCTACAAGTTTGCTAAGTTGGCTGTTTTTTGACTTAGTCGAAGACAGTTGCTGATTTAGCCGGTTAATTTTTGCTTTAGATTCTTCTATGATCGAGTTCAAATCCTGAATATCCTGGATTACTGCATCTTTCATGGATACAAAGCGATCGCCTGTGGTGCTTTCTGCCACTCGAAGTCTTCCTTCTTTTTCGCGAATGATGTTTAAATTTTCCTGAATTTCGAGCATTGCATTCGTAAAATTTTCCACCACAGAATCTTGCTCACGAACCCTTTGCTCAAGTTCGCTTTTTTCGGATTTAAGGGTTTCGACTTCCTGCTTTAATTCATTGTTGCAAGATGCTAGCACAGAAGCTGCAATTGCGATTAAAATGATTTTTTTCATGGGTAAAAATTTTGTGTAAAAGTACTTATCATCAACGATTAAAATCGCGAATTAGTGTTTGTATCACCAATTGACAAAAATCCTTTTCTGTAGTCAGGCATTATATATAATTCAAAAAGCAAGTTGCCGATTTACAAAAGCCTTTATACAATAACTCTTTGTTAAAAAATACCTTTGCAATATGGTTTCTGTACAACAACTTACGGTAGAATACCCCTCTAAAACACTTTTTAGGGAAATCAGTTTTCTGATTAATCCTCAGGAAAAAATCGGTCTTGCCGGCCGAAACGGTGCCGGAAAATCTACACTTCTCAAAATTATTGCCGGCGAAATGAAACCGCATCAGGGCACAGTGACCAAGCCTAAAGACATTTCAATCGGATATCTTCCTCAGATTCTCCCATTGCCGGTCGGCAGATCTGTCAAGCAGGAAACGGAGACAGCCCTCGATGATATACGAAAAATCCAGGTTGAAATCGATCGCATCAACGAAGAACTGACCCTTCGCACCGATTATGAAAGCGAGGCATACATGCACTTAATCCAGCGGGTATCTGACCTTACTCATGAGTTTCAGGTGGCCGGAGGATACGAGGTCGAAGGAAAGGTCGAGCGAATACTGAAAGGATTGGGGTTTTCGGAAGACGAGCTCGATCGTCCGCTTGAGACTTTCAGCGGAGGCTGGCGCATGAGGGTTGAGCTGGCCAAAATCCTTCTCAAGCCCCATCAGTTGCTACTGATGGACGAGCCTACCAACCATCTCGATCTGCAATCCATTCTGTGGCTGGAAAATTTTCTCAAAAACAGCGACCGGGCGCTCCTGCTGATCAGCCACGACAAAACGTTTCTGGATAACATCACTACAAGAACCCTTGAAATCGCCGGAGGTAAACTCTACGACTACCCCGTTCCATATTCAAAATTTGTAGAGCTGCGCAAAGAGCGGATAGAACATCAGAATCTTCAACGCAAAAATCAGGAAAAAGAAATTAGAGAGACACAGCAGCTTATAGATCGGTTTCGTGCTAAAGCCACCAAAGCATCCTTTGCCCAAAGTCTTATCAAAAGGCTTGATAAAATGGAGCTGGTCGAAATCGACACCGAAGACACCCGGACAATGAACTTCCGGTTTCCGCCGGCGCCCAGGAGCGGCAAGGTGGTCTTTAAAGCTGAAAACGCCTCTATTTCTTTTGGCGATAAACATGTATTGAAAAATGTGAATTTCGAAATCGAACGAGGCGAACGGGTCGCCTTCGTCGGCCGAAACGGCCAGGGCAAGACCACAATGGTGCGGATGATGCTGGGAGAACTTAGCGGCTCGGGACAGTTGATTCCCGGGCATAATGTCCAAATAGGTTACTACGCTCAGGAACAACACCTTACCGATGATGCAGATCGCACCTTACTGGAAGTCATCGAAGATGCCGCTCCAGATGAGCTGCGGCCGAAGTCACGCTCTCTGTTGGGTGCTTTTATGTTTTCAGGTGACGATGTTTACAAAAAGGTCAAGGTGCTTTCGGGGGGAGAAAGAGGCCGGCTTGCCCTCTGTCGACTCCTCCTCCAACCGGCAAACCTGCTCATACTCGACGAGCCAACCAATCACCTCGATATTGCCAGTAAGCAGGTACTCAAGCAAGCGCTCCTTGACTTTGAAGGGACTGTCGTGCTGGTGAGCCACGACCGCGACTTTTTGAGTGATCTGGCTACTAAAGTTTTTGAATTTCAGGGAGGTAAGGTGAATGAATGGCTCGGTGACATCGACAGCTTTCTTGCCGAAAAACAGAAGGAAACCTTCCGCGACTACGAATCAAAAGCATCCGCTGAACTCCCGAAATCTGCTCTTGACAAGTCTAATAAAGCCCATCCGGAAAAGAATGAATACAAAAAACTCCTCCAAAAACTGGAAAGGATCGAAGAAGACATCCAGCGGACAGAAAACTCCATCCGGCATATGGAAGAGCTGCTCCTCGACCCGGCAATCTTCTCCACATCAGAGGGCCACAGGTCGCTCAAAGACTATGAATCATTGAAAAAAAATCTGGACCAACTGATGCAATCATGGGAAGAATTGACGGATCAACTGGAAAAGAGCACCTAACCGAAATCAATACGCAATATGGTATATTACAACTTACCATCAGGGATAATCCTAGTCAAAATCTACGCAAAATAAATCCGGTGTGTTAACTGATTTTGGCATAGTTTGATCCTGATGCGTATAGATATTGGTAATACAGCTTGGTCTGCTGGTGCTCGGGTTTTGTCAGATCAGGATCATTTTCATACAGGTGTAAGGCCGCTTCACGGCTCTGTTGCACCACCGATTGATCGGTAGCAAGGTTGGCTATTTTCAGGTTCATCAGTCCGCTTTGCCGTGTACCCATTATGTCTCCAGGGCCACGCAGTTTTAAGTCTATTTCAGCTATTTCAAAGCCATTGTTGGTACGGCACATGGTATCTATTCGAATTTTACTCTCAGATGTAAGCTTGTTTCCTGTCACAAGTATACAATAGGATTTTTCAGCACCACGACCTACACGTCCACGCAACTGATGAAGTTGGGACAAGCCAAAGCGTTCGGCATTCTCGATGACCATCACCGTAGCATTTGGCACATCTACCCCCACCTCTATTACGCTGGTAGCCACCATGATTTGTGTAATTCCTTTCACAAAACGCTGCATTTCAAAGGCCTTGTCTTCTGTGCGCATGCGCCCGTGTACTACACTGATTTGGTAATCAGGCGGTGGAAATGTGTGCTGGAGGTATTCTATCCCTTTCTCAAGAGCTAGTAAATCCAGTTTTTCAGATTCCTCAATGAGTGGATATACGATATAGACCTGTCTGCCTTTTTTGATTTCATTTTTCAAAAATCCATTCAGTCTTAGCCGGTGGGCTTCTGTGATGTGATAGGTAGCCACTGGCTTACGACCGGGGGGGAGCTCGTCTATGACAGATACGTCCAAGTCTCCATACACCGTCATCGCCAGTGTGCGCGGTATAGGGGTAGCGGTCATCACCAGGATATGAGGTGGCCGAACATTTTTTTTCCAAAGTTTGGCTCGTTGTTCTACACCGAATCGATGTTGTTCGTCGATGACGGCAAGACCTAAATTTTTGAAAACAACGGTGTCTTCGATGAGCGCATGTGTACCGATGAGAATATGCAAGGAGTTGGTTTCAAGCATTGTGTGAATTTCACGCCTCTCAGAAGTCTTGGTGCTACCGGTCAGCAGCCGGACTACTACGGGCATGCCATGCAGCATCTGACTGATGGTCAGAAAGTGCTGCCGGGCCAGAATTTCTGTAGGTGCCATCATACACGTCTGATAACCGGCATCTATGGCCATAAGCATAGTCAGAAGGGCTACCAGAGTCTTGCCACTGCCCACATCGCCCTGCAAGAGTCGGTTCATTTGGTATCCACTTGTTACGTCTGCCCGGATTTCTCTGAGTACCCGAATCTGAGCATTGGTGAGTTTGAAAGGGAGTTTTTCGAGATAGAATGTCTTCAGGAATCCATGTTTTTGGTCAAAGACCAGGCCTTTGTTGTTTTTCTGGGCGATCATTTTCAGCCAGACCACAGAGATCTGAAGAAAAAATAACTCCTCAAACTTTAGCCTGAAGCGGGCATTCTGGAGCTCAGATTCAGATTTCGGAAAATGTATGTGCTGAAAAGCCGTTTCCCGGTCAATGAGATTAAATTTTTTACACAACTCGGGGGGTAATATTTCATTCCACTTGTTGCGTATCAGCTCCAGGGCGTTTTGCATAATCTTGCCTATACCTTTGGAATGCAGACCGATGGCAGTCAACTTTTCGGTGGTTGTATACACAGGTTGCATTACTGCATACCCCTGCTCAGCACCCTGAACATGCTCTTCCAACTCAGGATGGGCGAAGGAGAAGCGTCCGCTGAAGGAATTGGGTTTGCCAAAGAGGATGTATTTTTTTTCGGGTTTAATAAAGTCTTTTATCAATTTTAAGCCCTGAAACCACACTACATCTACCTCTCCGGTATCATCTGAAAAAGTTCCGACAATTATTCTGCGGCCACTTTTAGACTTGGATTCCTGCAGGTTTTTAAACTTCCCGATGATTTGAACATCTGTATCTGTGCTTCGAATCTGAGCAATCGTCCGAAATGTCGTACGATCAACATACCGAAACGGAAAATGACTCAACAGATCGTACAGAGTATGGATGGTGAGTTCTTTCCGAAGCAGTTCGCCCCTTTTTGGGCCTACGCCTTTAATATACTCAATCGGTGTGGAAGCCAGATCAAAGTTCAAAACAATAGTTTTTGCAAAAATGGTTTTTCATGTCACAGATTCCGCTGTTATTTATTTCCGTGCGGCAGAATGCGAATAATTGTGAAAATTTTTACTTTTCTGCCCCAAAAGTAAAACGACGTTTTAATGAAATACCTTATCGCATCTCTTTTCTTTAGGTTGACTCGCTGGAAACTTCAGGTAGAAGACCTGACCCAGATTCCAGGTACTGTGATGATTGCTGCTCCCCATACTTCCAATTGGGATTTCCCGATTGCGCTACTGTCTTTTTGGAAAATGAGAATTTCGTTTCGGTATTTTATAAAGGATTCCTACACCAGATCCCCGGTGGGGTGGTTTTTTAAATGGACAGGTGCCATTGGAGTAAACCGGACAAAGCTGAAAAACAATCTCGTACAATATGCATCCCAAATACTTAAAGACAATCCAAAAATGGTAATCCTTGTGCCCGCCGAAGGCACGCGGAAAAGGGTAGAACGCTGGAGGACGGGTTTTTATCACATAGCGCTGAATGCCAAGGCAAACATTACTCTTGGATTCATTGACTACGAAAAAAAGGTATCCGGAGTACTCTCTGTACTGAAGCCTACCGGTGTATTTGAAGAAGATATGAAAAAGATTCAGAATTACTACAAAGATGTAAAGGCAAAATATCCGGAAATGTATAATCCTCAGATTTTTTAATCTATGGTTTGAATTAATAAACGGTTTCTTTGTGCAAACAAAAATTCAGTAAACTATGAACGAATTACCAAAAATTAATCCCCTAAAATCTGAAATCAATGTTGATCTGTATGTCAACCTGGCTGTCCAATATGGCCTCATCCTGCTCAAAGCCATTGTAGTCCTGTTTGCAGGTCTATGGATAATCAAGCGATTTGTAAAAACTTTGAAAAAAATCTTCACCCGCTCCAACGTAGATGAGAGCCTCACTCCATTCCTTCTGACGCTGGTCGATATATTGCTGAAGGTCGTTTTATTTATTGCGGTAATCGGAATCCTGGGCGTCCAAACAACCTCTTTTGTGGCAATACTGGGTGCTGCCGGTCTGGCAGTAGGTCTTGCACTGCAAGGCAGCTTGTCTAACCTTGCTGGTGGGGTTGTTATTCTTTTGTTGAAACCATTTAAAGTTGGAGAAATCATTGATGCAGCCGGATTCATTGGTAAAGTGGAAGAAATCCAGATTTTCCACACGATCCTTCACACATTTGACAATCGGCGAATTGTTATCCCTAATAGTCAGCTTGCCAACTCCAGTATAACAAACATAACCAGAAATCCAATTCGGCGCTTGGATATGGAATTTTCAGTTGCATACGGCACGGACATCGATCTGGTCAAGGATACCTTATTAGAACTCATTCAAAGAGATGAGAGGTTCCACCCAGAACCACAGCCCTTGGTCCGAATGATCCGCATGGCTGACAGTTCCATAAATTTTGTAGTGCGTGTGTGGGTTGATACAGACCAATATTGGCCGGCATATTTTGATTTGAATGAAAATGTGTATAAAGAGTTTTACAACAAGGACATCTCGATTCCTTTCCCACAAATGGATGTTCACATCAAGCAGAAATAAAAAAGGGGCTGATTGCCCCTTTTTTATTTTGAAAAAACCGAAAAGTTTACTTTTGAAACTTAGCGTATTTATTTCTGAATTTATCCACTCTACCTGTGGTATCCACGATCTTCATCTTGCCGGTAAAGTAAGGATGGGAGAAAGAAGAAATTTCCATTTTTACCAGGGGATATTCCACGCCATCTATAGTGATAGTATCTTTTGTTTCGGCACAACTTTTTGTGATTACATAATCACCTGTACCCATATCTTTCATAACCACAGTGCGATAGTTCTTAGGATGAATGTTTTCTTTCATATTTTGATTATTTATAGAGTGCTTCTCCAAACGGCCTGCAAAACTACATATTTGAGGTATTACTTTGCAAAATAATTACACCGGGCCAATGAGTCGAAAAAAAGGTTTAACATTTTTTATAATTTCAATTGTCCTGATTACCCTCTTCTCATGCCGTAAAGAGTTTGTATTCAATAGTTTAAGCCTTGATTTGAAATTTTCGGCCGATACTTTGTACCTCGATACAGTATTTACCGGTCTCAATTCCTCCACCCGTATTCTCAAAGTATTTAACACCTCGGATGAGGGTTTGCGGATAGGATCTGTGGCTTTGGCCCGGGGTGATCTGTCGTGGTACAGGCTCAATGTAAATGGCATCAGCGGAAAGAATGTTGCAGACGTAGAAATCGGGCCTCGGGACAGTATTTACATCTTTGTCGAAATTACCCCTCTGTCCAACAGTTCCGAACTGCTGTATGTCGATAGCATTGTGTTTCGATCAGGCACCTCTGTGCGGTATGTTCACCTGGTCAGCCTTGTTAATGATGCTTATTTTCACTTTCCAAATCGATTTATTGCACAATTTAACCTTCCATATTCACTAGCTCCCTGCAATACTACCCTGCCTAATGATAAGCCTCATGTGATTTATGGGTATTGGGTCATCGATAGCCTTTGTACTTTAACCATTGAGCCTGGTACTCGGCTTCACTTTCACTCCGGAAGCGGACTATGGGTATTCAATGGCGGCACACTGCTCATTGATCCCCAAGATGCAGGTTCGTATGAAAACCCGGTGATCCTGCAGGGAGACCGGCTCGAACCATTCTACAGAGACATTCCCGGCCAGTGGGGAGGTCCCCTGGGTGGTGTCTTTCTGATGGGTGGCAGCAAAAACAATCTGATTCAAAATGCCGTAATCAAAAACGGAACCATCGGTATTGTACTGGACAGCCTCGACGCCCCCGCACCCAACACCCTGATCCGGAATACCCGAATCTTTAATTTCTCCAGAGTTGGAATATTGGGAGGATTTGGCAGTGCAGAAATACAAAGCAGCGTGGTGGCCAATTGCGGATTGTATTGCTTCTATGCTCTTGGCGGCAGATATCGCTTCACCTTCACCACATTTGCTAACTATTGGAATCAAAGTTCGAGAGGTACTCCGGCAGTAGCGTTGACCAATTTTTTCGAAGATAACAATCGGACCATTCAAACCAGAGATATCCTTAAAGCTGAATTTTCCAGTTGCATCATCTATGGCAGCAATAATCAGGAAGTCGGAATCTTAAAGGCACCGCCATCCGCTGGCGGGATCATAAATTATTTTTTTCGCAATTCAATTCTGAGGGTCGACAACGATACATCCAGAAGGGGATTTGACATCAACAATCCCTTCTTTTTTCAGGAATGTAAATTCAATCTCAATCCGCGATTTACGGACATTTCCTTAAACGACTATTCCATTGACTCTTTAAGTCCAGCCATTGACCAGGCGTTTTTTAATGACGCGATAGAAATACCTTTGGATATACGTAAAAGATTTCGCTCCAATAGTGGATTGCCTGATATTGGGGCCTACGAGTATTATCAATAATAAAAAAAGAAATGGACAGCTTATCAACAGCGCAGGTGTGGCTTCTGGCAGGGATTCTACTGCTTACTCTTGAAATAGTGACCCCAGCATTTTTTGCAGCAGCTCTTGCAGTAGGCTGCTTAATAGCCTCATTGGTGTCCTATCTGGGTGCACGCGTAGAAATCAGTTGGATAGTATTTTCCGTAGTCTCGCTCATATCAATCGTGTACATAAGGCCGTTGGCAAAAAAAATGTATAAAGGAAAACCATTGAAAACCAATGCAGAAGCCATGATCGGCAAAATAGCCATTGCAGAATCAGATATGAATTCTACATATTCCAAAGGATATGTTCTCCTGGACGGTGTCAGTTGGAAAGCCGTTTTGGACGAATCATCTATGCCCGTATATAAAGGAGAGCAAGTGAAGGTCGTGGGTATGGATAGCATCGTTTTGAGGGTCAAAAAACTGCGATAAGAACACTCGCCCGCTTTTTTGAGTTTTGGAATTGAAAGGTTGATTAAACGTAATTTGCACAAAATTACAGCCCGATGGCAAAAAATTTACTCATTGTAGAGTCACCTGCAAAAGCAAAAACGATTGAAAAATTTTTAGGGAAGGAATACAAAGTTGAGAGTTCGTACGGACACATCAGAGACCTGGATACCAAAGGAATGGGCGTGGATGTTGACAATAATTTTAAACCAAAATACATAATCTCTCCCGATAAAAAAGAAATAGTCAATAAGCTTAGAAAGTTGGCAAAGGAAGCGGAAACCGTCTGGCTGGCAAGTGATGAAGATCGCGAAGGGGAAGCAATTTCATGGCATCTGGCGGAGACACTAAAGCTCGATCCTCTAAAGACCAACCGAATTGTTTTCCACGAGATTACCAAATCAGCCATAGAGAATTCGATCAAAAATCCCAGAAAAATAGATTTAAATCTGGTCAATGCTCAGCAAGCCCGACGTATACTCGACCGGTTGGTGGGATTTGAAATGTCACCCGTGCTCTGGAAGAAAATCAAAAGTGGACTAAGTGCAGGCCGTGTGCAGTCTGTCGCCGTTCGGCTGATTGTAGAGCGTGAGCGCGAAATCCATCAGTTTTCATCTACCTCCTATTTCAGAGTTGTGGGCATATTTACCAGTGCTGACGGAAAATCGTTCAAAGCAGAGCTGAATCACCGATTCGACACAGAATCCGAAGCTTTGGAATTTTTAAATAAAGTTTCCGGCTTTGCATTTTCTGTGGCTAACGTTGAGAAAAAATCAGCTACCCGCTCACCCGCACCGCCCTTTACGACATCTACCCTGCAACAAGAGGCCTCCCGGAAACTGGGATTTTCAGTATCTCAGACCATGACTTTGGCCCAAAAACTCTATGAAGCAGGTCACATTACCTACATGCGAACAGACAGTGTAAATCTGAGCGAGGAAGCAATCAAGGCCATACAAAATCAGTTGACCGCAGAGTTTGGAGAAAATTATTCAAAAATCCGCAGATACACCACAAAATCAAAGGGTGCGCAAGAAGCCCATGAAGCCATCCGACCAACTTACATAGACAAAAAAACCGCTGGCGGGGATGCACAGCAGAAGAAATTGTATGATCTCATCTGGAAGAGGACCGTCGCATCTCAAATGGCTGATGCACTCATTGACAGGACAATCATCACCATCACAACCCCGGAAAATCAATACCTCTTCCAGGCAAAGGGCGAAGTTATTCGTTTCGATGGATTTCTCAAGCTCTACATCGAAGGTACTGATGAGGAAGATCCAGATGAAGATTCTTCATTGCTTCCCGACGTAAATCCTGGAGATAGACTAAAGGCGCTTGAAATTCAGGCGACCCAGAGGTTTTCAAAACACCCGCCTCGATACACAGAGGCCTCACTGGTAAAAAAATTGGAAGAACTAGGTATCGGACGCCCCTCGACCTATGCGCCCACCATAGCGACCATCATCCGAAGGGGCTATGTGCACAAACCTGTTTTGGAAGGAAAGCCAAGAGAATACAAAGTCATCACCTGGGCTGATGGGTCCATTCGGCAAAAGGTAGAAACCGAGATCACCGGAGCAGAGAAAAATAAGTTGTTTCCAACCGATATCGGAATCTTAGTTACTGATTTTCTTGTTGAAAATTTTAATAACATTCTTGACTATCAGTTTACAGCCAATGTAGAGGAGCAGTTCGATGATATTGCTGAGGGTGAAAAGGACTGGGTCGAAATGATTCGCAATTTTTACAAACATTTTCACCCTACAGTCGAAAAAGTAATAGAAAACAAAGAAAAAGTCAAAGGAGAGCGGGAACTGGGTATAGACCCCAAAACCGGCAAGGTAGTCTATGCTAAAATCGGTAGGTACGGACCAATGATTCAGATAGGTGAAACCTCTGGCGACGAAAAACCTCGGTTTGCCAGCCTTCTGAAGACACAGTCCATAGAGACCATCACTTTGGAAGAGGCGCTTAAACTCTTTGAACTGCCCCGCACAGTGGGGGAATATAATGGAAAGAAAATCGTGGCAGCAGTGGGAAGATACGGCCCCTACATTCGATATGATTCAACATTTATCTCCCTAAATCCCGACGCTGGAGACGATCCACTGACCATCTCTCTCGAAAGATCCATCCAGCTCATCGAAGAAAAGCAGAAAGTCACCGACAACAATATAATTCAAAAGTTTGAAAACTCAGATCCTGAAATTCAGATTCTCAAAGGGAGGTATGGCCCCTATATCAAGCAAGGCAAGAACAACTACAAAATTCCAAAAGGCGTAGATCCCAATAATATAACTCTTCAAGAGTGCCTACAAATCATAGAATCACAATCTAACAAAAACAAGTAAAGCGGTATGGATCTCTCCGAACTATTGTATCCGGTACCAGAAACTTGTGTCGAAGATGTACGCGACCAGATTCCTGCCCGGCTTGGCAGTCTGATTCGGATTCACAGTGAATTTGATGGTCTTCCGGACCTCGAAAACATTCGGATAGCCATCATAGGAGCGCCTGAGGACAGAGCATCGAAATTCAATAAAGGATCCGCGGCCGGAGTGGATAAAATTCGCTATCAGTTGTACAGACTATTTCCTGGAAACTGGAATCCAGAAGTCATCGCCGATCTTGGAAACCTGCACAGAGGCCAAACCATAGCAGATACCCATGCAGCTCTGAAAATCGTCTGCGAAGAGTTAATTATCCGACAAATAATTCCGGTAGTGATAGGAGGGTCGAATGATTTGCTTTTTCCTATATATAAAAGTTTTGAGAAAGCCGAACAGTTTGTAAACATTTGTTCCGTAGACCCCCAGTTTGATCTTGGCAATCAAACCGATGAAATCACCGATCTTAACTATCTGAGCCGGATTGTGCTCCACCAACCCTATTTGCTCAACAATTTTACCAACATAGGTTATCAAACCTATATGGTGAGCCCCGACGAAATTCAGCTTATGGAAAAGATGTATTTTGACTACTATCGTCTCGGTGACCTCAGACCTGTCAAGCGCGTTGAGCCGCTTGTGCGAAATGCAGATATCGTATCATTTGATATGATGAGCATTAAAGCTGCCGACAATCCCGGCCATGCTCAGGTTCAGCCAAATGGTTTCACCGGAGACGAAGCTTGCTCCGTGATGCGCTATGTAGGTCTGAGCGATAAGCTGTCTGCCATTGGCATTTTTGGATACAATCCTGCTTTCGACCATCATTCCATTTCTGCTGCTTTGGCGTCCCAGATGTTGTGGTATTTTATAGAAGGTTTTTTTCTTAGAAAAGGAGACTATCCGCTAATTTCCAAAAAAGATTTTTTGAAATTTACAGTAATTATTGAGGACGGTGATTATCACATCATATTCTACAAAAATCCAAAAACCGGAAGATGGTGGATGGAGGTACCTGCGACTGCAGCAAATGATCAAACGAGGGAACGTCATCTGCTAATCCCTTGTGATGAAGAAGATTACAACAATGCCATAAATCAGGAAATACCCCTTAGGTGGTGGAAAGTTTATCAAAAAAGCATGCTTCTTTCGTAAAAAAATCTGAATTAAAATTTTGATTTTTGGAAATTTAAAAAATTCATAAATTAGCCAAAGTATAAAGCGAACACATAAATTGGGCGCATGAAAAAAATTTCTTTACTGACATTTCTGATTTTTCTTACAATCAATGCGATTGCCCAGCAGGAAATTCAGTTCACTCAATTCATGTTTAATAAGACCTTTTACAATCCAGCCCACACAGGAATGCCGTCTGCAATATGTGCAACCATATTACACCGGAGTCAATGGGTAGGATTCGAGGGAGCTCCAACCACATTAAGCGGAGTGGTAGAGTCTCCCGTAAATTTTCTGCGCGGAGGTCTGGGTATACGGCTTTACCGGGATGAGATTGGTTTCTTTGACGACGTCAATTTTGGCTTGTCATATGCCTACCACATCGACAGAGCCGAGGGTAAGCTTGGCATCGGCATACGAGTAGATCTAGTCAATAAGTCTATCGGCAATGCAGATTGGATCACCCCCAGCGGCAACCTGTGGCTTACCGATGGTTCGATCGGTGCACCTGCATCAAGCGGATTGTCTCCGGACATCTCACTTGGGGTGCATTACGAGGGCAATAAGTTCAGTGCTGGAATATCTTCCATGCGCTTACTGGAAGCCGAAACAGACCTCGAAAATGGCGCAGGCGGCATAGTCAAGTTCAGAGGTCGTCGCACTATGCTTGGATCATTTGGGTATAATATACCTTTTGAAAATCTAAACCTTGTCCTTGTGCCTGGCACATTTATCAAATATGACTTTACCAAATTTCAAGCAGACATCAATGTGATGGGCTACTTCAATGAAAAATTCTGGGGTGGAATTTCTTACCGTCTGGTTGATGCCATTGCTATCCTTGCAGGCGCTCAGGTTTTACCCTCTCTTGCATTGGGATATTCATATGATTTGACCACTTCATCTGTGCGAAGAGTATCCTCGGGAAGTCATGAATTCTTTCTGAGATATTGTTTCAAAATCACCATTCCACCTAGAGAAATTGGCAGTTATAGAAATGTTAGATTTTTGTAATATAGCGCTCTGAAATAAAAATAACGATGCATCGTTTTAAATCGATGAAAACAAACCAAAATTCAATCATTAAATTCACCGCAATATGATACGAATTGCCTCATGGTTATTTCTGATTGGTATAGTATTAACTTCTTGCAGAAGTTCGGATCATGGTGAGCTGGTAGGCGTAAAAAATAGGCCAAGATGGTATCCCTCAGAGCCCTACGGTATGGTATTTATCAGGCAGGGATCCTTCAATATGGGAAATGCAGATCAGGATGTTCCCTACGCTCAGATCAGTCCCACCAAAACAGTTTCGGTTCCTGCATTCTGGATGGACCAAACAGAAATCACCAATAACGAATACCGACAGTTCATAGAGTGGGTGAGAGACTCAATCCTCAGATACCGCCTTGCCGAAAATGAAGATGTTCCGGGGTATGAATTTATCTCTCCTGAAAATGTTCGAAGACCAACTTTTTTTGATGAATACATGGAAGCTAATTATCCGGATTCCATGAAAAAGACTATCAATTGGGAACCAAAGTTGATTTGGGATCCTAGAAAATATCCCAGTGAAGAATATACCCAGATCATAGAGTCGATGTATCTTCCTCCAGAAGAGCGCTTTATGGGAGAGCGCATCATCGACGCAAGGCAGTTGAACTACGTGTTTTTTTGGATTAACAAACAGAAAGCTGCTCAAAAATCAAACCGTGTTATTTTTGATTACTTTGATGAAGACAACGATGGTAAGAAGTTTTCTTATCGCGACTACATAAAAGATGTCAAGGAAGAATCAGACAGGTCATCTTTCTTCGAACAGTCCATTATCAATGTATTTCCTGATACACTGTGCTGGATACATGATTTTGCCTATTCGTTTAATGAACACATGCACGACGACTACTTCTATCATCCTGCATACGATGATTATCCCGTAGTGGGCGTCACATGGAAACAGGCTCGTGCGTTTTGCAACTGGAGAACGAAGTACAGAAACGATTATCTTGTCTCTGTAGGAGAGTCTAAAGAAAAAGAATTTCGCCTGCCGACAGAAGCCGAGTGGGAGTATGCTGCTCGTGGCGGAATGAATAATATGACTTATCCATGGGGTGGACCATATGCCATAAATTCATCAGGATGCTATCTCGCTAATTTTAAACCAATGCGCGGAAATCTCACTGCTGATGGAGGCTTCTATCCAGTAAAAGTGACTGCATACAATCCTAACGGATACAATTTATATAATATGGCAGGAAATGTAGCTGAGTGGACTTCTACGGCTTTTGATGCAGCCTCTTATTATTATGTAAGCGACATAAGTCCTGATTTTCAGTATAATGCAAGCGAAAGAGATGACGAGACACTCAAGCGTAAAGTGATTCGCGGTGGATCATGGAAGGATGTAGCCTATTACATGCAGGTCAGCACGCGTGATTTTGAATATCAAGATACAGGAAAATCATATGTTGGCTTTCGCTGCGTACAGTCATTCCTTGGAAGAGATATAAAAGACTTTTAATTCAAAAACTTAATTATTGTTTAACTCTAATCTATATCACACATGCCACTAATCGATGTAAACGGTAAAAAATTCAAGAACTTTTTGGCAAAAATGTATGGTTTCGGGGCGTCTATTGTAATCCTTGGAGCTATGTTTAAAATTCTACACTGGACTGGAGCGGATGCCATGCTCATTGCTGGACTTACCACAGAGGCAGTCATATTTTTCTTTTCTGCCTTTGAAAAACCAGCTCCAGAGTATGACTGGACATTAGTGTACCCCGAATTAGCAGGTGTTGAAGACTTCGATTCTAAAAATTCCAATGCACTCGTTCAGCAGTCTGGAAGTATTACACAAGAACTTGATTTAATGCTTAAGGAAGCTAATATTGATGAAGAATTAATCAGAAGCCTGGGCGACGGTCTTCGGAAATTTGGAGATGCCGCATCTAAGCTTAATGAAACAATTGATGCAGCCTCAGGTACTCAGCAATATAATCAGCAAATAACCTTGGCTGCCAAACACATGGAAAGCCTAAATGCACTTTATGCCGTACAGCTTGAAGGCACAGCCAGTCAAATGGAGTTGCAAAATGCATTAATCGAAAAATTAGGAAGCAGCATAGAAAACACCGAAAAGCTCTCAACCGAACTCAGCGAGCTGGTTAACAATATGGCTGCCCTTAATAGAGTCTATGGAGGTATGCTATCAGCAATGGGCGTGAACCGTTCATAGTAAAGAACCCACCAAATTAGTAACCAATGGCAACCGGAAAACTTAGTCCAAGACAACGAATGATCAATATGATGTATTTAGTGCTGACGGCTCTGTTAGCATTGAATATATCTAAAGATATTTTAGATGCCTTAACCAAACTCAATGAAGATTTGTCATCCACGGTGATGACCGTTGAAAAAAAATTATCCTTCATTTATGAAGCGTTTGACAAAGCTGCCTCTGAAAATCCTGAAAAAGCCGGGATTTGGAGAGACAAAGCTTATGAAGTTAAGGCAAATTCTACAGAATTATTTAACTACATTGAAGATTTAAAGAAAGAATTAATTGAAATAACCGGGGGTATCGACGAAAAATCCGGTAAGCCTAAAAGATTGGACAATAGAGAGAAAGTCGCCAATTTTCTTCTCAATGACCCATCTGTCGGCGGTGGAGGCAAGGCCAAGGAACTCCGGGAGAAATTAGAAGCATTCAGAGACAAAATGAAATCCTATGTAAGCGACAATCCATCGCTCACTGCAATGCTTGAATCAAACTTCAATACTGGAAAACAAAAAGTAGGTGATGTAATGGTAGATTGGGAAAATGCCACTTTTGAACACTATCCCTTGGCCGCTGTTCTTCCTTTCCTGACAGGTATTCAGGCAAATGTCAGAAATGCTGAAGCAGACATAATTTCTTATTTACAAAGTAACATCGGAAAGTCAGATCTCAAATTTTCGGATGTATATGCCGTTGTCAAACCAAACGCACAGTTTCTCACTCAAGGTGAAAATTATGAAGCCGAAATATTTCTTGCAGCATTCGATGCGACCCAAAAACCTGAAGTCATCATCAATGGTCAAAAGATTGACCCATCAAATATCGTAAATGGTATCGCAAAATATAAAGTGCCAGCTACAACCGTCGGTGAAAAAACCTACTCCGGAAAAATAATCATTCGCCAAAACGGTGAAGAAAAAGAATATGAAATCCCGACTCAGAAATACACAGTAGCTCCTTCATCGGTAGTGATATCTCCTACGGCGATGAACGTACTTTATAGAGGTGTAGACAATCCCCTGGAAGTAGGTGTGCCGGGTGTAGATCCATCGAAGGTAGAGGTAAGAGGTCCTGGCTTGACCAAAAAATCTGATGGAACATACATCGTGGATATTACGAAAATGGAAGGTACGTCTGCCACTTACGAAGTTTATGTGAAATCAGAAGAAGGCACGAGAAAGGCCGGTGAAAAGAAGTTCAGAATCAAAGGTCTTCCACAGGCTTCCGGTATGATTTACAACAGAAAAGGCGGCCTCTTCTCAGCAAATGCCGTTAAAAACGCAGAAATTCAGGCCGTATTTGAGGATTTTGTATTTGATCTATCAGTCAAGGTAGTTTCTTTTGAAGTTGTAATTCCGGGTTTTCCGCCACAGCAGATCCGGGGGGATCGGTTTGATGATGCCACCCGTAAAAAAATTGAAACTCTGAAACCAGGATCAAGTATTACGGTGCGCAACATACGCGCCATAGGCCCTAAAGATTTTCAGGTAACTAATATTAGCCCCATTTCTATTGATATCCAATAAGGTATGAAAAAGTATGTCTTTCTAATCGGCTTCATTGGCTCTTTTGCCATAGGCTTCGCACAGGTACTTACACCTCAGGATGACGGAATCATTCCTTCTCAAACGCGCTTTCACAACAACAATATGGTTTTTGAATATCCTTACCTGAGAGAGGCAGACCTAATGTGGAGCACTCGTCATTGGGAGAGGATCGACCTTAAGGAAAAGGCTAACTTTCACCTATATTATCCCGAAACACCACTTCCCGACAGAAAATCACTTTTTAATGTTCTGATTGATGGAATACTCAAGGAGGCTACTATCGTAGATGTGTTTGGGGATGATCGGTTTGAAATCCCTTACACTGCAGAAGAAGTTAGTCGGTATGTAAGGACTATTGACACCATCGTTAATCCTGATGATCCTTCCAAAATCGATTTGATTGATACCATTGAAATTAAAAGCAAAGATGTCATTGCTTATTATATAAAATCGGATTGGTTTTTCGACAAGCAGAGGGGTGAGTTAAAGAATCGTATTATTGCAATAGCCCCTGTGGTCAAAAATCCGAAGACAAAAGATATCTATCCTCTATTTTGGGTATGGTTTCCAGATGCACGTTATGCTTTGGCTACTAATACTGCTTTTAACCGCGGTAATAACATGCAACGTCTTACTTTCGACCAGGTCTTTCACTTACGTTTTTTCACCTCGGTAATTTATAAGGAAGAGAATGTCTATGATCGATCTATAGCTGAGTATAAGAGAAAATCAACTTTAGAACAACTCCTTGAAGGTCAGCATATCAGGGAAAAACTGAGAAATTTTGAAAATGACCTTTGGGAGTTTTAATTTGTGAAAACACATTTAATAAGCCGTGGCATTGCCACGGTTTTTTTTTGTGGTAATACTTACTTAATATGAATCAAATATTTTTGTCTTATGAAAAAAAGTTTACTGCTACTTACGCTTGTTCTTTTAAAATCATATACCTTATCCGCTCAGTCTTACGATACACTCAGGCTGATGACATATAACCTGCTGTACTACAGAATAACCTTTCAGCAGTGCACAAATACTACAAATAACCCTGACAACAAGGACAATTATATCAGGACCATCATTGACTATGTGAATCCAGATATTTTGATTGTACAGGAAATGGGTGTAAATCCAGGGGCTTTTGACGGGCCTATGGTCGCATTTCACAATAATATTTATTTGAATCGGGGAATGACACATATGAAACGAGCAAATTTTACCCGAAGCAATAACTCCAATATCGTGAATGCCTGTTATTATAATTCCAATAAGGTTGAACTTCATTCACAGTTTTTACTCACCACCGGAAGCAACAATCAAAATATTGTCCGTGGCATTGATTTTTATCGATTTTATTACAAACACCCCAACCTGGGACTGCCCGGAGTTGATACGGTCTTTTTTGTGTGTATTGGAATGCACTTAAAGGCCGGAGGTACTGCGTCAGATATCACACAGCGACAGCATGCCCTTGAGGCTGTTATGAACTACATTGACCAAAATATTGGTGAAGAAAACATATTTATAATGGGTGATTTTAATATGAATTCTTCTTCAGAAGCCGGTTTTCAGGCTCTCGTAAATCACTCAAATCAAAATATTCGATTTTATGACCCAATCAACTCATTGGGGACGTGGTTCAATAATTCTACTCTTGCATTTACCCATACGCAATCTACACGTCTGAATCAGACTAACAACAACTGTTTTGTAGGTGGTGGGTTAGACGATCGATATGATATGATCCTGATTACGGACCCCATACGCACCGAGTCAAGAGGTATTCGCTATGTAAGCGGATCGTATAAAATTCCAGGAAATGACGGATTGAGATTTAAAAATTTTATCACTTCCACTTCTCCCGTACCCAATCAAAGTGTTCCACCTGCGGTACTTACGGCACTCTATGAAAATTCTGATCACTTGCCGGTCTACTTGGATTTTACGATCGTACGAAGCAATTTATCGGTCAGAGACTCCTATCAAAAAAATTGGAAATGGAATGCCAATTATACGGAAGGTACGTTGAGGCTGTTTTTTTCAGGAGAACTACCGGAGAGGGTAAACATTTCAATCACAGACCTGACTGGCAGAATCCTGATTCAAAGCGATCACATTATGGACGGATCCAACGAATTGGCTATTAAAACTATGATTCCCAATGGGATCTACATTGTAAATGTAAATGAATCGGGTCACATCCGTAGCAAAAAGATAGTAGTAAGCAAATGATGAGGTCGGCGTCCTTAGTCTTGGGAGTGTACTTGATGTGTGTGTGGAATCTTTTAGGTCAGCAGTTTGAAGAGCGGGTTACCACCGCATCGAATATTCGTCTTACGGTCACCAATGCCGGAACCTTCGGCAATGCATTCAGAGGATATAGAGATGGCACTGGACGCCAAAGTTGTGAGTACCCGGCAGGCAGTGGTATCGAGCACCTTTTTGAAGGTGGACTCTGGGTCGGAGGAATTAGACGTGGCGATGGAAGTGTGCTTGTGAGCACTTCTGCTCTGGATGCTCCACAGGGATATGCTCCCGGCAGGTCCGGTTTTGAATTTACCATTCCGATCGGGGCGCCCGGGTTTCAGGAGAGGTCATCACTGACCGATTCCAGATTTTTTACACCATCTGCAGTTTCTCATCAGGACTTTGTGGCTGTTTTTAGCGACGAAAGCCAGACCATTCCTGGAACAACGATACCCATCAGCGGGCACCAGTTCCCCATGAATATTCAGGTCACTCAGGAGACCTACAACTGGAATTTCTCTTTTTCAGACTTCTTCGTGGTGGTCAATTATCGGTTGAAAAATGTTGGTAATGCATCTTTTGACAGTTTGTATGTAGCTCTATGGAACAATACGGTAGTCAGAAATATACGTGTAACACCTGCCGGGGCGGGTGGCAGTGTCTTCTATAGTCAGGGTGGAAACGGATATATGGATTCCCTGGGTTTGGCCTATTGCTATGACGCAACAGGAGATGTTGGATTTACAGAGAGTTATATTGGTCAAAAGTTCCTGGGGGCGGTAGATAAGTTTGGATTTCATCACTTTCTTCTAGACAGTACCTTTAACCAGAAAACGGGTCAATGGATTAAAGAAAATTTTAAGGCGCACTACAATGCCTGGCAGTTTAATAATGCCAACAATCCGATTTTCTTTTTTCCCAACAACGACGAACTTCGGTACAACAAAATGACCACAGGTCTCAATCATCACCCCTGTTGGTTAGATCCAGCCTCACCGGCGTGTCAGTCTACGCTTGGAGTGGATTTGCAAACGGAGCTAAACAAAAGCGGAAACCGATCAGACCTGGTCAGTGTAGGTCCATTTAATGATTTTTTGCCAGGTGATGAAATAGAAGTCACTTTTGCTTATGTAATTGCCAGAAAATTTGAAGACGGCAATCCCAATTCAGTCAATAGTGAGCTTCAGCGATCCAATCTCATTACAAACAGCAATTGGGTCCAGGTAGCCTATAACGGAGAGGATAAGAATTTCAACGGTGTACTTGACCCCGGGGAAGATACCGATGGCAATGGTCGGATCACCAGATTTATACTTCCTGCACCTCCCGATATCCCCCGTACGCGTATTGAGCCTGCCGATGGAAAACTTGAAATCTATTGGTCGGATAATTCTTTGTATAGCATTGACCCGATATTGCAAGAGATGGATTTTGAAGGCTTTCGAGTTTATCTAACCAAACCGGGATTTGATGTAGCGGATATTCAAAATGTAAGTGAAGCATTTGTTCTGATCGCTGAGTTTGACGAAATCAACGGAATAGGCAATGATGTGGGTTTGGAAAAAATTCGCTTGCCTTCTCCGGTAAAATTTGAAGGAGATACCATTGAATATCATTTTAAGTACACTGCAGATAATCTGCTGAATGGCTGGCAGTACGCCGTATCGGTTACAGCCTTTGACCGCGGAGATGTGTCACTGAATCTCGATAAACTTGAATCATCAATTCTTGCAAATCAATACAGAGCATTTCCCGGCACTAGAGAGAATGATGATATGATTGAAAATGAACCTTTTGTATATCCAAATCCGTATTATTACGGCAGCTCCTGGGAAGGGATAAGCAACTTTCAGGAAGAGACACGCAAAATCTATTTTGCGAATCTGCCCAAGAGGTGCAAAATTTCAATTTACAATCCCGTGGGTGAACTCATAGATGAAATCATGCACGATGAAAATTACAATGGCACAGATATACGATGGTTCAGAACATTTGCTTCCGAAAATCCTGACCGCAATCGCTTCAGTGGAGGAGAACATGCCTGGGATTTGCTCTCAAAAAATACTCAAATCATTTCCAGAGGGCTATATCTGTATGCAATAATCGATTTGGATACCCGAAAACGCTACACCGGTAATTTTGTAATCATTAAATAAGTAAAACCATGAAGATGAACAAATACGCTACTATCCTTTTTGGTGCTTTCATAGGTCTTTGGGTAAATGCCCAAACCACTGTGCCTTATGTAAGCATTCACGACATTCAGTATGTGTCGCCGACAAATCTCGCTAATTGTGTGGATTCTTCACAATATGAAAATCAGCTGATTCGCACACGAGGAATTGTAATTGTAGACGGAGGTAGAGTAGAGGTGCCTTCATCAGCCGTGCAAGGTGGTTTCAGGCCTTTTATGTACATTGTAGATACAGCTGCGGCCGGTCAAATGGGGCCGTTTAAGGCTGTGGAGGTGGCAGGATGGTATCCCAGCGGAAATCAGCTTGTCCCGCATCCCGTGGCATGGCAGGTGGTCGCCGGGGATGTGGTGGAGGTAATTGGCCTTGTTAAAAACTTTAACCGCAACACACAGATCGAACCCCAACAGTTCAGCCACATCAATCTTATATCCTCCAATGCGCCCGTGCCGCAACCCGCTGTTGTATCCATTGGCCAACTCAATGACAACAACCGCGTCAATCAATTACCTACGGGTGAGCAATGGGAGGGAGCATTTGTAGAAATTCAAAATGTCACTGTGGTAAGTGTTGACTTCTTTTCAAACAATACCCGTGTGAGCTTTGATGTAGTAGATGCAAACGGAAACAGAATAAATATATCTGACCGGTTCATCGCTCAGAGATTGCCTTCATATCAGGTCAACAACCCCAACTCACCCTACGCAACCATCAACGGAGGTCCCGGCACAGGATTGTTTCAGCCGCCGGTGGTCGGAGCATTTTTTCAAAAAATCAAAGGTATTATACTGCACTCGGCTAATGGATGTACCGGATTGAACGGCCGTGGTTATGAATTGAATCCATTTGATTCGACTCACTATGTTTTAGGTGCGACCCCGCCTGTAATTTCTGATAAACAAAGAGTTCCCTCCGTTCCGAATGCTACTCAACCTGTAATCATTTCATTTACAGCTAATGATCCAGACGGTACCGTGGCGAGTGCCAAAGTGTTTTACAGCGCTTCAATGAATACGCCCGTTGCACAGTTTGACTCTATTACGGCTACTCTAAAGCCTGGCACAACAGATGAATATGAAGTTACACTTCCCGCACAACCACTGAATACAGTAGTACGCTATTATATACGGGCAGTAGATAATCAGGGAAATGCAGCTCGTCTGCCGGTGGGTACCTTTAACAACGAGCCAAGGGTGTTTCACTACACGGTACGCCCATCGGGTATGGTGATTCCTGATATACAGTATGTTCTTGACGGCGGGGCTTCTCCATATACAGGTCGCCAGGTCACAGTCAAAGGTATCGTTACATCTACTGCCAAAGACCAGGATATGGGATATGTGTATATACAAGATCCAGATTTCAATGAGTGGTCAGGTATCTGGTGTGTGGGAGTAGGCCTGTTTGACCTTTTCAGACATGAAGAAGTTCAGGTGACCGGGGTGGTTGAAGAGTTCTTTAATTTCACCCGGCTACAGGTGGTCAATGTGCAAAAAACCGGAAAACTGGACAGCACTGCTGTACAACCTGTCATCCTAAACCCCTCTGACAGTGCTACTCTCCATCCTCTGAATATGGAAAAATACGAGGGTATGTTGGTTCGTTTTCAACACCCAACCCAAGGGCAAAAAATCCGAATCACCGATCCCAAGCTGACATTTGGCGAATATCAGATCGGTACTCAAGCCGGATTTACGTCTCCTACCAATTCTTTCAGGGTCCATGCTGGCCGTCAGAGCAATACTGCTTTCAGTTCACTGTGGGTGCAGCCTGTGACAGATACAATGTATGCCACAGTGGACGGTACGATGAATGTACCACCGATTGTGACCAGTGACACCATGACCTTCGATGCTGTGCAGGGAATTGTGTTCTTTAGCTTTTCGAATTTCAAACTTCACCCGAGAGCCAATGACGACTTTATTGGCGCTAACTTTCCCCTCCTTCCGGTGACCAATCGTCCGACTTCACCGATTCATACACGGGAGTTTGATCTGGTCAGGGTATCGGTATATCCAAACCCGGCCAGAGATGTCCTCAACATTACATCCTCATCGGCTGAGCAATTGAAAGCGACCTTTACCGATCTGCAAGGCCGAATCGTTAGGACAATTGATATAAGACCATACGAGGTCAATACGTACGATATTTCCCATTTCAGACCGGGTATGTACATTCTTACGTTGACCTCAGGAAACGGGTCTGTTACAAATTCAAAAATTATAATTCAGTAACTTTCTTTCAAAGATAAAAGGCCGGGCTGACCGGCCTTTTTTTAAAAAAATAGAAAAGGTTATGGGGATCAGGGTTTGTTTGCTGCTTTTCGCGGTTATAACGATCAGCCTCTCCTGCAAGCGTGGGAGTCTCAAAGAAAACATACCTCCCAGTACTAAAATATATCTAAATGAAATCAACCGAGTAGGAGAGAACCGACTTAATTCAACAGTATACCTCTCTTGGTATGGGACAGACCCCGACGGATATGTAATAGGATTTGAATTCAGCCTCGACGCACAGTCATGGAGTTTTACAACGCGTACTGACAGCATTTTTCGTTTTTCGCTGACCGCCGGTAACGATACGGACGATATTGACTTCTGGATACGCGCCATTGACAATATGGGTGCGCGCGATCCAAATCCGGCATATTTAAAAATACCACTTCGCAATACCCCTCCTGTTGCTGAGTTTGATCAGGCATCTCAGCCTGCCGACACAGTCTATATTGCTGCAACCTTTAGGTGGAGGGCGACCGATGCAGACGGGGATAATACCATCACCCGCGTTGAAATAAAAGCCAACGATGGAGATTGGATACAAATACCCAGAAATTCAAATCTTTTTACCGTCGTTCTGAAAAAACCATTTCAGTCTGGTGTGCACCCCGCAGATGTATTTATTGATAATCTTCAGAACCCACATACCGCCGGATTTGAGCGAATCCGATACAACGATACCAATGTTTTCTACATCCGGGCCTTCGACATTGCCAATTCGGTAAGTAGTGTGGATACATCCATATCCGTGGTCTTGCTGCCAGCTTCGAGCGACTTTCTGGTTCTCGCCGGTCAGCCGAATAACATCTGGGAAATTTACAGACCGATTCTTAACCAGATTTCAACCCAGGGATATGATTTTATCGATTTGCTTAGAAACCAGGGAAAGTTTCGTCCTAAATTTTGGAATCCGACCTTCAGACATCTTATATCACAATACAAGAAGCTATTCATATTTACCGATCCAACAAATTTTCAAAATCCGGTCACCGGCCAATCAGGCTCACTTCTCGTATTTATGGCTCCGTCCATCGCTCATTTCAACAATATCGGAGGCAAAACCCTTGTAACAACCACTCTGACGGCCAATGCAGATATTACAGCATTCTCAATTGCCTATCCCATAGACGGGATAGTTATCTCTGGCGGACAGGCTCGTCTCACGTCAGACAGTACCATTTTTTCAGTTCAAGGCACGCCTCTTCAATACCCATCGATGAAACCACAGTTTGTACTGACAGGTCTGGTACCGATCGTGCGGTCTCCGGACTCTGAACCCTTCTATCGCGCACAGCTGACTCGACTGCAAGGCTGGCAGGGAGATAACCTCGTCGGCGTGCTCCGAAGAAACGGACAAGGAAATGTGCAGCAGGTATTTTTTGGTGTAAACCTGCATCACTTTGCTCAGGATGGCACGAATCTGCAAACACTGCTCAATCAAGTACTCACTAATGATTTCAATTGGTAAAATGAGGGGCCTTCTCATTGTGAGCCTGTTTTTTATGGCCTGCACAGCACATTCCCAACCTAAAACAGGCACTCTGAAAGGAAAGGTAACCGATGCCACGACCGGCGAAGAACTTATAGGTGCAGGAGTCGTCCTGGTAGGTACTTATCTTGGAGCATCCACGGATATCAATGGTGCATATCAGATCAGCAACATCAAACCCGGTGATTATGTCGTCAGGGTACAATACATCGGCTATACCACCCAGATGATCACCGATATCACCCTAAGACCCGGAGAAACCAAACTGCTCAACATAGCGCTGCGGCCACAGACAGAATCACTTAATGAAGTAACTGTGGTCGGTCGCAAAAGCACCGTAAACCTCGAAAGTGCACGCAGTGAAATAAATTTTAAGTTTGAGGAAATCAGTCAAATGAACGTTCGAAACGTTCAGGAACTCGTCGCTATCCAGGCCGGTGTGGTGCGTACCCCTGATGGATTGCAGATACGCGGGGCCCGTGTGTACGAAACAGAATACATCATTGACGGAATTTCGGCTCAGGATCCCCTGGCAGGTACAGGTTTTGGCGTGGAAGTGAGTTCCAATGCGATCAACAGTTTATCCCTCATTACAGGGGGTGCAGGTGCTGAGTTTGGTGGGGGTTCGTCCGGAGTTATTTCGACTACCATCCGCGAAGGAGGAGATAAATTTGAAATATCGGGAAATTGGCAACGTGATTATCTGATCAATCGCTCTAATCCCACTTCCTTTAATACCGATATCGTAGAATTGACCTTTGCCTCGCCGATTCCCGGCACAAAAAACAAATTAACCATTTTCAACAACCTGACGACCCGCCTTACCGATGAGTATTTTGGGCCTACTGCCAATCAGCTGATATCGTCTCTCCTGCCAAAAAACTCAGAGCTGCTCGCACCACGGTATTCAAACACGCACATCCATACACTAAAACTCGCCTATCAACTCAAACCCGGAACGAAAATCACCTTCACCAACCAATATAGCCTCTCTATTAACCAAAATACCCGGATGCTGCAAATCGTCGGCTTTGATGCCATTCTCGTACCAGGCTTTCAGTACTCAAGGAGTCAGAATCTCGATAATGCGACGACCTACACACACAAATCCATACTAAATGCAATTAACATTAATCATCTAATCAACAAAAAGCTGGGCGTAAATGTGTCCCTTGGACGGCTTTTTACCAACCTCCGCGCCGATGCCAACGGAAGGCCTTTCAGGACAGAGACAGTAGATCAGATTTTCGATGAAGACCATATAACCACTGACCCGGTTGAAATTTTTAATCCCGATGATCCTTCCGGTACGTATTTCGTATTACCAGGCAATGGCCTTGTCAACAACGGCGGGATCACCCCCGTATGGCACGATCACTATGCACAGGAATACTCCATGCGCACAAAATTTACCTATAACCCAAACGACAACATCAATTTTATTTCCTTCGGTATTCAACATTCCGCCAATGAATATCAGTGGGTAGATGTGATCCGGCCATGGGTAGGTGCTCCTATTCGCATTAATGATACCACTTTTACACCCTCTGTCAGCATTGGCTCGTCCAATGATATTTGGGCAGTCAGACCCCACCACGGAGGCATTTTTGTCGAAGACAAAATTACCTATAAGGGTATACAGGCGACTTTGGGCCTTCGGATGAATTACTGGGCCATGGGGCGATTTGCAGACGATGCCGTTGAAAATCCCGCAAGTCCCGTAATCAATCAGGTGCGCCAGGATTATTTAAACAAAACCACCCGAATCTTTGGTCTCCGCTGGAAGGCAAGGCTAATGCCGAGAATCAATGTCTCATTTCCCGTAACTGAAAATAATGTTTTATACTTTAACTATGGACACAGCATGCGCATGCCGCATCCCAGATTTGTCTATGCCGGATTGGACCCGGTATTTCAAAACCGATCATTTCTTGCCAATCTGGGTAACCCTGATATTGACCCGGAAATCAACGTGAGCTATGAAGTAGGTATCAAGACTAAGGTCAATAAGGATTTTGGATTTACACTTACTGCATTCAACAACAACAGATTTGATTACATTGTATCGCGTTCCGTCATTACCCGTGATCCCACCGGACGATTTGTGACCCGAACGATGTTTATCAATCAGGATTATGCCCGCATCGCAGGAGTAGAACTCGGATTTAACTATCGAATCTATACCCACTACAACTTTTTTGGTAATGCTGCTTATCAGGTAGCCAGAGGCAAATCTAATTCGGCGAGGGAATCAGCACTTCAAATTGCGCAAAATGGCGAAGTACAGCTTGCGCGGGAGCAGTTTCTTGCCTTTGACAGACCGTGGAATATAAATGTTGGGCTGATGTTTAGCCCGGATTCAACATTCAGAGTTATGGGAAGAAAAATTACCGGCTTCAGAGCATTTGCAATATATCAGTACACGAGTGGGTTTCGATACACACCTATGCGTCGGGTAGGAGAACTGGAAGTGAGACCAGGTGTAGAGCGTCCGCTGTTTATGCCGGAAAACGATAAATTTCTTAGCCGGCTCGCTACTCCCTGGCACAACGTTGATTTAAAGATCAGCTATGATTATTTTATCAAGAGAAATACTGGATTTACTTTTTCAATCGAAATGCGTAATGCACTTAACAACAAAAATGCGCAGATCATCAATCCCGTGACAGGCAGAGCATACGAATTTGGCGACGACGTGCCTAACGACTGGCGCGATCCCCGACCTGAATTTAATGGCCCGCAAGAGAGAGGCTTAGATCCCCGAAACCCTGCAAGATACTTACCTCCACGGCAGATGCTTTATGGTGTAACATTCAGATTTTAAGCAAATGAAGCATTTAGGTGTATTATGGTTTGTTTTGATGTTTGTGCTGAATCAGAGTGTTACGCACGGCCAGGTTTTTCCTAATTACGGAGGGGAGCGCGCCGGGCTTTCAGCACTGACCTTTCTCAAAAACGACATTAACCCCCGCTCAGTAGCCATTGGAGGCGCCTCCTCAGCCATATCGGGAGATGCATACTCCGTGATATCCAACCCTGCAGCCCTTGTTCAGGTAGGTAATAAGGGTTTTACACTGGCCAATAAATTTATTGGTGCCGGGGTCAACCAGAGTTTTCTCTCCTTTGTCAATCCTCAGAGTGACGAGACCTCTGCATGGGGATTTTCTTTAAATTCTTTAACCTCAGGATTTATTAAGGAAAGAACCGAATTTATGCCGGGAGGTACCGGGCGCGAATTTTCGGTGGTCAATATGGCTTTCGGCGCAACCTATGCAAAGTTGCTTAGCGAGCAATTTTCTTTTGGCGTCACACTAAAGTATGTGTACGAACACATAGCTGGATTTGACAATCATACTGCTGCAGTGGACATGGCCTTCTTGTACAAAACGGATTTCAAAAAACTTCAATTTGCAGCAGTCCTTCAGAATTTCGGTGGGAGCAGTTCGCTCGCCTCCCGCGATGACATTCCCGTCACGTTTAATCGTACAACAGGGGTGGCGCTTGAGTCCAATCCGGTACCTACCGTATTTTCGATCGGTATGTCCATCGAACCCTATCGTGTGGACAAACACTCCATACTTGCAGCTTTTCAAATCAGCCACCCTAACGACAATAGCGAAAACATCCGCCTTGGTGGAGAGTATAGCTATGATGATGTGTTCTTTGGGAGAATCGGTTACAAAATCAATGTTTTAGGACATGTGTTTCCTACGGCTGGAGTCGGATTTGCCATACCAACTGGAACTGACCAAATACTAATGATGGACTATGCCATCAGTACTACCCGGTTTTTTGGCTCTCAACATATAATCGGTGTGCGATTTATGCTACCCAAAAATCAATCGTCAAGATGAGAAAAATTTTTTTCTATTTGGTCTTAAGCTTTCTGCTGACCCACTGTGGAAAGTACTTTGGTGAGAAAACAGACCTGAGCTTCATCGACGTACCTGAGTTTACAAACCGCGAAATCGCCTATGTGCCCATTCTCCCCGCCTTTACACAATTTGTGAGGCCGGTGGATGTGATTGTTGGGTTTGACCAGCTTATCTATGTAGCGGATGAAGCCACTCAGGAAATAATTCAATTGGATGAAACCGGCAAACGCCTTGGTAGCTTTTTTGTGCCCGGACTGAGGTCAGTAGCCCAGGACAGGAGATTTGACCTGCTTGCCATCGGAACCGCGGATACCACCATAGCGGGATCTACCTTTACATTTACCTGTATATACCGAATCAGGATGATTGGTCCTGAAGGATACCGCCTTTCTCAGTCCAATGCGCAGATCATTCGCAAAATCATTCATCCTTTTTATTTCAAAACGACCTATTCGACTTCTGATCTGAATGTGCAGTTTAATAGAATAGCAGTGATCGGTTCGGCCAATCCTTCAGAAAACAATTCGTACTTTGTGACACGCACTGGACCCGCCCGCAATCCCATACTGGGTCCCGACGATGCAGTACTTCTCTTCAACAACAATGACCAATACATCACCCCGGTTACAGTGGCTACATCTCAGGGTACATTCAATGATTATTTTCAAAAGCCCTATGGGATCACCACCTTTGCAAAACCTCCTCAAATCACCGCGCGCACGGGGCAGAGTTTTATGGTCACTATGCTCGAACCGAATGCAGCCGTCAAGGTTCAGTTTATCGAAAGAATCGAAACTGAATTTGGAGCTGAATACAGGCCGCGATTTTTTCCCTACGGAGATACCTCGCGTTCGGACGGTGGACTGCATGAGCCCTTTAAATTTGAAGAGCCCGTGGGAATCACACTCAGTGGCGATGCAGCTAATTTCATTTTTGTAGTAGATCGGGCCAAAGATTCCTTGTTTCAGTTTTCGTCCAACGGACTTGAAGGAGTGCAGCCTCCTGCTGCCACTGGTATCACCAAGCTGCAAAAGGCCAGTTTCGGGGGAAGGGGAAGTGATTTTACACAATTCAATCAACCCACCTCTGTAGCTTTTTTTAAGAAAATTCTCTATGTGGCAGATGCAAATAATGGTCGGATTTTGCGATTTAAACTCACGCTGGACTTTGATTAAGGGTTTCTATATTGCGGTGAAACCAAATTTGCAGAGATTACAGAGGTTTTTGTCCCTGGGTACATTCGCAGTTACATTCGCTCCATTATTTTTGTCTTGATTTTACATGGGATATGTACAAACGACTTAGGTTATTTCTGGTTGGATTATTCGTAATACCTGTAGCCGGGTTCTCCCAGTCGGGTAACGATAGAGTTCCGCCGGAAGACAGAATTAATGAATGTGTAGTCTTCATCCCTACAGCCTTCACACCCAACGACGACGGCATCAATGACAGATTCGGTGTAAAGGTCAATCCAAATTGTCTGATGATTCGATTTAATATCAAAATTTTTGATCGCTGGGGCAGAATGATCTTTGATGCAAACGATTACAGAGAACCTTTTTGGTGGGACGGTACTTTTGAGGGCAACCGCCAGAAAGATGGGGTGTACACGTACCATATCGTTGCCGAATTTGAACTACCTGACCGCAGCGACCGTGTAGAGGTGCGCCGTCAGGGATTCTTCACACTGATCCGTTGATCGGCGCCCACATTCTTAATTAAAGTTCAAATTCAAAATCAATCTGATTTTTCTGATTCAGAACCTGAATAACTTTGCTTTTTAGTTCAGGAAGCGCAATTTTGTCGGTGATTTCACCCGAGAAGGCTAGCAGCAGCAGAGACCTTGCTTTTTGTTCGGCTATGCCTCTTTGCCTCAGATAATACATGGCTTCCGCATCCATCTGGCCTACGGTGCACCCGTGTGAGCACTTCACATCGTTGGCAAAGATTTCCAGCTGAGGTTTTGTATCCACTGTAGCGCGCGGGGAGAGGAGTATGTTGCTGTTTTGCTGAAAGGCATTGGTCTTCTGGGCATGTGGAGCGACATATACCTTTCCGTTAAAAATACCTGTGGAGTCGCCGTCAAAGACGCCCTTATAGAGCTCATTGCTCTGACAGTGCGGGGCGATGTGCTGAATAGAGGTATGATGATCAACTATTTCGCTGCCGTTCAGAAGAGTCAGCCCCCACAAGTGAGCTTCTGCCATAGGTTGTGTCAATTTAACGGTGGGACTGTTTCGAACCATTTTTCCTCCGAAGCTCATGGTGGTGAGATTGAGTACCGCATAGCTCTCCAATTGGTATACAGTGTTGTCTATGAGAGCTGCCTCTCCGTGGTCATTTTGAAGTTTATAATGATCAAGTATCGCGCCCTCATGCAGAAATACCTCCGTACCTGCATTGGTCAATACCGGTTTATTGCCGAGAGAGTAGTGGCTTTCTATGATAGTGGCCCGCGAGTTTTTTCCAAAAACAAGCAGATTCCTTGGTTGGTGAAGCATCGGGACATCACAATCTGTAGAGAAGTAAATGATTTCAATAGGCTTGTCCACAACCTTATTATCAGGGACAAATACATACGCGCCCTCACGGGCAAAAGCCGTATTGAGGGCGGTGATGCTGTCGCTGTAATTGATCAGGCGACCGACGTACTCGGTGGCAATATCACCAAATCTGTTGAGCAATGCGGAGAAAGTGCATATATCGTACTGATGATGCGTGGTATGGCTGAGCCAGGAGGCATAATAGCCGTCCACGAATACAATGCGATAGGTGTCAGTTTCGGATAGAAAGAACTTTCGGGCGACATTCAGATCGAGATTTTTTTCTTTTGGGTGAAAGATCCTGTAGTCGTATTTGGTGATGGGTCGCAGGTTGGTGTATTTCCAATCTTCTTCCCTTTTTGTCGGAAACCCTTTTTGTTCAAATGCTTCCAGGGCTTTCTGGCGCAGTCTGTGAAATTCAGTCTTTTTTTGACCGTTTAGTTGATTTTCAAATACAATGAAGGAGGATAGCAAGGTGTCTTTCAGATGTTCCATCTTTTGAGGTTTAGGGGGTATTAGACGGCTGTTTCCTCTTTAATCCAATCGTAGCCTTTTTCTTCAAGTTCCAAAGCAAGTTCTCTGGTGCCGGATTTTACGATTCTGCCTTTGTAGAGCACGTGCACAAAATCGGGAACTATGTAGTCCAACAAGCGCTGATAGTGGGTAATGATGAGAAAAGCATTTTCGCCGGAGCGCAGAGCATTGACTCCATTGGCCACGATTCGCAGGGCATCTATGTCCAGACCTGAATCGGTTTCGTCGAGAATGGCCAGCTTGGGTTGGAGCATGGCAAGTTGGAAGATTTCGTTTCGTTTTTTCTCTCCACCCGAAAATCCTTCATTTAGCGAGCGGCTGAGAAAAGACTTATCCATATTGAGAAGTTCCATTCGCTCGCGCATGAGTTTAAGCATTTCCTTCGCAGGCATAGGACCAAGCCCATTTGCCTTCCGGTTTTCGTTGATAGCCGTTTTTATAAAATTGGTGACAGATATTCCGGGGATTTCTACCGGGTATTGAAAGGAGAGAAACAATCCGAGGTGTGCTCTCTCTTCAGGCGATAATTCAAGAATATTCACCCCTTCAAACTCGATGGAGCCCTGGGTGACTTCATAATCGTCTTTTCCGGCAATCACATGGCTAAGCGTACTCTTGCCTGAACCGTTGGGGCCCATGATGGCGTGAATTTCACCCTTTTGAATGGTTAAGTCAATTCCTCTGAGGATGGGTGTACCGTCTACGGATGCATGGAGATTGCGTATAGTGAGCATATAAGTAGAAATTTTTTTTGAGTGTTTGTGTTTGGTTTGATTATAATTATCCTACTGAACCTTCTAGACTTATTGCCAGGAGTTTTTGTGCCTCTACAGCAAATTCCATAGGGAGCTGATTGATGACTTCCTTGGCAAAACCGTTTACAATCAAATTGATGGCCTCTTCCGTAGGAATTCCGCGCTGGTTGCAGTAGAAGATTTGATCCTCTCCAATCTTGCTGGTGGTGGCCTCGTGTTCGACTTTGGCGGTTGGGTTTTCAATTTCGATGTACGGAAAGGTATGTGCACCGCACTGGTCGCCCATTAGCATGCTATCGCATTGCGAAAAGTTTCGGGCATTTTGGGCACGCGGTCCGATCTTGACGAGTCCGCGGTAACTATTTTGACTCTTTCCGGCCGAAATTCCTTTGGAGATGATGGTGCTGCGGGTATTTCGCCCGAGATGTATCATCTTGGTGCCGGTATCGGCTTGCTGGTGATGATTGGTCACTGCTACGGAATAAAATTCCCCTATGCTGTTATCGCCTTTGAGGATGCATGAAGGGTACTTCCAGGTGATAGCCGATCCCGTTTCCACTTGGGTCCACGAAATTTTTGCGTTTCGCTCGCACAGCCCACGCTTGGTTACAAAGTTAAATACTCCGCCTTTACCTTCTTTGTCGCCGGGATACCAGTTTTGGACAGTAGAATATTTGATTTCGGCGCCATCCAGAGCGATGAGCTCTACTACGGCTGCGTGCAGCTGGTTTTCGTCGCGCATTGGGGCAGTACATCCTTCCAAATAGCTAACATAGCTGCCTTCATCGGCAATGACTAAGGTGCGCTCAAATTGTCCTGTACCGGCCTCATTTATGCGGAAGTATGTGCTGAGCTCCATCGGACAGCGCACTCCTTTGGGAATGTAGCAAAAGGAACCGTCGCTGAAAACCGCTGAATTGAGGGCAGCATAGAAATTGTCTGTCCTTGGAACAACCATTCCCAGATACTTGCGTACAAGATCGCCGTGTTCACGAATGGCTTCATTCATGGAGCAGAATATGATCCCAAGTTCGGCAAGTTTTTCTTTGAAAGTAGTTTTTACAGACACGCTATCCACGACTACATCCATAGCCACACCGGTTAGCCGTTTTTGCTCCTCGAGGCTGATGCCGAGTTTTTCAAAGGTTTTGAGCAGTTCTGGGTCTACTTCGTCCAGACTGTTGAGTTGTTTTTTGGGCTTAGGAGCCGAATAATATGAAATAGATTGGAAATCAACCTTTTCATATTTCACATTTGCCCATTTTGGCTCTGTCATCTTTTGCCAAATCCGATAAGCTTCCAATCGCCATTCGGTCATCCATTCCGGCTCATTTTTTTTGGCTGAAATGAGCCGTATAATATCTTCATTGAGACCGGGTGGTGCCTTATCTGCGTCTACAGGGGTATAAAATCCGTATTTGTATTCGCTTTGTGTTACTTTTTCAAGAATTTCCATAACGATGCACTATTAAACAGCAAAACTCTCACCGCATCCACAGGTGCGCTTTGCATTGGGGTTGTTAAACACAAATCCTTTTCCATTCAGTCCTCCGGAGTAGTCCAGAGTGGTACCTGCCAGATACAACAGGGACTTCTTATCTACAGCTATTTGAATACCTGCGTCTTCAAATACTTTGTCATCAGGTTCGGGGTCGGCAAATTCGAGTTGGTATGATAAACCGCTGCAGCCTCCTGAAGTTACTTTCACACGAATGCAAGCTTTTGTCGTGTTTTGCTCAGACCCTAAAAGCTGAAATATTTGTTTTCTGGCACTTTCTGAAACCTGAATCATATTTTTAATTAATCTAATTACAGTACAAAAGTACGGTAATAAAACTTCCTGATCCATACAATGTTCAAAAAAACATGACATTTGGTACAGAATTTCAAAACAATACACATTTACCAATCGCCCAGCTACTTTTGTCGTTATGAATATCGGAATTTTATGCCATCCAACCTACGGAGGCAGTGGGGTAGTAGCCACAGAATTAGGGATGTACTTTGCATCGCAGGGTCATAAGGTGCACTTCATCACGTATGCGCTTCCGGTCAGGCTCGACATACTTGCGGAAAACATTTATTACCATGAAGTGAAAGTCCATGAATATCCCCTTTTTGAATTTCCTCCGTATGAACTCGCCCTCACAAGCAAAGTGGTACAAACTGCCCTGAAGTGGAAACTCGATGTAATTCACGCTCACTACGCCATACCGCATGCCTATGCAGCCATCAATGCACGCCGGATACTTAAGGAGCACGGTGTTCACCTGCCTGTCATTACCACTTTGCATGGGACGGACATTACCATCGTAGGGCGTAATCCCGCTTATCACTCTGCCGTAAACTACTCCATCAATCAAAGCGATGTGGTTACGGCTGTGTCACAGAGTCTGAAAGAAGATTCGTTTCAGCATTTTGACATCCGAAAAGAAATTGTAGTGGTTCCAAATTTTGTGAATTTAAAGGAATTTGAAAAAGATGTCCCCTGCATCAAAAAGCAATTTGCACCCGATGGGCAGAAAATAGTTTCACACATCAGCAATATGAGACCCGTCAAGCGACTCAACGATGTAATATCAATCTTCGCTAAGGTGAGAGCCCATGTCCCAGCCAGACTATTGATGGTAGGTGATGGCCCCGATAAAGAACCTGCCAGAGCTTTGGCAAGAGATATGGGTGTGGCGGATGATGTGATTTTTGTGGGAAATGCCGTAGATGTGTACAGAGTACTGAAGTGTACGGACGTGCTTTTGTTGCCTTCAGAAAAGGAAAGCTTTGGATTGGTGGCCCTTGAGGCGATGGCTGCCGGAAAACCTGTGGTAAGTACCAACACAGGTGGACTGCCGGAGGTCAATATTCATGATAAAACAGGATTCCTGGCTAAGGTTGGAGACATTGATTCGTTGGCGAAGTATGTGATAGACCTGCTTCAGAACGAATCTCTCTACACACGCATTGGAGCCGGCGCTTTAGAAAATGCCAAAAAATTTGATATCGAAAAAATTGCACCGATATATCTCGATTTGTACAATCTTGTTCTTTTACAGGTCTGAAAATTTTTTGTTTCAAATCATAGGCCGTGTTTGATAAAATAACTTTACTTTGAAAAAAATCTCACAGCCTTGGACACTGTTTACTACATCGCGTGGTGGAATCTGGAAAACCTCCTCGATCTAGAGCATTCCGAGCGTCCCGATTGGAGAAAAAAAAAGATAGGAAATTATCTTGCCGGATGGAATGAGAATGTGCTATCCCGGAAAATTAACAATCTGACATCGGCAATAGCGGAAATGAACAATGGCACAGGTCCGGATATTTTAGGTGTCTGTGAAGTCGAAAATGAAAGGCTGCTGGCACTTCTCACCAGCCGGCTTGCCGTCACCGGCCGACGCTACCACTGGGTTCACTATGAATCCAATGACAAAAGAGGCATCGATGTGGCATTTTTATACGACACCAATCTCTTTGAAGTACCCTCTGATTTGATATTTACGGTCAGATTGCACAAGCGCTCCGCCACTCGCGATCTGCTCCAGGTAGAGTTTAAAACCAAAAAGGGTAAATCACTCATTGTAATCGGCAACCACTGGCCGGCCCGCTCCGGTGGCCAGTTTGAGACAGAACCTTTCCGAATCATGGCGGCTGAAACCCTGAGCTACTGGTTGTACCAGATCGCTGAAAAGCGGGGCAACGATCAGCCGGTCCTGGTCATGGGCGATTTCAATGACGAGCCATTCAGTCGGTCCATGGCTGAATACGCCCTCTCCACGCCCAATATTCGTCTGCTTCGCGGGGCGCGAAAAGACCACAATGGCATATACACTCCCTACCTACTCAACCTCCTGTGGAATGAAATGACCGATGGTAAAGGTACCTATCTATACAATGGCAGGTGGAGTGTGCTCGATCAGATGCTTGTGAATCGCGCCATTGCGCTCAATAAGGGCTTCTCGGTGTTGAGTGCTGGCATATACGACCATCCCGATCTGATTACCAAAGGCCTTAATCCGGCTCCACTGGCCTTCGGTGCACCGAGTAAGGCCGGAAAAGACCGAAGTGGAATGATTCGCGAGTCTGTAGGCAGGTATTGGCCAAAAGGGTATAGCGACCACTTACCTGTAGTGGTATTACTAAAAGAAAATTAAACCATACAACTATGAAAATCATGCTTGTAGATGATGACCCTGTATTTAATTTTATAACCAGGAAATGTATCGAATCCGCTCAGATCGAGCATATCCTCGAGGAGTATCTGGATGGCTCCGATGCGATTGAGGCTCTGTACGATAAAAAATCTCCCGATCAGCTGCCCGACCATATTTTACTGGACATCAATATGCCAAAAATGAATGGCTGGCAGTTTTTAGAAGCTTTGAGAAACCTGAATATCGAAAAAGAAATCTCTGTGACGATCGTCACTTCAAGCATCGACGGAGAAGACCGCAGAAAAGCATATACCTACCCGGAGATCAATGAATTTTTAATAAAACCGATTTCAAAGAGTGATCTCAAAGAAATTTTAACCCGAAAAAGAAGTTAAAAATAATTATTTAAGGCTAAATGAAGACGAAAAATGGCAGGCAGAAGTTGCCAGAGTATGTAGTTGGTATTGGTGCATCTGCCGGCGGGCTGGAAGCCCTTCAGGAATTCTTTAAAAACGTACCCCTTGAATCCGGATTGGCGTATGTGGTAGTGCAGCATCTTTCGCCTGATTACAAGTCGCTGATGAATGAGCTCCTGGCCCGATTTACCGACATTCCGATCAGGATCATCGAAGATGGAATGAATCTCGAGTCAAATCATATTTATCTCATTCCCCCCAAAAAAAATCTCTCCGTATTTCATGGAAAACTCCTCCTTGAAGATCACAAACCCTCGAAAGGGATCAATCTTCCGATCGATGTATTTTTTCGCTCTCTGGCCACAGATTTTGGTAAAAAGGCTATAGGAATCATCCTGTCGGGCACCGGTAGCGACGGCACACTGGGAATCAAAGCCATCAAAGAAGCTGGTGGCATGGTACTCGTGCAGGATGAGAAAACAGCCAAATTCGACGGCATGCCTAAGTCATCAATTGCTACAGGTGTGGTAGACTTTATACTACCCCCATCCAAAATGCCCGAAGCCATCATCAACTATCTGAAGCACCCGTTTATAGAAAACAAAAACGGAATAGAAGAAATTCTCAACCAAAACATCGATCAGCTCGCCAAAATCATGCACATCCTGCGCGATTACAGCGGCATAGACTTTACCTACTACAAGGAAAATACCATCATCCGGCGTTTGGAGCGACGCATGTCGATTAACCGGTTGAATTCCCTGGATGAGTATGTCATACTTCTCAGCACAAATGATCAGGAGAAAGACATTTTATACCGTGAGTTTTTAATTGGTGTCACTCGATTCTTCCGCGATGAGGGAGCATTCGAATTTTTTAAAGATCAGGTGCTACCGGAAATACTCTCCAAAGATAAAAAGACTGTGAGGATATGGTCTGTCGGGTGCTCGACCGGTGAAGAGGTCTACTCTGTCGCCCTGCTGATCAGAGATTTTATCGACACTTTCAACCTCTCTACTGAAGTCAAAATTTTTGCCACCGATATAGATAAGACAGCCATTGAAATCGCCGGTCAGGGAGCGTATGCAGAGAGTGTGGTCAGCGATATAGATCCGGTACTCCTGGCCAAATATTTCATCAAAAAAGACAATACCTATCAAATATCTGAGTCCATACGCAAGATGGTCATTTTTGCGACCCATAATGTACTGAAAGATCCCCCCTTTTCAAAGATTAATCTGATCATCTGCAGGAATTTATTCATCTATCTGAAGCCAGACAGCCAGTTTAAGGTGCTCAATATGTTCTACATGTCGTTGGCGCCAAAAGGTATACTGTTTATGGGATCAAGCGAAACCCTAGGAGATCTGAGCGAAGCATTTGAGCCGGTGAATGTGAAACATAAAATCTTCCGAAAAAAGGATGGGTATCATCCAGTCTTCATTCCGGAGACGGGTCTTTCCTATCAGACTTCAGGACGCCTTACCAGGGAGCCGCGTTCCGGATTGCTTCGAGAGGTAAAACGCCAGTCAGAGCTCAGCGAAAAAATTATCAACACCGTGCTTCCGCCCTCGATCGTGATCGACAATAAATTGCACATTCTCCATATAATCAACGACATCAACCCCTTTGTCACAATTCAATCCGGGAGGTTTAATCAAAATCTGGGAACAATCATTCACCCCGACCTTCAAATTGTAATCAACAATATACTGCGAAGACTCAAAAAAGAAGGCGATGTCGTTTCGTTCGAAAACATAAAATTTGAACATCTCGCCGAGACTTATGACATACAGGGTACCAAGATTCAAGACAATGAACCTGATTCCATTTACCTGATTAGTTTTTACAAGGGGAAAGCAAAAAAACAGCATAAAAACCCGGAAGAAGTCCTGACGCTGGGAGAACACTATCAGGACCGGGTGAAAGAATTGGAATATGAACTCCAGTTTGTAAAAGAAAGTTTGCAAGCTACAGTAGAAGAACTCGAAACGTCAAACGAAGAACTCCAATCTTCTAATGAAGAACTTATCGCTGCCAATGAAGAGCTGCAAAGCACCAATGAAGAACTTCAGAGCGTAAACGAAGAACTCTATACCGTCAACAGCGAATTTCAGTCAAAAATAGATGAGCTAACCCAGCTAAACAGCGACATTAACAACCTGCTGAACAACACTGGTATTGCAGCCCTGTATTTGGACCGCAAAATGTGCATCCGAAAAATAACACCTTCGTTCAGCGAATTAAGTCATGTAATGGATTTCGATATCGGCAGACCCATACATCACTTTTCGAACACGATTCTCTATCCCGATTTTCTAAATGATTTGAAATCCGTTCAAAAAGACCTTCAAATCATCGAAAAAGAAATCGAATTAGGGGAAGAAAATGTCTATCTCCTGCGCATTGCTCCGTACAGAACCGACTTTCAGGCAGTAGATGGAATACTGGTAACACTTACCAATCTTCGCAATATCTATGAGCAACGGATAGCCTTGAAAAAAGCCACCGAACGACTTCAAATGGCCTTGGAAATGGGAAATATGGCCTGGTGGGAGTGGGATGTTCCCTCAGGACAGGTAAACATGCATGAAAAAAAAGCAACAATGATCGGATATACACCTGATGAATTCCCTACAGATGTATATGCAATCTGCGACTATCTCCACCCGGATGACTAT
Source organism: Thermaurantimonas sp. (assembly GCA_046295455.1). Lineage (GTDB taxonomy): Bacteria > Bacteroidota > Bacteroidia > Flavobacteriales > Schleiferiaceae > Thermaurantimonas. The sequence goes on along the minus strand of JBKBNI010000002.1, from coordinate 157,797 downwards.
GAATTTACCATGCAGGCCATGCGCGATCATATGGAAGGCAAAACTCCGGCCTGGGATATCGTGTATCGGATACGTTGTAAAGACGGAAGCTACAAAAAGTATCACGACAGAGGGGGAGTAGTGGCCAGAGATGAAAATGGTAAACCTTTAAAACTTGTCGGTATTGTAATGGATGTATCGGAATATAAATAATCCATAATTCTGATGACCAAAGAAGAGATCAAGAAACTTATTAAAGACTATTTAGAAAGCCATAGTACTAAAGATCTTTCTGATGGGGATATGGATTATTTGTTTGAAAATATAAATGTTTTCAAAAAAGAAATTGAATTTCAGAATGAAGAATTAAAAAGAGTAAATATAGAACTTGAAAATAAAAATTCTTTTATTGAAAACATATTTCGAATAATCCCTTCGATTTTACTTCTTATAGATGAAAAATTTAGTATAGTAAAAGGAAATACAGAATTTTATAAAACCTTTGGCCAATACGATACAAGTAAGGTAGATTTTAGAAGATTATTTTCGGAAGAGTCACAATCAGATTTATATTTTTTACTAAATAAAAAAGTCTCAAGGATTAATTTAACTGGTGTAAATAATAAAATATACATTGCTCATATAAGTGACATTGTGGCAAACGACGAAAAATATATTCTTCTAAATTTGACAGATGTCACTGAAATCGAACAAAGTAAAAAAAGACTCTCTATAGAAATCGCAATTAAGGGACTTATCAATGATTTATATGATAAGAAAACATATGAAATTATTGATGAAAAAATATATAAAGAAATAATTCAAAAGATAGTAGATAAGATTGAGGATATATTTACGGCCGAAAAGGTGTATTTTTTTGAATTGTATCAAGATAAAGATGTATTGAAAATATCATCACACAAACAGTTTGATGATGATTTTTTCATAAGTGATTTAAACAGTATTATCACAAATTCATTAATTGATTTACAACAAAATAGTAAAAATGAAATTATTCACAGTGATACATTAAATAACTTAATAAAGAACATTTCTCATCACGGTTTGGTTGTAAATAAAATCCCGTTAATTAAAATAAATGTTCTTTATGGAATCATCCTTATTCTTTCACTAAAAAATATAGATGAACAACATATTGACTATTTAAGAGAAGAAATTTTAAATCTACTTGAAAAAGTAAAGAATAAAATAAAACTCTTGGAAAATGAGAGAAGGTTAAAAACTCTTATCGAAAATTCTCCGGACGGGCTCGCTGTCGTTGAAAATGGAAAATTGCTGTACGCAAGTGATAACTATTTCAAAATTTCCGGTGTGCCAAGGAATGACAATCGCTGGAAGGATCTCTCAAAAATATATGAATACATACATCCGGAAGATCGTAAGGTTGTGAAATCAATGCTTTTAGAAACATTGGAGAGAAAAGAAACCTCCTTGATGTATGAATTCCGGATTCTGAACTCCGATGGTGAGTACATATGGCAACAGGATAAACTTAATATCATTTACCTCGAAAATGATGGATACAGACTCTACATTACAGCTCGAAACATAAATGAACAGAAGCAGCAAATCGAACGTCTTTTAACGCTCGAGGCCGCTATCAATCAAAGCGATGCCTCCATTATGATCACAGATGCTGATGGAAATATTAAGTATGTAAATGACGCTTTTACACATATTACTGGATACACTAAAGATGAAGTATTGAATCAAAATCCAAGATTTTTGAAATCAGGACTCGTCGCCCCTGAAACCTACGAACAGCTCTGGAAAAGAATAACCGCTGGCGAGAGTTGGACAGGAGAGTTGATTAATAAAAAAAAGGATGGCACACTCTTTATTGAAAATGCAACTATTTCACCTATGTATATACAAGGAAAAATAAGAAATTATGTTGCTGTCAAAAATGATATTACTCAGATAAAAGAATTATACAAAAAGCAAGAGACGCTTTCACTTGTTGCTTCTCATACTCAAAATATAGTGATTATCACTGATAATAAAGGATATATTACTTGGGTAAATAAAAGTTTTGAAGAAAAAACAGGATACACATTTGATGAAGTAAAGGGAAAAAAACCTGGATCTATTCTTCAGGGTAAAGATACAAGTACTGCACATATATCGATTATTCGCAAGAAATTAAAAGAACTGGTTCCTTTCAAGCAAGAGATCCTGAACTATACTAAAACAGGGGAGCCATACTGGATCGAAATGACCATCACTCCAATCTTTGACGATCAGGGAAACCACACGATGTATATAGCTGTAGAAGATGATATAACAATAAGGAAGAATTTTGAACGAAAAATAATTGAAAGTGAGCGTGAAAATAGAGCAATTTTAAGTGCTATTCCGGATCTACTTCTTGTAATAGATAAAGACTTTCGAATTGTTGAACAACACTCTCCTAATCCATCTACATTATTTATAGATCAATTAACTTATTTGAATAAAACAATCGATGAAGTACTTCCGGAAAAGGATAGGAAAATTTTTAAAAAAAATATTTCTGATGTTTTTAGAACAGCAGAATTTCGAGAGTTCTTATTTCGTCATGATGAAGAAAATAATACGAAATATTATGAATGTAGATGTGTGCTAAAAGATATTAATTCGGTGCTGATTCTCATCAGAGATGTTACAAAAACAAAACATTATGAACTGCAACTCAATAATGAAAGAATACTTTTTAAAACAGTCATTGATAATCTACCAAATACAATTTACGTAAAAGATAGAAATTTCCGAAAAATACTTGTCAATAAGGCAGAAGTATATTATCTTGGAATGACTTCAGAAAATCACGTTCTCGGCAAAACTGATGAAGAATTTTATGAGGGAGAAGTCTTGACAGGTATTCAAAAAGAAGATAATGAGGTAATGTCCGGCAAGCCACTGGTCAATAAAGTAATTGAATACACTAATCAATATGGTGATAAAAAGTACATGATGATTTCGAAACTTCCGTTTAAGGATGTGAATGGCCAGATCGCCGGAATTATCGGAATCGGAGTGGATATTACTTCATTGAAATTGAAAGAAGATGAGCTCAGAAAAACGATAAATATTATAACAGACCAAAATGAACGCCTGCGAAGTTTTACGTATATCGTAAGTCATAACATAAGATCATATGCAGCCAACATTGAGGGGCTCATTGAACTAATTAACAATAATCTTGTAAGTGATGATGAAAAAAAGGATATATTCAAACATCTTCAGAAAGCTTCAGAAAACCTGATGGAAACCATCACGTCACTCAATGCTGTAATTACCATTGAAAAAAGTGCACACGACACTCTCGAATCAATCAACATAAATAATATTTTGGAAAAAGTATTAAGCGTTGTAAAAAAAGATATTGTACAAAATGATGTTCTAATAATTAACGAAATCTCAAAGAGTGCAGAGGTCACTTGCAATCCTGCCTTTCTCGAAAGTATTCTGCTTAATTTAACGACCAATGCTATCAGATACAGAAACAAAGATGTGCGTAGTTTTATTAAATATTCATATTATCTAAGTGATTCATATAAGATTATAGAAGTAAGGGATAATGGTCTGGGTATAGATTTAGAAAAATATGGCAAAAAATTGTTTAATATGTTCGAAACATTCCACGGAAATCCTGATGCCAAAGGACTTGGCCTATATATCACCAAAGCACAGGTAGAATCTATGGGAGGTAAAATCGAAGTAGAAAGCAAAGTAAATGAAGGAACTACATTTAGAATAAAATTAAAAAAATAAAGTGTCAGAATAGAACTTTAATGTTTTGGGTAAATAATCGGATAGATATTGCAAGAAGTACAATCCCAAAGGTTTTGCGAAGAATTCCAAGACCGCTGTTTCCAAATAATTTTTCAAGACGTTCAGTATTTTTCAATACTATGTAAACAATTACAGAATTCACAATAATGCCTGCTAAAATTATCTGATATTCATATTCAGCTCTGAGCGAAATAATTGTAGTCAATGTACCTGCACCGGCAATTAATGGAAAAGCAATAGGAACAATGGAAGCTGTATCTGGGCTTTCTTCTTTATAAATTCTGATACCCAAGATCATCTCTATTGCAAGAAAAAAAAGAACCAAAGAACCTGCTACTGCAAAACTATAAACATCTACACCAAGAAGTCCCAGAAATTGCTCTCCGATGAAGAGAAATAGGATCATAATCACGGTAGCAACGGCTGTAGCTTTTTCGGACTGAACATGACCTACTTTCTGACGAAGAGAGATGATCAAGGGGATGGAACCGAGTATATCTATCACAGCAAAAAGTACCATTGTTACGGTTAGAAAATCTTTCATTTAGAAATATTTAAAATCGGACAAAGGTATTTTTACATACTTTCGTTATGGTTTTAAAGAAGGGTAAAATCGATGCAGTTTCAGACATGATTATGAAAAAGATTTCTAAATGGTTAGATGAGTACATTCCGGTTTATTTAAGAGATAGTACGACCGTGATGGTGATGGTAGTGGATTTGGATGGAGTGGTGAGATATGTCAACGATACCTACATTAAGAATTTTGGATTTTCAAAAGAAGAAGTTTTGGGTAAAAACTACAATGGACAGATTTATCACGGGGATGAAGAATATGTGTTTTCTGCCGCTTACAATTGCTTGAATACACCCGGCCGAATTGAAAAACTTATAATCCGAAAGCCAAAGGCCGGTGAGAGTACATTTTATTTTTCTGAATGGGAATTTTCCGCCTTTATGGATGAATCCAATACCTCGATCGGGGTTTTGAGCATCGGAGTACTTATTAGTGATACCAATCCATTAAAACCTTATGAAAAAGATTCTTATTTTGACCTGATCGACAATATGACTTCTGAGGCCTGGGCGTTTTATGATAAAAATTTGCGCCTTAGAGTCTGCAATCAAAAAGCCATTGAGATAGCAAAAAATGTGTTTAATATCGAACCTGTAAGAGGCGATAGCGCCTTTCTCTATATGGAAGATCAGCACAAAGAACAAATGGCACAGGCATATAAGGCTGCTTTGGAGGGAAACACTATACAGTTAGAATTAAAGACTAAAAATAACCTCTATTTTGTCGTAACACTAAAACCCATTTTTGATGCATCGAATCAGGTACTTGGCGTGGGTCATTATTGTCTGGAAGTCACCAATGTCCGAAAAAGTCTGGAAGAGAATAGAAAATTGAGTAAAAGATACCAGACACTTGTCAGCCAGGTAAATGGGATTGTTTCGATTCTTGATTTATCGGGTAAAATTTTGTATATCTCAGATACCTTTTCTAAATTTTCAGGATTTAGAAATGATCAGATTTTGAATAAAAATTACACTGAATTTATACATCCGGACGACTTAAATAAACTTTCCAATGAGATGTCATCTTTAAGAAATGCCAATGATTCGGTTGTTTCAGTATTTCGATCGGCTAAGTCTGATGGTTCGTATTGTTGGAGTTTAGGAAGGGGTACTGTGCTCGAAGAAGGTGGCGAAAAATTTATTTTAGCATTAATTCTCAATATTGATGAATTAAAGAAGAAAGATGAGATTATAGAGCAGCATCATATGCGATTTCAACAAATTGCGTGGTTGCAGTCGCATGAAGTCAGGGCGCCATTGGCCAGAATTCTGGCGCTGGTTGATGTGATTGAAGAAGGCATTGTGGAGCCTGATCAGTTAAATGATTTTTTACAGCATATCAAAGATGCATCTCATGAACTGGATAATGTGATTAAAAGAGTTGTACAGATGACAGAGGTACAAAGACCGGATTAAATAACCTTTACATTCTTTCAGGCGCTTTGATTCCTAGTAAATCAAGTCCCAGCTTCAATATTTCTTTAGTGGCACGACTTAAAAATACACGCAGATTTTTTTTCTCTTCTGATTCAGCAGAGAGAATGCTGTATTTCTGATACATTGCGTTGTAAGACCGAGCGACTTCGTAGAGATAAATGGCCAGTTCGGATGGGTTGTATTCGCCGGCGGCCTTGTGTACCGTGTCAGAGAAGAGGAGCAGGGACTTGATTAGATTAAATTCCTCTGGATAAAATTCTGAGGGCATTTCCGGGATGGTCACATCTCCGGCACGCTGTAGGAGGGAGTTGATGCGGGCATGGGTGTATTGGATAAACGGGCCGGTATTGCCATTGAAATCAATGGATTCCTCGGGATTAAAAATCATTTTTTTCCGGGGGTCCACTTTCAGAATAAAGTATTTTAAAGCCCCATGGCCTATGGCAGTGTACAAGCTTTGCTTTTCTTCTTCGGGAAGTCCTTCGGCCTTGCCAAGCTGGGCTGTGAGGAGAGCACTGGTTTTTTCCATCTCATCGAGGAGGTCATCTGCATCCACGACAGTACCCTCGCGGCTCTTCATCCGACCGTGGGGCAGCTCTACCATTCCATAGCTGAGGTGATAGAGTTGGTCTGCCCAGGGATACCCCAGCTTTTTCAGAATCAGAAAGAGCACCTTGAAGTGGTAATCCTGCTCGTTGGCAACGGTGTAAATGAGCTTCTGAATGGGAAATTCTTCAAATCGGGCAACGGCAGTGCCAATATCCTGAGTGATGTACACGGAGGTGCCGTCTCTACGGAGGAGCAGCTTATGATCGAGATTTTCAGAAGTGAGATCGATCCAGACCGATCCATCTTCCTTTCGGTAAAAGATTCCTCTGCGGAGCCCCTCGGAGAGGATGTCTTTGCCCAACTTATACGTGTCGCTTTCATAGTAGTCTTTGTGAAAGCTTACACCTAAACGGGCATATGTACGGTCAAACCCACTGTAAACCCAGGAGTTCATTTTACTCCAGAGGGCTATGGTTTCGGGGTCATTTTGCTCCCATTTTATCAGCATTTCCCTGGCTTCTAGCATGATGGGTGCCTCTTCTTTGGCTTTTTCTTCGGTGTAGCCCCGGGCCATCAGCTCCTGGACCTGCTTTTTGTACTCTTTTTCAAACAGCACATAGTAGTCGCCCACAAAGTGGTCTCCCTTAATGCCGGTGGACTCCGGCGTGCTTCCGTTTCCAAATTTCAGCCAGGCGACCATGGATTTACAAATGTGGATTCCCCGGTCGTTGATGATTTGAACCCGATACACGGTGTGTCCTAAGGCTTCGAACAGTCGTGAGACAGACCAACCTAGCAGACAGTTTCGGATATGGCCAAGGTGCAGGGGTTTGTTGGTATTGGGAGACGAATACTCGATCATAATGTGCATCGGCTCAGCCGACGGTTCAATCCATTTACCGGTTTTATACTTCCGGAGCAGCGTGTTGTAGAAATATGCTTTTCGAATGGAAATATTCAGAAAACCTTTAATCACATTGAACCCTTCGACCAGATGTGGTGCGGCCTGTAGGAGCCTTTGGCCAATTTCCTGTCCGAGTTGTTCCGGACTTTTGCGCACAATCTTTACCAGAGGAAATACAGTGAAGGTGAGATCCCCTTCAAATTCCCGGCGGGTGGGCTGGAGGTCAGCCGCAGGGGTATCAGCACCATAATCGTCCCGTAGTATCTGATGCAGTAATGCAGAGAGGGTATTTTTGAGTTCGTTCATTTTCGATGTTTTCTTTTTTCAGAGCAATTTGGAGGTGAGGTTTAAAAGAATTTCATTAAATGAAGACATGTTTTGGTTCAGATTAGGACAGCGAATGAGAAAGAGACATATATTCATAATTCAATAAAGCTACAGTACACAAAAAACATTGTAATTAATTATTTAGCTTAATTGTTTCGACGATGGTAGAAAGGATGCGAAATGCCGCCTCGCCCATGGCGTTACCTTTATCGTCGAGCACCGGATTGATCTCTGTAAACTCCAGGCATACCACTCTGGGATCTTCCAGCAGGCGGTTGATGATGGCTGTAGCTTCCTCTTCATAGAGGCCACCCGGTACCGGTGTGCCTGTGCCTCGGGACACGCTGGGGTCCATGCTGTCCACATCAAAAGAAATATAAATTATATCGCAGTCAGCGAGGTACTGAAGCGCTTTTTCGGCTGCACGCACAGGTCCTTTTTCGCGAACTTCAGAAACTTTTATGACAGGAATTTTATTTCGCAATATCAGGTAGTCCTCGGGCATTTCGGTGCTGCGAAGGGCGATGAATACTAAGTCGCTGTATTGGATTCTAGGAGATTTGCCCTTCAGTTGATTCCAATATTGCAGGGTGCTTTCGGGTACTTTTTTGAGTTTACAGTCGAGATTGTCTTCGCTCAGGGCTGTTGCGAGGGGCATGCCGTGTACATTGCCCGATGGAGAAGTGTAGGGAGAGTGGAGATCAGCATGTGCATCGATCCAAATCACTCCCAGTCGCTTATCTGGAAAGGCACTTTTGATTCCGGCGATGGTGCCACCGGCATTGCTGTGGTCGCCTGAAATGACTATGGGGAAATAACCGTTTTCGAGTATTTCAACGAGTTTCTCCTCGATGCGCTGATACACCGTTACGATGCCGTCCAGGCGTTTGGCATACGGCGTATTATCTTCTTCAAAGAGCATGTTGTTGAGGTGCTTGACCTCTTCGACCTTATATTTTTTAAAGAATTTGGGATTTAACTTAAAGGAAGCGATGCGCATGGCGTCGAGCCCCAGGCTTGCCCCACGGGTACCGGCACCAAGCTCACTCATGATGCTTATAAGTCGTATTTTTCGCTTGGCCATAAAAAAAATAAAAGTTAATAAGAAATCACGTTAATCAGGTCTTTAATTGATTTAATCTTGGCAATAAGCAGGTGTACATCGTCGCCGATTGCGGTGATATGACCCATCTTGCGATAAGGTTTGGTTCTCGGTTTTCCATACAGATGCATGAATACCATGGGCATGGACAAGATGCGTTCGGCTCCTTCATACAATACGCTGCCTTCATATTTTGGGTGTCCCGTAAGATTGAGCATTGCAGCGTGAAACAAGAGATGGTTTGCACCGGGGTGAAGGCCTGTGATGGCTCTTATGTGCTGTTCAAACTGAGAGGAGGCGACGGCTTCGATGGTGAGATGCCCTGAATTGTGCACCCGAGGGGCTGCTTCATTGATCAAGATTTCGCGATTGGGTGTGATGAAAAATTCTACTGCCAGCGTGCCTACCAGGTTGAGTTTTTCGACGAGCCGTGTGGCTATATCCATGCACTTCAGCTCGGTCGAATGATCAAGGACAGATGGTGCAAATACAAGCTCGACAAAGTGGGCTTCGGGATGGAATTCCATCTGCACCATAGGCTGGCTGACGACCTGACCTTGTGCATTGCGATGTACGATTACAGCAGTCTCCGCCCATATATCCACGTGCTCCTCCAGGATGCAAGCGGAATCTTGTAGTCCTGCAGTATCGGCAAGGGAACGAAGTTTGGCTACCCCGCGACCGTCAAACCCGCCTCTGGCAGCCTTCCAGACCTTGGGAAAAGTTCCATTATCAGACGTCAGATACTCCAAGAGTTGCTGTTTGTCACCAAAGGTGAGGTAAGGTGAGGTTGGAAAGTGGTTTTCGGAATAAAACTTTTTCTGAAGTGTTTTGTCCTGAAAAATCTCAATGATCTCAGGCTGAGGGAATATTTTCTTTCCTTGTTGTTGAAGGGCGCAAAGCGCATCGGTATTGACATCTTCAATTTCGATAGTAAGGACTTCACAATCGCTGCCGAATTGCAGTACCGTGTCGTAATCACGAAAATCACCGACCTGAAATTCTTTGACAAAATGCCGTGCGGGGGCGTCGGCCGACGGGTCGAGTATTTTGAGATGCAGATCCCATGGAGCCGCGGCCAAGGCGAGCATCTTGCCGAGCTGCCCGCCACCGAGGATGCCTATTTTGCGATGGGTCGAAAAGAAAGGGTGCATGATGGTCATTGAGATTCAAAACTTTAGCTTTTTCGTCTAAAATCAAAAAAAAACCCGGTCAAAGGTAAAGCAAGCTTTTGATGATGAAAATCGATGAAATTTTTTGGTTTCCGACCGTCCGATATGGTCGGTGCATCCACCCGCAACAGGGCTCTCCACTGGAGTATTCTGCTCTGAAATCAATTAGACTGGATCACTACATAGTACTTTCGGACATTGCAATGGGTCCGACGAATGCGCAGGACAGCTGCAGCCATACTCCCGAAATCGGTCCAAATGAGCAGATACGGAAATTATCACACACGCGTATACCAGCATGTTTGTACATGTATGTTTTTGTATATCAACCCTTTTTAGTTGCTGTTTAATCAAAAACAAAAGGGGCATACGGACGGGTGCCATTGCTCGAAACAGACAGAAAATATATGTAGCCTTCTGCGGGTTTTAGACAATGTTTTTTTTGGAAAAATCCGGGGACACAATGTTCAGCCGTGATAGTATATATCAATTTTTCGTTAACAAATCAAAATCCATTGATTGTGTACCTTGCGTGTCACTTTTTTAATACCTACGATTCAGATAGCCAATAACTTATGTCGAATTCCAACTTTGTGGATTACGTAAAAATATGGTTTGAAAGCGGCAAGGGAGGAGCCGGTTCGGCACACCTACGCCGTGCCAAATATGTACCTAAAGGTGGACCGGACGGCGGTGACGGTGGCCGGGGAGGGCATGTAATCCTTCGCGCCAATCCTCAACTGTGGACATTGCTACACCTCAAATATCAAAAACACATCAAGGCAGAAGCCGGAGAAAATGGATCATCCAACAACTGTACAGGTCGGCAGGGCAAGGACGTGGTAGTGGAAGTACCCGTCGGGACGGTTGTAAAAGATCCTGAAACCGGCCAAATACTGGCCGAACTCGTGGAGCCGGACCAGGAGTTCATCGTAATGTATGGAGGCCGGGGAGGGCTGGGGAATACGCATTTTAAATCCGCGACGAACCAGACACCCCGATATGCTCAGCCCGGAGAGCCCGGTCAGGAAGGCTGGAGAATTCTGGAACTGAAAGTTCTTGCAGATGTTGGTTTGGTAGGTTTTCCCAACGCCGGAAAGTCTACCTTGCTGGCTACTATCACGGCAGCCAAGCCGGAGATCGCAGATTATCCGTTTACGACCTTAGTGCCCAATCTCGGTATTGTAGCTTACAGAGACTTTAAGTCATTTGTGATGGCCGATATTCCGGGAATCATTGAGGGTGCTGCGGAAGGCCGGGGGCTGGGACACCGATTTCTCAGACATATTGAGCGCAATAGTGTGTTGCTCTTTATGATACCGGCAACAAGCCAGAGCATCTCCCAAGAATTCAAAATATTGCTCAACGAACTAAAGAAATACAATCCCGAGTTGCTGGATAAGCGTCGCTTACTGGCGATTACAAAATGCGATTTGCTCGATGAGGCTGGAATGAAAAATTTATACCGAAGAGTGCCTAAGAATATTGACCACATACTTATCTCATCCGTGGCTCAATGGAATCTGGATCTATTGAAAGACAAACTCTGGAAACTGATTCATGACTGACTGGTGGGAATGGTTTATAAAGGGCGATGAAGCTCTGCTGCATGCTGTAAACGGCAGCGGCACACCGGCGATGGATTCTTTTTGGCTCTTCGTGTCAGGCAAGTGGAGCTGGTTGCCCTTGTATGCCGTACTGGTAGGATGGATCTGGAAAGCTGCCGGCAGAAGGGGTTTTTTGGTCTTTGTGGTGCTCGCAGTTATAGGATTGATTCTGAGCGATGCAGGATCTGTCTGGCTTTTTAAAAATGTGTTTAAAAGGTTGCGACCCTGTCATGTCCCCGGACTGAATGAGCTCTTGCGGTTGCCGGGTGGATGCGGAGGTCTGTATGGATTCATCTCAAGCCACGCAGCCAATAGCTTTATGCTTGCAGGGCTGGTTACGGTGGTATTTTTAAAAAGATGTAGGTGGACAGCTCTTTTGCTCCTTTGGGCTGCCATCGTTAGTTACAGCAGAGTGTATCTCGGTGTACACTATCCGACAGATGTGTTTTTCGGAGCAGTGTTTGGAGGCACGATAGGGGTGTTCATTGGATTGAGGGGAAGACACCTTGTTTTGGGACACTCATAACGATTAAAACGAAAACATGGTTTTAAACAAATGCGTTTTTCAATCCATTTATCAATGAGTGCCTTTCAAAAGCCTGGTACAACATTTATTTTAGTAACCCAAACTCGAGTGTGCCCATTTTTGTAAAAGTTAAACCCCATTTGCCATTTTTCAATCGTTGAGAGAGTCACAACAATGAGAATAGACATCATCACTCTACATCCGGAATTGCTGGCAGGTCCTTTCAGCCACAGCATCCTGAAACGGGCACAAGAGAATGGCCGCGCGGAGATCATCCTGCACGATCTGCGATCTATGGGAATCGGTAAGCACAAGCAAGTCGATGATTATCAATATGGCGGAGGTGCAGGCATGGTAATGATGATCGAGCCGATTTACAATCTTATATCTCAACTCAAATCACAGCGCACCTATGATGAAGTCATCTACATGACCCCTGACGGGCAAAGGTTTGATCAGCCCATGGCTAACCGGCTATCGCTGCTGCAAAACCTGATGATCATTTGCGGCCATTACAAAGGGGTGGACCAGAGAGTGCGCGATATGCTAATCACGCTCGAGTTATCCATCGGAGACTATGTAATATCAGGAGGAGAGTTAGCGGCTGCCGTAGTTGCTGATGCAGTCATAAGGCTGATTCCGGGCGTGCTCAACGATGAGACCTCTGCTCTGACCGATACATTTCAGGATGGACTGCTGGCTCCACCTGTCTATACCCGACCTCCTGAATTTAAAGGATTTAAAGTACCCGATGTATTGCTTAGCGGACATCAGGCACGCATTGAACAGTGGAGACTAGATCAATCTTTGCAACGAACACGCGAACGAAGACCAGACTTATACAACAAATTTACCGAATCACAACATGCGGACGAAAAGCATTAAGAAAAACATCATCAATGTGATCACCCTCGGGTGCTCAAAAAATCTTTACGACAGTGAAGTACTTATGGGCCAGTTACGCGCCAATGGCAAAGAGGTGGTTCCTGAATCCTCACAGGGGAACATCGTCGTGATCAATACCTGCGGGTTTATCAACAATGCTAAGCAGGAAAGCATAGATACCATACTTCATTATGTAAATTTGAAAGAACGGGGAAAAGTCGATAAAGTATTTGTGACAGGCTGCCTGAGCGAACGATACAAGCCAGACCTGGAAAAAGAAATTCCCGAAGTGGACCAATATTTTGGTACCCGTGATCTTCCCAGGCTTCTAAAAGTGCTGGGTGCGGACTACAAGACAGAACTTCTTGGCGAGCGTATGCTTACCACTCCTACGCACTATGCCTACATGAAGATTTCGGAAGGATGTGACCGGCCGTGTAGTTTCTGTGCCATACCCCTTATGAGAGGGGCTCATAGAAGTACCCCAATAGAAAACCTTGTAAGTCAAGCCGAAGCGCTGGCAGCCAAAGGGGTAAAGGAGTTGATCCTGATTGCGCAGGATCTGACCTATTACGGGCTGGACTTGTATAAAAAGAGATCTCTTGCCCGCCTTTTGAAAGAACTCGCCAGAGTAGAGGGCATCGAGTGGATTCGCCTGCATTATTTGTATCCGGCGGGTTTTCCGGAGGATGTACTCGACGTAATGGCTTCTGAACCAAAAATCTGCAATTATGTGGATATTCCGCTCCAGCATATCAGTGATCCCATACTGAAGAGCATGCGCCGTGGGACTACCCGTGAGAAAACCGATCGCCTGCTGAATCTGATGCGACATAAGGTGCCAGGGATTGCCATTCGTACTACACTGATCGTAGGCTATCCGGGCGAAACAGATGAGGATTTTGAAATTCTGAAAGAATGGGTCCGGGAGACAAAATTTGACAGGCTGGGATGCTTTACCTATTCCCACGAGGAGAATACGTATGCCTACACCTTATCTGATGATGTACCTGAGGAGGTAAAACAAGCCCGCGCTGCTGAAATCATGGCCGTTCAACAACGCATATCTGAACAACTCAACAGACAAAAGGTCGGCTCCACTTATCGTGTACTGATCGATCGCACTGAGGCTGGATATTTCGTCGGTCGTACCGAGTACGATTCACCCGATGTTGACAACGAGGTTTTAATCCCAATAGAGTCATCCGGATATCTCAGGACAGGAGACTTTTACAGCGTTCGAATCACCGAAAGCACCGAGTACGACTTGTTTGGCGAGGTTGTAGTGTAGCCGCTTAGTTATTGTGGCTCATTCAGTCCTGTTGTATGGAAGCCATTGAGTTTACAGACCTTTTTTGTTCCAGGCTGTGGACTGCTCATAGATGCGCAGCGGTCATATAGGATCCCCGTGCAGAAAATGGTCTCCGGCTGATGCTTCCGTAGTAAGAATGGATCACTGCTCAGAGCCACATTGTGTTGAATCATAAAAATTAAACAAATGTTTCCGTCAAAATTTCCTTCCATGGCCGTGACCATATTTTCAAAGATGACAGCTATGGCCATGGAATACGATGCTGTAAATCTTTCTCAGGGTTTTCCTGATTTTAGCCCGCCCGCGGATTTGGTGCGCTGCATTCAGCGGCAGCTGCATATGCATTCACACCAGTACGCTCCTATGCCTGGTTTATGGGCTCTGAGAAAAGCCGTGGCAGATATGCATGAGCGACTTCAGGGGATTGCCATAGATCCCGATGCCGAAATCACCATTACCGCAGGTGCTACTCAGGCCTTGTTTGCAGTGATAGCTGCTGTAGTTCATCCGGGCGATGAAGTTTTGGTATTTGCACCTTGGTACGACAGCTATGTGCCCGTGGTGGAGCTCATGGGTGGAAGAGTCGTGGAAATTCAGCTAAATGATGATTTCAGCATTCCTGTCTCACACATCAAACACCACATTACTTCCAGGTCACGGCTTGTCATTGTGAATAATCCTCACAATCCCTCCGGAAGATGTCTTACAGCCGATGAAGTGCGTTCCCTAGCAGATCTGAGTGCTGCATATCCGCATTTGATCTTTCTTTTCGATGAAGTGTATCAGCATTTGGTGTACGATGGAAATACGCATCACTCTGCTCTTGCACTCGAGCATCTTCGGCTCAGGTCTGCCTGTGTATATTCTTTTGGCAAAAGTCTGAATGCTACAGGCTGGAAGATCGGATACATTGTAGCGGGGGAATATTTGACCCGGGAAGTCCGAAAAATTCATCAATATGAGGTATTTGCGGTCAACAGTTTTATGCAGGCTGCCCTAGCCGAGTACCTTCCGGAATTTCGCCCTGCAGAGCTCGTTTTGTGCTATCAGGAGTCTCGCAATACTTTACAAGCTCTTCTTGCAGAGTCAGGATTTCGGCCGTTGCCTTCTCAGGGGAGCTACTTTCAGCTGTATGATTACTCAGAAATTTCAGATTCTGACGATATCACTTTTACAGAATGGCTGGTACGCAATGCAGGTGTCGCATTGATTCCGGTGTCTGTTTTTTATAAAAATCCTCCTAAAAATCAACGTTTGGTGCGTTTTTGCTTTGCCAAGGATTATGAAAAACTACACCTTGCAGCTCATCGTCTCAAAAATCTTTAAAATGTATTCCATGAATGAGAATTTGAATCCTCTTCTACATCCCTATGACACACCTTTTGGGGTCCCGCCTTTCCAAAAGATCAAACCTGACCATTTCAAGCCTGCATTTGAAACTGCCCTTCAGATTGCCCGCCAAGAAGTGGACAGAATCTCCACCAATCCGGAAAGTCCTACCTTTTCCAACACCATTGAAGCACTCGAATATGCGGGGCTTCTTTTAAATGAAATCTCCGAAATATTTTTTAACCTCAACAGTGCGGAGACAAATGAAGAAATCCAACAACTGGCACAGGTATTTAGCCCCATGCTGGCCAGTTACAGCAATGATGTGCTCCTGAATGAAAAGCTCTTCGAGCGCATTGATGCCGTTTACAATACGATTGATCGATCGTCATTGACGCCGGAGCAGGAAATGCTTCTGACAAAAACCCACCGGGCCTTTGTGCGCAACGGCGCCTTGCTCTGCAATGACGATAAGCAGAAGCTCAGAGAGTTGGACCAACAGCTGGCAGTCCTCACTCAAAAGTTTGCTCAAAATGTACTGGCCGATACCAACGCCTTCGAACTTCTGCTCCGTGAGGAAGACCTCGATGGTTTGCCGGACTTCGTGAAGGAAGCTGCCAAGGAGGCCGCTGAACAAACGGGAAAACCAAACCAGTGGCTTATCACACTGCAGGCGGATAGCTATATTCCTTTTATGACCTACAGCGCGCGTCGGGATCTGCGCGAGCAGCTTTTTAAGGCCTATGGTAAGAGAGCTTTCCGCACAAAAAATGACAACAGTGATATAGTCCGGCACATTGCTGAGCTCCGGTGTAAGCGGGCACGTCTTCTGGGATTTTCGTCTCACGCTCATTTTGTGCTGCAGGAGAGGATGGCCGGCTCTCCTCAGCGCGTCTGGCAGTTTATTGATTTTCTGAAAACTCACGCATCGGCAGCAGCTCATCGAGATGTACAACTCCTCCAGAAACGCGCCATCTCGGAGGGATTGGAATCTTTAAAAAGATGGGACGTAGCCTGGGTTATGGAAAAGATAAAGAAAGAGGAAGTAGGAATTGACGACGAATTCTTAAAGCCATATTTCCCTCTTTATCAAGTGATTGAAAACGGGATTTTTGAACTCGCAAAAAGCCTCTACGGCCTCACGTTCATCTGCCGTACAGACATTCCCACGTATCACCCCGATGTCACTACATACGAAGTCAGAGATGCCAATGGAAGACACCTGGCAGTACTGATGATGGACTATTTTCCGCGTGAAGGCAAACGCTCCGGCGCCTGGATGACCCAATACCGCGGCCAATACAGGCACGGAGACCGCGAAGTAAGACCTATCGTGAGCATCGTGTGCAACTTCAGCAGACCAACTGCTACCAGGCCATCCCTTCTGACCTTCGATGAAGTGCTTACCCTCTTTCACGAGTTTGGACACGCCCTTCATGGAATATTAGCCGACACAATATACCCTTCCCTTAGCGGTACGAATGTATATTGGGATTTTGTAGAATTGCCCTCTCAGATCCTGGAAAACTGGTGCTACTCCGATGAGTTGCTCTCACGGATGGGTAGGCACTACTTGACCGGAGAGCCGTTGCCACGAGACATCATAGCGAGGCTTAAACGCATGAAAACCTTTATGGAAGGATATTCTACAATGCGTCAGTTGGCATTTGCCGTGCTCGATATGTACTGGCATGACCGCTTTAAGGATGCACCAAAAGATCTCAAAGCTTTTGAGCAGAGCTGTATGGACGGTCTGGACCTACTTCCTCCCGTAGACGAGACAGCTGTTTCTACCTCCTTCAGCCACATATTTCACGGAGCCTATTCAGCCGGATATTACAGCTATAAATGGGCGGAAGTGCTTGATGCAGATGCATTTGAATCATTTGAAAAAGAAGGAATTTTTAACCCCCAAACCGCTGGTCGCTTTCGTCGCCTTCTCAGTGCGGGGGGCACGGTAGATCCCATGAAGCTGTTTGTCGGATTTACCGGTCATGAGCCTGATCCCCGTGCGTTGCTCAGAAGAGCGGGACTTGTACAGTGAGTCATTTAGGGCACACGGTCGAGGCTGGATTATTGATTATGGATTATACAATCGGTAATATATCCTGCGGTAGGATTTTTCTACAGGGAGTAGTCGGCTGTTTGCGGGAGTTTCAATACCTTGTTTAAGGTTCCCTGCCATGAAGTTCAATGTGTGGGATACCTCCGTTTTACTGCAATTTTTCCATCAATTCTTTCGGACGCTTCAGTTCAAAGCTTTGGCCCAGATAGACCTTTCTTACTACCGGATCTTCGGCAAGTTGCTCTGCTGTGCCATACCTGAGAATGGCACCTTCAAACATCAAGTATGTGCGGTGGGTGATGGCCAGAGTTTCCTGCACATTGTGGTCAGTGATAAGGATACCAATATTTTTCTGTCTCAACTTGACCACGATATGCTGAATATCTTCAACGGCGATGGGATCAACACCCGCAAATGGCTCATCGAGAAGGATAAACTTCGGGTCAGCAGCAAGAGCCCTTGCAATTTCGGTTCGCCGGCGCTCACCACCGCTAAGTAGATCCCCGCGGTTTTTTCGCACATGCCTGAGCGAGAATTCATCCAGAAGATTTTCCAGCTGCTGCCTGCGTTCGCGGTAGGATAGGTTGCGCAACTCCAGTACGGCCATAATATTGTCTTCGACACTGAGTTTTCTGAACACACTTGCTTCCTGGGCCAGGTAGCCAATTCCCTTTTGGGCTCGACGGTACATAGGATCCCTGGTAATATCCTGGTCGTCCAACAGTATCTGGCCCTCGTTGGGCTTGATCAGACCTACTACCATGTAGAAGGAGGTGGTTTTACCAGCACCGTTGGGTCCGAGCAAGCCGACGATTTCGCCCCGTGTGAGCTCAAAAGAAACGTTCTTTACGACCTGTCGTTTTTTGTATATCTTCGATATATTTCTGGCCTGAAGTTTCATTATAATGGTTAAAAATTAGGCCTGAGTAAATATTTGGAGTAGAAATCATCAATCACTTTAATGGCCGCATTGGGGTCATCGACCAGATGAAAGAGATTTAAATCTTCTGGATTGATGTTTCCTTCTTTTAGTACAGTGCCTTTCATCCAGTCAACCAGGCCGCCCCAATATTCCTTGCCAAATAGTACAATGGGAAAACGACCAATTTTGTTGGTCTGAATAAGTGTAAGGGCTTCAAAGAGTTCGTCCAGCGTACCAAATCCGCCCGGCATGACAATAAATCCCTGGGAATACTTCACAAACATAACCTTTCGGACAAAAAAGTAGTCAAACTGAAGATTCTTATCGGGGTCAATGTAAGGATTGGAATTTTGCTCAAAGGGCAGATCGATGTTTAATCCGACCGATGTACCGCCCCCCCGTGACGCCCCTCTGTTTCCTGCTTCCATAATTCCCGGGCCTCCTCCGGTTATAATACCGTATCCGCGCTGGGTCAGTTGGAAGGCGATTTCCTCCGCATATTTATACATGATATGGTCTTCGCGGGTACGAGCCGAACCAAAAATGGTGACACAGGGACCTATGCGGCTAAGGGTTTCATATCCGTTTACAAATTCGCTCATGACTTTAAAAATAGCCCATGAGTCATTTGTCTTTATTTCGTTCCAGGTGCGGGGTTCAAAGGCTTTAATGATTTTTTCGTCTTCTGAAGTCATTTTATGTTCCTGAAGTTTAAATTTTATGATCTCTTAAGTTCGTGTGCAATATAAGGAGCTGTTATGCTTTTCGGATGAATAGCGACATCCTCGGGTGTGCCCTGGGCGACAATTCTTCCTCCGGCCTCACCACCTTCCGGACCGATATCGATTATGTGATCGGATACTTTGATCACATCGAGGTTATGCTCGATCACCAATACGGTATTACCTTTATCTACCAGGCGCTGCAGCACCTCGATGAGCATTTTTACATCTTCAAAATGCAATCCCGTCGTTGGCTCGTCGAGTATATAGAGCGTATTGCCGGTATCTCTGCGCGAAAGTTCTGTAGCCAGCTTCACGCGCTGTGCCTCACCTCCGGACAGGGTAGTGGATGGCTGACCCAGGCTGAGGTATCCCAGACCTACATCGTTCATTGCTTTTAGTTTTTGAACGATTTTAGGAATATTTTCAAAAAATACCATGGCTGTTTCTACCGTCATATCCAGGACATCAGAGATGGACTTTCCTTTGTAACGCACTTCAAGCGTTTCGCGGTTAAATCTTCTGCCTTGACAGGACTCACAGAGCACATACACGTCCGGCAAAAAATTCATTTCGATGGTGCGAACGCCTGCCCCTTGACACGTTTCGCATCGCCCCCCCTTTACATTAAACGAAAATCGCCCTGGCTTGTAACCGCGTATCTGAGATTCCGGCAACTGAGCAAACAAATCTCTTATATCAGACCACACATTGGTGTAGGTAGCTGGATTGGATCGGGGTGTCCGCCCGATTGGACTTTGATCGATGTCAATTACTTTATCAATGTGTTCGATTCCTTCCATGGAGTCATACGGTAGGGGTTCAGCCAACGAGCGGTAAAAATGATTGCTCAAAGCCGGAAAGAGCGTCTCAGTGATGAGACTTGACTTCCCAGAACCGCTTACGCCGGTGACACATATAAAGGTGCCTAAGGGCAGAGTCAGGGTTACATTTTTGAGGTTGTTGCCTTTGGCGCCCTTGAGGGTGAGCTTTTTACCGTTTCCTTTTCTTCGAACGGCCGGCACCGGAATGCGCTTTTCATCCCTCAGGTACAAAGCTGTATCTGTGTTGGAAGAAAGCAGCTGGTCGTAGGTCCCGCTGAATACGATTTTGCCCCCGTGTTTGCCAGCCCCGGGTCCAATATCTACGATATAATCTGCATTTTCGATCATTTCGCGGTCATGTTCTACGACCAATACAGTGTTGCCGATGTCCCGAAGATTTTTAAGACTTTCAATGAGTTTTCGATTGTCGCGCTGATGCAGTCCGATGGATGGCTCATCGAGTATATATAGCACTCCTACGAGTTGAGAGCCAATCTGAGTGGCAAGTCTGATTCGCTGAGATTCACCTCCCGAAAGTGAGCTGCTTGGTCGATTCATGGAAAGATATCCAAGACCTACATCAAGTAGAAAGCCTATTCTGTCGTGGATTTCTTTGAGGAGCTCTACGGAGATTTTTTTCTGTCGATCGCTGAATTTTTCCTGTGCCGATGTAAGCCACTGTTTGAGTTCAGAAAAACTTAATTCTGATAGATCACCAATGCTCTTGCCGTCAATTTTAAAAAGGAGAGATTCTTTTTTAAGTCGTTGACCCCCACAGTCCGGACAGTTGATTTCGTGCATGTATTCATCGGCCCAGCGCCGAATCTGTGCACTCTTTTCATCCCCGGCCGAATATTCGATGAAGTGGACGATGCCCTCAAAGGTCTTGTGCAGTTTTCGGCTGACTCCGAGGACTTTATTCTCAGCTTCGACAACTTCGTCAGCACCGTATAATATGACTTGCAGTGCTTCCTTTGGAATGTCTTTGACAGGCGTGTCGAGCGAAAAGCCAAAAATATCTGAAATGACTTCAATCTGACTGAATATCCAGGTTTGCTTGTATGGTCCAAGTGGTGCGATGGCGCCCTTTCGGATGGATAATGACGTATCGGGAATGATCTTATCCATGTGCGTTACCTTGATTCTTCCCAATCCCTTACAGGTAGGACAACTTCCTTTTGGGCTATTGAAAGAGAATGTATTTGGCTCCGGTTTTGGAAGCGAGATCCCGGATACCGGACACATCATATGGCGACTGAAATATCGTACTTTTTCAGGGGAATAAATATCCGAAACCATCATTACACCATCTCCGTGATAGAGGGCAGCTTCAATGCTGTCTTTTAGCCGCGAACCTTTGGTCTCAGAAATTTTGATTTTATCCACTACAATGTCAATATCATGGATTTTGTAGCGGTCGAGTTTCATTCCCCGGATGATCTCCCGGATTTCGCCATCTACTCTGACTTTTAGATACCCCATCCTGGCAATCTGCTCGAAAAGCTCCCGGTAGTGACCTTTTCTGGATTTTATGATTGGGGCAAGCAGAAAAACCCCCTTGTCCCTGAACTCTTCTGAAACGTGCTCAGCGATTTCTTCGGTTGTATAGCTGACCATTTTTTCGCCGGTCACAGGCGAATAAGCATCCGAAATTTTAGCATACAGAAGTCTGAAAAAATCATAAATTTCGGTGATGGTGCCTACCGTTGACCGTGGGTTTTTAATTGTTGTTTTTTGCTCGATGCTTATTACGGGACTGAGCCCGGAGATATGATCTACATCGGGTCTTTCCAGATTTCCCAGGAACTGACGAGCGTAGGAGCTGAATGTTTCGATAAATCGCCTTTGACCTTCGGCATATATGGTGTCGAATGCCAATGAAGATTTTCCACTGCCAGACAGCCCTGTAAATACAACCAGGGATTCGCGTGGTAGGCTGACGCTTATATTTTTCAGATTGTGGACTCGGGCGCCTTCTACTTCGATGACTTCCTGCTCAGACATTCGGATTTAATACTCAACGGTTATCCCTCTTCAACATTAGGTATGCCGCCTGTGTTCTCGGCGCGTTCGTCACTCAGTTCTGGTAAGACGCCCGTCAGGTCAGACAGGATGTGGTGATATCCCTTTTTCGGGATAGCTATCTTGTACTTCTTTCGGGATGGGTTGGTAAGTTTTATATCACGGATCCAGGGATTGTGGTACCGAAGGATTTTATAGGTAATTCCGTACTGCGCAGCAAAGTCCGGCCAACTGGCCACTGCAGAATCCACCGTTACGTAAGTGACGGGTATGGGATGATACAAGTCTTTATTTCTGAAATTAAATCCATACTTCTTCGGGTTGTTATAAATCTCTTTGACGGCCAGAATTCTGAAAACGTACCGAGACGTCTCCTGATTGAGCTGCAGGTCAAAATAGTTACTGACACCTTGACGGCTCAATTGTTTTGAAATTCCTCCGACGCCCATATTGTACGAGGCGGCTGCCAATGCCCATGTTCCGAAGCGCTTTTTGGCATCGAGCAAATACTTGCACGCTGCTTCGGTCGATTTTTCCAAATGGTAGCGTTCGTCCACTTCATCATTGACTTCTAAGCCGTACGTGATGGCTGCATCCTTCATGAGCTGCCACGGTCCGGCGGCTCCGGCCGGACTCACCGAGTTGGTAAGCCCGCTCTCTACAAGTGCCAGAAATTTCATGTCTTCCGGCACATCGTACTTATCGAGTATTTTCTCAATAACCGGAAAATATTTATTCGCGCGTTTGAAATACAGCAGACCCTGAGACTGAAAATACACATTTGAGAGCAATTCGCGATCAAAGCGTTCCATGATTTCAGGATCATCAAACGGAACTTCCTCACCAGCAAAATTCAAGTCATCCGGAAGCAGCAGTGAAAATACGTTGTACTTCTCATTAAATTTTCTGAGAAATTCATGATCTGAGTCGTGCTCGCTGATTGCATACATAAACAATTTCATGGCAGCCAGGGCCACCAGCGTAAGTGTTAGTATCTTAAAAAAGCGGGAAAGTCTAACAATTTTTGCCATAGATAAACGGACTGTCAAAGTCTTTAAAAAACATGGCTGTCTGATCCTTAGCCGATAATATGGGGTTTTTTATATTCCAGGGGATACCGATATCGGGGTCATTCCACCGTATGGCACCTTCCGATTCAGGATGATAGGTGTCCGTACATTTGTATTGAAATAGCGTATTGTCTCTCAAGGTTTTAAATCCATGCGCAAATCCGGGAGGAATCCACATGAGATTAAAATTTTCTTCAGTAATCTCGTGCGCAAAAAATTTGCCATAGGTAGGAGAACCTTTGCGTATATCCACAGCTACATCAAGGACGGCGCCCTTGACCACCCGAACTAATTTGCCTTGGGCATGTGGAGGGTACTGAAAGTGCAGGCCTCTTACCACCCCGGCGTTGGATAAGCTTTGATTGTCCTGTACAAATTCATAGCAGATGCCCATCTGATAAAATTTTTCTTTGTTGTAGGACTCAAAAAAATGACCCCTGGCATCTGAAAACACTTTAGGTTCGATCACAAACAGCCCTTCAATACCTGTTTCAATAATTTTCAATCCATCAATATTTTAAAACCCGGCAAAGGTACGCCGGTAAACCTTATA
Organism: Thermaurantimonas sp.; assembly: GCA_046295455.1. GTDB lineage: Bacteria > Bacteroidota > Bacteroidia > Flavobacteriales > Schleiferiaceae > Thermaurantimonas. The sequence goes on along the minus strand of JBKBNI010000002.1, from coordinate 134,116 downwards.
TGTAGTATGCTGATATATAAATAGATACTAATTTTTTGGCCAGTATGTACCAAAGTGTACCCCCTGATATCCGGGGTCTTCGAAATATTTTTTCAGCGCAAAGGCAGTAGAAGAAAACGCAATTTCCTCCCAGGGAATTTCATCTTTTTTAAATAATTGAACCATACTGCTTTCGGACGTTTTCTCTTTGTGTTCTGAAAGCATTTCAGCCAGAAAAATCATATATACCTGACGGGCGTGAGGTAGATTGTAGACCACGTGAAGCCGGATAAGTCGGACCTGGGCTGCGGTTTCTTCCAGAGTTTCACGGCGGGCACCTTCCTCTACTGTTTCGCCGATTTCCAGAAATCCGCATGGGAGATTCCAAAGATCTTTCCGTGGTTCTATAGAGCGCTTTGCAAGCAATACCCTATCCTCTTGCAGTGAGAGCGTCCCCACAATGAGGTTTGGATTCTGATAGTGAATATATCCGCAGTTTTCACAGCAAAGTCGTTCAAAGTGATCTCCTTCAGGAATTTTTCGAACCAAAGAATCAGAACCACAAATTGAGCAGTAATTCATTATACAAGTGATCAGGATTGTCTCATCAGCCACTTACTGGCTTCGCGTCTTGCCAGAGGCGATAGCCGATCTTCATGGATTTGAACAAATGTAGTCACCCACGACGGATTGGTTTTAGAATATTCTCTTAATGCCCAGCCAATAGCTTTTTGAATGAAAAAATTTTTTATGTGTGCAGATTGAAGGATGAGATGGGTAAGCAATTCGAAGTCTGTATCCGAGCGGTATCTTATCTGATGCAAGATGGCTGTTCGCCTAAGCCAGATGTGATCAGACTCTGCCCATCGCCCAGCGATGGAGATCTGCTTGTATTTGTTTCCATAGAGCCATTTTGCGGTCACTGAAGTGGCTAGTACATCTACGGTGTCCCACCAGGATTTTGTTGTGATACATTCCTGAAGAGTTATTTGCATCTGCGTGTCACTCATAGCATGAGCGCATTTATCCAGCAGATCCACTGCCACGTAGTGAAATTCCCGCTGGTCAAGCTGAAAAAGCGCACGGATGAGCTCAGGGACCGAAAGCTCGCTTTCAATTTTAAAAATCTGATCGAACCAATATTTCTGAATTTTTTTTCGCACAGGGGCGGGAACCCCAAAAAACGAATACTGATTCCTCATGTAGGCTTCCATCCATATTTTCTTTTGGTTGTCAGCTACTGTATCGAATAATGTACGTAGTTCTTCGAGGTGCTCTTGTACGGAAGCCATCCTTTTGTACCGATTTATTGTATCAAAATGCCTCTGTAACCATCAGATAATACTGCGGTCCCTCTCTTCCGATACCGACATCAAACCTCAAATTGAGTCTCTCGGCCGGGTTGATGACAAAGCGCAGTCCCGTACCGATGGAATACTTGGCCCGTGTGAGCGATAAGTCATTCAGAGAGTTATACACATCTCCCACCCCGGCAAATGCGACCATACCCAATCTCCAGAAGAGAGGATATCGGTATTCGAACTGGAATCCTGTAAAATTCAAATCCCTGAATCTGTTTCGGGCATATCCTCGAAGAATCTCCTCACCCCCGGCAGTGGACATATCCAGCATTGGTACACCTTTGGTATTGAGCCTTGTTACAAGCTGAAATGCCAAAACATTATTGGGCTTCAACTCTTTGTAGGTCTGGTACAATAGATTGAAATTAAAAAAATTGAAATCGCTTCCAATCACATTGCTAAAGACATAGGTCGAAATTTCAAACAGGCTTCCCTTATATGCATTTACTACATTATCTCTGTCGTCGTAGGTGACCACTGCTCCAAAGCCAGAAGTGACTCCTCCGCGATTACCTGTGATTTCATCGAGGTCAAGAATTCCTCCCTCTTTGATTTTGAAGTTGTACTCGTTGGAAATCATCAGGTCAAAACCGATAAACAACTCACTTCGTACTTTTTTAAGCATTAAATATTTAAATGATTTTAAGTCATAGGAATAATATTCAGCAGCCTCTCTGGGCGTAGCGTTGCCGATGCCGTAAAACCGATCAGGGAAATTTCGATACCTCAGTTCACCCTTAAGCAGATAATCCTCATTTCGGGTAAATACATTCCACAGTGCCCATATATCCAGCTGTCTGTTTTGAGTATAATCTGCTAAAAACTGGATATAAGACAGTCGGGCATCTTTCTGATAGGGAGTCTTAGCCTTGATCGAAAAATAATAGACTCCAGCAGCACCGAAAGCTAAACGTGTATCCGGAGTGTAATAAAGCAAAGGAAGTACTGCAAATCCGGATTTTTCTGTGGAAATAGTATCATCTATAGGTCTGATGCCAAACCACTTAAGCCAGTCTTGTGCGTGTAGCGCAGAAGTGCTCAGACTAAATACCAACAGCCACCGAATCCACTTTGTCACTGCACAAATAAAACGTTAAAAACGCTTAATTTTCTATAGTCATAAATTAAAAAAGCACCACTTTTATCTGAAAAGGGTGATTGTACCCTTTCGTTGTCCGCGGTAGTGATAAAAAATATACGGATAAACTCCCTGAGGGACTTCTTTGCCTTTGTAAGTACCGTCCCAAAATTCGTTAAAGGGATCATCGGTTTCAAAGATTAGCTGCCCCCAGCGGTTGTAGATCTCCAATCTCTTTCGCTCAAGACACTCTGCACCGGCAAGGAAAAACACATCATTAAGGCCGTCTCCATTAGGAGTGAAGGTGTTTGGAATGTAAAAGAAGTCTCCATATACATCTACGGTTACGGGTATTTCGAAGTTGTACCTGCGATTGCACAAGGTGTCAATAATGGTCAGTTTGATTGTGTAGTTACCAGATTGTGAGTAGTTAAACTGAGGAAAGCGCCCAATTCGCGTATTACCGCCTCCAAAATCCCATTCATAGATAAAATGAGGCTCGGTATTGGAAATATCAAACTCAAAGGATCCTTCCGGGCAGGACGGTTTCACGGCTAAAATTTCCGGTTTGGGAACCGAATCGTTGTATTCGGCACTAAAAAAGGCGGTGTCACTGGTATTGCAAACCGTGTCGAAGAGCACAAAATATCCCTGGTATGTGCCCTGAGCCGGGTATTTGTGGGTCAATTGATTCAGACCGCTGTAAATTGTGCCGTCGCCCATGTTCCAGAGCACTTGGTTGCCATTGGTGGAGAGATTCTGAACTGTTATTTTAAACTCCGAGTCGCACGAGCGGTAAAATGTGGATATCTCTGCCTTCGGTTTTGGAAATTCAGGAACCCACAGTTTCAATTCCGTAGTGTCATACAGATTGCAAAGGGTGTCGTGGGCTATAAGTTTTACAATGAATGTATCGGGACCAATGTAGAGTGTGGTCGGCGATACCTGTGTAGAGGTTTGTCCGTTTCCAAAATCCCAGAAAAAAAGTTGTGCATTTGTACTCGTATTGTCAAATGCAATTTTAAACATATTGCACACCGAATCTACTTTGACTTGAAAATCAACAATTGCATCTGCTTTCACGAAATTGTCAAAATCGATTTTAACCGCACCCAGGTTGCAATTAGGTCCGCCTTTTGTTGGGCTAAATACCCCTGGAGTCGTAGGGAACGTGCCGTTTTGGCAGCCGGCACAGATAGCCTGATAGATAATACCTTTGGGAGAGAATCGACTTGTGCCTCCATCTACATGTTCGTTTGAACTCCCTCCAAAATAGGTGGCATACTTGAGCTCGTTACCGTCATTGCCGAGTACCATAAAATAGAAATCACTTCCATCGGTGGTGGATTGAAACGCATCCGAGGTAATGGGCAGTCCGGATGTATTTCCGTTTGCTATCGGATTGGCTGGAGGACTGTTTACGGCCCCACCCCAACCGGAGAGCATTATGTTGAAGCACTCGTCCACGTTGAATGCAGCAGGAGAAATATTTATCGTATTCGGCCCGCTTCCGAAGGTAGTGATCCACAGCATATTGCTAAGGTCAGGGTTCATCTTAAATATGACCTGGCTTCTACCTGACTGACCATATTTGTTTGGGGTTTTGATCAGCGCTCCAAGAGACTGAGCCATTGCGTATATTTCTCCGTTGCGATTGTGATCAATAAAAAAAATCTGATCGTAAGCTGCTGTACCAAAATAGGTTCCACGCTGAAAGGCACCATTTGCAGCTGAAAAGCGCGCAATAAATCCATCGGAGCTTCCTCCCAGATTGTTTTGAAAGGTTCCGTTGTGAGTAGGTATGCCTGCACTTGTAGTGCCTCCACATATGTAGACAAACTGATTAAAAAGTTTTACGGAATATCCTGCATCGTTTTGAGTGCCGCCGTAGAAAGTCCCCCAAAGGATCTGATTGAGATTGGGCGAAAACTTGACTAACACAGCATCTTGCTGACCAGCCGGCCCAAAAGTCTGGTTTGGGAGGGTGAGATTGGTGCTGTTTGTACAAGAGGTGATGTAAATATTGCCGACTGAGTCAACGATGACTTCCCCTCTGGCGTAATCGCCGTAGTTTCTCACCAGGGGTTGGTTGTGGCCGTCGTTGCCATTGCCACCGAGATAGGTAGAGGCGATCAGGGCTGATCCGGCAGCGTTGAATCGGGTTACGAAGATGTCGCTGCCATTGGCATAACCATAGTTTCCGATCTGGAAGTTGGATCCTCCTGCAAACTGGGTTTGTACGGCATTGGGAGTCACGGGGAAATTTTGAGAACCGGTAATGCCATATATGATCAATTCATTATTACTGTTTACGACCATACTGTGCACCTGCTCACTTCCTGTACCTCCGATGTATGTAGAGTACACCAATGCTGACCCATCCGGGGTAAATTTGGATATGCCAATATCGGTCGTGGTCGGAAACGGCGGGCCGGCATTGAAGAATGTCTGAAAAGCCCCTTGTGTAGTGGGATATCCGTTGCCAAAGACGATACCACCGGCATAGAAAAATCCATCGTTGTCAAAAGTTGCGGAAAATCCCCAGTTGTCAGAAGAAGAGCCACTAAAGGTAGAAAAAACAACGGTAGGGTCGATGACCAATTCCTTCGTTGGATCATAGGAGCCTATTTTGAATGACACCTCATCACTCTCAACCTGATAAAAACACGCCACCCGTACAGGCTGACCATAAATAATCTGATAGCAGTATGGAGCTTTTTCCACCACATTTCCCGCATTGGTTTTGATGATAAGATTTCCCTCCTGGTCCACCTGTAGTCCTTCTGTATAAGCATATTTCACTCGTATGACTGACGGGTCACTTCCTGGTCTTACCCGATAGTCGTATTTGAATTCATTATCATTGTCATAAAATTCCAGAGATATACCTGGATAGATGTCTTCATATCTTACGCCCCTATACACAGGCACGCGTGACCTCCAGCGCTTCGGATCATTTCCAAAGAAATAATTGTGGTAAAATTCCTGTTTTCGGACTCCGCGCTTCAAAGCCTTAATGTTTGCGTTTACAAATCGCATTTCATACGTGTGCATTCTCAGTACTCCCGGCGTGTAACCCATCAGTGCCTCCCCGAATGTTCGCGGTGCGTGCGGAGAGTGCTGCGGTCCGTGAAACTGTGCCCAATCATAAGGATGAATTAAGAATACTTTTACTTTTCCATCTTCGAAATAAAGACGCCCGTTTTGAAGTTTCACAGAGTATTCGAAAGATTCTGACCATTGTCCTGCATTGTACACAAACTGGGCGTCCTGACCTTTAGAAGATAAGAAAAATAACGTAAGCAAAACAACATGTAGCAGCCCTCTCGACACTTTTAAAAAAATTAATATTAGCTAATTTATAACAATTTTATTGTCAAAATTTTCACTTGAGACCTTGATTTTATAATTTTTGTTTAATTAAACAATTTTTTGGCCAAAATCCATAAATTATCATTCTTTCCGGTTTTTGTGACAACGAGCAGTTTGGAGCTGCTTTCCGCGATACGGTGCCTTTTTCGGATTACTTCCGGCTTTTCCGGGAATTTGCCGGTGACAATCATTGCTTCACTCACATTCACCAAATCTGATAATGATGAAGCAAAATCAATGACTTCAAACACTCTCCATCCCTTTAAATTTATTTTGACATCGGAGGTATATATTTTTGCTTCGGGATGAAAACCCATAAGGTCCACCTCATTTGCGATTTGGATATCTGCACGGGCTTTAATCAATGCAGGGTGCGGAAGAAATAAAAACCGGAAGGGAGTACTTCGGATCTGGATGCTTTTTGTGCTGTGAAGTTGTTTGCCTTCAAACAGCAGGATATTGCCATGAGTCGCGCACAGCCAAATTTTTAATTGTGGGTACCGAACGTGTTGATTCTGAAAGAGAAGTATTTCTTTTAGTTCGTTCTGCACAGCGAGAAGGTGCACTTCGGATACGCCACCTAAGGAATGGGAAATATAGTCTATGTCTGCCATTGGGCTGACCTTGACGATAAGCGACAGGGATTTTTCTCTGGCCAGTTGTGAGAGTATATGGGGGTCGGGCAGGTAGTTTTTCAGATGAATTGTTTGCTTTCCTGATGTTGTTCGGCGCGCAGGATCTGCATACAATAGGGTGTGAGGCATGCCGGTAGTCACATTTTCACGGAGCCATTGCACAGAGTCAGCCTGAATGGGCTTTGCATTGGAAATGTACCGGACGAAATTATGCGCATTGTATCTGTAGATTTCTGGATTGTGCTCCAGATATATGACGGAATCTACCTTATCTGCAAATGCGATGGAGTCCATTCCCAATCCGCCTGTCAGGTCGATAATCCTTGAGTAATTACCGGCGAGCTCAGCCTTGCATTCTGCCGTAAGATGATGCGAAGCCTGCTGAAGTGGCATACCAGGCGGAAACAACCAACCAGGAAATCGGGAAAGGATGCTTGTAAACTTCCGTCCATATCTGTGACGAATGTAGCACTGTAGGGCTGCTTCTTTTCGCAGTGGATGATTGGCATTTCTAAAGAGGACTTTGTCTAATCCCTCGGAGAGGATCTCCGACATAAGGTCTTTAAATGAATCATTTTCAAAACCTTCCGAGATTTTATCAAAGTGTGCCACCGTCGAAAACATATTGAAGAATGTTGCAGCCCATTTTTACAGCGCGCAACCGGACTTCTTCGGGATTGTTGTGCACCTCCTGGTCTTCCCATCCATTGCCGAGATCTGTTTCATAGGTGTAGAGAAGAATGATGCGGCCATTGTGCGTGATGGCGAAAGCCTGGGCGGGTTTTCCGTCGTGTTCGTGGATTTTGGGGATGTTTTTAAAAGGAAATTTTTGTTGAAAGATCGGATGGTAATCGGGTAGCTCTTCAAGTTTTTTTTCAGGGAAGAGTTTTTGAATCTCGCGACGCGCATAGGGGTCCATGCCGTAATTGTCGTCAATGTGTAGAAAGCCTCCGTTGAGTAAATATTTGCGAAGGTTTTTGACATCCTGCTCGGTGAAGAATATGTTGCCATGACCGGTAGCGTGCACAAAGGGGTAATTGAAAAGGTCAATGGAAGAGGGCTCAACAGTCGCTGGTTCAGGATGTATGCGCGCCGGAAGGTTTTCATTGCAAAACCGGATAAGATTAGGCAGGGAAGTCGGATTGGCATACCAGTCACCTCCGCCTGAGTATTTGAGTAAGGCTATTTTTAGAGACTGACTATGTGCCTGTACAATTGAAATCAGCATCAGAATACCAGCCACCCTTTTCATCTGCTTACACAATTTTTCCGTCGCGTAAAGATATGACCTCATCTGCCATAGAGGCGAGTTTATCGTTGTGCGTCACGATCAAAAAGGTAATTCCCAGTCGTTTGGACAAATCCTGAAAGATGTTGCTCACCTGGTCGGCATTTTTTGAGTCGAGGTTTCCGGTGGGTTCGTCGGCCATTATGATTTTAGGGTCGTTGATGAGGGCACGTGCTACAGCCACCCGCTGTTGCTCTCCACCACTGAGTTCGGAAGGCTTGTGTGCCAGCCTATGTTCAAGACCGAGTTTTTGAAGCCAGACTTTTGCCTTGTCTTCGGCTGATTTTCGGCTCAATCCCCCAATCATAGCGGGGATTGCCACATTTTCAACAGCCGTAAATTCAGGTAGAAGGTGGTGAAATTGGAATACAAAACCTATTTTTTTGTTTTTGAGTTCTGTAAGTTTTTTTTCTGAAAGTTTTTGATAGGATACACCTTCAAATTCGACTTCTCCAGAATCCGGATGGTCCAGTGCCCCCAGCAGATTGAGCAAGGTGCTCTTGCCAGCTCCTGAAGGTCCGACGATTGCAATCATTTTTCCTTGTTCAATTTCGACATCTACATGGTCGATAACCTGAAGCAGTCCATAGGATTTACACAGAGACCTGGCACGAATCAGTATGCTCAATGAATGCGTTTTTTGTAGCGTTGATACACGGACAAAAATATACCGATGGTCATCATGATAATGCCTGTCCACAGAAGATTGATCGCCGGAAAGACAATGGCTTTCATGATGATAAAATCCGGGCCGTCATCCAGCTTTTTCCAGGTCATAAAAACCAGTTTGTTTTGCTCCTGATTGATGTCTTTAAACCGTATTTTGATACCTATATCATCTGATGAAGCATCGATGTGGTTTACTACGTTTGATTCATCGAGGTAATATTTTGGCCGAAGTTCATAGCGCTTGCCGCCGGTGGATAATACCTGTACCACTGCCTCTATTTCAATGGTTTTAATTTCCTGAGTATTTGGATTTCGGGTTGTGTTGGCCAGAATGCTGTCCAGGACCACAAAATATCTGTCAACGATAAAGGTATCCCCTTTGGCCATCATAAATTCCATTTCATCCCCATATCCATCGGGAGAGTTTCTGTTTTGCACGTCGGATGCGTACGACAGAAAGGTGTAGATATCCTTGTGCAAAAAGTGTTTTGTGCCGGGTTCTGCTACCAGACCCATTCTGTCGTTAATCTGAATGTGAGGTACTACTGTAAAGGCGTGCTGTATTGTCCCATTGATGTTTTGTAAAAAATCGACCTGATAATACCTTCGGTAATTTTCCTGCCATGTATCGCTCCAGGTAACAAGGTAAGGTTCCATTCCGAGGGTGTCACCTTTCTCAAGCAGAATGTTTTCGCTTGCGGGAATGTTTTCGGCAATGTAGGTTTTGTTTTTGGTAATGATTTTCTGATTGGACTGACTTACGACAGTACCGAGCATCATCAGGCCAAATCCGGCGTGTGCGATAGATGCACCTGATACATTCCAATTGCCTTTTGCAATCCGGATCCAGAAGTCAAAATTGGACACAAGAGCCAAGGCTGAAGTGAAGGTCAGCAGGGCGTAAAGCGGATGCTTCCACATGGAAAAGAAAATCAAAAAAGGCAAAGTGATCAGAATACTTACGGCCAGGCTGAGGGTTATGTTTTTCCAGAATTGAAGAGGTTTTTTCTGGCGATATGATAAAAACTGACCAAAGGCCATCAGCAGTGTAATGATGATGGCAAAGGGCAGCTGAAATGAATTGTAGTGCCTGATAGCATCCACGGGAGGGGCCATATTTTCGGAGAGAATTTTCACAAATCCCTCGGGACCGATAAGCTTATTGATCACCGGAATGGATGTGCTGAAGATGATCTGAAAACCTGAAACAAGCAATATCAAAGCTCCGACAAACATCCAAAATTCACGGCTGTAGAATGTCTCGTCTTCAGATTTTTCAGGTATTGATGAATAATTTAAACCAAACAATGTGAATGGCACAATTAAGAAAAAAAACAAAAAAGCAAGCAACTGCCCGTTTAATCCCAAATCGACAAACGAATGCACCGATGCATCTCCAAGTACTCCGCTCCTGGTTAAAAACGTGGAGTAGAGTATGAAGAAAAAAGTCAGAAAGATCATCCAATAGGTGGTTCGAAGGGCTGTGCCTTTATGCAGGGCAATCATCATCAGATGGGCGGATGCAGCCAGAGTAAGCCAGGGCACCAGTGAAGCATTTTCTACAGGATCCCATGCCCAGAATCCTCCAAAACTCAGCGATTCATATGCCCAGGCTCCTCCCATCAGAATACCAGCCCCAAGAATTCCCACTGAAAAGTACGTCCATGGAAGAGCCGGCCTTAGCCAACTCCGATAGTCCTTGCTGATCAATGACCCCATTGCAAATGCAAACGGAATCACCACGGAGGCAAATCCGAGAAACAACGTCGGTGGATGAATTGTCATCCAATAATTTTGAAGGAGTGGATTCAAACCTCTGCCGTCCATAAATCCGGGCAACTTCTGTAAATAATCCTCCATTTGAGTCCAAGGAAGGCCGATATTCTCCGGTAACTCTCGAATTAAAACAAAAGGCGAACTTCCTATTTTTACATCAAAGGGATAAATGCCAAGAATCATGCTAACCAGAAATGCCTGCACAAGCAGTCCAACCATGAGTACCGGAGATTCGAATCGATGCTTTGCCAGCGGAAAAATCAGAAACAACACTGCATGCCAAAACATCCAAAGGATGAAACTTCCTTCCTGACCTTCCCAAAAAGCAGAAAATATGTACTTGTTTTCAAGACTACGGCTGGTATGCTTCCAGGCATAGTCATACTCAAAATAATGGCCGTTGAGCATAAAGAGCATAAGAGCTACTACCGAGAAGATCGAAAAAGCATGAACATAGAAAAACAATCTTCCGATTTGTTGATATTCGGTTCGCTTCTTTTTGACATCAAGGTAGTAAAAGAGGACAGCGACCACAGCGCTCATAAATGCCAAACTGGTAAATATCCTTCCGGCTTCACCGATCCATGCAGCTTCTCCGATATACTTCATTCGCCGTATGTATTTTCTTCTTTTAAGGTGTTTTGTTCGTTGTATTTAGACGGACATTTCAAAAGAATCTCATTTGCAATAAAAGCCGTATCTGTGGAATAACCTTTCATTGTAATGTCTTCACTTCTTTCAAAATCAGTAGGTTTAGGTTTGAAATAAAGTACCTTTCGGGTGTTGCCGTCCTTGTCAAAGGCAAAGAATGTAAAGATTCCGGCCCTGGCGTCAAATTCCATAGGCAACTCGCGATTGAGCTGTCCGATGACGGTATAGACTTTTCCTTTATTCTCATCAGCTTTCTCAAAGTTTACATACGTACTAGCATCGCTGAGCGTTGCCATGACAGCTCCGATGGCTACAGCTATTGCGATCAGTATTAAAATATACGATTTTTTCATTGGTCTTCAACCTTTCCGTTCTTCATCAATACTTTTTACTCATATCCTCTAATTTTTTCAATCTGCGGTCTATACCGGTTAGGTAGGCAATCAGTCCAAACAATACAATAAGACAGACGGCCACAACCACATAGATCTTTCCCTCGGCACGAAAGGCATCAGCCATTTCGGGATCTGTCGATTGTGCGGGCAGCAAACTCGCCATGAGGAGTAGACATACAAGCACAGTTATCCGGAGTTTCATTTTTTTATTTTTATGGTTTTACGGCCAAATTGTTCATTGTTGATTTCCCTGAGGGTATTCAGGTGATTTTCCAACTTGTACAAACGCACCTTTAGCGTAAGGATCCAGACTCCTATGAGCGACCAACCGATGACAGCCGGATAAAAGACCATCCGCATCCGGTTGTCTAAATCATAGGAGCTAAAGGCAGGATTACCGCCATTTCCCGGGTGCAGACTGTCCGTGAGCCTTGGAAGAATTTGTATAAACAAGATCATCAAAACATAAGCAAAAACATTGTACACAGCAGATATCCTGGCTCTTTTTTCTTCATCTACCACAGCTCCTCTGAGTACGAAATAAGCCAGATATGCCAATAGGGTAATCGCTGCCCCATTGAGCTTGGGATCATTGACCCAATACGCTCCCCAGGTGTGCCGCGCCCACAGCATTCCGGTAAGTATTCCGATTACAGAAACCGCGATTCCTACGTGAGCAGCTGACATGGCCACTACATCATCATTCAACTTCAGAGAAGACAGATATCGTATGCTGTAGACAAGGCTCACTGTGAGCATTACAAGCATCGTCATCCACATCGTCACATGAAAATAGAGATTTCTGATGGATTCATTGAGAATCGGAAGGCTTGGTACTTCTCCTAAAAATCCCATCACAATGGTATATGAGACAAGTAGTACTCCCAATATTTTCCACCAGTCACTCCTGAGATTCATATTTTTTCTGCAAATATATTGATCTTCCAATGCTACATTTCGCACAAATAACACACCAACTCCGTGTATTGATTGCTTACCGAAGTTTTAAATCCACCCGAGCGTTAGCCATGTTCAGAAAAAACTTAGTACTCTGTTTTGAACCGGAGATAGTGATTAAACATTAGCTTTGTCGGCCAATAAATCAAGGCCAAGCGATCGCTACACTTTATGTCTGATTCTACAAAATACATCTTCGTAACTGGAGGAGTCACATCGTCATTAGGTAAAGGTATTATATCTGCATCACTCGCCAGCCTTCTTCAATCCAGAGGATATTCGGTCACGATTCAAAAACTCGATCCATATATCAATGTAGATCCGGGTACGCTCAATCCATATGAACACGGAGAATGCTTTGTCACCGAAGATGGAGCTGAAACAGATCTCGACCTCGGCCACTACGAACGCTTCCTCAACAGACCCACCTCTAAAGCCAATAATGTAACGACTGGGCGGATTTATCTCAATGTGATTGAAAAAGAACGCAGAGGCGAATTTTTGGGAAAAACGGTACAGGTCATACCTCACATTACGGACGAAATCAAAAATCACATCAAGATACTTGGCCAGTCCGGCGAATACGAAATTGTAATCACTGAAATTGGAGGCACGGTAGGTGATATAGAAGCTCTGCCTTATATAGAGGCCGTCAGACAGCTCAAGTGGGAGTTAGGCCAGAATGCATTGGTCATTCATCTTACATTGATTCCTTACCTCTCAGCCACAGGGGAGCTTAAGACCAAGCCAACACAACACTCCGTCAAAATGCTTCAGGAAAGCGGTGTTCAACCCGACATATTGGTTTGTCGCACTGAGTATCCGCTGGGCGATGATTTGCGAAAAAAATTAGCACTCTTCTGCAATGTAAAGAAGGATGCCGTCATTGAGTCCATTAATGCTGAGACAATTTATGCCGTGCCTATACTCATGCGCAATGAGAAGCTCGATGAGGCCGTGCTCAAACGATTGAAATTACCCTTCAATCAAGAGCCTGACTTAGTTCGGTGGAAAGAATTTCTCTACCGCCTGAAATTTCCAAAGACAGAAGTACAAATCGGCCTGATCGGCAAATATGTCGAATTAAAAGATTCATACAAATCCATCGCGGAGAGCTTCATTCACGCAGGGGCTCAAACAGAAGTAAGTGTAAATATCCGGTGGATTCATTCGGAGACGCTACGTCCCGACACACTGGAAGAATCTCTGGGAGGATTGCATGGAATTTTGGTAGCACCCGGTTTTGGCGAGCGAGGGTTCGACGGAAAGCTGCACGCTGTGCATTATGCCCGCACCCGTAAAATACCATTTCTCGGAATTTGTCTTGGAATGCAGATCGCAGTCATCGAATTTGCCCGGAATGTATCCGGTCTGGAAAATGCGAGTTCGACAGAGTTTCATCCGCACACTCCGCACCCGGTCATTGATTTGATGGAAGACCAGAAAAAAATCACTGACAAAGGCGGAACCATGCGCCTTGGGGCCTGGAAGTGCAGGTTGAAGTCGGATTCTCTGGCTCACACTATATACAGAAGGTCGGAAATCTCAGAGCGCCATCGCCATCGGTACGAGCTCAACAATACCTACAGAAAACCGTTGGAAGACGCAGGCCTTATTTTATCAGGGATAAATCCCGATAGAGATTTGGTGGAAATTGTTGAAATAAAAGACCATCCATTTTTCATCGGGGTGCAATTCCACCCCGAGTACAAAAGCACCGTCTACAACCCACACCCTCTCTTTATACATTTTGTGAAAGCAGCTGACCAGCTGGCCCGTTTATATGAATAACTGGAAATCACATACATAAAAAATGAATAAACTAGATAATAATACCATAATCGGCCTGATTCTCATTGGGATCATCATGATGTGGATCGGCTTCAACAGCACCTCAACAGAAACTGCGGGCGAGCCTGTGGTTTCGACGACTGAAGCCGCTGAATCCTCGGATGATGTAAGCCTTTCCAAAGCAGAAGAAATCACAACCACGCCTGACGGTGCGGTACTTGCACAGTCAGCTGCAGAGGAGTTTTATGAGTTGGAAAATGCTGTAATGACCATTTCAATATCAAACAAAGGAGGCGCCATACACCGCGCCGAACTGAAAAAATTCAAAACCTGGCAGCAAAAACCCGTTCGTCTGATCGATGATAATTTTGACTGGAACATCCTCATTGGCAAAGTGGTAGCTATACCTACGGGGAGACTCTTCTTCACCTTAAAAGATAAGTCCGACAGGCACATTACACTTACATCAGTCGTCGAAGACAAAGCAATCAACATCACCTATACCCTCGAGCCCGAAAGCTATCAGGTTGGAATAACCGTCGAATCGCCCTTACTCTCCTCCGGGGGATATTTAGATATGAAGCTGAGAGCCTTTCGACTTGAGAAAAATCGCGACTTTGAAAGCAACCGCACTTCGGTGTATTATCATCTTGCCAATGGCAAACTCAAAAACCTAAGCGAAACCCGATCCGACTCAAAAAGCGCAGAACAGTTGGATTGGATTGCCTTCAGACATCAGTTTTTTTCATTGATACTGAGCAGCGACAATGATTTTAACAACGCTCAGATGACGATAGAACCATTGGAAGAAGAAGATTACACCAAGATGATGGCGATGCGCGCCGAACTTCCGGCTTCCTCTGCCCCTGTTCGATTGAGCTTGTACATGGGGCCCAATAAATTCAACATCCTCAAATCATACCAAAATGATTACGAAAAGCTCATACCCCTGGGGTGGGCAATTTTTGGCTGGATCAACCGAGGTGTGGTCATCCCCATCTTCAATTGGCTAGAATCCTACAATCTTAATTATGGAATCATCATTTTGGTCATGGCAGTTTTGATCAAAATCGTCATTTTTCCATTCACGTATGGTTCATACAGAAGTATGGCCAAAATGCGGATATTAAAACCAGAAATGGACGAGATAAACGAAAAATATAAAGATGAAAAAGATCAACTCAAAAAACAACAAGCCCTCATGGAGTTGTATCGCAAAAGTGGAGTAAATCCACTTGGCGGATGCATTCCGTTGCTCTTTCAGATGCCCATTCTCTTTGCTGTATTCCAGTTTTTTCCGGCATCATTTGAGTTGAGAGGTCAGTCATTTCTATGGGCCGAAGATTTATCTACCTACGACTCAATATTGGAGTTGCCATTCCGGATTCCGGGATACGGTGCCCATGTTAGCCTTTTTACCCTACTGATGACGATATCGACCATCATTTACACCTGGATGAACCAACAGCTAACCCCTCAAAACAATCAACTGCCCCAACTCAAATACATGTTGTACCTGATGCCGGTGATTTTTTTGGGAGTGTTTAATAATTATGCAGCCGGCCTGACCTATTACTATTTCATATCAAACATCATTACCTTTGGACAGCAATATGCCATTAAAGCATTTATAGATGAAGACAAGCTCCACGCCAAAATTAAAGAAAATCAGGCACGTGAAACCAAACCCTCCAGGTTTATGAAAACCTTTGAGCAGGTGGCTAAAGAGCAACAAGTGAAAGGCAACAGAACTATGCGTCGTAAAAAAATATAATCGTGAAGACCGTTTTCAAAATCTTGGTAACGAGCGTTATCGTGCTGTTTTCAGCCTGTAAGGCCAAAACAAATACCACTGCCCGAATCCTCCGAAGTGACAAACCCTTTTCGATCTCGCTGGAGAGGACACCTTGCTTTGGCACCTGTCCGGTATACAAAGTTGAAATTCACTCCGACGGCAGAATTCAATACAATGGAAAAGAGTTTTCCAATCCCAAAGGAAACTATGAAACCTTTATTCCCCTCGATGAGGTAGAACTCCTTCGCAGAGCAATTATAGAAGCCAGATTTCTCAACCTGGAGGATGTATATGACAACATGTATATCAGTGACCTTCCTTCGGCCATAACTACGCTTACCGTAAACGGGAAGCAGATCAAAACTGTCAAAAATCGGTATAATCCACCCCCTCAACTTGTCAAACTCGAAGTGTTTATTGACAGTTTGTGGAGAAAAGAGCTTGAAGCAAAAGAGTGATTATCAATACATTTTACTGCGCTTATCCGAGCAATCTAATTAGGCGCCCCGGCATGGATACTACCTTTGCTGCTTATTTTGATTACGTGAAACAGTACGGCAATGCTTTATCTTCCCAATGAGCGATCAACTCAAACATGAGTGCGGTATAGCCCTTCTGCGGCTACTGAAACCTCTGGATTACTACCGCGAAAAGTATAAAACCGTCTTTTATGGTCTGAATAAGATGTATCTGCTTATGGAAAAGCAGCATAATCGCGGACAAGACGGCGCCGGTATCGCATCTATTAAGCTGGATATGGTACCCGGCCAGCGGTACATCAGCCGAATTCGATCCAATGATCCAGCTCCTATCAAAGACCTCTTTGCCCGAGTCCGTGAGCGTTTTACCGAAGCACTCGCCGGGCGAAATCCGGAAGAGATGAAGACGACAGAGCTCAAAGAACTTCTGCCCTATCTCGGGGAGGTCTATCTGGGTCATTTGAGATACGGTACGTACGGAGGGAATACCATTGAAAATTGTCATCCCTTTCTACGTCAAAACAATTGGATGACCCGAAATCTGCTCCTGGCAGGCAATTTCAATATGACCAATGTAGATCAGCTATTCGATAAGCTGGTGGATCTGGGTCAGCACCCAAAGGAAAAGGCAGATACCGTCACAATACTCGAAAAGATCGGGCACTTCCTCGACAAGGAAAACGAAGAGATCTATCAGAAGTACAGAAAAGCCGGTTACGGCAAGAAAGACATTTCCCCCCTCATTGCTCAGGAGCTCAATATTGCCTCCATACTCAAAAAAGCCAGCAAGCACTGGGATGGGGGATATGTCATGGCCGGAATGATAGGACATGGAGACGCCTTTGTGCTTCGGGATCCCAATGGCATACGCCCCGTTTTCTATTATGCCGACGACGAGATTGTAGCCGTAGCAAGCGAACGGCCGGTATTATTGACCACCTTTAATGTTTCCCTTCACTCTGTGAGGGAGCTCGAGCCGGGACACAGCCTAATAATCAAAAAGAGCGGTCAGCATTTTATAAAAAAAATAAAGAAAGAATCCGAACTCAAGAGCTGTTCTTTTGAGCGGATCTACTTTAGTCGCGGTAACGATGCAGACATCTATCTCGAACGAATCAGGCTTGGGAAATCTCTTGTAAACCAGATTCTTCACGAGATTAATTATGACCTTCAAAACACAGTATTCTCCTACATTCCCAACACAGCTGAGGTAGCCTATTACGGATTAATCCAAGGTTTGAATGAATATCTCAATGCACGGAAGGCCGAGCAAATAATGACTTTGGGCGCATCGGCTACTAAAGAAGACATTCTTTCAGTACTCAACCAGAAAATCCGGATGGAAAAGATCGCGTGGAAAGACGTCAAGCTTCGGACATTTATCACCGAAGATGCCTCGCGCTCTGATCTGGTAAGCCACGTGTATGACATTACTTATGGTGTGCTGAAAAATACAGACAACCTGGTCGTGCTCGACGATTCTATAGTGAGAGGTACAACGCTGAGAGACAGCATTCTCAAAATCCTCGACAGGCTCAATCCTGCACATATCATCGTAGCATCCTCAGCCCCTCAGATCAGATATCCCGACTGCTATGGAATCGATATGGCGCGATTGGGCGATTTTGCAGCATTTCAGGCTGCCGTAGCACTCCATTGGGAGAGAGGTACCCAGTACATTCTCAACGAAGTATATCAAGCGTGTAAAGCCTATCTGTCAGAAAAAAATCCCGAACCCAAAAACCTTGTAAAAAACATTTACAAGCCATTCACCGTGAAGGAGATATCTGAAAAAATGGCAGAGCTGCTCTCCCCCTCTGGAATTCGGGCAAAGGTAACTTTTGTATTTCAATGCATTGAATCCTTGCACGAAAGTGCACCCGGGCACAAGGGTGATTGGTACTTCACAGGCGACTACCCCACACCTGGAGGTATGCGGGTGGTCAACAAGGCTTTTGTCAATTACATGGAAGGCATACACACCCGGGCATACTGATGAGCACCACGGATAAAAAAGTTTACTTCATTTCGGACCTCCACCTCGGTGTAGATGGTATCAAAACGTCTGCCCAACGCGAGCGCCTGTTTGTAAAGTGGATTGAAACCCGCGCCCATCAAATGGGCGAGCTTTACATCGTGGGCGATTTGTTTGACTTCTGGTTTGAGTACCGACGTACTGTTCCACGAGGCTTTACAAGGGTAATCGGTACCTTGGGCCTGCTTGCCGACAGAGGTGTGAAAGTCCACCTCTTTACCGGTAATCACGACCTGTGGATTTTCGATTACTTGCCGCAGGAGATTGGATGCACATTATACAAAGAGCCGGTTGTGAGAATACTGGGTGAAAAGAAGTTTTTCATCGGTCACGGCGATGGCCTGGGGCCCGGGGATTACGGGTATAAGTTTCTAAAAAAAATATTTACCAATCCTTTGGCACAGTGGATGTTTCGTCACGTGCACCCCGACGTAGGAATATGGATGGCTCAGGGGGCAAGCCGTGCCAGCCGTCGGCACACTGGTGAATCGGATGCAATCTTGACGACAAAAGAAAATGAATGGTTGTACCTGTTTTGTGTAGATATGCTGAAGAAAGAGCACTTTGATTATTTCATCTTTGGTCATAGACATCTCCCGCTGGACATTCGCCTTGACAACGGCAGCAGATATATTAATCTCGGCGATTGGCTCTGGCATCAGACATTTGCCTTTTGGGATGGCAGTGAGTTGCATACGGCGTCCTTTGAATCCCAATCAGTGTTTAAAAAAATATGAGGAGATGGACATGGTTTTAATTACGGCAGGACTTATTCTACTGGTCGCAGGACTTGCAGGTGCAGTATTGCCGGTCATTCCCGGTCCACCACTCAGCTTTGCAGGGATTTTGATTTTTCACCTGACCACAAAGGTTCAATATTCGGTTCAATTTCTGGTCGTTACAGGGATTGTAGCCGTGGTGATTACGTTGTTGGACTACCTGATTCCAGCCTATTTTACTAAAAAGAGTAAAGCTTCGAGGGCATCGACCCATGGCACAATACTCGGCACCCTTGTAGGCCTGTTTGTTTTACCCCCGCTAGGTATATTGATATTTCCTGTTATTGGTGCATTTGTCGGTGAGGTGTTTGTCTCAGGAAATTTCAAAAAAGCCGTCAAATGTGCATTGGCCGGGTTAATGGGACTAATGAGCGGAATATTACTGAAACTGGCATTCGGACTGTGGGCATTGATCTATGGGGTTTTTTCAATCTTCTGAGTTAACTAGATGAGTTACCGGTTTTTTGAGACGGCCGTGAGAGTCACTTGCCTAAAACCTGCTTAAAAAATACTTTAATAAAAATACATATCTGCACCGCAATTATTTTAAGCCAAACTCCCTAAAGCCATTTATGAAGTAAGCAGATTGATTACGCTTGTCCGTTCTCTGTGGTTTATACAAGCCAAGGGAGTAAAAGCAATCCTGCCGGAGAGGGCACAAAAACTGGCTTTGCACCTCTTTTTCGCGAAGACCAATTCAGAATGTAGAAAACTATCAAACATCAAAACCATTCATCAATTAGAAAGAAAAACGCCTTCATTACCAAATAATGGTTTGCGGTAAGTATAGGCATAGTCATCCGAAAAACCCGAAAAAAATCTGAAGACCATTGTAAACATATGATGTTGTGCAAGTGATGCGTTGTCATGGAGCTTTATTTTTTGGCAAACAATTCAGTCTGACCAGAAACAGATACATTCGGATACTACAGAAATCATAAGAAACGAATGACTGTACATTCCTGCGCATTGCAGCCGGTATTTCATTTTTGGAAGGACGTGGCTGTGTGAATGGCAAAGCTTCAATTCAGAGTTTTCCGGCTGGATCGATTTTGCATTGAGGTGCAACGATCTGAATATGGTATAATATCATCGCGCCAGCAAGCGGCCAGATGGATAAGGGAGCCGGTGGCTATGCGTTGTAGGAGCTGTCATTTTTGTTCAATACAATTACAGTTATCTCAGGCCAGATACCAACCCTGCCGGGAAAACCAATAAATCCCAGTCCTCGATTGACGTAGAGATAACGATCCCTTTCCTTGTAGAGACCTGCCCATTTCGGATATCGCAATTTTACCGGACTCCAGCGGAACCAGCCCGGGATTTCAATGCCAAACTGCATGCCGTGCGTATGCCCGCTCAGGGTGAGGTGAATTTTCTTGTCTGTATTTTTAACCTCAAGATCAAAATGGGTGGGGTCGTGGCTCATTAAGACAACGAAATCATTACTGTTGCTTCCCATGAGAGCCTGTGAAAGTTTTCCATACTGTGGAAAGGGGGGTGCGCCAAAATTTTCTACACCGGCTATGTAGAGGGAGTCAGAACCCTTTTCTAAACGAATTCCTTCATTTCGCAGATTCACAAAACCGGCCTGAGTCTGGTAGTCTATGAGTCTGCTGAGATTCTTATTTTTTTCTTCAGCTGACTTCCAGGCGACATAGTCGCCGTAGTCATGATTTCCAAGTACGGCAAATTTGCCAAACCGGGCTTGAATTCCGGAGAGAATTTCTACAAATGAGGCAGTCTCCTCTGCGACATTGTTTACCCAATCTCCAGTAAAGAGGACCAGGTCAGGATCCTGCTCATTGATTAGGCGCACGGCCTCTTTCAGAGGTTCTTGCTCCCGAAAGCTGCCAATATGCAGGTCTGAAATCTGAACAATGCGAATGCCGTCAAAAGCATCAGGTAAATCTCTAAAAGACAGGTTCACTCTGTGAATCTTGTACAAATACTTTCCTTTCCAAAGGCCGTGCAGAATAGAAGCTGCCGGAATGGCTGCCAAAGCAATAGCCATCTTGCTCACAAATTCGCGCCGGGACGTGTCGAAGTGCGTATGTATAGCCATATTTGACACCCACCCCGCAAGTCTCAATACATCTTCACAAAACAGTATTGCGGCAATCAGCATCTTTGGCACATAAAGCAAAATCATCGCTCCAAAGATCCAGAATGCAGGATAATAGCTCGATTTCGAATCGCCTACATACCATATCAGCGAAAACACTGCCAGGTAAAAAGCAAGGGTAGTCACCCAATACAGACCCCTCGGCCATAAACTCTGAAAGCCAGTTCGGAAAGCCTGCCAGGCATAGTAGTCGATGGCTGCCAGAAAAATCAATGATACCAGGAATCGAATGAGATAGACGGAGTTCATTTGTAAAGTAGTTGTTAATTCAGGCGAGGAAGTGGGGGGAAGCCAAAACTCTAACAAGTAAATTTGAATTTTAAAAACGTTTCAGAGGGCGATATCGTTTATAAAAATGTGCTAATAACATATGATGCTAAAAAAGAACAGATTTGTGTTTTGGGTGGTTGTGGTTCTGGCCGCTGCGTCATGCAGCAATGAATTGAGAGTCAATGCCCCATGGAGAGATATTCCGGTCATTTATTCTGTATTGGATCCCGCCAGAGACACCCACTATGTCCGGATTCACAAGGCATTCCTGGGTGATAAGCCTGTGGCGGAGATGGCAGCTATTCCTGATTCTCTCTACTACAGAGATATGACGGCTGTCGTCGAAGAATATCTCGACAAACAGCTCGTACGAACCTTCCCTGTAATGCTCTATCCAAATCCTCCTCAACTCAACCCCGGTTTTTTCACAACGGATGGATATCAACTCTACTACTTCACCGCACAACTCAATAACAATGCAACCTATAAAATCGTCGTAAGTCGTCCAGGCGAGCCGGATGCTACAGCCACGACCAACCTCGTAGGCCCCTACAGAATCGTGCGCCCTGTCACTCAGCAGCTTAATCTTGCAGGCCGGAGTACCGACTTTGCATGGACAAAACCAGAGAGAGGTACCATATTTACTTGGGAAATGGATTTGTTTTATTTAGAGCAGAAAGTCGGTAATCCACTTGACACTGTGACCAAAGTTATCACATATGTTTTTCAGCATGAACCAATTAACTTTTCGGCTCAGCTAAACTACACCTTCTCTACAGATCAATACTTTTCTTTCCTGGGTGCCAATCTGGACACCGATCCTACAGTGTACCGGTTTTTTCGCAGAATGCGCATGCGGCTGGTGGCAGGGCACGAGACCATGGCACAATTCATAAAAGTAAATGCTCCATCGGGTGGTATTGTGCAGGAAAGGCCGCTCTTTACCAATGTAGATAATGGATTAGGTCTGTTTACTTCGCGACGTACGGTAGTACCTTCTAACATTAACACTGGTCAGGAGATAATATTTGATTTTGATCAAGGTACTCAGATCCGGCTCTTCTCCGACCCTGCCATGTGCAATAAGCGATTTGTACGCGTCACGGCAGTAGACAGTTGTATCTGTCTCGATGGCAATATTGTCTGCTGGAGATAGGGAGATACCACACCAGGCACCGTCATATCGCCTTCCTTCAAACATTTTGCCTCATATTAGTTGTTTAGCTCAGTATATGAAAGAGCGAATCGCACCACTGATCAGTCACCTCACGGAAGGACTTGAGGAGCGGGATGAGGCCGTCAAGCTGACCATACTAAGCGCCATAGCCGGGGAGAGTATTTTTCTCTACGGACCACCCGGAGTAGGTAAAAGCCTAATCGCCAGAAGGCTGAAATATGCATTTGCCGATGGGAAGTCGTTTGAGTATCTGATGACCCGCTTCAGCACTCCTGAAGA
Source organism: Thermaurantimonas sp. (assembly GCA_046295455.1). Classification (GTDB taxonomy): domain Bacteria; phylum Bacteroidota; class Bacteroidia; order Flavobacteriales; family Schleiferiaceae; genus Thermaurantimonas. Next base: position 111,225 of record JBKBNI010000002.1, on the reverse strand, counting down.
AATCTTCGGTCCTATATCCATCAGGAAGCTCAAAGAAGAAGACCGGTATGAGCGGTTGACAGATGATTATCTGCCGGGAGCCAATGTTGTGTTTTTGGATGAAATCTGGAAATCCAGTTCCGCCATTCAAAACGCCTTGCTTACCATACTCAATGAACGCATATACCGCAACGGAACCCAGGAGATGAAAGTAAATCTGCACGCCATTGTGGCCGCCAGCAATGAACTCCCTCCTGAGGGTGAAAGTTTTGGCCCTCTTTGGGACCGATTCTTAATTCGGTATCAGGTGCTGCCTGTAAAAAATCCGGGAGCATTTTTAAGGCTAATAACCTCCAATACAGACGTATATCAGGACCCTATACCTACACACCTTAAAATTACACTCGAAGAACTTGCCGGGTGGAATGCCCAGGCAGAGCAGATTGAAATACCTGACGAAATAGCCACAGTCATTCACATTATCCGCCAAAAACTCGAAGAAGCCGGGCACCAATCGCAGGATGTCATTCCCTTTCGCATCTACGACCGAAGGTGGAAAAAAATTGTCAAACTGCTAAAAGTCTCAGCATTTCTGAACGGTCGGAAGGAAGTACACCTCAGCGATGTCTATCTGTGTATTCACTGCCTGTGGAACGATACATCTCAAATACCGGTGGTAAGAAGGATCGTGACCGAAACGCTTCGCGAACACGGATATAATACCGTCTTAAAACTTTCGCTTCTGAGTGCTGAAATTCAGCGGTATGAATCAGAAATACAATCCGAAACTCAAATCAAGGTCACAGACTTGACCGAAATACCCAAAACCATCCGGGATGAATACTTCCGATTGGAAACATGCGACGAACTGCCGTCAGCCAGCCACATAAAAATGGTAGATTACAAAATACTTCAGCCTAATGTGGATCAGGTCATTAATTTTTATGACGACGATTTTAAACTCGTGTACAGACTTCAGACATCCTTGGGGAGCAGACCTTACACCATTCGTATTCGACACAATAGCCGTACTCTATACATCAATCTTGAGTCCGTAAAGCAGGAAATTGTGCGTACCATCTACAAAGCTCCTCATCCTCTGGTCAAAGCATATTGGGACGAATGGGGAGAGCGCCTGTCCGCATTTCTGGACGAAAAAATACACGCCCTGAAAAACAACGCACCTCAAGCCCTTCTCTCAGAGCGGGATCATCTGTTTGTAGATGCGTCTGTATTTGACCTGATATCCGAAAATTTTCAAAAAACACGAAAGCGATTAGACCTATTGAAACTAAGGCTCGAAAAAGCTCTTCATATGTATGCCTCAACCGTTCAAACCGAAAAAGTCTGATCATGTACCAGGACGACACCCGCGTCATTGAAGAAATCGAAGCCTTTTTACAATTCGGCCAGGTGCTCAATCGCCGGATGCGTTCTTATCTGGTTGCGTATCTGCTCAAAAAACTCAATATACAAATTCTCTGGAAGCCGGATGCCGACCTTATGGAGAGCTATGGTCATCATCTAAGTGCTCATCTCGACTATTTATTTGACAATGAACAGGTTCTGTCAGAGTTGATGTCTAATCATTTACTGTCGAGACGGATATTGTCCGAGGTTCTTTTCTTCTTCCGCAATACAGCAAAGAAGACTCAAAAACAACATCCCTGGCAAAGCGAACAAACTACTCTAGAAGGATGGACGGCCCGACCAGACTCTAACCTAATCAGGCAATGGCCATATCTGTTACGCGACATTCTCTCTACCGGTGAGGTCGCCGATAGTGACATATCGTACCACCGAAACAAATTGAAAGCTTTGGAATCTGAATTTGACCAGGAGACTTTCGACTTGATTATAAATGATTTGCTCGCCATTTGGGATGCTTCACTGCAGACGAGGATTCTGAAGTGGCAGTTGAGTCAGATTGAAGATGACTTTAACCTGTTGAAAGAAAATATCGAACACAAAACCCTTGAAATTATCCGTGTAAAAAAGACATTGGGCCAATTTGTCGATTTTCTCAATCCGGAATGGAATATCAACAATGCCCTTGTGCGCGATGAAGATTTCAATGTTTTAGAACAGTTTAATCATTATCTGAACGAACATCCCAACATCCGGCAACTGGCAGATATGCTGGGCAGCCTTCGCGAAGCTGAACTGGAAACCCTCGAAGAGCAATACGAACGGCAACTGATATCATACAGCCTCCTACCAGACCCAGGCTTGAAGTCAGAACTCAATGGAGTCGTTCACGGTAATTCGATTTCTGACATCCTACCTCACGAATTGAGCCTCTTGGGCGAATCCATCACGGAATGGACCTTTCTAAAAAAATTTGTGGATCGGCAGCTTCTCCAGTGGCAGTTCGACGACCGAATGCGCATAAAAGGTACAGAGATCATCAGCGAATCAAGGGCAATAACCCGAAAGAAGAAAAAAGGCCCATTTATCGTATGTGTGGACACCAGCGGGAGTATGGAGGGCGAACCAGAAAAAATTGCCAAAGTCGTATGTTTTGCCTTGCTTCGTATGGCGGCCAGCCACGACCGGCCTACGTACCTTATAAATTTTTCCACCGGAATCAAGACTATTGATTTGTACAATGTTTCAAATGATCTCGGTTCGCTCGTTGAATTTCTGAAAATGAGTTTTAGAGGGGGTACGGATATATCTCTAGCCCTGGACGAGGCGCTGCGCCAGTTGGACACGCATCAATACAGAAATGCTGATGTGCTGGTAATCAGTGACTTTATCATGTATCGCATATCAGAAGACATCATGCAGCGCGTGGCTCGCCAGCAGCTTCATTATGGTACGGCCTTTCACAGCCTCATTATCTCCAACGAAGCCAATGAGCGAGTTGTAGAGCGCTTTGATCATGTATGGCTCTACAACCCCGAGGACAGAGATATTGTCAAAAGAATTTACAGGGATGTAAAAAGCCTTGAGTGACCCTGCTGCAAGGTCCTCTGCGTCACTTCTGTGGCCGAGCCAAGGGTAAATTAAACCTTCTCAATATTCCCCTTCACGGCAAAATCCTCAAATTCGAGAAGTACGCCCTTGTCAATACTGCCAAATCGGATAAAATCCGCAAGAATTTCGCCTTTGATGTAATCGCTCAAGGCGTCCACAGCTTCCATCAATTCCTTGTGGGGTTCAAGATAGAGACATATTCGGTCGGTAACCTGTAGCCCATTTTCTTTCCGCATATTCTGAACGCGGTTTATAAGATCTCTGGCCAATCCCTCTCTGTAGAGTTCGGGCGTAATGGTAATATCGAGGGCCACAGTCAGACCTCTCTCTACAGAAACAAGCCAACCAGGAATGTCATCAGTGTATATTTCTACTTCATCTGCCTGTATATCTACTACTTGCTGGCTCAGCTGGAGAGTGATCCTGCCTTTACTTTCCAGTTCGGAAATCTTCTCGGGATCAAGACTGGCAATCAGTTGGGCAGCTTCTTTCATCGCTTTGCCCAGTCGGGAACCGAGTTTTTTGAAGTCCGGTTTGGCTCGTTTTACAAGTTGATGTGTGTCATCGCGCAGAATTTCAATCTCCTTTACGTTGACCTCTGCCTTTACGATTTCAGCCACACGTTCGATCCGCTCAGCCAGCTCAGAGTGAAGTGCCGGGATCATGATTCTTCGAAGTGGCTGCCGGACCCGGATTTTGCTTTTTTTGCGCAGCGACAGTACCATGCTGCATATTTGCTGGGCAAGGTGGGTTTGTGCTTCTAATTCTGGAAGAATGAGTTTTTCATTTACCTCTGGCCAATTCGCCAGGTGTACCGAATCAAAAGGTTCGAGTGCTGTCACTGCATTCAGGTCGCAGTACAGGCGCTCGGCATAGAAGGGTGCTATCGGGGCCATCAGCTTTGCTACAGTGAGCAGGCATTCATACAGCGTTTGATAAGCTGCGATTTTATCGGCTCCATAGTCGCCTTTCCAGAATCTTCTTCTCGAGAGTCGCACATACCAGTTGCTGAGATCTTCGGTTACAAAATATTGTATGGCGCGTGCGGCCTGCGTAGGCTCGTAGTCGTCCATCCACTGAGTACAGCGCTTGATAAGGGTATGCAGCTCAGACAGAATCCATCTGTCCATTTCGGAGCGCTCCTCCACCGGCATGGTAGGTTCGGTGTGCCTGAACCCATCTACATTGGCATAGAGCGCAAAAAAGCTGTATGTATTACCCAGGGTTCCAAAGAATTTTCGCTGTACTTCGGTCAGACCGTCAAAGTCAAATTTCAGGTTGTCCCACGGCTGAGCATTCGTAATCATGTACCATCTCAATGCATCGGAGCCATATTTATCAATGGTATCAAACGGGTCTACTGCGTTGCCGAGGCGTTTGGACATTTTCTGTCCGTTTTTGTCCAAAACAAGACCATTGGAAATCACGGTCTTATATGCCACTGAGTCAAATACGAGCGTACTGATGGCATGCAGGGTGTAAAACCATCCGCGTGTCTGATCTACCCCCTCGGCGATAAAGTCTGCCGGAAAGGGTATCTTGGTGAGATCTTCCCCCGTGGCAAACGGAAAGTGATACTGTGCAAAAGGCATGGCACCAGAGTCAAACCACACATCGATCAGGTCGTTTTCACGATATAAGGGTTTGCCGTCATCAGATACCAAAACTATTTTGTCAATAAAGGGCTTATGGAGGTCAAAGTGTTCATAGTTTTCTTTGGAAGTATCCCCGGGAATGAAGGCCTCCATAGGATTGGACTTCATCAGACCCAAACGAATAGAACGTTCGATTTCGGACTTTAGCTCTGCCAATGAACCGATGCACTTTTCCACGCTCCCGTCTTCACTGCGCCAGATGGGGAGTGGAATGCCCCAGAATCTCGAACGGCTGAGATTCCAGTCATTGATGTTTTCGAGCCAATTTCCAAACCTACCGGTACCTGTAGCTTCCGGTTTCCAGCGAATGCGACGATTGTTTTCGATCAATTGGTTTTTTACGGCTGATACACGGATAAACCAACTATCTAGTGGATAATAGAGTACCGGCTTGTCCGTACGCCAGCAGTGAGGATAACTGTGTTCGTACTTTTCGATTTTAAAGGCTTTGCCTTCCATTTTCAGCTTTAGGGCTATTCGCTCATCTACTGACAGGTATTGCTTCAGATCGGCAATGATGGGTTTGAGCAATGTTTTCTGGCGTTCAAATTCCTGACGGATTTCTTCATCCGAGTAATATTCTGCCTTTACATATTCACCTCCAAGTCCGAACTGCGGATCACTTACGTGCATCGTAAACCTCCCTTGTAAGTCAACCAATGGAACCGGTTTTCCGTCCTGGTCCAATACCAGCATGGGCGGAACACCCCACTGTTTCGCCACTCGCGCGTCATCAGCCCCGAATGTAGGAGCGGTATGGACTACACCTGTACCGTCTTCGGTCGTTACAAAGTCGCCGGTGATTACCACAAAGGCTTTGTCGGCATCCTGGTATGGAAGGGTATAGGGCAGGAGCTGGTGATATCTCAACCCTTGTAAGTCAGACCCGGGACAAGAGCCTTCTATCATGTAGGGAATTTTTGCTTTCTGATCGGCTGGGTGTAGATGGAGATCTTCATCGTTTTGTACCTCGACAAACTGCTTTCCGAAATTTAATCCAATGAGGTCTCTAGCCAATATCACTCTTTGGGGAGTGCGTGTATATGGATTAAACGTTTTTACCAATACATATTCAATATAAGGCCCCACGGTCAGTGCGGTATTTGAAGGCAGGGTCCAGGGGGTTGTGGTCCAGGCCAGTATGCCGTCTCCGTGCTGAAGTTTTTTACCAAATGCTTTTTCGAAGGTAATCCGGGTCTGCTCATCATCAGTTCTGAGGCTGAATACAGCCACGACAGACGTATCTTTTACATCGCGGTAGCATCCTGGTTGGTTTAGCTCGTGAGATGATAGTCCGGTACCTGCCTTGGGCGAATACGGTTGTATTGTATATCCTTTGTAGAGAAGGCCCTTGTCATAAATCTTGCGGATGAGCCACCATACGGATTCTATATAGGAATTTTCATATGTAATATACGGGTTGTCCAAATCGACCCAGTAGCCTATCAATTCGGTTAGCTGATTCCAGGCGCCAGTGTACTTCATTACTTCGCGCCGGCATGCGGCATTGTAATCTTCTACAGATATTTTGTGGCCAATATCTTCCTTGGTGATGCCAAGGGATTTTTCGACACTCAATTCTATAGGAAGGCCGTGGGTATCCCAGCCCGCCTTCCGGATGACTTTATATCCGCGTTGTGTTTTGTAGCGGCAGAAGAGATCTTTGATCGTGCGCGCCATTACATGGTGGATTCCCGGCATGCCATTGGCACTGGGTGGCCCTTCGTAAAACACAAATTCAGGCGCACCATCACGCTCCCGTACACTGCGCTCAAAAGCCTTGATTTCCTTCCAGTACGTAATTATTTCCCTGTGTACATCAGGCAGACTCAGCTGCCCGTATTCTCTGAATTTTTCTGACATTGTATTCTAAATCCGGCAAAAACGGTTGCGAAAATACCTATGAACGGTGGAAAGAAGGCAAATTTTTAGGCCTATATCCTCTTGCCGGCATTTACGTCCGGGAAGAAAATCTGATGTGACGATGTAAAATTTCCAAAAAACGCTTATGCCATATTCAGCCAAACCAAACAGATATTGATGGCTGCGCAATCATAGACCATCAAATCACAGTCATGGTTTTATCCCTATTTTACTATATGGATTGACCCTGTCTCTTCTTTTCGAAATCGCTGACCTGAGATTTCGTATTCGTAAATGATGCGATAGGGATAGCTGCCCTGAGGCAGTTTTTGTCCGCGAAACATACCGTCCCATTCAAAATCTGCTGAAAATGCATGAAAGACAAGTTCACCCCATCGATTAAAAATCATTATTTCAAAATACGTAATGAATTCGCTAACCGCTACTTTAAACCGGTCGTTCCGGCGATCATCATTGGGAGAGAAAGCATTGGGTACAAAAAGGTATGGAAAACAGTCTGTGGTGATCAAAATGGAGTCGGTATGGATGCAGCCAAGAGCATCTTGTACCGTTACGGTGTACAGACCTCGTTCAGACACGGTGATTGTGGGGGTGGTCTCACCGGTATTCCATTGATAAGATTGAAAAAAACCAGGGTTTAGGACGAGTGTTTGACCCTCGCACAGATTTGTATCGTTAGGAAGGAGTTTTCCGGTTGGCGGCAAACCAGTTATAATAAATATGAGTGTACTGTCACATCCGTCGGTTGATATAAGCAAGACAGTATAAGTGCCGGGTTGATCTACCTGCTGACCGTCGGGCAGAGTAATGGTCTGACCGGTGCAGATGGATCCAGTAAGTGTCTGATTGTAAGTTGGATAGACCTCAATGGTGTCAAACGACGTGAGCTGGCAGAAGGATGTTAGTTGCAAGGTATATTGTATTGGATGTTTACCCGGGCCGGCTAAAGCCGGATTAAATGCATTATTTGAAACTCCCGGCCCGCTGTATGTTCCGCCGGCAGGGGAGGCATTGGTAAGTGCAAAAGGTGGATCATTTTGACAAACGGGTGTGAAAGGAGACCAGGTAATGGCAGAGGTGTTTGTCTCAAAGTAATTGACCGTATCTGTATAAATAGCGCATCCATTGTGCTGTATCAGTGCAAAGTACTGGCCGGCTTGAGTCACCGTAAGGGTTGATTGATTGGCCCCCTGAATTTGATTTCCGTTTTGAAACCAGGAGATTGCTCCCTGAGAATAGTTGATTAACTGAAGCGTATCCGAATCTCCGGGGCAGAGTGTGTCTTTGGTCTGTTGTAAGGTTACCGTCCCATTGGTCAGCACAGAGACGGTATCACAAAAATGGACGGAATTATACGCCGGATTCTGAATTCGGATTCGAATCAGATAGTTTCCTGCATTCAACGCAGGGGGTACATTACACGTAATCGTAGCAGCACCTCCAGAATAGTTGCCCAGCTGGCCGATTGCTGTGGGTGTAACAAATGAGAATGCCGCATCCGAAAGCTCAGCCACTACGGTAGTGGGGGCACCCAATCCACCGCCAACGAAGGACACGACAAAGGCTTCGTTTGGGCATAGACTGGTTTTGCTTAGGGCTCTGATCTCTACGTGAAGGGGGGTTGCAAAAAAACGACCGAGTATGCCGCTATTAATACCTGAACTGTTTCCATAGTATCCAAAGATTCCCAGCGTGGTGTGCACGCCTTGGCATGTCCCGCCCAGATAGATGGTATTGTTGAATCCAAACACGACGGAGGCAATTTGCTGTTCAATGGCAGGTCCACCGTAGTAAGAGGCCCAGGTAAGCGCTCCCGCGCTGGTAAATCGCCCGACAATCAAATCATTTATCCCGCTTAGTGTGGTCGAAAAACTCCCGGGTGTGGCAAGATTTTGGTCAGAGGTGTGTCCTCCGAAAAACACATTGCCCGACAGATCCGCAGCGAGGCTGAAAATACGCGTATTGACACCTCCGTAGTACGTCGCCCAGTTTCTGGTGGTACCATTGGTATCAAATTGCGCAATAAATCCATTTATCCCGGCCGCCAGAGTGGGTTTAAAACTTCCGGGTGTAGCTATGCCGCTAGTACTTTGGGTTATTCCTCCCAGATATAGCAGATTATTGCGCACGAAGATGCTTCTGATTTCATCTAATGCCGGACCCCCGTAGTAGGAGGAATACACTCTCTGCCCGGTGGTTGTGAATTTGGCATAGAAACCATCTGAATTTCCGGAGAGAGTGGAAGAAAATGACCCCGGTGAAGCGATGTCGGCCGTAGAGTTGGTCTGTCCTGCAATATAAAAGTTTCCGGATGCATCAAATTGTACTGCGTTTATCTCATCGGCGAGGGTTCCACCGAAATAAGACCCAAACAGACGTACCCCTGTATCGGTAAAGGCGGCAAAAAAACCATCGCTGGCCGTGAGATTTGAGATGGTGGGCTTAAAACTTCCGGCTGTGGCTATATTGTTGTTTGAAAGGGTTGTTCCTGCAAGTATGATTTGTGTACCGTTGAAGTTGACTGCCACATCTACATTGCTTTCTGCATTGATACCCCCATAATATGTGCCCCACATTCTCAGCCCGTTTTCATCAAATTTTACAAGGAACCCATCTGTCCCTCCGCCTAAAGAAGGCTGATGGGAACCAGTCGTGGAAATACCAGTCGGCGAATTGGTAGTTCCGGCCAGATAGATATGGTTTGAGGGATCCGTGGCCACAGCAAAGGCATTGTCATTAAAAAGACCTCCGTAGTAGGTAGCCCATAGTCGCCTTCCGCATCGGTCAAATTTTACAAGATATGCATCTGAAAATCCTCCTCCGTAAGTGGTCTGATGTGCGCCTGGCGATACGATATCCACAGTAGAGGAGGTTCTTCCTGCTGCCAGTACATTTCTGGCTGAATCTATGCTTACAGCGGTGATAAAGTCATTAAGGGGGCCTCTGTAATAGGTACTCCAAACCACTTGAGGATCAATTCTCAAGGGTTCACTGGCCAGCGCCAGAAGATTCTTACTCCGACCCAATGACAGGGAAACAACATTACCGGTCTTCTTAAATCGGCAAGGGAGCTTATCGCCACCTGGCATCACTATGTAAGGAGTCTCGTCCGTTATGGCAATATGGGAAGATCTGGCAAGGTAAATTCCGTCCTCATTTACAGAAACTTGAAGATCGCTGCTGAATTCCATCTGAATTTTCGAAAGATCAGCCCCTTGCTGTACGATAAATTCATACCTCAATCCAGCTTCGCCGGCAGTCATTTCGAGATCAATGCCCGGATACAATCCACATACGATCAGCTTTTTCACAGAGTATACCGGCCGTCCGTCTTCATATATGGTGTAATATCTTTCGAAATATTCATTATTTCCCTCATCTTCAACCTTAGCCGATGGATTGGCATTGCGAAAAGTCATGTGAGATATGCCGCGTTGATGCTGAATCGTATCGCTGAGGTAATACCACGTCCACTGACGTGCGGTGATGGCCAGGACTGCTCCGTTTCCACGTACAAAATATGTGGGTTCGGACCGCTTTTGTCCGTTAGAAAACTGGCCTTCGTCCCGAAGTATGTAATATTCGGGACGAGCTACATTCTCTTGTGAAAAAATAAGTTCCAAATTGAATAAAAACAGGCACAAAACAAAAGGTGCTAAACGGATTAAATCAGAAACAGCTCTGATTTTCATGACTATGGATGCGTATTGAATATTTGGTCCACAAAGGTACCTTCATCGGTCTATTTCTTATTAGTCCTCTGAGTTATACTTCTGTAAAACGCATTTATTGCTATCATTTAAATTTTATTTGGTCAATCATCCGTTTTATTAATCAAGCCTGGAACCGTTCTGAATCAAAACGACGGATGATTCAGAGCATTCAGCCACTCGCTTTTTTGAAAAATTGAAAAGGTTTTTTGATTGCCGGTAATCAGATTTTTTAAAGTAAAATTTTTGTTTTTCCGCTCTTCTTCGCCCACAATGGTTACTAGAGGAATACCCGTTTTATTGGCATAGTCAAGCGATTTTTTTAGTTTGACAGCGGAAGGATAAAATTCGGTACGAACCCCCTCTTCGCGAAATTTAGCTGACAATTCAGCTGCATAGGGCATATCTTCTTCCATCAATCCAGTGACCATGACCTGGGCTTTGGTAGAATGTGCTGATTGAATACCTCCCCTCTCTTCGATGGCAAGGATGATTCTGTCCAGTCCAAATGATATACCTACGCCCGACACACCTTCAACTCCAAATATGCCTGTCAGATTGTCGTACCGGCCGCCTCCACCCACGGAGCCGACTTCTGCCCCTTCGACCACAACTTCAAAAATGCATCCCGTGTAATAGTCAAGACCTCTGGCCAAAGTAGGATCAAAATGCAGAGGTGTGTCTGCCTGTAGTTTTTTAACGTTCTCAAGGACAAAGGTGACTTCCTGGATGCCTTCATTTTCGGAGTCTAAATACCTGGCAACTTTGCCGATATCTACCTGCCGGTCAAAAATCCAACTGCTTATGGACCCTATACCACTGGCATCGAATCCGGCTTGGAGCCACTCATCACATACTGCCCGACTTCCTATTTTATCCAATTTATCTAAAATGGTAACAAAGGCCGAGACCCGGTCATGTGCATGTGCTTTTTGAGCGATAGAGTACAGCAGCTTCCGGCTGTTAATCCGGATTTTCACAGGAAGATTTAGTTTATGAAAAACTTCACCATAGATGAGCATCAACTCGACTTCTTGCCAGAGGCTTGAGCTTCCAACGACATCAGCATCGCACTGATAAAATTCGCGGTATCTGCCTTTTTGCGGACGGTCTGCTCGCCAGACAGGCTGAATCTGGTAGCGTTTAAATGGCAGTATCAGTGCATGTCGGTTCATGGATACAAACCTCGAAAAAGGAACTGTGAGGTCATATCGCAGGGCTTTTTCACACAGCAGGCCTGCCAATACAGCACTGTCAGAGGCGGCCCATTGGTGGTCAGATACATCTTTTTTAAAATCTCCGGAATTTAATATTTTGAAAATTAACCGGTCGCCCTCATCCCCATACTTTCCTGTCAGGGTTTCAAGTCGTTCCATTGCGGGTGTTTCAAGGGGCTGGTATGCATATCTCTCAAATACTTCGCGAATTATACCGATCACATGGTTGCGTAGATACATGATCTCGGGACCAAAGTCGCGTGTGCCTTGAACCAAGGCGGGTTTAATCTTACTCATTACGAAATTCGTTCTGCCGTATAACCTTTTTTTTGTAAGATTTCGATGGCTAATTCTTCTCTGTCATCGTTGATGATTAATATTTTGGGGTTTGCATTTAAATCTACATTCCAATGTTTTTCCCCAAAGGTATTTGTCAGATCCTCAGCTACCTGATCTACACAACCCTGACATTTCAAAGACGTTTTAAAACGCATTTCCATCAGTCAAATTCTTTTTAAAGGTGCTAAAGTAGCATAATCCAAAATGTACTTAGTGAAAAGAAATCAAAAAATAAATGTAAGCGAATCGCTGGACAGCAGGCAGAAAAGCGTGTTAAGTACACAATTGGCCGAGCTGTCTCAACTAGAGGCTACCAAAAAGTTGACACTGATCGCTAAGTTTGCAAAAAAAAAAATGGTTCTGGTTGCTCCATCCTTGTTGTCAGCAGATTTTACCCGACTTGCCGAAGTTTCCGACATGCTTAATCGGTCTGATGCCGATTGGTTTCATTTAGACGTGATGGATGGGGTCTTTGTTCCTAATCTGACTTTTGGAATGCCGGTAATCTCACAGCTTAGAGCGTTGTCGCCAAAGGTTTTTGATGTTCATCTGATGATGGTTCAGCCAGAGCGCTACATAGAAGACTTCAGAGCTGCAGGAGCAGATGTTTTGACTATACATTATGAAGCTTCCACCCATTTACATCGCTCTCTGACTGCCATACGCCAATCTGGTATGAAAGCTGGTGTCGCGCTTAATCCTCATACTTCCGTACATCTTATTGAGGATGTACTCGATGTGTTGGATGTGGTGTGTCTGATGAGCGTAAATCCCGGATTTGGAGGCCAAAAATTTATTGAAAATACATTTAGAAAAGTTATACAGTTACATGAAATGCGCAGCGATTCGGGAAAGAATTTTTTGATTGAAATAGATGGAGGTGTAAATATGTCGAATGCAGCAAAACTCATTGACGCCGGGGCCGACGTTCTGGTTGCCGGCAATTTTGTATTTTCTTCAGAGAATCCTATCGAAACAATACACAAGCTCAAAACCTGCAAATGAACTTTGGCAATCCTTTATTTTTGTGGAGTTTACTGCTGATTTCAATACCCATAATACTTCATTTATTCCGGTTAAGGAAGTACAAAAAAATAGTTTTTACCCAGACTTTTTTCTTCGAGCAAACACAAGCCAAAGAGAAGCGAATTAAAAATCTTAAAAAGATTTTGATTCTCTCTGCCCGGATCCTGACACTTAGCTTCCTCATAGCTGCATTTAGCCTGCCATTTTTAAGCGCGCGCAATGAACTGTCGTCCACGCACCGGGAGAATAAAAATATCGTGCTGTATATTGACAATCATCCGGGATTTTTCTTTACGGATGAAACAGGTGAAAACAGATGGTCAAGGCTTACGGCTGATGCGATTAAGCTAATAGATAGATTGGGGAGTTTTAAGAGAATTTCTATACTTACGAATACCTCAGAATCGGAGCATTTTTTTAGAAAAGAAGATGCCATACGATTTATTCAGACTCTCAAACCCCAACTAATAATCCCCGACTGGAACGACATATCTTTAAAAATCATAAAACATACTAAAAATGAGAGCGAAAAACCGATAATCATCCTATTGAGTGATTTTGTTAAACGCAAGGATGATATCCGGGCCATCGAACCGCTTTTTATACCTTTTTTGGCTAAACCTTTCAGCTTAAAAAATATTCCGATAATCGATTCTCTATGGAGAGAACCGGGCAGTGACCAGTATCAGGCCTCAGTGCTACATCATGAATTGAATCCCACATTTGTTCTGGGAAGTCAAAAGCGTACATTATTCACACTTCGCTCCAAGGATTTTGAGAAGGGAATATTAAGATTTTCGCTTCCTCCATCTATAGAAGAATCACACCTCTATCTGGAGCCTGAAAGCAATAACAATCCAATATTAAAGTTTTACTTTTCTACTGAAAAGGGTGGACGTCAGAAGCTGCTGGTACTCACAGAATCAGAAAATGTAAGCGATGTATTAAAACAAAAGTTTTCAAGAATGCAAACAGCAGATGTGGACTACGTAGATGTACACAAATTTAATCCACAGGAGATACAAAATTATTCATCTGTCATCCTTCTCAATGTGAGAGAGATATCCGATAAAGTCGGAGTGCGTTTGCACTCCGTGCTTCAACAAAATGGAAGGGTGTTGATCTTCCCTCCAGAAGATGCAGATTTATTCTCGTATAACAGATTTTTACAGCGGTATGATTCAAAATTTCGGCCGGCCGAAACTGGATTGATCCAAGCCGATAAAATTGAATACAGAGACATGCTCTTTGAAGGTGCATTTAAAAATGAAATTGACTTCCCCGATTTGCCTTATTTCAGTCAAATATATCCTCTGGAAAGCCGAACATACCGAAAGGTTCTGTATACACTCTCCGATAAAGTCATACTAGCAAATGTGCAAACCAAATCAGCCGGATACTTATATGTATTTTTATGCCCTATAGATCCTCAGCATTCAAATCTTGTATTCCACACGATTTTTAATCCTCTGATGTATAATTTTATCAACAATATTCTTACAAATCAGAGACTATATCATTACGCCGGCAGTGAGTCTGTCTTCATCTTTACACCGGAATCAATGCTACAGGATGAACAGATCAAAATCCTTACCCCCTCCGGAGAAGAACAGATTCCCTACCAGATACGAAAGGGCAGGGATATACTTGTATATTTTGGGAGGGAATTGAATCAAAATGGATTGTACACATTTACTTATTTGGGAAATAAGCTTCGGCAGGTCAGCTTCAATGCAGATGTTCGCCATGTACTCCAATCGACCTATACGTCAGAAGAATTGTCGGAGGCATTATCAATGGATAGCCAATCTATTGTTTTAGATACGGATTTAGACAAATTTTCGACTTTTTTGGGCATGAAGGGGACCGAACTGTGGTATCCATTGATTTTACTGGCAGTGATTTTTTACATATCCGAACTTTTAGTTATACGCTTTTTCTGATGGAGCATATTTCAAATACTCTTTTCAGACGGGTCGCTAATCAAGTGCCCGGCCATGCGTTGTCTGGCGTGGAGTGCGACCTGTTTGTACATGATTCAGGTTTAGACATAAGACCTTCATCTGAGGCGCAGGACGAGAGTGAATACGTGGTAGACGGTAGTCATTTGACCCTTCTTCCCGGCCTGATCGAACTGCATGCCGAAGCCAACCAACCAGGACGCGAAGACCGTGAAGCGCTTGCTGAGCTGGCTCAACTGGCGGCAATGGGTGGCTTCACCCACGTAGTTACCATGCCACTGACCGTACCGGTCACCGACCAATGCCAAGGCATTGAATATCAATTAAAAACAGCTCAAAACGAACTCGTGCAACTACTGCCTGCCGGTGCCGTGACCAAAAAATCAGATGGTCTCGAACTGGCCGAAATGTATGATATGAGGGGTGCAGGGGCAATTGCGTTTTCGGATTACAAACGCAGGATAAAAAATACCAAGCTCCTTCTGCTTGCCATGCAGTATGCTAAACAGTTGGAAGTGCCCCTAATGCTCACACCGGGAGATTCAGATTTACTTCGTTATGGCATGGTACACGAGGGGATTTTTTCTACCAGATTGGGTTTGAAGAGCATTCCTTCTATCGCTGAGTCCATTGGTCTGAAAAGGGATTTGGACCTCGTGCGATATACGGGCTGCCGGGTGCATTTTCAGTCGATATCGACGATAGAGAGCATAGAGCTGATCCGAAAAGCAAAAGATGAGGGTCTGCCGGTGACTGCGGATGTGAATTTTTATCATTTGCTTCTTACAGATGCTATGCTGGAGAATTTCGACAGCAATTACAAAACGGATCCTCCCCTTCGGGATGATGTCACTCAAGATGCCCTCATTAAAGCCGTAAAAGATGGAACAATTGATGCTATTTCTGCAGACCATCAACCGCGCACGTTTGAGGAAAAGATATGTGAATTTGATAAGGCAGAATACGGCATGCTCACTCTTCCATTTGTATTCGGCACTTTGATAGAATCCGGTCTTTTTTCATTAGACCTCCTTATGGAAAAGATGTGTATAAATCCTGCCAAAATACTTGGACTATCGACCGAAAACATCAAATCCTACTGCCTCGTAGACCTGGATAAAACGCATGTGATTAAGAAGGATGATTTTTCAGATTTCAGGTCTCTTAATTCACCTTTTTTTGACAGAAGATTAAAAGGCAAGATCGCTTACGTAGTAAATAAAAATACATGTCTAAAGAATTCGTTTTAGCATTCTTTTTTTATTGCTTTTTAGTCCCTACATCCGCTCAGGATAAATCAGTTTGTCACCCTTTGGATGTCCGGTGGGCACCACGGGAGCGCATCATTGACATGCATCATCTGAAACTCGAAATTGATCCGGATCCCTACAAAGGGTTGGTCAAGGGTAAGGCAACCCTTGAGTTCAGTACACTTTATCGGCCGGTGGACAGCATATGGCTGGATGCAATTCGATTTGAAGTATCAGCCATACAGCTCAATGGTCAAGCAGCAAATTTTAAAAATCTCGACAGCGGACTTGTCATTTTTCCTGAAAAACTATCGGCAGATCAAGTTCATATCCTGGAAATAACCTATTCAGTGTATCCCTCCAAAGGGATATACTTCACCGGATGGGACGATCCGACTGACCAGTCCAGAAAGCAAATTTGGACGCAAGGCCAGGGGATAGACCACCGGCACTGGATACCCTACTACGACGAGCAGCACGATAAATTGACCACCGAAGTGATTATAAGCTTTGACCGCCATTTCAGAGCAATATCCAACGGGCGACTTGTCGCGGCTGATACCCTGCGTGATAAGATCAGATGGCATTATTTGCAGGATCAACCCCATCCCGGGTACCTGATCATGATAGCCATCGGTGACTACATTCCCGTACTTTCTTCGTTGACTACGGAAGGAAGAGTCATGGAATTTGAGGAGTACGTATACCCTGAAGCAGCCTATGCCGGTGAATCCACCTATCGCCACAGCAGGCTTTTTTTGCAGAAGTTTGAAGAGCTACTAAACATTCCATATCCCTGGCCCGGTCCTTACAGGCAGATTCCTGTGGTCGATTTTATTTACGGGGCCATGGAAAATACCGGGGCAGTGATCTTTGGAGAGGTGTTTTTAAGCGATACCAATACAGAGAAGTTTCGAAATTACCACTTTGTAAATGCCCACGAAATGGCGCACCAATGGTTTGGAAATCTGGTCACCGCATGGAGTGCAAGACATCATTGGCTACACGAAAGTTTTGCGACCTACTTTGACCTTCTGTCCAATCAATGGATTGAAGGGGATTTTGAATTTTCATCTAAAGTTCGTCAAGCCATTGCAAGGGTCGTCTATCAGGAGTCACAAAACAGTCTTCCACTGGCGCATTCAGAGGCAGGAACAGCCCGCCATTATCAAAAGGGTGGAGTAGTCCTTCACATGCTTCGCCAATGGGTGGGTGATGAGCCTTTTTATCGTGCATTGAAGGTATTTCTCGAGAGATATCGATTCAGAAATGCACACACTGAGGATTTGCTCTACTGCTTTCATGAGGTCACAGGAAGAAATTTGCAGTGGTTCTGGGATCAGTGGATTTATGGTTCGGGAATGCCGGGAATGAAGTGCACATGGAGTGAGCTTTCTGACAGAAATTCAAAAAAACTGATGGTGATTTTTGACCAGGAAAATGTTTATGCTCCGGAGTCTTCTAAAGTCTTTCGACTGATATTTAACATAGAGGTCAAAACAACACATAGAACCATGAACGTTCCCGTAGAAATTCATTCAAAAACGGACACATTCTTTATACCCATTGATGCCAGTGAGCATGTATTAATGGTAAATCCTGATCCTGGTAAGTTACAACTCATTGATTGGATAAAGATTCATGATCCAAACAGAAATATTTCCCGATATGCGTCGAACTCTTTTGATCGGTTATTTGTGTATCGTCTGAGCCATAGTAAATTTTTAGAATCAGACATTGAATTTGTACAAAATGAAAGCGATATTTCTGCCCTTTCAAATTGGGTGGATGCGTTTGGACGTAATGTGACCAAACCGAATATCTGGAATTTTTTTAGTTTGATTCAAGATGAGCGGGTACAATTCGCAATCTTACGACACACGGATATTCATTTCTGGAAAAACAGACCAAAAAATGAATTAATTAAATTCGCTGAATCGATTAATCCAATGGTGAGAGCAGCAGCCTTTATCAGGCTGATAAATGCCTATCCGGATAAACTTTTAGAGTATAAGAGAAAGTTTTCAATCTACGAATCATTTACTACCCAGAATGAACGCCTTCAGGTGGCAATAGCCGAAGCAGAAATTTTGAAAACTAACGAATCCTTAATGGAGGTCGCCCGCTTTGCAGGTACAAAGTATATGGCATCTGTACGAATACAGGCCATTGACTATCTGAAGCGTGTAAATTTTGTAGATGAATCGTTGATTGTAATATGTATTCACGCACTCGGGCATTACGACAGATCTTTACCTGTAAAAGCAGCCTCCTATTTAAAAACAATCGAAGACAAAAGATTAAAAAAACGGATAAAAAATGAGCTAAAAAAGTACAGGAAAATATGGCCCGAATGGAAATATGAAAAAGCACTAAAACTCCTTGAAAATTTTTGATCGCTTTAAGTGCTTTTTACCAACTTTTACGTCCGAATAGTGGGGTAAAATTTGCCGGTGTCCGTGATAATGTCAAGCGCTCAACGAAGCATTTTTATTGCTTTTTTTAATGCCAGGATAAACTGGTCTATCTCCTCCTTGGTGTTGTAAAATGCAAAAGAGGCACGTACCGTACCCGGGATTTGGAAAAAATCCATTATGGGTTGGGCACAGTGGTGCCCTGTACGTACGGCAATTCCGTATTGATCGAGGAGAGTTCCAATGTCATAGGGGTGACAGCCGTCTGCATTAAAACTGATAAGAGATGCCTTTTCAGGTGCTTGTCCATATATAGTTACAGAACCCAAATCAAGTAGCAAAGCAGTGGCATATTCCAGTAGTTCCTTTTCATAGGCAGCAATATTATCCAGGCCGATACCTTGTAAATAGCGGATTGCTTCGCCAAACCCGATAGCTCCTGCGATATTCGGGGTGCCCGCTTCGAACTTAAAAGGAAGATCAGCCCAAGTGCTGTGCTGGTATGAGACGGTCCTGATCATCTCTCCACCACCCATAAATGGGGGCATGGCATTCAGCAGCTCTTCACGACCGTAGAGAGCACCTATGCCGGTAGGTCCGCAGGATTTGTGTCCAGAAATTGCGTAGAAGTCTGCTCCCAAATCTCGAACATCAACCTCCATGTGAGGAATACTCTGTGCTCCATCGATCAGAGTGACTGCGCCGGCGGCATGAGCCATGTGTATCATTTTTTTAAGCGGATTGATCGTCCCCAGGGCATTTGATATGTGATTCACTGCCACCAAGGCAGTTGGATATGCATCAAGCAGGATTTCATACGCATCCAGATCGAGAACCCCTGCCGTGTCCATCGGGATGACATTTAGTTTCAATCCGTACCTCTCGGCTGCCAGCTGCCAGGGTACGATGTTAGAATGGTGTTCCAGAGAAGATATAAGGATCTGGCTGCCTTTAGGCACAATGCTCAGATATGAATAAGCCACGAGATTTATGGCTTCAGTCACCCCACGCACAAATATGATCTCATGAGAGTGTGCAGCATTGATGTGATGAGCTATGGTCTGTCGGGCGCTCTCCATAGCATCGGTGGCCAATTGACTGAGAGTATGGACTCCCCGATGCACATTGCTGTTGTAGGAGGAATAATATTCCGCAACGCACTTGATTACTTGCAAAGGTTTCTGACTGGTGGCTGCATTGTCAAAGTAAACCAGAGGTTTTCCATGTGCAGTGACGGACAGTATTGGAAAGTCTTTTCTGATGTGTTCGACAGAGAAGGTCAGGGAATTCATCTTAAAATTTAAAGTATAAACAAAGTTACTGTTTAGAATGATTATAAAGATTAAAAATATTTACTCGGCGTTTTTGCCTTGCATCGCTCAAAATAGTAAAAAAAAGCCCCGGCGGAGGGCCGGGGGCTTTCGATTTTTATTGCTTTGTATTGACTATTTTCTGATTTCCATTTCGTCGAGCAAGTGACCTGCATTTGCAAACTTATCAATGATAAACAGAACATAGCGGATATCTACATTAATGGTTCTCTGAAGTTTATCATCAAATATGACGTCACCCGCCATGGCTTCAATATTACCGTCAAAGGCGCATCCAATGAGTTCTCCTTTTCCATTGAGAACGGGAGAGCCGGAATTACCACCTGTAATATCGTTGTCCGTCAAAAAGTTGACTGGCATATGACCGGCGCGGTCGGCATATGCCCCAAAGTCGCGGGCATTGTATAGATCGATCAGGCGTTGGGGAAGGTCAAATTCTTCATCCCCGGGCTTGTATTTGGCTACTTTCCCCCGAAGGGTCGTGTAGTAGTTACGCGAAGCATCGTTGCGCGGGTCTTTTGGCAGAGCTCGAACAGTGCCGTACGTAAGTCGAAGAGTACTGTTGGCATCGGGATAATAGGCGCGCTTTGGGTTGGCTTTTCGGGTGCCATCTACCAGCAATCGAAATGCCCTGCTGAACTTTGCTTCGAGTTCTTTTTGTTCCGGGGTTTCCTCCCGGTACTTCTCAAAGAGTGCACTCGAGATTTTATAAATCGGGTCCGCCTCTATAAGATCGGCATCCCCAAGTTGAATGGCAGCTTTCAGCCGTTCGGCGGAAGAGAATATACTTACTTTAATAGCCTGAGCAATGTATTCACTAAAATTTCCATTGGTGCGTTTGCGAAGCTCATCTATGTAGGGTGCGATGGGATATGGAGATGATTTGCTGCTGTACAAAGATAGCTGTGCTGCGAGCACTTCTTCTTCCAAAGGCATGTACATGCTTGCATACTGCTCGTCAATGGTCGAAAATAACCTCTCCTGAATCATCTGTCGGCGGTCACCGTCGGCCTTAAGCAGTACATCCACCGAATTTTTGATCCGGACGGGCAATATGGAAAGAGACGCGGTGCGAAGTGTAGTAAGCAGGTAATTGTCATGGCGGGCTTTGTGGTTGGTGGCCTCATAGTATGCTTGTATATCTGAGAGTACACTGCCGTAGAGCTCTTTATTTTCCTGACGATTGGCCCATCGTTGGAAATCACGTTCCTGCCTTTGACGTCTAGCTACGGTGCGATGTTTGGTAAGAGCATCGATCATACCTTGCCGGTTTTTCCAATAATTGGCTACCTGCGAATATTTTGTGGCATACATCAATCGTACGGAATTGTCTCTGTCCATATATTTTTTCATCACATCCATGCCCAGCTTTGAGCCTTCTACCCAGGCCGGATAGGCATAGGAAATATTTTGCTGTACGCCGGCCGAAGGAAGCCAGCGGTTGGTGCGGCCGGGATATCCCAATATCATTGCGAAATCTCCTTCTTTGATACCGGCAAGCGAAATTGGAAAGAAATGCTTGGGTTTAAAAGGAACATTGGACGTGCTGTATGCAGCGGGCTGGTTGTCTGGTCCGGCATAGACTCTGAAGAGAGAGAAATCGCCAGTATGTCTTGGCCACTCCCAGTTGTCAGTATCGCCACCAAATTTACCGATGCTTTCTGGAGGCGTGCCAACCAATCGAACATCCGAAAAATCTTGATAAACAAAATAATAGAATTCGTTTCCTTCGTAGAAAGACCGCACCGTCACTACATATTTGCCACCTTCACTATTTTCCCGCTCAATTTTACCACTTTCCTCGCGGATGACTCGGTTGCGCTCTTCTTCACTCATAGAATTGTCTACTTTACTGAGAATTCTTTCTGTCACATCATCCATCCGAATGAAGAATCGCACAAACAGTGATTTGGGCTTTAATTCCTGATCGCGTGTTTTTGCCCAAAAACCGTCTCTCAGGTAATTATTTTCCGGAGTAGAAAGCTCTGCAATAGCTCCGTATCCACAGTGATGATTTGTGAGCACTAACCCGTCTCTTGAGATTAATTCGGCTGTACACCCTCCATTAAATTGAACGACAGCATCTTTGAGACTCGTATTGTTAATGGAGTAAATTTCTTCAGCGGTCAGTTGTAATCCGAGCCGCTGCATATCTCTGTAATTGAGGCGGGCAATGTGCATCAGAAACCACATTCCCTCATTTGCCCAGACCGCCGATGGTATTATCATCGAAATGACCAGGGCCGTAAGAATCAGATTTTTTCTCATTATATACTTCAGATTGATTATGATTGGGCGAAAATAGTACATCCTCTCTTCAAATCCATTTTTTAAAACGTTCCAAAGGTGTTGTCTCTTGGTAGGACGTACCCAGACAGGTTGTGCTCAATGAACCTGAGAAAATCAATTTGACCATAATAAAATCTCATAGGACTTTATTCATCCCGAAAAAGTGGTGTATCACTCATTCGACTGCCGGAAACCTGCGGGTCGATTTTAAACCCTCTTTGGTCGCGCAGTCGGATACTTATCCATACTTTTGTCGATCCTTTTAAAAATTGTGAGGAAATGTTTGAAAATCTTACCGATAAATTAGAAAAAGCGTTTCATATACTGAAAGGCCATGGTAAAATTACCGAGGTCAATGTGGCCGATACACTAAAGGAGGTACGTCGAGCACTTTTGGATGCTGACGTCAATTTCAAAATAGCCAAAGAGTTTACCAATAAGGTCAAAGAAAAGGCCTTAGGTCAAAAAGTTCTCACCTCCCTCCAGCCGGGTCAGTTGCTCGTAAAAATCGTACGAGACGAGATGGCTACACTGATGGGGGGGGAGGCTGCCGATATCAATTTGCAAGGCTCACCGGCTGTGATTCTGATTGCAGGGCTTCAAGGTTCCGGTAAGACGACCTTCTCCGCAAAGCTGGCAAGCTATTTAAAGCGAAAAAAAGGACGCAATCCCATGCTGGTAGCAGCGGACGTGTACAGGCCTGCCGCCATTGATCAGCTTAAAGTTTTGGGGCAACAAATCAATGTACCAGTTTTTTCTATCCCAGATAATTCAAATCCTGTTGAGATAGCTCAAAAAGGGATTGAAGATGCAAGGAAACTTGGACATAATGTTGTCATTATAGATACCGCCGGTCGATTGTCGATCGATGAGCAGATGATGAAAGAAATTGAGCAGATTCACAAAAGCGTGAAACCTTCGGAGACCCTCTTTGTGGTCGACGCAATGACGGGTCAGGATGCCGTCAATACTGCCAAGGCATTCAATGATGTATTGGATTACGACGGAGTGGTAATTACCAAACTCGATGGGGATACAAGGGGAGGTGCTGCATTATCCATTCGCTCCGTTGTCAATAAGCCCATCAAATTTGTGGGGCTGGGCGAAAAGGTCGATGCGCTCGACGTATTTCATCCCGATCGCATGGCCGACCGAATTCTTGGCATGGGAGATGTCGTTTCATTGGTCGAGCGGGCACAAGAGCAATACAATGAAGAAGAAGCACGCAAGCTTACCAAAAAAATTGCGACCAATAAATTTGATTTTGAGGATTTCTTTGCTCAAATCCAACAGATAAAAAAGATGGGTAATGTAAAAGATCTCATGTCGATGATACCCGGATTTGGTAAGGTCATGAAAGACATTGATATCGATGACAATGCATTCAAACACGTGGAAGCCATTATACAATCTATGACCCCTCAGGAGCGGAAGAATCCGGATATTCTCAACGGCTCGCGAAAAAAGCGTATCGCTATGGGCAGCGGGCGCGACATCACAGAAGTCAATAAGCTGATCAAGCAGTTTGAGGATATGAAAAAAATGATGAAAATGATGCAGTCAGGAGGGCCTCGCGGTCTTGCTGGTATGATGCGTGGAATGCGCTAAAAAACCAAAATCAATGATTATACTCGATGGTATAAAGACAGCTCAGGACCTTCGGAATGAAATTTCAGAAGAGGTCAGCTATATCGTAAAAAACGGAGGAAAACGCCCTCACCTGGCTGCAGTACTGGTAGGAAGCAACGGAGCTTCCGTAACGTATGTAAATGCCAAAATAAAAGCCTGCGAGGAGGTGGGCTTTTCGTCTACGCTGGTCAAATTATCCGACACCATTTCAGAAGCTGAGCTGCTCGAAGAAGTACGCAAGCTCAATGACAATCCTGATATCGATGGGTTTATAGTACAGCTTCCGCTGCCAGTTCAGATTGATGAAAAGAAGATAATACTGGCCATACGTCCGGATAAGGATGTGGATGGATTTCATCCTGAAAATGTGGGCCGTATGGCCTTGGGTATGCCTGGTTTTGTGCCTGCTACGCCTGCGGGTATTATCGAACTTTTGGATCGCTACAACATTGAAACCGGAGGAAAACATTGTGTGGTGCTTGGTCGCAGCCATATTGTAGGTCAGCCGATATCCATGCTCATGTCGCGCAATACCTATCCGGGCAACAGTACAGTGACCTTGTGTCACAGTCATACACGCAACCTTCCCGATATCATTCGTTCTGCTGATATCCTTATTGCTGCCGTAGGAAGACCAGGTTTCGTGACCGGTGATATGGTTAAAGAAGGTGTTGTAGTGGTAGATGTGGGTATAACACGAATTGTAGATAAAACCAAAAAATCCGGCTATCGCATTGTAGGTGATGTTGATTTCAGTCAAGTCAGTCAAAAGGCTGCATTCATTACACCGGTGCCGGGAGGAGTAGGTCCCATGACCATTGTATCACTACTAAAAAATACCCTGAAGGCAACCAGGGGAAAACAGTGTGCCGGCAGCCCCCTACCTTACAATAAGGAAGGCTTAAATTAATTTAAAAAAAAACTGTTTTTTTGCTGCATTAAAATATTAGAAAATAATGACTTTACCTGTGCAAAGGCCTTCAAGGGTGATAATTTCCAATGTGAAACCAGTAATCGATTGCGGAAAATATTTTATTAAACGAGTAGTAGGAGAAAGTGTAGATGTCTATGCTGCCATATTCGGAGATGGTCATGATGAGATAGCAGCAGAGGTTCTTTTTCGCCACTTTACCGAAAAAAGTTGGTCCAGCAGTCGATTGTATCAGAGTGTAAACGATGATTGGTATGGCTCATTTACAGTGGAAAGACAGGAATTTTATGAATTTAAAATACGCGCATGGGTAGATTACGCTCTTAACTGGCAGAATGGATTAATTAAAAAAGTACGTGACGGTCAATATGTCCAGGTAGAACTACATGACGGGCTACCTTTGCTGGAAGATGCTCTAAGCTTAATATCAGAAAAATCTGATAAAGAATCGCATACTTTTTTAAACAAGTGTATTCAAATCATTCATTCTAATGACTATGTCAAAGCAGTCGAATACATCACTGGTAAAGAATTGACCTCCATCTTAATAAAGTATCCAACACGCAAAAATGCCGCGTATAGCGAGATATATCGCATCTGGGTAGACAGACCAAAGGCAGCTTTTAGTTCATGGTATGAATTTTTTCCAAGGTCAGCCTCTTCCGAAAAAGGCAGGCACGGTACTTTCAAAGATTGCGAAGCTCTTTTGCCCAGAATTGCTGATCTGGGATTCGATGTATTGTATTTTCCGCCAATTCATCCAATAGGTGAAATCAACAGAAAGGGGAAAAACAATTCTGTAACATGTAAACCCGGAGAGCCCGGATCACCATGGGCCATAGGCTCAAGACTTGGAGGTCATGATGCCATTCATCCCGAGTTAGGTACTCTTGAAGATTATAAAAATCTGATTTCCAGAGCAAAAGAATATAATATAGAAATTGCTATGGATTTGGCATTTCAGTGTGCCCCGGATCATCCATATGTAAAAGAACATCCCGACTGGTTTGTGATCAAATCTGATGGTACAATTCAATATGCCGAAAACCCACCTAAAAAATATCAGGACATCTATCCATTCAATTTCGAATGTGATGACTGGCAAGGATTATGGAATGAACTCCTCCGTGTCGTTTCGTACTGGGTAGATCAAGGCGTGACAATCTTCCGAGTGGACAATCCTCATACAAAGCCCTTCAAGTTTTGGCAATGGCTTATCTCAGAAATTCACAAAAAAAATCCAGACATCATCTTCCTGAGTGAGGCGTTTACCCGACCTAAAATCATGCACGAGCTTGCTAAGCTCGGATTTACACAATCGTACACCTATTTCTGCTGGCGCAATTCAAAGGCAGAGCTCATCGAATACCTCACCGAACTAACTACCACCGAACAGCGTGAGTTTTTCAGACCCAACTTTTGGCCCAACACTCCGGATATAAATCCCTGGAGTCTCCAGAGTGGCAACGAAAGTCTTATGATGGTAAGACTCTTTCTCGCCGCGACACTATCCTCAAACTACGGACTTTATGGTCCCGTCTATGAGTTTGGAATCCACGAAGCCTACCCGGGTAAAGAAGAATACCTGAATAGCGAAAAGTATGAAATATATCACTGGGACTGGTCGCGAGAGACAAGGCTCACGGTATTGATACGCCTTCTGAATCAGATTCGCCATGCGTATAAACCCTTTCATACTACATACAACATCACCTTTTGTCCGGTAAATGATGACCATCTCATCGCCTATCACAAAGGAGATTTGCAAACCGATCAGCATTTTCTGATGGTTGTAAATCTGGATCATCTGAATACCCGGCAGGGCATGGTACGGCCACCTTTTGAAAAGTTAGGTATCGCCCCCGGTACACCCCTATTGATGCAGGATTTCATCACAGGTAACTCTTGGACATGGTATTCAGAGTACAACTATGTAGCCCTTCATCCAAATGTACCTTTTCACTTATTTAAGGTAAGTAAGGCATGATGCTGTACATTAAGGCACTACATATCATATTTGTCATTACGTGGTTCGCAGGTCTCTTTTATTTACCAAGACTCTATGTATACATCCGTGAAGCAGACGAAAGGAATCAACCTCCTGAACTGCGCAATCAACTGGTCCTGATGGCGCGCCGGCTGCTGTATATCATCACCTGGCCGTCGGCTGTCCTGACCTTTTTATTTGGCAATTGGATACTCATTTTGACCGGGTACCACAAGATCATGTTGAGCGCAGATGGTTCGTGGATGGGTTTGAAATATGCTTTGGTTTTGTTGCTCTATGCTTATCATCTTTCGCTGGATGTATATCTGAGAAGGCTAAAAAAGAATACCCTCCGAATGACCTCCTTTGGCTTACGGCTATACAATGAAATTCCTACCGTTTTGCTTATTGCCATTGTCATGCTTATCGTTGTAAAGTCTAATATATCGGCCATTTACGGCGTAGCGGGTTTAATTTTGATCGTTGGAATTCTGATTTTATCAAGCGTACTTTACAAAAAAGCTAGAAATCGGTAATCAATGGCAAGAATACTAATTTTATTAGGCGTTGTTTTTCTGATAGCAGGTTTGGTATGGTATACAGTGGAGAAGTTTGGACTTCGTTTTCCCCCGCGCCTACCAGGAGATATTTTAATTAGAAGGGGAAATACTACGATTTACATACCAATTGTTACCTCCATCATCATCTCGGTTGTTGTTTCATTGCTTCTGTATCTTATTTCGAAGTTTCGGTTGTAATTTTTTTTTGAGTGAATAAGCCTGATTAATGCATTGGCCGGGTTTATCGAAGAATCCTTGCTCTATATAAAAATTTACGCATAATTGACTAAATACAAACTGGCAAGGCATTATTATCCCTATATATTTGAAAAAAATCTCTAATGATTGAACGATTTGTACAGCGTTTTTCAGACCGGTTCATTTCAAAGTGGCTTATTTTAGGATTTGATCTCTTTGTTGTCCTGTCAATTTTTCCTCTTGCGGTATTTATTAAAAACAACTTTCAGTTTACCATTTTGGACTTAGAGCTGTTTGACGTAAAAAAGTTTCTTTTTGTTGGATGTTTTTATTTCATAAGTTTTTTATATACAAGTTCTTACAAGGGAGTTATTCGGCATACCGGACTTAAAGATGCCTTTGTGATATTTAAGGCCACTAGCCTTGCTGTAATGACTTTGATCCTTTTGAGTTATGTAGTGGACTCATATAACCTGACTTATCTCAATATTTCACGCAATATCCTCGTACTGCATTATCTTCTCACACTACTTACCCTTTTGGCTTCGAGATTCATGATTAAAACAGCTTACTTGAATTTCACAAAAAATACCAACAGCATCAGGCGCGTGCGTGTACTCATTTTTGGCTCGGGTGCAATGGGTGAGCTGACACGTCAGACTCTTCTTAAAGAAGTGACTAAAACATACGAAATCGTTGGATTTTTAGACGATAATCCTTCGAAATGGGGAAAATTTCAAGACGGAGTTCCTGTATTTAGACCAGAGGCAGTTCTCAAAAAAGAATTTATTCAGACCAAAAGAATTCATCAATTGATTATTGCCGTTCAGAATTTATCCATCGAACGAAAAAAACAATTGATCGAATTGGGCATGGACCTTGGCCTCAAGGTCAAGGTGGTTCCACCAGCTAAAACTTGGATTCAGGGAGAATTAACTTCCAAACAAATAAAAAATGTACGAATCGAGGACCTTCTCGAACGAGAACCAATAAAACTTGACTCTTCCAATGTAAGTAAGGAGTTGAAGGGAAAAGTAATTCTGGTGACGGGAGCAGCAGGTTCCATCGGAAGCGAAATCCTGCGACAAGTCATACACTACAAGCCCAAAAAACTTGTCGCACTCGATCAGGCAGAAAGTGCTTTGTACGACTTGAGTATTGATGTGGGTGATAAAATCAGACAGTTCGATGTGGATATTGAGTTCATTGTGGCAGACATTACAAATGATTCCAGAATTCAATCCATATTCGAGCGATTTAGTCCCGAAATAGTTTTTCATGCGGCTGCATACAAACACGTACCTCTCATGGAGGAACATCCATATGAAGCTGTGAAAGTAAATGTATTTGGCACAAAAACCCTTGCAGACCTCTCCATCGAATATGGAGTTGAAAAATTTGTAATGGTTAGTACGGATAAAGCCGTAAATCCGACCAATGTAATGGGTGCTACCAAGAGAGTCGCCGAAATGTATGTCCAGTCACTCAGCAGTTTATCTGGGGAGACACATTTTATCACCACACGGTTTGGAAATGTGCTAGGAAGCAATGGCAGCGTGATCCCTCTATTCAAAAAGCAAATCGAATCCGGAGGTCCATTGACCATTACACACCCTGAAATTACCCGATATTTTATGACCATACCTGAAGCATGCAACCTGGTACTCGAGGCGGGAGCCATGGGTTCAGGAGGAGAAATATTCATTTTTGATATGGGAGAATCCGTAAAAATCGTCGACCTTGCAAAGAAAATGATCAAACTAAGTGGTCTCACATTAGGAAAAGATATTGAAATCGTGTATACCGGATTGCGCCCCGGTGAAAAACTTTATGAAGAACTGCTTGCCAATGAAGAAAACAATCTTCCTACTCATCATCCCAAGATTATGAAAGCCAAGAATGTGGATGTGGATCATGAATTATTGACATACCAACTCAAGGTTTTAGAAGAAAAGATGAATGATCATGATGATTTTGCCCTTGTGGCGGCTGTGAAGCAAATTGTACAGGAGTACAAAAGCAACAACTCGGTGTTTTCGCAGCTTGACAAGTAATTTTGCAAAAAAAATTAACGATTAGATATCTTATACTCCTCATTCCGGCATCGGTTTTAGCTATTTTGCCAGGTAATGCACAGAAAAACAATGATGGCCGATACGAATTCCACCCTATCAACCTGGAATCAAGAATACATCTGCTGGAAATAGCAGATACGCTTGATAACCAACACACATCTGTATGGCCTCAGCGACGATATTTTGTGAAATATGATGCCGAAGACTACAGGAAGAAGTGTAGAATAACCGCTGAGAGCTCTATTGAAAATAAATTTTTGAATTGGGTTGACCGAAAACTTCTCAGAGAAGATCTCATTGCCGTGCGATCAGAGGATTACGCCTTTTTCATCAATCCGGTAATAAACCTCCAGTTTGGCAGAGACGCTTTCACCGATCGTGGTACGTACATCAATTCGAGAGGAGTAACCGTAGATGGCAGAATCGGCGAAAATCTGACATTCACAACCTTCTTTATAGAAAGCCAGGGGTACTTTCCCGAATTTATGAATGAATACTTTCGTCGCAAAGGCTCTGCTTTGGGTTGGACACCTCACCGAGGGTACAGAAGCAATGGATTTGACTTTCCCTATTCGATTGGTCAGGTGTCCTATAACGCCGGAAAATTTTTTAATCTCAGTGCCGGCCACGGAAATCACACATTTGGCGAAGGTTATCGCTCCTTGTTTTTAGATGATCATACCATTCCCTACGGTTTTTTTCGGATAGAAACGACGGTTTGGAAATTTAAATACATCAATCTATATACGGCCATGAGCGATATAACTCGTGACTTCATGACATCAGGCCGATACCTTCCTAAGTACACAGCCATGCATTATCTGAGCTGGAATCTGTCTAATAAATTTAATCTCAGTTTTTTTGAAAGTATCGTGATCGGATCAGACACAACTGGAGTTCAGAGAGGGTTTGATGTGAACTTTTTTAATCCAATCATTTTGTACCGCGCCCTGGAGGCCAACAGGGGCTTCAATACCGGAAATACGATGATTGGAATCGGGGCTTCTTACAAATTCTACAAAAGACTGATGGCCTACGGTCAGGTTGCGTTTGATGATTTTTCATTTGAAGGATTCAGGCAGTTGCGACAAGGTCACTTTCTCAATTTTTTTGCATGGCAGGCCGGTATGCGTTACACGGAAGCATTCGGAGTGAAGAATTTGTTTTTGCTTGCAGAGTTGAATCAGGCTCGGCCGTTTATGTACGCTCATCGAAGCACCATCACAAATTATGAACATTTAGGACTGCCTCTTGCCCATCCTTGGGAAACAAATTTTAGGGAGGTTGTAGCGTTGGCAGCACACAATTTTGGGAGATGGGAAGTTCAGGCCAAAGTAAATTTTGGTTTCAGAGGGACAGACACATCTGCTACTAACTGGGGCAATGATATCCGAAGGTCGTACGAAGACCGTGGCAACGGAGATTTGGGATATTATTTGGGCTCACCGGTAAGAAGAAATATTTTTCTTACTACACTTAGATGTGCGTACATTCTTCAACCTATTGTAAATATGCGTCTTGAGGCCTCATTTCACTACCGAAGTGAATCATTTTCGCATGAACATTCATCTCTTCGAACGCATCCGGTCAACTGGTTTTCATTTGGAATCCGCACAGCTCTGTTTGGTTGGAAGGATGACTTTGCGCTTATTCGATAAAATTTCTTCGGATCTCAAGGTATAGATCCCTTTGAATCAACCGGGATGCCTTGCTGTAGGCATCGCGTGATGCAGCGAGTGCATCTGTGTGCATGCCTCGAATATTTCGCACATTGCGCGTGTATATGACCTGGTTTTTGGGGTCTGTAATCTGAATCCTGAATGAAAGATTGACACTGCTCATTTGATTTACAAGGCCGGCATCTTCCGTATCTGCAGAGATCATGACAATAAAATCAGCATCTTTCAGCTGCTGGGTGGTCACAAATTGATCTTTGGCCAATTCAATTTTTAAGACATCAGCTATCGGAGTAGATGTTTGAGAGCGCCCAAGCGCTTTTTCGTCTGATTCAATAAAAAATAAAGGACTCTGAATGACCAGCTCGACGGTGTACGGACGAAGTCGAATCTGACTAAGCAGAGATACAATTTGTTGGTTTTGGGTAGCTTCTAAGGTCCATGCCTCAATATTGATGTTTACCGTGATTCTTTCGCGGGGATTTGTGGAGTTGATCCGTCCGATGTCATAGAATACTGAGCCGGCTGCATTGGTTTTTTGAGTCGAATTGCGTATTCTTCCGCCGGAATACGTCATTCTCAGAGGAATAGACTTCTGTCTGATATTTTGAAAGGTTACATATATTTCTGTATTCTCATCATCTATATGTCTTCCTCTCACAGCCTGAATCTGATGAGCAGCCGATTGGATTTGAATCTCATTTAATAAGCTGATTGTCCGGGAGACAAGATGATTCCCAAAGAAAATGCGCTCTCCTCCCAGCGTATATTCCAGGGGTTCAGCCCAGAATCCCTTTATGGTTTCCATAGCTTTGATGTACATCAGATATGCCTGATAAGCATCTTTTCTGGTTCTGAATTCTTCGGCACTGATCAAAAAATCTGCAGCGGCAGAAAGCGCTTTCTGCCTTCTCAGGGCCTTACGTCGCTCGTGTTCTTCCTTCGAAAGTCTGTAGAATACGAAGTAATTTGTCTCATTTTCATAGGTGTCCACCAGTTCGAATCCCTCGAGTTCTTCTGTAGAAGTGAGCGTGGTATTTGCAATAAATGATTCACTGAATTGTCGGTTTACTTCAATCTGACTAAGCAGGGAGGAGGCATTTACCTTAACTGAGATTTCGCTGGCTAAATCGTTGAGCGCATTGTTTTTAGCTACTTGTTTGAAATCAAAATTTGAAGAGAAGCTGTGTTTTGTGCTGACGCCGATTCCATGGTAGTATAGAGGGTCAATCGGTTTGGACTGAGTCCAAGCCGGCGCGGGTCTCAGGGATTGCTCTGCTTGTGGCTTTTTACTTCGACATGCAGAGATACTTACCAGTGTAATTATTACGAATATTAAGGGTTTCATTTTTCGGGGTTAAATGAAAGAATGTTGCTGGCAACCCGGGAGCTTACACTTTGAATCAATTGTTCTTGAAGTGTCTGTATATCCGTGGCATTCTGGCGCGCGCGAAGCAATCGGTCCAATTCTCTTTTGGCCCTTGGATTTGTGTCCACGCGGTCGGAAGGGTGTGGTTTGTTGATATACTGCCACGTTCCCGGAAACAGCATTTTCGATTCTCCCCTGAACGTGGCATACTCAATACGGTCACTTTGCCGCGAATCGAAAGATTCTGACAAGAGTATTTCGCCGGTCTCCGTGCTGATCAATTGGTAGCTGAAGGTACAGCGCACCTGATTCTCTTTGCTGAATACCGTGTATTGAACCTTGCTGTACTCCAAAGTCACGACCTCTACTCCTTCTTGATTTTTGTATTTTACTTCCCGGGCCAGATATCCCGGTCGGGTGACACTCTGCAGCTGGCCTTCCGTGGCATTCCACTCTGTGATTTTGCAAAACAGCAATGCGCTTGCCCCGAGCAATTCGCCTGTCTCACGAGTGCTTTTCATTGCGTTGAGAAGGTTTAAGTCACGCTCCTGCATCAGTATCTCTGTGCGCCGTCTGTCGATCACACGCACAAAGGGATTGTTTGCACGGATGATTTGTCCGATTATTGAGTTGAGGATTACCTGGTCGCTACCTTTGGTGTTTACCGCAGATTCCATGGGCATCACTGCAATGACAAAAAGTGCTCTTTCAAGGGCTAAATCCATCATTCGGCGGGCATCTTTATACCCTGGACGCAGCTCTTCGACCTCCTTGAAGGAGGAGTATGCAGCTCTGTATCTTTGATCGTTGAATGCCTTCATAGCAGCTCTGTATTTTGGTTCAGCTTTGGCCAGGCTTCTGAGGTCTGATACTTCCAGGTTGTTTACATTCAGTTCAATGAGTTTATTGATTTCCCTTTCAGCTTCTGAAAATTTCTCCTCTGCAATCAGATCTTCAGCCCTTTCCATAATTCTCTGGATAAAGATTCGTTCGCTTTGCTGATACATCTGCCGGTAGTGATCTGATATTGTTGAATTGACTCCGAGATTCTTCATGTCGCGATCCAGTCTGCTGGCGCTGTGGAAACGAAGCACTGCCCGCTCATGATCGCCCGCTGAGTGTGCACTGTAAAATTCTGATAAAATCTGCTCTAAATAAATCCGGCCGGTCTGGGCCAGGGCTATTTGGGCTTTAATGTTGGATGGATTTCGCCGAAGAGACTCCATGTAGTTGTTTACTGCTTCAGGTATGAGTCCGGCGCGTTCCAGCTCTCGTCCATTATTATAGTATCTCTTTGAACCACTACAAGATGTAATAATAAAAATCAAGATAAAACGTAAGATAAGTATTGTTTTTTTCATATCCTAGGTCAGCTTCTTACATTCGAAACTCAGCAATGTAAAACTCAGTCAAAATAAATGCCTAACATCTGGATATATACATTTGTATAAAAAAATTACTGGAATTGAAAATTCTTATTTCACCCTCAAAAAATCTTCACTCAACGGTGGTACAAAAAGCAAAAAGCCTACCCAGGTTTTTAAATTGGAGTGAAGAGATCCAGAAGGAATTAAAAAGGGCCTCACCGATTGAGCTTATCAGGCTCCATGATATAAGCCCCAAGTTAGCCCAATTAAATTATGAAAGAAATCTGAATTGGTCAGCCGAAACCCTTCAAATGCAAGGGACTCCAGCCCTATTTACATTCTCCGGGGATGTATATCGTGGTTTGGATGCTCTATCGCTCACGGAGGAGGATTTACAATATCTTGAAGACAAGATACTCATATTAAGTGGTTTATATGGATTGCTCAGACCTTTTGATGCCATTCTCCCTTATCGCCTGGAAATGGGTACTGCGTTGTCTGTAGGTTCGTATTCGGATTTATATGAGTTTTGGAAAGACAAGTTGACCAAATATTTATCAGCTCAGAATGAAGATTTTTTAATCAACCTCGCATCTAAGGAATATTCTGAAGCGATCGATTTTAAAAGCCTTAACATACCGGTCTATGAATGTATTTTTCTGGATAAGGTAAAAAATTCTTATCGCCCTGTCAACGTACTGCTCAAGAGAGCAAGAGGACGCATGGCCCGATTTATCATAAAAAACAGAATCAGCAATCCTGATGATTTGAAGTTTTTCGACGATGAGCAATACATTTTTGACCCTGAAATGTCCAAAGAGTTTTCCTTAGTTTTTAAAAGAGACCGGACTCTGTGAATTATGTTTGTCATTCCATTCTACACGATGAATAGTAAATTGATTTTAGGGATATTGGTTTATTTGGGTGTGCTGTCCGCTTCCGCACAGAAAACAAGGTACTGGGAGTGGGGAGCAGGCTTAGGTATGTATCATTATCGGGGAGATCTGAATGAAAACTTTTCTGCTGGTAATTTTTTTCGGGAGGCAGGTCCCAGAATCATGGCTTTTATATACGATAATCCTGTACCCTGGTTTTCATACGGATTTGAGGTAGGGTATGGCAATAGTACAATCAGGGATCGTGATTATGGGCGCGTCACCCGAAATTGGGTAGTATATACCGAAAGTTTTGATCTGAATTTTAGTATTTCCTGGAATTTTTTAAGATATGGAAAATGGCATTGGGAAAACAGAATAGCCCCATACATCAAAGTCGGAGCAGGCGGATTGATTGCTAGCAGTAGAGGTCAAAATACCATTGACTTACCTGAATCAATTGAACTTCATCCATATACCTACGGATCGTACAATATATTATATGGATATGGCATCAGAAGCCGACTAACCTACACGACCTCCCTTATCTTACAATTTACGAGACACTATGCAGGCACGGACAAAATGGATGGTTTTATAGACACCGACAGAATCATTCAAAAAAATGATCAATATATTACGATTACGGTTGGCTTGTCAAAATTGATTTTCTGATATGAAAAAAATTTTAATAACCATATGTTTTATGGTTTTTTGGATACCTATGTTTTCACAAAAAACAACTTACAATTATACACAACACGGAGTCATAATTGGTGGCTCGATTTATTCAGGAGACCTCACGCCAAATTATTCCAATGTAATAAATATATTTAAAGAAATGAGGCCAACTTTTGGTTATGGATATTACAAAGGTATTTCGCCGATATATGTCATTGGTTTGGAAGGTTCTTATTATATGCTTTATGCCAATGAAAACAATCACAGACAAGTAAGTAATGGTATTGTTTTTAATACCCATTTGCTTCAGTTTAACCTTGTTAACGAAATTATAGCGCGTAAATTTGGTAAACACTTTTATAAGACAAAGTGGG
Source organism: Thermaurantimonas sp. (assembly GCA_046295455.1). Classification (GTDB taxonomy): domain Bacteria; phylum Bacteroidota; class Bacteroidia; order Flavobacteriales; family Schleiferiaceae; genus Thermaurantimonas. The sequence continues at coordinate 75,469 of JBKBNI010000002.1, read as the reverse complement.
CTCCTTACGGGAAGTTTGGTCTTGGTTTAGGTATATTTAGCCCTAACATCATTGAGCCTGTCCCTATGACCAATCCGAATTTGATAGTCTATGATCAGGCATATTTTTTAATAAACTATTTTGTCGGTGGGGGTATAAAGTTCAGAACGAAATATCGCTATTCTGTCGGAATTGAAGCGACATTCCATTTCACGAATGTAGATCATCTCGATGGATTTAAAAATGCTACGCTTGTAACCTTTAATGATGTGTACGGTGGGGTGAGGGTAATTGTATCAAAATATTATTTTGGTAAAAACCTCAACATTAAATGATACCGAAATTATCCCGTTTTTTAATCCTTCTGTTCTTTTTGGCGAGTGTAGGTGAATCTTTTGGACAGTCTAATCTTAAATATTGGATTTCAGGAATATATGCTTCTTCACAAATTCACTCAGGCTTTATTAGTAATTCAACCTACAGCCTATTGCCAGGTCCGGGAATTGGACTATCGATAAAGAATTCATACTTTAATCGTCTCCACTTAGGTTTGGATATTGGGTATATTTTGCTAAAGAATGTCTATAAACATCCTGAAAATAACAATTGGGAGCTCTCTACTCCAAACATAGAAGCGTTGCCCAATGTAGAAATCAATTTTCGCTTATTTGGAAAATACATGCGAAAAAATACGTCTACTCCTTACATCAAATTTGCTCCTTCTTTAAATGTGTTTCAGCCCCGATTATCAAATATTAGTGGCTTTGATGATACATTTGTTTTCTTTCCGTATTCGTATCTGTCGGTTGGGTGGTATGTAGGGGCTGGCTATAAATTTTTAATCAAAAATCATTACCTCCTTCAACTTGAATTTTTCTTTAATAATATGAATACAAATAAGGCATCTGGATTTGGTAAGGAAGACTCTTTTGTGCCAGACAGATATATGGGTGTACGTATCATGTATTCGTTTATGAAACTTTAATACCGTATGATGGATTTAGAGATCGATTTGGCCCCACAAGCGATTAATATTTGGAAAGATAAGCGAATCCTAATCCTTGCAGATGAGATGTATAAATACATATCCGATTCATTGATTCAATCGGATATGTTTTTACCCCATTATCATGATCTGTTTATTTGTAAAAATGAATTAATCTTTGTTGAAAACAGATCTGTGAAAATCACATCTTTTTCCATATTTTTTACAAAACGTCTTTTGAAAAAGCTTGGGATATCTGATAAGCACTACGATGTAATACTGTATTTGGGTGAAGATGCTCGAATGCTTCGACTGGTAGAGAAATGGTGCAGGAATAAAGGTTTTGTGTATATCGGAAAAAAAGAATCGAAGTGTTCGTTGGTACATTTTGTACCGGAAGACCAATCAAAAAACACAGCCAATTCATTTATTAGCATTTTAAATAAAATAAGTCTATGAACCAATTAAAAGGTACAGGTGCAGCGTTAGTAACGCCTTTCAATTCAAAAGGTGAAATTGATATTGAATCCTATAAAAAATTAATAAATTATGTACTCGACGGTGGAGTAGAATACATTGTCGTAAATGGTACCACGGGTGAAAGTGCCACCACAACGCACGCTGAAAAAATGCGACTGCTTGAGACTGCTATAGAGGCGTGTGAAGGAAAAGCCGGAGTGGTATTTGGCATTGGAGGAAACAACACACAAGAGGCGGTCAATCAGCTAAAATCTTTTTCTTACAAAGAAGTACTTGCTATCTTGTCGGTGTCTCCTTATTACAATAAACCTACACAAGAGGGAATCTATCAGCATTACAAAGCCCTATCTGAGGCCTCGGCACTGCCTTTGATCATCTATAATGTTCCCGGCCGTACTTCATCCAATGTTGCCGCAGATACTACTTTGAGGATTCAGTCTGATTTTTCGAACGTCGTAGCAGTCAAAGAGGCTTCCGGAAGTCTTGAGCAGATTATGGCGATCATTCACGGCAGAAAAAGTGAGTTTCTCGTACTTTCCGGAGACGACAATCTTACTCTGCCGGTAATCGCACTGGGTGGGGATGGAGTAATAAGTGTTTCTTGTCAGGGTTTTCCAGAAATTTTCTCTAAAATGGTCAGAGACGCTCTGGCCGGAAATCTTGCTGCTGCAAGAGAAGGGCATTATAAACTTTTTGAAATTACAAAAATGCTTTTCGCTGAAGGCAATCCTGGAGGTATTAAGGCTGTATTGGCTCACCTGGGGCTCATTGAAGAATACATGCGGCTGCCGCTTTGGCCTATTAGCGATGCTCTTCGTCAGAAGATCATTAAAGAAACTCAAAAAATTCGTTCTGCATAAACATGGATGCTCCTCTCTTTATTTAAAAAGTATGTCACGTACCGTATTAATTACCGGAGCCAGCGGGTTGATTGGCAGTCTATTGACATCAGAACTGAAAAGCTACGGATATACAATCCGCACTCTCACTACAAGTGGTAAAGAGGATGAGCATACATTCTATTGGAACCCCGAGAAGGGTGAGATCAATCCAAAAGTATTTAAAGATATCCACACAATAGTGCACCTGGCTGGCAGCACCATTGCACAGCGATGGACTCCGAAGGCACGCAAAAGCATACTCGACTCCAGGATTAAAGGGGCTAAGCTTCTGATGCAACCAGCCATTGACAGTGGGCTGAAGAAATTTATTACCGCATCAGCCATAGGAATATATCCGCAAAATGCGGATGGTATTTATGACGATTATTCTGAACAGAGAGACAAATCCTTTCCAGCTGAGGTCGTGCAGCAGTGGGAGGCCGCTGCAGATGAATACCAAAAACACGGTGTAGCCATCACTAAGATTCGCACCGGTGTAGTGCTCCACCCAAGTGGAGGTGCTCTGAAAAAAATGCTGCTGCCTGTAAAGCTTGGTATTGGTTCGCCTATCGGCTCAGGTCGCCAGATGGTGAGCTGGATACATATACGCGATGTGGTCAATATCTATATACAGGCCATTGTAAAGGCTGAAATGGTAGGGGTATACAACGCGACTGCTCCGGCGCCGGTAAGTAATAAAATGCTTATGAAGACGATTGCTAAAGTGTTAAACAAACCTTTTGTCTTTCCGAATGTACCAGGATTTGTGCTAAGACTTTTTTTTGGCGAGATGGCATCGATTACATTGGAAGGTAGTTCAGTAATCCCTAAAAAGCTTCTTAACGAAGGTTTTGTTTTTCAATATCCTGAAATAGAAGATGCCTTAAGAGATCTATTACATTAGATATCTTTCACGCACCGGCACTGATATCCTGTGTGTCCAATATCACTTGTCATTTTCTCAACATCGTAGGTCAATTTGTTTCCTTCAATGAGAATGCTGATTCCAAACTCTCCGCTGGCTTTTGGAGAGGCGGAGCCGGCAACCCAGTAAAAAGCATATCCAAGATCCAAAATATTTCCGCTGCTACTTCGGTATCCGGTTGTTTTCATGCCAAATTTTTTGTGGTCCAGGATATCTTTAGGAGAAGAAGCGAAACTGTTTATCAGCTCCTCCCAGTCTTTTAATGTTGGAATTCTCCATCCTTCAGGGCAAATTCTGCCTTCTCTGGTGGCTATTCCATTGTAGAGATAGGTGCCATTATACAAGTTGTAGGCCGGAGCCAGCGTGTTTGACCATTCTTCAGGATCTGTGATTTTCCGCATAGGAGTGTTGTTCCGAAGCATTGTGGGATTTGAATTGGATAACATCCAATACAATCGTCCTATCCTTCGGGCTGTAATGGCTGCATCTGCTTCAAAAAAAGTTTGAATATCAGATGTAAATGATACCGATGACTGCTCCGATGTCTGGGATGTCCTTGTCGGGGCGGGGGTGTTTGGTTGCCTCGTCTGCGTGCTGGCTTGCGCACCCGAGGTGCTCGCAGGAGCGGGTTTACTGGTAGATGGTAATTCAGAGTTTTGTTTTCCATCAGCAAAGAGTTGGTCTGGGGAGATTAAGGTAACCGGACTTTTTGAATCAGGGATATTGGCGTGCAGCTCAGAAAGCAGTTTTTCATATTTTGAAAGGGTATCCTTATGGATAGACAAGCGAATCAGGTCGCTGAGATGCCTTTGCATGTCTTCTTTATTGTTTAAGAGAGCGCTCAATCGGTACAGTGTGTAACTTTTTGAGAAGTGCGTGTTCATGCTGTCAAGCGCCTGTTGTCTCAGGTTTTTAAAATCATCCAGTTCATAATAGCCAGGCAAAGCCAGCAGAGAGTCACAGGTCAGGTAAGCTTCTTTAAAATTTGCCTCCGAAAGGTACTTTTCAATTTTGGATTTAAGAGCGAAAAGATCTTTTTCTTGTTTGTTTTTATGATATATATACCATCCTGCGACTCCAATTAGCAGCACACTTACAGCTAAAATCCCCACCACCATGGATGTGCGACTTTTTGACCGGGAGTGATGGGTCGTCGAATTAAAATCCTTTTGGTCGGAGATGATTGTCTCCGTTGTTGGATTCTTTGGGTGGGCTACATCTGGGTTTGAAATTACCGTCTCGCGCGGATTACTTCTTTCATAAGTTCTTTCTGATTTTTTTTGATCGGAGGGATCAAATACACTAGTTATTCGCCCGAGGTGCGAGGATTGCTCCAGTGTTGCAGCATTTTCAAGTTTCCACACACCATGTGACAAATAGTACTGAGCGGCTTCTTTGATTTGATGCGCGGTTGGTCTCTTTGCCGGATAATAGTTGAGCATTGACTGCATCAATGAATTCAGACCGACAGAAAAGGATTCCGGTAAAGAGGGCAATTCGGACTGGGGCATCAGGTGCATTCCCCCTAAGCCCATCCATGGCAGGGTAGTAGTGGCCATTTCGTACACCATCACACCGAGTGAAAAGACATCTCCTGACGGGAGTATTTGCTGATTACTACCGAATCTCTCAGGCGGTGCGAATGAAATAGTTTTACTATTCTGTACACCTGTAGCCCTTCGAAGGGTACTTCGCATGCGACTACTGATGCCAAAATCTGTGAGTACATATCTTCCCTTAGAATCGATGAGTACATTATCCGGTTTTACGTCCTGATGGATGACATCATTATCATGGATATACGCGAGGCCATCAGCCACTTGCAGCAATACTTTTGCAATTTCTTCCTCCGAAAGCCCATCTGCATTTAAAATCTTTTGATACAGACTTCCACCCGTCATCAGCGGAAAGATCAAAAATGGGCGATTATCCCAAATATCAAAGTGCTTGGCTGTGAGAAGGTGTGGATGGTGAAGGTCCATCACCACCATATACTCCTTTTTAAATTGATTCAATGCAGTATCATCCAGTCCTGTCTCCTGTGCATAAATTTTAATTGCGACCTCTATATTTCCGGCTATGCGATCGATAGCTTTCCATACAACTCCAAAGCCACCGCTGCCAAGCTTAGAAACCAATTCATATCGGTTTAAAATGATATCACCGGCCTTCATATCGGATATACTTTACACTATATTTAAAGTCTTTAAATCTTAATAATCATCTGTACCGGTCAGATCTTTTTCCATCTCATCAGACCTTCTAGCTGCAATGATGAGTAACTCTCTCAAAAAATTATTGCTGATATCCGGTGGAACTTTAATAGAAAACAGAAGCAAATAAGGTGGATCGCCACCAAAGATTTGCCAGTTACCTATTTTGTATTCATAATTCTTCTCAAGAATTGTGAAAAGCATGCGATGTGAAAAGTCCGATTTGTTTTCTAATTTGGCTACGGGAGAAAAAATTTCCCTAATCTTAAATCCACTATTCAATTCATATACATTTGCATTTACAAAAATGATCTGAGATCTACCATTGTCTAAATTGAACAATAATTTATAGGTTTTTTGACTTTCATCAAAAGTGTATTTCAATCCAAGAGCATTGAGACTTTGTTCAAGTCGGACATCCTGAGCGGATAAACAGACATGGACAAAAGCTATTAACAAAGCTGAAAGTGAAAGATTTTTAAATAAATTTTTCATCACACATATGATTTTAGCCAAAAGTAGATAGATACCCGAAGGTTTTCTACTCATTCATTTGCATGATTTTGTGGTCTGCTGAAACCAAAAACTATTACATACTGTGTTTGTCAGAAAGTTGATTGATGCTAATGACAGTTGATTTGATGATCAAATCCATTTGTTCTGCGTAATCTTTTATTTTGGATATCATGTGTTCTTTTAACTCCGGGTCAGAAATTTCATCCAAATTATCACATATTGCCATTATTGTAGATAAGGGACCTCTCAGTTCATGACTCTGAGACCATGCCAATTGCTTGAGAAATTTTACTTGTTCGATTATTTTATTTTCGTATAATTTAATGGCTGTAATGTCCGAAATGTGGATCGATACCCCCAAAGTGGTATTGTTTTCATCGTGAATCGGAAAGATTTTGAATCTCCAATATTCTCCCTGGTCTTTTACTTCAAAAATGGCTGAATCTCCTTTTAGTACAGTATCGATTTGATCCCTGAAGGACGCTTGTAAACTGCCATAAATAAAATCAAAGGCAGAATCGCCGATACTTATTTTTTTTCCAAACTTTTTCTCTGTCAATTCAAATGCTTTTTTATTGACATAGAGCATTCTGAGTTCCTTGTCAAAAATGGCTATGGCCGTGTCGGTACTCTCGTACATGGATTTCAGGTAAAATTTTTGCTTATTCAGCTCAGCTTCATACTTCTTTATGTCATTAATGTTTCTGGCTGAATACATTACAGAACTGATCGTGCCAATACTGGATTTTACAGGTATAAATTTGATAAAATACCATAGCCCCTCCTCACTGCCTACAGGAATGTTAATCTCATAAAAGATCTCCTTTCCACTTAAGGCTTCATTAAATTTCTCGTAGAAAAGGTCTCTTAATTCCGGAAGGATGTATTGGTCAAAATCATCTCCCGTTTTTAATTCTTTTCCAAAAAATAATTTCACGTCCTGATATGCCTGAGCGCTGAAATATTCCACAATTATATCTCGGGATATAATAATACTGGCTTCGTTCGTCGACGCGAATAATGCATCCAGTTTGTAAATATTTTCGGGTGTGATGATGCTGTGTGCGGATGCTTTTGCAATTCCTAATCCGACTATTTCAGTTTTCTCGCTCTGTTCTGATCTGTAAAATTCCCAGATGATATCTACATCCTTTGGCAAGGATAAAGATTTGTACGTCAGATTTACATTTGCAGAGTGGTTATTTGACACAAGTACTGTTTGAAAGATTTCAAAAAACATTTGAGCAGATTCTTCGGATAAAAAGTCTGAAAAGCGACCTTTAAAATTCTGCTCTATTTTGAATATATTTCGGAATGCATCATTAAACTGTACCAGTGTCATGTCCGCATCGATTACCACCATGAGAACATTTCTGCAGCCGATAAAATAGGAGTTCATCGATGCCAGATTAATTTGTATACGATTGTAACAGTTTCATATGAACAAAAATAGCACACTCACATTACTAAATGATCATGCAGGTGAATATCGAACAAGCATATCAGCGGATTTCAAAATACATAACTGATACGCCACTTCTGACCGACGATTGGATAAACGCTTTTTTGGAAAATACAACATACTTCAAATGTGAAAATTTTCAAAAAGTACATGCATTCAAGGCGCGAGGAGCAATCAATGCGCTCTTAAAACTGGATCAGGATGCGCTCAAAAGGGGAGTGGCCACCCATAGCAGTGGCAATCATGGACAGGCGTTGGCCTGGGCAGCAAACCTGCTAGGCACTGCCGCATACATTGTAATGCCCGAAAATGCGCCTGAAACCAAAATAGAAGCCGTAAGGCATTATGGCGGAAGAATAACCTTTTGTCAGCCTACTCTGGCCGATAGAGAACGAGTGCTGGAGGATATTCTGAATGAGACCGGAGCCCATTTTATACCACCATACAATCATTTGGATGTCATCGAAGGACAAGGGACGTGTGCGTACGAAATTTTTACATCCGGTGTTATGCCGGATTATATCCTGGCACCGGTAGGTGGCGGAGGTTTGCTGTCCGGAACAGCATTGGCAGCATCCGCCTTCTCATCAGAAACCAAGGTTATAGGCTGCGAACCGGCCAATGCAGATGATGCATATCAATCTTTTCGCTCCGGAAAAATAGTGCCGGTAGGTGAAGCCAAAACCCTTGCGGATGGATTGCGCACATCATTGGGGGACATCACTTTTCAGATCATAAAAAAGCACGTATTCGACATCATAACCGTAACAGAGCAGGAAATCACCGACGCATGGCGTTGGATTACTTTCAGGCTGAAGGTGGTCATCGAGCCCAGTTGTGCAGTGGCAGTAGCTGTGCTGCTCAAAAACAAAGAATTGTTTAAAAGAAAGAAGGTAGTTGTAATACTTACCGGCGGAAATGTGGATTCCTCGAAATTAAGGTTACTTTTGTGAAAGATGGAAAATTCAGAACATAAACCCTTTAAGGCCGGATATATCAATATATTCGGCAATCCGAATGCCGGCAAATCAACCCTTCTGAATGCCCTACTGGGTGAACGACTGGCAATAGTGACCCCAAAGGCACAGACTACCCGCACCCGCATGCTGGGTATACTCAATGAACCCGGCTACCAAATGATCTTCTCCGACACTCCCGGCATCATAGAACCAAAGTATGCCCTGCAGGAGACGATGATGAATACTGTGAAAGAAGCGCTTGAGGATGCCGATATCGCCCTTCTGCTCGTGGTGCCCGGGGAGAGGGAGCCTAAGAACAAAGAAATTTTTGAAGCAATTCTGGCTGCTGACATACCTCTGATCATAGCAGTGAATAAGGTCGACACCATCAGTCAGGAAGAAGCCTTATCAGAGGTTGAATATTGGAAGTCAGTAGCCCCGAGGGCAGAGGTATGGCTTATTTCAGCGCTACATTGTTTTAATGTGATTGAGTTGAAAAATCGTCTTCTCGAATTACTTCCTTTTCATCCGCCGTATTTTGATACAGATCAATTGACAGATAAATCTGAAAGATTTATTGTCTCTGAAGTAATTCGTGAAAAAATACTATTGCACTATAGAGAAGAAATTCCTTATGCCAGCGAGGTAATTGTGGACGAATTTAAAGAGGAAGAAAATATCATTCGCATCAGAGCGACTATCGTTGTGGAGCGCGATACTCAAAAATCTATTCTGATTGGCAAGGGTGGAAGCGCCCTTAAACGTGTTGGTACAGAGGCACGGATTGCGCTTGAGCACTTTTTTTTAAAAAAAATCTTTTTAGAACTTTTTGTGAAAGTTGATCCTGATTGGCGGTTTGATAACAAAAAACTAAAACGATACGGGTACAGATAATTCAGCTGAAAAATGCCTGATTCCAAAAGAGGTTGGTCGATTTGTGGTGACTGTTTACATGTATTGAGTTTATGGTGAAATAAAAACACCCGGTTTCTTAATTTAAAAACCGGGCTTTTAGAAAGTGTTTAAAGAATCAGGCAATTGTTATCTCTGAATCCAGATAAACATCCTGAATAGCGTGAAGAAGAGCAACGCCTTCATTCATGGGTTTTTGAAAAGCTTTCCGACCAGAGATCAAACCTTGTCCACCGGCACGTTTGTTGACCACTGCGGTATAAACAGCATCTGCCATGTCACTCGCTCCCTTTGACTCTCCACCGGAATTAATGAGACCCGCTCGGCCCATGTATCCATTAGCTACTTGATAGCGTGTCAAATCGATTGGGTGCTCGCTGGTCAGATGGGTATAAATGCGTTCGTCGAGTTTGCCATAAGATGATCCTCCTGTGTTAAGTGCTTTATAGCCACCATTGAGCGTAGGTAACTTTTGCTTCACAATATCAGCCTGAATTGTAACTCCTAGGTGGTTAGCCTGTCCGGTCAGGTCAGCAGCAGTGTGGTAATCTTTGCCATCGCGTTTAAAGGCATTGTTGCGCGTGTAGCACCAAAGTATGGTCGCCATACCTAGTTCGTGTGCATAGGCAAAAGCCTCTGCCACTTCTACAATCTGGCGGCTGGACTCTTCGCTTCCGAAGTAAATGGTAGCGCCGACGGCCACAGCACCTAAATTCCATGCATCCTCAATGGTGCCAAACATGATCTGATCAAATTTATTAGGATAGGTGAGCAGCTCGTTGTGGTTGATTTTAACTATAAATGGGATTTTATGAGCATACTTACGAGCTGTAGCTGCCAGTACGCCAAAGGTGGAGGCTACGGCATTGCAGCCGCCTTCGATAGCGAGTTTTACAATATTTTCAGGGTCGAAGTAGAGGGGATTTTTGGCAAATGATGCACCTGCACTGTGTTCTATTCCTTGATCTACCGGTAGTATACTCAAATAACCGGTACCGGCCAGACGACCGTGGTTGTACAAGGTCTGTAGGCTGCGAAGCGTCTGAATGTTCCGATTGCTTGGCCCGAAAACTCTATCCACAAAATCAGGTGACGGCAGATGAAGTTGTTCTTTCGGAATGGTTTTACATTGATGGTTGAGGAGGGATTCGGCCTGATCGCCGAGCAGGGAGACGATGTCTGCGTGGGTCATAACGATTGATTTTAAAGATTGTACTGTGCACAAAAATATATTGGCTACGACGTGAAAAGCTAATTTTTCGCAGGACTTTAAGGATTCTAAGTCAAGTATCTGGCTGCAAAGAACAAGGTAGAAACGGGTAGAATTTATCTAACTGCCACAAGCATTTCATCACTCATATCTCAATGCCTCTACGGGATCCAGATTGGCGGCTTTATTGGCCGGATAAAAACCGGCAGCTACGCCGGTCACAAAACACAGCACCAGAGCCAGCAGGATCCACTGCCATGGGGCGGTAAACTGGCCTCCGATCAGGTAAGCGGTCAGATTGCCTATAGCCAGTCCGAGAAGAATGCCGGCCAGGCCGCCCAGTTGGGTCAATACTACTGCTTCTGTAAGAAATTGCTGTCTGATGGTGGACTTTCGGGCTCCCAATGCTTTGAGAATGCCGATTTCGCGTGTCCTCTCTGTTACAGAGACCAGCATGATGTTTAGCAAGGCAATGGCCGCCCCCAGAAGTGTAATCAGACCAATACCGGTAGCAGCAAGGGTTACATAGCGAAGGTTGCTGATGAGTATTTGCGCTACTGAATCACTTTTTACGATTTCAAAATTGTTTTGCTGGCCGGGTTTTAATTTTTTAATGGCTCGCATGGCTGCAGTGACCTCACCGATCAGTCCGTCCAGAGATTCTGCCGAAGGAGCCAATACATTGACAGCATAGGTTTCGGATGCACGTTTGAAATTGGCCCTGGCATTGGTCAGTGGGATGATTACTGTGCGATCGCCACCAAATCCTGAAGAAGCACCCTTAAAAGCCAGTACTCCGACCACACGGTATCGGTTTGATCCGACGGTGATAAATTCATTGACCACGTCGTTTACTCCCGGAAAAAGCATATCGGTAATATCTTTACCTATTACGGCCACAAAGCTCCCGCGGCTTAATTCCTGCTCACTGAAAAATCTTCCTTGACTCAGGTCGTATCCCGCAGTGGTCAAATAATCGCCTTCTGCAGCCCAGACAGTTACGTTGGGATTTGATTTCAGGGAGGCTCGTTTCACTTCGGCCACGCCGGTGGCAATGTAGGAGATTGAGTTTACTATGCCTTTTTCATTGAGAAAGGTTGTGAGCTTTCTGGCCTGTATGAGTGTGATTGGGGGATTTGTGCGCACCGGATTTCTTCGCCGGCCAATTTGAATGTTTAATGCTCTGTTTTGCACAGTAAAGGTGGTAGCACCCAGTCTACTGAACTGACCACTTATGGTCTGCTCAATTGCTGATGTCGATGTGAGAATCCCAACCAGAGCTGTGATGCCGAAGGCAATTATCAGAAGTGTAATGACGGTGCGCAGCCGCTGATTAAAAATATTGCGCACAGACTGAATCAGATTTTCCCTAAATACAATCCACTGTTCCAATTTAAAGTTAAAATTCAATAATCATACTTTGAAACGCTTCCATTCGAAGGAGGACACTACCGGTCTGCCCATTGACATCTATGGTCAGATTGTTGGCACTGGAGAGAAGATCTTTAGCAGGATACCGGCCGGCTGACAATTTCAGGTCGCGGATGGCATCAGGTGAAAGTCGTAAGGCAATGTCGGAGGCTTTGTCTGAAAAGTTAACAGCAATGAGCAATCGGTTTAACCCCTTATGTCGGATGTATGAGTATATTTTGTGGTGATACTCTTCTGGGTTTTCAGCCCTGTTGTACAGATGCAGATCAACAAATTTGCCGGTCAGGGCCGGGTGACTTCTGGCAATGTTGAGAAGAGTTTTGTAATAGTTTCTCAATTGTCTCTCAGAGGCTGACAGGGATCCTCCATCAAACTTTCCATTATTCATCCAACGCTGGTGGGCAGGTACTCCCACATAGTCGAAGATGCTTGTCCGCGTTGGTTTTCCAAATCCTGCGTCTTCGGCAGCGGGTTCGCCGACTTCCTGACCGAAGTAGATCATGGTGGCCCCTGCATCTACCGTGGCGGATACCACCATAGCTGGAAGTGCCCTCACTGGATCTCCGGCAAAGGCAGGACTGGCGATTCTCTGCTCGTCGTGATTCTCCAAAAAGTGCAGCAGACAGGATTGTATATCTGCATTTCTCTCCACGATTGCCGGTATATTATCAGCGCTTCCACGACCTTCTACAATGCTTCGCAACGTATCGTACATCTCTACCTTGTCGTAGAGAAGATCCATCTTGCCAAGTCGGATGTAATCTCTGTAAATCGACGGATTGTAAATTTCAGCTATCAGAAGTGCGTTCGGATTTTTCGCCTTAATGGCAGAATTCATATAGCTCCAAAATTCTACCGGGACCATTTCAGCCATATCGTATCGAAAACCATCTACACCGAAGTCAATCCAAAATTCTGCGATCTGTCGAAACTTCACCCAGGTATCGGGTACTTTCTTTCCTTTCCAAAATTCAAAATGTGCCTTAAAATCTTTCTTGTGAAAGTCTGAAGGCAGCTCCGTAAAATGCTTTGTGCCATCCGGTGCGATGCCGTAATTCAGTTTTACAGTTTCGTACCAATCGTAGAAGTCCGGTCGGGGCGACCGGCTGCCATTTCCGGTCCATTTTGCGGGATTTTCATCAAAGAATCCATCGGCCAATGGGTGTGGTTCACCCCCCAGTGGCTTGTATCCGTCTTTCCATTCGGGTACCTGAAAGGGTTGGCCGGGTATATAATAGAAATTATTATCAACGTGAAATTCGACCGAAGCATCGTCCTCCTCACCCAGATCCCTGACACCCGCCGGCCGGCTTATACTGTTGTATCGGCGCGCTACGTGATTGGGTACCAGATCAATGATAACCCGCAAACCTACGCTATGTGTGCGGTCTACCAATGCCTTAAACTCCGCAAGCCGCTGGGTAACATCCACGGCAAGGTCTGGGTTTACATTGTAGTAGTCTTTTACAGCATAAGGGCTACCGGCTCGTCCTTTAACCACATCGGGGTCGTCATTGCCAATTCCGTATTGGGTATAATCGCCAACCAGAGCGTGATGAGGTACTCCGGTGTACCATATGTGTGTAGCTCCTAGTTCTTTGAGTTCAATTAAAGCCTCGACGGTGATATCGTTAAACTTTCCTACACCGTTTTCTTCTTTTGTACCCCAGGGCTTATTGGTAGTGACCTTGTTGCCAAAAAGGCGTGTCATCATTTGATATACGACAGGTCTTTGAAAGCTGGTGTCGTCGTTTTCCATCTCATCGGATTTTTCGTGAGATTTACAGCCTGATATTATTAAAAAACAAAGAAAAATAGCTCCTGCTCCTAATGGGTACCTCATTTCATTTGGTTAATTTTTGGTACGAAATACGTCTAAAGTAGTTCACCTCCCAAAAATATTTCGAGTATCCGTGACATATGCAAACGGGTTGAGATTTTCTGTCAAAAATAATATGTTGGCAATCCTTTGTACCCAAAACATCAAAGCCGCCGGGAGATTACGGGTATAATGGCGTTCATCCAGTCTGCATACGAGCCAAGGAGGATCTGTGTACGGGCCTCGCGTACCAGCCACAGGTAAAAGGCCAGATTGTGTACGGAGGCTATCTGACGACCGAGGTATTCATCTGCTGCAAAAAGATGACGCAGATAAGCCTTTGAATACAGGGTGTCAACACGGCTGATTCCCGCAGGGTCGATCGGGCTGAAATCGTCGGCCCACTTTCGATTTTTTATATTAATGACGCCCTCGGTGGTGAAGAGCATGCCATTTCGTCCGTTGCGGGTCGGCATTACACAATCAAACATATCAATACCCAGGGAGATGCTTTGGAGAATGTTTTCGGGAGTACCCACACCCATCAGATAGCGTGGCTTGTCTGCCGGGAGAATGTCTGTGACCAGATCCGTAATTTCGTACATCAATTCTGATGGCTCACCGACTGAAAGGCCACCGATGGCATTTCCCGGAAGGTCTTTGGACGCTACATATTCGGCCGATTCCTTCCTCAGTCGTGCGATTGTGCTGCCTTGCACGATCGGAAACAGACTCTGTTGATACCCGTATTGAGGATCTGTCGTTCGGATTCTTTCAATACAGCGGTCCAGCCAACGATGTGTAAGATGCATGCTCTGCTCGGCATACTGCTCGTCACATGGCCAGGGTGGACATTCGTCAAATGCCATGATTATGTCCGCTCCTATGTGCCGCTGAATATCCATGACGCCCTCTGGCGTAAAGAGGTGGTAGCTTCCGTCAATATGTGATTTGAATCGAGCGCCTTCTTCGGTAATTTTTCTGCTGTCGGCCAATGAAAATACCTGATACCCGCCACTGTCTGTCAGGATGGGTCGATTCCAGCTCATAAACCGATGCAGACCACCGGCTTTTTTGAGTATATCTGTTCCCGGCCGTAAGTAGAGGTGATATGTGTTTCCAAGGATGATTTGAGCTTTTATATCTTCAGTCAGCTCGTACTGGTGTGTAGCTTTGACTGTGCCTGCCGTACCCACGGGCATAAATATGGGGGTGTCAATCCGACCGTGGTCCGTGGTGATTACCCCGGCCCTTGCTTTGGTTTTCGGATCGAAAGATTGAAGTTCGAAACGAAGCATCAACCGTGGATAAATTCCTTCTTGCCAAAATCGCGGATCACTTCTGCCTCATAGTCCAGCAAGGACTGCCAAAGTGAATCGACCTCTTCGCGTCTTCCATACTTGCGGGCAAGAGTCAGAAAAGTCTTGTAATGCCCGGCTTCAGAAGCCATCAGCCCCCGGTAGAAACGCGAAAGATCTTCATCCTGGATATTTTCGCTGAGCACTTTAAAACGCTCACAACTGCGCGCTTCAATGAGGGCGGCTATGAGAAGCCGCTGAATCAGACGTGTACGTCGGTCTGCTGTTTTTGGAAAGAACTGCTGGATACGCGCGACATACTCGTCTTTGCGTTCACGACCGAGTTGTAGACCGCGCTCGATTATGCGCTTGTGCACCTGCCCGAAGTGCGACATCTCTTCACGAGCCAGCTCTGTCATTTCTGACACAAGTTCAGGAAATTCAGGAAAACTGACAATTAGTGATATAGCTGTGGAGGCAGCTTTTTGCTCACAATAGGCATGGTCGGTGAGTATTTCTTCAATGTTCCTGGAAGCAATATCTACCCATCGGGGGTCTGTAGGCAGGCGTAGTCCTAGCATATATCCGGTATATTTTGATGCAAAAGTAGATGTGCCAGTCGATTTCAGCCTCTCTCTATGTGTCTGAAGCAGATATAGACGACTTCACGGGACTGCTGTTTCTAGAACAATGTCTTGAAATCGCATTCATAAGGTCCTTGTCCCGGAAGTGTGAAGCTGCCGGGTTGTTCATATGATTTTTGACACATTTCAGGACTTCTTCCGGAAAAATGGCGGGGTCGATGAGTGGTCGCATCAGCTCTTGAAACGACTGTTTCCATTCTTTGCCATGCGGTTTAATGGATCTTCCGTACCTAACCCTCGCCACTAGGTGTGCATATTCATGGATTAAGGTGATGAGAAAATTCAGTTTGTCCATATTACCATTGATATAAATAGCGTGACGCCCGTTCTTTTCATCAAAAAAATACAGACCTGCACGGGATTTTTTAGGTTTTGTCACCTTCATAAAAATGGTGTGCCGGTTGAGCAAGTCCACGACATAATCAAAGGAATTTTCAGGCACATATTTCGCTAGTGGCCTCCACAGGGATGTTGAGGATGCGGGGTTTTTAGCGCTCATGCTGATAGGAGGTTCTCACTTTAGGACAGTCACAAGGCTGAAATATCTTACAGGACGACATCATACAAATAAGCAGCAGGATCAGAGACCTTACAGCTGTTTTTTTATTTCTAATCATAAGTCAATGAATTTATTGTGTCCGGTGCTGACGAGTTCCTGAATTTTTTTTCGGTCAGGTTTTCCAGTCTTTGTAGTGGGAAAGTGTTTTAAAAATACTACTTTTTTAGGAATGATTTGCTTAGGTAATTTTTTTTCGGATACCAGCTGAGCAAAAGTTTGAGATATTTTCTCAATGGCTTTCTCTGCTGCAGCTTCTATAGCCAGTACTATTTTCTGACCCAGGAGTTCGTCAGGAACCAAAGTTATAAGAAAGGGTCTGTCGCCCAATGATTCGGCAAGCAGGGCTTCTAATTTTTCGGGATATACCTTTAATCCTCCGGTGTTGATCACAAAATCACTTCGGCCTATCCATTTGAAGGAAGTATCACTCAAGAGTTCTACCAGGTCGCCGGTAGTGATAAAGTCCCTGGTGATTCCGGGATAGTAAACCCAGAGTTTTCCGGACTGATCGGACTTGATTTTTACTGAAGGAAGAGCAGTATAATACTCCTGATAATCGGGAGCCAGTCTTCTCAGCGCAAAATTGGTGAGTGTCTCAGTGGCGGCAAAGGATTGGAAAACGCTGAATTTCGCTCTTTCGGCCACCAGACGCTCAAGGTGATGGCTCACTGATGCCCCTCCTACAAGCAGGGCTTTGATCCGATCCAGCATCTCGGGATTTGCACTTAACTGGGCAGGGGTACAAATAGCAAATTCTACAATCGGTATTTCACTTAATTTTAGTGAAGGCCTGGCCCAATACAGTTTCCACTTCAGATGCATAGCACGAAGCACCATCAATCGACCGGCTACATATCTGAGTGGTAAGGCAAGAAAGGCTGTGATACCTTCATTGAGATTAAGCGCTCTGGCTGTATTTTCGATACTGGTAATCACAGCCTGATAATTGAATTCAAAGGATTTTGGATTTCCAGTGCTGCCCGATGATTCAACCTTAAGTTGCTTCGGATTTTGGCGATAGTAAAATCCATAGCAATCACATAAAGCTTTAATATCATCCTCAGGCAGATGGCCAGCCACTTTTGTCATCACATCCTCAAGTTCGGGCTCTTGCCCAAAATCGACCAACAGCATTTCGTTTTCTCAGAGATTCCGGTGTGACCCGTCACAACGCGGGGGATTGGCCGAGTGTTTACATCCACACCAGGCCACACGCGATGTTTCGGTGATCTGTGTTTGTATAGGCTTAAAATCACTCCCTTTGTGGCTGCCATCGCAGAAGGGTTGCTTTTGACTTTTTCCACAGGTGCACCACCAGTATTTACCTGGCTGCATTTCAAGTATGTAGGGTGATTTCTGAGGTATTTCGGGTTTTTGGGACATCGTTTGGTTTTTGTTTGCTAAATTAAATGATTTGTTAGGCAGTCCGGATAAGCCCATTAACGCAGGAGGCGAAAGGAAAAATCTTTAATATCAAAAAAAAAAAGGCTACAATCTGGCTGATTGTAACCTTGTGATCTGTGTGACTTCGTAGGGATTCGAACCCCAAACCTTCTGATCCGTAGTCAGATGCTCTATCCAGTTGAGCTACGAAGCCAAATCCTTTCTAAGGGATCGCAAAAGTACAATGACTTCCGATATATGCAAATTTCTTTTTTCAAAAGAAGGTCTTAATGTATCTCTGCTGATAAACCTCTGTTGAGCAATTCTGTGCAGATCGGCACGAGTTCTTCGTAGATTCCATTTTTCACTTCACATTTCCCTTTCAGATGAGTGATCCATGCGCACTGCTCAGCCTGTTCGAGGCTGTGACCACATACGTCTACAAGAGATTCGATCACCCAGTCAAATGTATTGACATCATCGTTGTATAGGATGATGGATTTCTGGGTTACAAGCTCCTCCAGCAGGATATTTTTTGTCTTTGTAGTGGTTTCAAGTTCCATATAGCTCATCTTCATCATTTTTTTACAAAAATATAAAATATTGACCGATTGTTTACAGAACGACTTGCTCTAAGACGGGAGAGAATCCCAAAAAGCGGGCTGAAATTACCTTAAAACTATCCGTAAGATCTGATAAGTAAAAGTGATATTCCCCAGAGTATTTTGAGGGTGAAATCAATTGATTATCCTGTAGAGTTTTTTTTAGGTGCATGGCAAGTATTTTAGGCGTATCGAGTATTTCTGAATTGTTTTTGAAAAACTCCCTTACTTCTTTCTGTATTAGTGGGTAGTGTGTACATGCCAGGATCATAGCCTCCATCTGTTCAAACTGTTCTCCTTGCAGATAGTGACGAATCAATGAACTACTGATATCAGTACCGTACAATCCCTCCTCGATAAGCCCCGCAAGCAGGGGAGTGGGTTTTGACTTAACTTCTATGTCTTCGCAAGCGGCTTTCAGTTTATTGACATATACTCCGCTATTGATTGTGGCTTTGGTGCCAATGATCCCGATTTTTTTTAGTCCGCATCTTTTGACATACTGCACCACCGGATCGATGACATTTACGATCGGCAGCCGGTCTTCCCAGTGATTGCAAAGTGCCTCATAGGCAGTAGCTGATGCCGAATTGCATGCTATTACCAATAATTTTACCCCCTTGTTGTACAAAAATTCGCTGATTTCCAAAGAATAACGAATGATCGCTTCCTTGCTTTTTTCTCCATACGGCAGGTGGGCGGTATCGCCAAAGTAGAGAATATCTTCATTTGGAAGTTCTTCCATGATGGCTTTTGCCACCGTGAGTCCTCCGACACCACTATCGAAAATTCCGATCGGGGAATAGCTGTCTTTTTGCATCCTTGTGGTAAATCAATTGCGAAAATACAGTTTAGCTATCGCACTCTACAAGTACAGAGCCCTTAGCGCGTTCTGTGCTTTTGCAATCCAAATCCGATGGATGTTAAATGGCTCAGTCCGGAAATAATGCAAATTATACAAGATATAATAACACTGGAAGGATTCGTTTTACCGCCATTCAACCCCGTTGTAAACGCTCACTGACTCCGATCGCACCTATCGATGGATCAGAGCCGGTGATATGTGCTATCGTTGCCATATGATGTAGGATTTACAGTGCGGTGCGCCGATTGGATTTCATTCTGATTCATTGAATTTTCTTGCGTCTGACCGTATTGTTCTTCAGATAAAATATGCAGCTTCACAACATTATACGATTTTGTTGAGATTAATTGCAAAATCCTGTAAGATGCCTGGTCATTGGCAGTAAACATCCTGGGTAAAAAAAACGCACATACAGATAGGTTTTGTATGGCTGACGCCCAATAGGGTTTATAACTGCTTGAGATTAACGTCGAATGCATTTTTCAATACGCGCAGTCTGTGGGTGTATTTTTTTTTGTCGGGCCGGTAGATCCCGTTTTGATCGAGCATATCTATGCGAACCATGCCGCTGCTGGCATGAATGATTTTTTTTCCCGGCAATACGATACCAACGTGGATAATCCGGCCTTCGTCATCATCAAAAAAAGCCAAATCTCCGGGCATTGACTCTTCGACGAAGCCTAATTGCAGGCCTACCATTGCTTGCTGATAAGAGTCTCTGGGCATACTCAGGCCCGCCATCCTGTAGGAAATCTGAACAAGTCCTGAGCAATCGATGCCAAAATGGGTGCGCCCACCCCACAGATAGGGAGCAAATAAATAATTTAAAGCAGTGTCAACGATGGTGGATCTTGTCTGCACACCCTTCAGGGTAGGGCCACCAAATACGAAGGTCTCATTGTCGATGGTAAATTCTCCATTACTTAACAGAGGAATTTTACTTCCCATAAGAATAGAAAAAAAATGGTTGCTGTTCTTCTTCAGGACTAAGTCAACCATATCTGCACTATACCCTTCAAAGGAAGAGAAATGTTTTTGAAAGGTGTGATCATCTATTGGTTTGATCTGTTCTTCAAGAATCCAGCCTGTGTAGTCATCGTGAGAGAGGCGTACTTTTATCCATTCTTCATTCCTTTCGATGGGGGTCATTACCTCACCAAATAAAATCTGATTGACCATTTCTGACCGGTGCGAAGGTTCCTTCCGCATAGGTATCACGGATAAGAGCGATGTGTACCTTTCTGACATCTTAAAGAAATCACAAGAAATTTTAGTTAGCAGATAAATTTTCGATCACAAACGCAGAGGCTCCACCACCGCCATTGCATATGCCTGCGGCTCCGAAGCGCGCATTGTGATGTTTTAAAATATGGAGAAGAGTAACTAAAATTCGGGCACCACTGCATCCGAGAGGATGACCTAAGGATACTGCGCCTCCGTTGACATTGACTTTTGATGGATCCAGGTTGAGTATCTTGATATTGGCCAATCCGACGACTGAAAAAGCCTCATTTAATTCGAAATAATCGATATCCGATATTTTTAGCCTAGCCTTTCCGACAGCAATCGGCAAGGCTTTTGCCGGGGCAGTGGTAAACCATTTAGGCTCTTGGGCAGCATCTGCATAACTTACGACCCTGGCCAATGGCTTTAATCCAAGTTCTTTAGCCTTATCCAAACTCATCAGGATCAGTGCAGCAGCTCCATCGTTGAGCGTAGATGCATTAGCGGCAGTGATAGTACCATTTTTGTCAAATACCGGGGCCAATGACGGTATTTTCTCAAACTTTACATTTTTATATTCCTCATCTTCTGAAAAGATCAATGGTTCACCTTTGCGCTGAGGTATGGTGACCGGAATTACTTCATCCGTAAATCTACCTGATTGCCATGCCTGTGCACTTCTTTTGTAGGATTCGATCGCAAAATTATCCTGGTCTTCGCGGGAAAAAGAGTATTCTCTGGCACACAACTCACCACACGCTCCCATATGATTGCCGTCAAAAGCATCAAGCAGGCCGTCGCGTAGTATTCCATCGACCAATTTCAGGTCTCCGAGTTTCTGGCCTGTGCGGCCGTTTCCAAGGTAATGAGGTACCATGCTCATGTTTTCCATGCCGCCGGCAATGACGACCTCACTGTCGCCAGATTTAATGGACTGAGCCGCCATCATCACGGCTTTCATACCTGAGGAGCATACTTTATTGACCGTGGTACAAGGTACATCAGCCGACAATCCCCCCTTTAGAGCCGCTTGTCGGGCGGGTGCCTGCCCGAGATTGGCCTGGAGTACACATCCCATCAGAACTTCATCTACAAGTGAAGGATCCAGCTGTACTTTGGAGAGAGCACCACGAATGGCCGTCGCTCCTAACTCGGGTGCCGGTATTGTGCTAAGGGAGCCTCCAAAGGAACCGATAGGAGTACGAACGGCTGAAACGATTACAACTTCTTTCATCTGTGCAAAATTTTTAGCGCAAGTTAGGAATGGAGTTTTAAAAAGTCCTGGGATTATAAACTTCCGATGAGGAAAATAGCGGGTATTTTTTCAAGCGAGCCTAGGTTTTCCTGTGCCCATTCTGATATTTTTTTAGTTTTGATAAATTGATTTGGCCCCGTAAGGTCGGCTGCTATACAGAGCAGGCTATCTGAGCGAAGCGTCTGGAGGAGGTCATCGATCAGTTTGAGGTTGCGATACGGAGTTTCGATGAATATAAAGGTTGCTTTGTCTTTAAGCGAACGCGCTTCCAGTTCTTTGATTTTTCTTCGTCTTTCATGTTTATCTACCGGAAGATAGCCTATAAATGAACAATGCTGGCCGTTTAGTCCAGATGCCATGAGGGCAAGCAGTAAGGAGGATGGTCCTACCAATGGAACGACTTCAATGCCCCTTCGATGAGCTTCATATACCATCATGCTGCCGGGATCGGCTACGGCGGGAGCCCCGCTTTCACTTAGGAGCCCGATATTTTCGCCCTGGGTGCATCGATCCAGATGCACAAAGTAATTGCTTTCGGATGCATGTTTGTCCAATTGGATCACTTCAAAGCTGCTCTGCTGAATGTAAGGTGTGATTTTTTTTAGAAATGCACGGGCAGTTTTCGCATTTTCAGCCAGATAAAATCGGGTGTTTTCTACGACTTTTTTGGTACCCAGGGGAATTACTTCCAATGGATTAATCTCTGAAATAAGTGTAGGTATCAGATAGAGCTTTCCGGCTTCTTTAGTATTGTCAGGATTTTTCTTCAAAATGTTTTTTAATAATGGCTTCACAAGAGATATCTAATAATTGAAAGACTTTTTCGAAATCTGATTCCGTGCCATAGTATGGATCGGGAACCTCGATCATCTGTCTGGGATATGCCTCTTCGGTCATTAGTTTAATCTTGCTTATGTGTTCTGGTGTCTGTGCCATGGAGCGCAGCGCATCCAAAATGGATTTGTCGGCACAATAGATAAGGTCAAAGGATTCAAAATCGTTCATCCTGAATTGTCTTGCTCTCTTCATCGAAAGATCGAGCCCGTGTTGCAAGGCATTTTTAATGGTCCGCGGATCCGGCTTTTCGCCCACGTGGTAAGATGCGAGTCCGGCAGAATCTACCACAGCTTGAATTCCCTTTTTCTCAAGCTTCTTGCTTAAAATACCTTCTGCCAGAGGCGAACGACAGATGTTTCCCAGACAAACCATAAGTATTTTCATGCATTTTTACTTTTTACTTCTTCACTCATTTTCTCTACGGCCGTGGCAAGTGCTTTTTTATAGTTTAGTATCTTTTGCAGCAGTTCAGAGTCCGATTGGGCTAAAATTTGTGCGGCCAAAATCCCAGCATTTCGGGCACCGTTGAGCGCTACTGTAGCCACAGGCACACCTGAGGGCATCTGCAATATCGACAAAACAGAGTCCCAACCATCTATACTATTGCTGGATTTTACTGGCACGCCTATGACTGGCAGTGGGGTGATGCTGGCGACCATTCCCGGCAGATGTGCTGCACCTCCCGCACCGGCGATCAAAACTTTCATTCCCCTCAAATGAGCGTTTTTGGCGTAGTCAAACATTTTTTCCGGAGTGCGATGGGCAGATACCACATCGATTTCGAAGGAGATTCCAAACTCTTCCAGTATTTCAGACGCTTCTTTCATGACTCTTAAATCGCTTTGAGAGCCCATGATGATGCCGATTTTTGGTGATGTCATTTACTTAATACGCTTTATGAGTTTTTTATCCATCTTTTTTGTCTCTTTCGGCTTGAGTGCCACCACTTCCATGACAGATTTGCTCACAATGGCGGTGATCTCAAGTCCCGCGCTGTGGAGCCTGATGCTGACTTTGTTTTTGTCCACAGCCACAATCTCGCCCTCTAAAGAGATCAGCGGACCTTCCAGAATTTTTACTCGCGCCCCTATGGGAATTTCCGTAACTTCAATAGGCGAATCCTGATATTTTTCGAGAAAATCCATCAGTGCTATCATCTCCGCGTCCCTTACGATTGCCGGTTTTTTGAGCCAATACACAAAATTCAATACTCCCGGAGTCTGAAGTACGGCAATACGCTCAGACTCCTCTACATGTACGAACACATATGATTTAATGATCACTTCATCTACATACTTCCGCCGATCACTCCATTGCTTGAGCTCTCGCTTGACGGGACAATAGTTTTCTACTCCTATTTGGGTCAGCAATGTTGCGACTTTCTTTTCACATCTGGGTTTTGTGTACACAATCATCCATTGTTTTCCCATCCTCTTGAAATTTACTTCCCTTTTCGGGTGCAAAGTAAAGATTCTTTCTTGGCGAACGAACACAGATTTTACCAAAAATCAATCAATTTTAATAAGTACTATGTAATACAAGGTACTAATGTGAGTATATTTGTCCGACAAAAAAGGATGCCGTGGATAAGGACACAAAAGATTACGCTATGGCTCAGATGCGGAAGGGCATTTTAGAACTATGCGTCCTGGCCGTACTGAACAGGGGGGATGCCTACTCTACAGACATCATCGAGACATTGAAGCAGAGTGAAGTGATTGTCGTCGAAGGCACATTGTACCCGATTTTGACCAGGATGAAAAATCAGGGATATCTCTCCTATCGATGGGAAGAGAGCAAGACAGGACCGCCCCGAAAGTATTATTCAATCACCGAAAGCGGACGTGTGTATTTCCGAATTCTGAAGAAATCCTGGGAGGAATTTTCTCATTCAATCCATTCAATTTTAAAACAATGAAAAAGACAATTTCAATAGCTCTGGGTGGCATGCCCTTTATATTTACGGAAGAGGCGTATTCCAAATTAAAAAAATATCTCTGCGATGTCAAAAATTTGTTGGAACCGGAATACCGAGAGGAGACGCTTCGCGACATCGAACTGCGGTGTGCTGAACTACTCCTGCAGAGAGTATCAGCAGGTCAAGTGATTGAAGCAGATAATATCCACGAAATAATGGTAATTCTCGGTGACCCTTCTGTGTTTGCAGAGGAAGATTCAGAAAGAACCTCTGATTCGGCGCCGTTACAGACGCAAAAGAAAAAATTGTTTAGAGA
The DNA here is from genome assembly GCA_046295455.1 of Thermaurantimonas sp. GTDB lineage: Bacteria > Bacteroidota > Bacteroidia > Flavobacteriales > Schleiferiaceae > Thermaurantimonas. Next base: position 50,796 of record JBKBNI010000002.1, on the reverse strand, counting down.
CCCCGATCAGAAGATTCTGGGAGGAGTGGCATCCGGTATTTCACATTTTTTTGGTGTAAATCCCCTTCTGTTCCGAATTCTATTTGTCTTCCTGACCGTATTCTCTGGTCTTGGAATCCCGGCTTACTTGATTCTGTGGATTGTAATCCCCAAGGCTCAGTCAAGTGTAGAAAAACTCATGATGAAAGGGGAAAAAATTCACTTCAAAAAGATTCAGGAAACCATCAGAAAGGAATTAGAAAGTACTCATCACAATCCCTCCGGCAATAATCAGCTACCTCTTCTGAGATGGATTGATCAATTCATCGATTTTCTTCGTAACCTTCTATCATACGCCATCAGGTTTTTACAACGTTTTACCAAAGCTCTTTTGATGGTTATGATAGGTATCTTGATCTTCTTTTTGTTTACATTTATTTGGTTTTATTCTGTTGCGATATTTTCAGGAAGTTTTTACATAAACGGAGTTGAGATTACTCGCAAATACTTGTCGGATTTGATACTCTTATTCTTTGGGTCAAAGGAAGTCTTTTTTCTCCTTATACTGATCACGGCAGTTGGTATATCATCCCTGGTTATTCTGCTGATTTTGAGTCTTCGCCGAATCGGAGCATCTCCAAACAAGAATAATTTAAAAGCAATAGTTGTCTCGGCTTTTGTTACCATTTTGTCCGGATCATTCCTTGTCGCTTGCACTCTGTATTTAGTATCGCAATACAGAGGTGAAAACACCAATGTAATCCTTTCCAAAACACTTGTGTACAACGAAGGAGATACCCTGTATTTAGTACCTTTGGAATATAATGCGGATCGGAAGTTAACTCTTTTGATCGAAGAAGATATGGTATATTCTGACAATTTGGAATTAAGAGTCGAAAAGGCATCGGATAACACCATAAATATCTTCTCAAAGATCATTGCATACGGACCAGATAAAAACACGGCATTTAAAAACAGTCAAAATGTACGGTTTAATATTTCTATCGAGCACGACAGAATTTTAATCCCTACCAATATTTCTTTTCCGTTGAAAGATGGATACAGAAGACAAAAAGCATATGTTGATCTTTATTTACCGGAAAAATGTATAATTTACATTCCGAATGAATTCTTGAGTCATTTTATGGATAAAATATCACTGACGAATGATTACTGGGTCGCGGGATATTACACCATGACCGAACGCGGGTTAAAAAAACTTTGATATCCGTTTGTAAAGCAACTTTGCCTATCTGGTCAGGCCTTTATCTTTGCAACAAATATTTTTGGGTGAAAAACATCTTTTTTCTTTTTATTTTCACTATACATTCTTTTTTCATATTTTCAAATCCAAAACCAAATACCAAAACATTCGGACCAAACGAAACCAAAGGCAGTGGAACAAACTGGCAAATTTCGCAATCGTCAGAAGGTTTTATTTTTGTGGCTTCGTCAGCCGGTTTAAAATACTTTGACGGCTACAGGTGGGGCATACTTAAAAATCGGCTTAATTCCGAAATGTATTCACTCGATGTGGATAGAAAAAATTGCATTGTTTACTGCGGTGGATTAGAAGATTTCGGATTCGTAGAATTAGATGATAACAATACATTTTCATATTTCTCTTTGATTAATCTGCTACCTGGTTCTCAACCATCGTTTGGTAAGATCTGGCAGACCATTGTTCTAGATCATACATATTATATAAGTAATAAACATATTTTTGAATTTGACGGTTCTAAAATATCTATTCATCATGCTGAAAATAATACATTTTACAAGGCTTTTAAATTAGATCGATCACTTATTGTCCAGGAAGAAGGAATTGGACTGTTTAAGATTGAAGACGGAAAAAAGATATTCATAAAAAAAAGTGATCATTTCAACGACAAACTAATAGATTATATACTTTATGATAAATACAGTTTGCGGATATTTTTCAGTGATGGTGTAATTGCAGAAGCTAAGTTGTCAGAAAATTCGATTACAGAAATTTTTTTTACCAACTATGAAATTTCGAAGCTAATACGTCGTGGGAGATTAAACAGGATTGTAAAATTATATGATGGCAACTACGCCTTTGCACTTGAAAATATTGGCGTAGCCGTTACAGATCAGGATTTACAGATACAGTATGTTTACAATCACGAAAATAATTTGATCAACGAGAATGTACATGACCTGTTTGAGGATCATTTTGGAAATATCTGGACAGCAGAAGATAATATAATACGGTTTATCAATTATGGCTCTCCATACAGTATATTGAATAATAACGATGGTATTAAAGGTATCGTCAATTCATTTGCAGAACTCAATAATACCTTATATTTTTCTGATCAATTCAATATCTACACCTTTTCAAATTACAAAATCAGTTTAGTTCAAAGGTTAGATGAATCTATTAGAAAAATTTATCCAATTGATGAAACATCTTTTTTTGTGTTAACAAACAAAAGCATTTTTATCTACAAAAACCAGTCTCTGAAACGACTAATTGAAATATCCGGAGGTAAAAATATTTTTTCAATCGATAAAAATTCTAAATTATACGGCGTTTTTACTACCAATCAGATATGGATTTTTTCATTGATCAATAATCAAATCAGAATTGAATACATGAAGATTATCGATCAAGTTGAATTGAGTGATATTGTCGTAGATGACGATGGTAGAATATGGTTTTCAACGGTTGTAAGTGGTGTGGGTTTTCTGGTGAATGATCAATTTAAATTCTATGATACAAAATCTGGATTACCCGGGTATTTTAACAATCGAGTTGTTAAGATTAATCGGCAGATTTACATATTGTCAGAAGATGGGATTCTTAAACCTGATAAATATCTCAACAGCCTGCGAAAGACATCTGATTTCGGAGATTATTTTAAAAATGTTTTTGTTTCAAACATTACTGAAACATCTTTAGGATACTTTATAAAAATTAGCAATAAGGATAATATAAATGAATATTATTTAATAAATTCCGATGTCACGGCACATGATGACTTTAACAAACTTTTCAGATACCTCCCTGAACGGGGATTTGCAGGATGGTATCTGTCTTCTGATGACAAACTCTACATTTCATTTATTGAAAATCTTTATGTACTTGATTTAAATAAATTACATCGGCTTTACCAACCTCTGGAGATCACAATTTTAAATATGTTTTACAATCAAAAAGGATATTTTGATCCTAAACACAAGAAAGTTGTTCTCAATTATGACTACGGACCTCTTAAAGTAATCGTTACTTCTCCCTACTATGAGGGACAAGACAAAATAAGGTACTTCTATCGGATTAAAGAAGATATCAATGAATGGCAGGAAGTAGTAAGCGGCAACGAGATAATCATTCCACGATTAAATTTTGGCGATACAGAGCTTCAAATATATGCTCGAAATGTATATGGTATAAATAGTAACATTAAATCCATTCCTATACGTGTAAAACCGCCTTGGTATTTAAGTGTTTACTTCATTATTTTTTCAATCGTTTTCATAGGTTTCCTCTTTAGTTTTTATCAAAAATACCGTGAAAATCTTCTGTTAAAAAGAAATAAAGAACTGGAGGAAATCGTTCATCTCCGAACGCTCGAATTGCTGGAAGAAAAGAAAGAACTTGAGCGCTCAAAGGAAGAGCTCTATCAACTTTCTATTCAAAAGAATCAACTCCTCGGCGTATATGCCCACGATCTGAAAAATCCACTTAGTGCAATAGATGGAATCAGAGAGCTCATTGATGCCACCTTATCCATGTCTGATCTGGACACTGCCACTAAAAATGAGGTAGCTGAATATCTTGAAATGATAAAAAGCTCAACCGGCCAAATGATGGCAATTATTCAAGATATTCTAAGTAGCGTCAGACAGGAAACTTTTAAACAAAAAATCGATAAAAAAATCACAAATATTATAGATATTTTGAGCGAGCATTATGCATTGATGAACAATTATGCACGCCAGAAAAATATCCAAATACATTTATTAAAACCGGCGGGTAAATATTTGGTAAATGTAGATGAACGCAAAATCGGGGAGGTTTTCCAGAACCTTATTTCAAATGCAATCAAGTATAGCAAAGAAAATTCTGAGGTAACCATCAGCGTGAATTGTGAAACCAAAAATGGAAAGGAGTACGTCAAAGTAAGTATCAGGGATCAGGGGCCAGGTTTTACAGAAGACGATAAAAAGAAAATGTTTGGCCTCTTTCAGCGTCTGTCTGCTAAACCGACTAAGGGGGAGAGTTCAACAGGGTTGGGTCTTTACATTGTCAAAAACTACACTGAATTAAACGACGGTTTTGTCGAATTGGATAGTGTATACGGGGAGGGGAGTACATTTCATATTTATCTGCCTATCGTCGAAAAAGTTGAGGCTATTATGTAGCGATAAATTACGAGAGGTCTGACACTTTTAGCACAAAAGACTCCAGATGATAAAAGCGGTATAAATACTAATCAAAACGATAGAATTCCTGCGCTCTACGTCTCGGTTTTTTCTATAGAGAAAATTAAAATACACAGCTATAATCGCTGTGAAGTATGCACTGAAAATACAATTGATATTGGGTAAAATGTCTGTTTTGACGTTAAAGAAATACATAGGAATGACGAGTGCCACAACCCAGTTAAATACACCAGAGCCAGTGAGTGTAGATACGGCTAAGGACGAAAAATTTTTTCGGAGGAGATAGAAAACGAGAAGTACTTCGGGTATGCTGGTAAAGCTTCCGATCAATAAGGTACTTACAGCTGACTCTTTTAGGTTGTACAAGGTTGAAACGGACATTGTTGACTCGACTAGAAATATACTTCCTGTCATGGTCATCAAGATGCCTATTACAAATGAGAATACATTTCTCTTTTTTGAGGTGAAATAAGTGAAAAAAACCTTTTCTTTCTGATTCCGAAAAATACTTTTTCGCACAAGGTATCCATAAACAATAAACAATATTACCAAAATCAGAAAAGTAACTGAATGAACTGCCGGAACGAATAAAAAGTTGAGAAAAATGATAAAAGCAACAAATACTTGTGCCCAAAGGTCTTCTTCTCGCGAAATACTGGAAATTTGAAGCTTATATCTCCATAGTACAAAAGCAAGCAGCATTGTGAAATTAAACACATTGCTCCCTGATATTGCTGCAATTGGAATATTTGTATACTTTTTTTGTAGACTGTAAACGACTGTGATGAGTTCTGGAAAGGAAGTCAATGCCGATAGTATGATAAAACCTACTGCAGCCGGCTGCCTTTTAAATCTTTCTGACAGGATGTGTGAAAAACCATATAAATACAAATAACCATATCCAATCAGAAGGCCTGCCAGTATCAATAAGAGTAAAAACATCAAAACTGTTTTTTTCGGCTTATTGTGCCTTCAATTTCTTCTTTGATTTTATTCAGGCTTTCAACCGGATTGGGTAGTTTTTCCTCTTCGATCACTTCATTGGCAGAATTAGTGATTTCTGATTTGATCTCTTGGGTAGCTCTTTTGATTTCGTAAATCCCCCTGCCTAATCCTCTAGCAATCTCAGGAATGGATTCAGATCCGAAAAATATCAGAACAATGAGAAGTATAAAAAAAATTTCTGCAACTCCAATGAATAGTAATACCACATTTTAATATTTGAATACAAAATTACAATCGAAAAAAGCCGGTATAGACCGGCTTTAATTTATTAAATATTATTTAAACCACTTTTTATGCGTTGGCAGTCTTATGGGCCTCCTGAAACTTAATTCTGTCTTCTTCACTAAAAGTGTCGTACACCATAGGTGTTGCAATAAAAAGGGACGAATATGTACCGACAATCACACCCATCATTAAGGCAAACATAAAGCCACGAATGACCTCCCCACCGAAGATGAAGATTATGACCAATACAAACAGGGTAGTAAGAGAGGTATTTACAGTACGTCCGAGTGTGCTATTTACTGCTTCGTTGATGACTTCATTTATTGGCTTACGACGGCTGTGTGTGGCAAAGTACTCCCGAATCCGGTCAAACACAATTACCGTGTCATTGAGCGAATATCCGATTACTGTGAGAAGAGCAGCAATGAATGCCTGGTCGATCTCAAGGCTAAACGGAACGACACCATATAACAGTGAGAACAGGGAGATCACAATCATCACATCGTGAAACGCAGCCACGACGGCTCCTAAACTAAACTGCCAACGGCTAAATCTGACAAGTATATAAAGAAAGATTACAAGCAGCGAAAACACGAGAGCCCAAATGGCCGATTCCTTTATGTCATCCGCGATCGTAGGTCCTACCTGGCGCTCTGCAACTATGCCGATGCCACTGTCGTTGTCAAAAAACTGCTCTTTACTGATTTCGCTTGTGAAATTAGATTTTACAGCTTCAAATAGTTTCTCCTTAATCTCATTTTCGACCTCAAGGCCGGTTTGATTGACTTTGTATTTTGTCGTGACGATCACCTGATTAGCCGACCCTATGGTTTTGACAGTTGGAATTATTTTTTTGCCCGCTTCGTCAGTAAAAAATTCACCTATTGCTGATGCTAGTTTTACAGTATTCACAGGTTGATCGAAGCGTATCTGATAGGATCTTCCACCCACAAAATCAACTCCATAATCGAGCCCGCGGACAAACAAAGAGACGAGCCCTGCAGTGATGATGACCCCTGAAAAAATGTACGCTCTTTTGCGCAAAATGAGAAAGTCAATCCGGCTGGATGTAAAAGTGTTTTCTGTAAGTTTGGAAGAGAAGGTGATGTTTTTCTTTTTATCTAAACGTGCTTCAAAGATGAGACGGGTAATGAAAATGGCGCAAAACAGTGAAGTGAATATACCGATAATCAATGTTGTAGCAAAACCGCGAATCGGCCCTGTACCAAATACATAGAGAATAATACCGGTGAGCAGTGTGGTCACATTGGCATCTATAATGGAGGAATAGGCAGCCTTGTAGCCATCGGATATGGCCAGTTTCAGACCCTTGCCATTTCTGAGTTCTTCTCTGATGCGTTCATAAATAATCACATTGGCATCCACGGACATACCTATTGTCAGGACGATACCGGCAATGCCCGGCAATGTGAGTACTGCTCCCAGTGAAGCAAGCAGTCCGAAGATGAAAAACATATTGACCACAAGGGCCACATTGGATGCAATTCCTGCATTTTGATAGTAGAAAATCATGTAAATCAAAACGATGACCAGAGCGATTACAAAAGACCAGATACCGGCTCTGATGGATTCTCTTCCGAGTGAAGGACCTACCACGTCTGCTTGCACTATGCGTGCTGGAGCTGCCAGTTTACCAGCTTTGAGAATGTTTGCAAGATCCTGGGCTTCCTGTATGGTGAAATTGCCTGTAATCTGGGTACGTCCGCCGGGAATCTCGTTTTGGACTTGAGGGAATGAGTAGACCAAGTTGTCGAGTACTACTGCGATGGATCTCTTGGGTTCTTGGCTGGCTGCCTCTCGTGTGATTTTTTGCCATTTCTGAGCACCAACCGCATTCATCGTCATGGACACGATAGGCCTGTTTCTCTCATCGAAGTCCTGTCTGGCATCGATCACGACATCTCCACCTAAGTCAGGTTTGTTGTCGCGATTACCTCTGATGGCTAATAAAAAGAGCTGCTGCGAAGAACCTTCGGGTTTGGCAGTCCACAGAAATTTTACATATCTCTTGTCAGCCGGAAGCAGAGCTCTGATCTGTGGCATAGAGAGATACCTATTGACTTTGGCCGTATCCTTTACCAACGAGATACCTACGATGGGACCTGGAATTATTCGATTGTTCTGGAAGTCATAGTAGGGTGCCAGTACATCAAAAAGCGGATTGTACTGGTTTTCAAAGGATACTGAATCTGCTTTAGTCGTTTCAGGATCTGTGGCTATAGTATCTTCACTTTGAGTTGAGTCGTCGTCTTCTACACTTTTAATTTTCAAAACATCCTCAACCGGTGATGGTTTTTTCTCCTCAGTAGCAGATCGTTTGTCTTTTTCATTGGGAATGAGCACCCTAAGTCGCTCGTTTGCTTCTCCAAGAAAATCCAGAAATTCAGAACCCTCGTATAGATTCCAAAACTCAAGCTGAGCTGTGCTTTGTAGTAATTTCTTTACCCGTTCAGGCTCTTTGACACCTGGAAGTTCGATGAGTATCCGGCCGCTGTTTTCAAGTTTTTGGATGTTAGGTTGCACGACACCAAATTGGTCAATCCGCGCTCTAAGCACGGTAAAAACATTATCAATAGCACCTTGTACTTCCCTGCGAATTTCATCTTTAATCTTATCATCCGGAGCATTGAAACCTACCCGATCGTTCATAAGTTTTGTGCCGAAAAGTGAGGGATCTGAGTAGCGTAGTGTCAATCCCTTGGATTTGAGCAACATGTCCAATTCCGTAAAAAATAAATTGGCATAATTGTCTTGAGAGCTCCTGAGTTTTCTGTCTGTATTATCAAGAGCCTCTACGATCAGGGGATTGTTTTTGTCACCTGCTAGTTCTCTGATAATGTCGCGCACCTGCACTTCAAGGATTACATTCATTCCCCCTTTCAGGTCGAGGCCAAGGTTGAGTTCTTTCTGCTTAACTTCGGCATATGTGTATTTTCTGACGAGCAGATTCAAAACCTTCTCGGATGCCATTGAGTCCAGATACCTCTGCTCCAAGACTCTGTCACCCTTAGCATACTCCCTTGCTTTTCTTTCGATCCTGGATGCCGTAAATGTAAACGTAAGTTGATAAAGACAAGCGATGGCAAAGGCTATGGCAAAGCCTTTGATAAGTCCTTTATTTTGCATTCCTTACAATGGATTTATATGATTTTCAAATTGAGGCCGCAAATATAGCCGACTCACTCTATTGAAAAAGTTCTTAACCTCAATTAAATGGCCACACCTGATTTTTAAATGATGTCCGAGCTATTCTGTAGTATTTGTCCAGCGTTACGCTCTGAAGTTCTTTCATCGGTATGCCGGTCTTCAGCTCATATACGGGGCTGACCCATGGCCAGTAATCAGCTGTGATAAATCCTTCGCGTGGTGAAGATTGATACATTAGGTCCAGCGGAACAAAGAAGGCATATTCCTTGTCGGCCTTGACATAGATTTCTATCGGCATCACGGCTTTGCCTGAATTTTCGATCAAGATTACAGCATTTCCATTGGCATCTTCCTTTACCTCCTTTATTGCAATTTGAAAGGTCTTAGTGGTGTATATCCATTGGTGGAAGTACCAGTGCAGTTTTACACCGCTTACTTTTTCCATACACCTCCGCACATCATCCGGACCGGGATGCTTAAACGCATATGTTTTGTAAAACAATCTTAAACCTTCAATTACTTTTTCCCGACCGATGACACCCTCCAGCTGTGCAAGCAGAAGTGATCCCATGTAGTAAGCGGCAATTCCATAGTTGCGGTTGGTGTGGAAGTGGTCTGCATGCACCGCCATCGGCTCAAAGTTTGCGTCTCTTGCCAATGTGAGGTAGCGCTCCAGGGAAGGCAGGTGAGGATTCATTTTCTCTAATTCATCATCGGGTGGAAACAAGTCGTTCATGATCAGATCTTCCACATACGTCGTAAATCCTTCATCCATGTAGTGATGCAGCGATTCGTTAAAGCCTAAAATCCCGTAAAACCAGCAATGAGCAGCCTCATGGACACATAAACCTACCATACCTTTCAACTCTCCGCTGCCCAGAATCAATGTAGCCATAGGATATTCCATTCCACCGTCTCCACCTTGTATAAATGAATATTCGGGGTAAGGGTATTTACCGACATATTTTTCCATCAGATGAAAAAAGCGCTCCATATATGAAGGTAGTTGCTCCCACACGGAAACGTTAGCAGTACGAGGTTTGTAAAAGAATCTCAAAAGCGGACCATCGGGCACCTGATGTGTTCGATGCACATACTCAGGATCAGCCGCCCACACGAAATCGTGTACATTTTCAGCTCGGAAGTGCCAGGTGATCAGTGCGTCGGGTTTAAATCTCACTATATGTATTGAATACCCGTGGCCAATCTGTTCCGAATTTTGCAACACACCTGTAGCAGCTACGGTGTAACGCGCCGGTAGTGTGATCCGCACATCCCAATCACCGAATACCCCGTAAAATTCACGTCCCACATAAGGATTAGGATGCCATCCCAGACGATCGTAGTTACATAGCTTCGGGTACCATTGCGCCATGCTGTATGCGATCCCCTCTCTGTTAAACCGCCCTGTCCTTCGAATCTGTACCGGAACCTGACTTTGATAGTGCATCTCGATCAGAACACTGTCGCCCGGCAAAATGCAGGTACCGGGTACATGCAGGATGGTCTCCCGCACCGTGAAGTTCACCTCCTTTCCATTGATCCTGAGTGTATGGATGCGATGATATCCAACCTCATCTGGCTTCAGCTTTGAGATTCGGTCACCGACCCGACGATCCGGGTCAGCGATCGTTCTCGACCGGATATCCATCATACTTCCCGGCTGAAAAGCGTTGTAGTACAAGTGAAAAAACAATTCGTCCAGAGTGTCTGGACTCTCGTTGTACACCACCAGTCGCTGGTCGGCTGTAAACTGATGTCTCCGATCGTCAAACTGTACAGAAATATCGTACTTTACCCTCAATTGCCAATCTGTGGCAAGTGCCTCATTGCACATCAGGACCAGCAACGCGATAATGACAGGGTTGATCCTCATAAAAAAATTTTATATCCGGCCAAAGAAAGCCAACTTCCGGAAATAAAAAAACCGACAAATTGTCGGTTTGCTGAGTGGAGTTGGCGGGATTCGAACCCGCGTCCAAACAAGGAACACATCAGCTTTCTACATGCTTAGTCTGTCATTTCATTTTCGACCATCGGATGGAGACAGACACCCTCCCGATGGCTTATCTGCTTTTATTTCAGAGAGTCCTCGCAGCACAGACCCTCCTATTCACCCTTTTGTGACACCCTGTGACCCACCGCCGGGCGAATCGGCTGTGGCAGGATGACTTGCTCTGCCACCTTGTGGCAGATAAAGCCAATCAACATCCCGTTGATTAAGCAGCAAGTGCGTAGTTGTCGTTGCCATGTATGGCTGTGACCAAGATTTACGAGCTTCGTCACCTGGCTCGGCATGCTTACTGACACATTCACCTTGCTGTCAATACCAGTCAACCCCAAAAGAACTTAACAACTGCAAAATTATCAATTTTCATGCTAGATATACCCTTTTATCAAATATTTCAGTCGCTTTGTGTCTTTAGATATTCAATCCATTCCAGTCTTTTTACCCTCTGAACCTGCCCTGACAAGGTACTTCAACACCTTCGTCAGTGGCCGATCTAATGAAAGCATTGTACGCACAGACGTATGTACTTCGTTAGATGTAAACTCAAATCTAAAAATCCCTACTGATATTGATTTCGGAGAAAAAAACGTCACCCCATACATGTTGATACAAGTGCATTAATTTCAAAATATGCACATATTGCCACGCCGAATTGATTCCATGACTTTTTACAAATTAAAAATATTGACCCAAGTCATAATTCAGTTAAATCAATATTCAAAACTTTACCAAAATTCAAAAATTCACAAATAATGAACCTGAACACACCCGTCTCTGAAATCATGACCCGACAAGTACTTACCATAGATGCAAAGAAGCACCTGTCCGAAGCCGAAAAGCTAATGAAAAAACACAAAATCCGCCATATGCCGGTCGTGCGAAATGGTAAGATCATTGGCATGCTAAGCCTCACGGACTTATTGCGTATCAGTTTTGCCGATGCTGTCACTGAAAGCGACTTTAATCCCGAAGTATATGATATGTTTACCATAGATCAGCTAATGAACAAACAAGTCATATCACTTCGTCCAGATGACACCATACACGCTGCTGCCGAAATCTTTGTCAATCATCAGTTTCACGCCTTGCCTGTGGTGAATGAACAAGGTGAGCCGGTCGGAATTGTTACCACTACTGATCTCATCAAGTTGATTTTGGCATAAGTTTCATTTTCACAAAATCAAATAACAATTTCAATAAAAATTTTTGGGACATGAAAGATTCAAAACGAATGTCATTGAAGATGGTGTACTTTTGACACTTAAACACAAGTATTTATGAAAAATTTATACTCGCTGACCTTATCAGTCCTGAGTGTAGCTGTATTCGGGCAAATCTTTGCTCCTGAAGGGCTTAACATGCCAGGTGCCTGGAATTCGTGGACCAATCCCCCTACTAACCCGGCATTAGGAGGAGTGCAAGTCACTGGAGGTCGGGTTCAAATCAAAACCGGATTAGGTACCAGCATATACCAAACCATTTTTAGCGTAGCCACCTCAGGTGGTGATCTTGTAGGAGGCACGTATGCATGGTTGTTTACAAGCGGGCCGCTGACCAACCCATATCAAAACAAATGGGCAAATGTCGCTGTGACTACAAACACTGTTCAGACCTACACTTTTGGTGGTGCGACCGACAATACGGCTACTCTCATCAATGGAAAATGGTACACTATAAATTATCGTAATCTGGGATATTCAAATACACAGGCTATTTTTATGGAGACAAGTAGTGAGCCAAGAACAATTGTCTCCGTGACTACCTCCCAGCCACTTACAAATGTTTTTCCCGGAGAGCAGGTGGTCACCATTAATCTCAGTGGGACGCCTGCCTCAGATGAATATTTCTATCTCAGATGGACGACAGATAATTTTTTGACTACCAACAATATAACTCCATTCACCATATCAGGTGCCACAGGTACGGCCACTATACCCGTAAGCCCTAATCAAAACATTGCATTTTACGTATTTAGCTCATCTATCAGCTCTATATCAAGCGGTGAATCGAGTTTATACTACGATATGCGTACGATTCACTTCAACAATAACTCGGGATCAAACTACACCTTCACCGTCAATCCTGCCTACAGAACCATAGCTACCACAGGCACTTATCCGTTTAACACAGCGTCCACCTGGAGGGGTAATGTGGTACCTCCATCCGGATCACGAATTCAGGTAGAACCGGATGTCGTACTAGATGCATCCTTATTGGCTCTAAACTTGGACTCTATTGAACTGCTGGGTACCGGCGCTCAGTTAGATTTAATTAATTCTGAATTGTCACTTGTGGCCGATGCTGCTCTTGTGGCCGCTTCAGGATCATCTGTTATAACAAATAGTCTAACGTTGATTGAATTTTTGGGAATTGGCCACATCCCTAATTCGGTCATACTTGGAGGTAAAGTAGCCATAAACAATCAACTAAATCTTGGAAGCAATGTGAATTTTACCGGCACACTGGAGTTGAAAACAGGAGGTTTCGTCAGTACAAATGCCCCTATTTATAGTACATCCAGCGAGTTAAAATATACTGCTGCCACGTATTCGATTGGTCTGGAATGGAGTCATACAGGTGTAGGTACTATTGGAACAACTCCTGGATATCCTTATAATGTAACTGTTGGAACAGGAATAAATCCTTCCATTTTAAATTTGACAAACCTCGACAGAGCTGCTGAAGGTACACTCACAATAAATTCTGGTTCAACATTTAACTACACCAATACTACCATCTCAGCGGATCTTCGGGTCAATAATGGCCTTGACATCATCGGCACTCTCAATATGAATAACAGCAACCGTAAAATTATCGTACATGGAAATGTATTCATTGATAACGTTGGAACATTGAATTTGTCTACTGCAGTTGGTGGAGATCTGGAATTGGTTAGCTTTGGTGGAATTATCTGTAACGGTACTCTGAATACAAACAACCGAGCAGTCTTCTTTACCAACAATAGTGGCGGAGTTATTTCAGGATCGGCGCCTTTATCATTACCATACATTATTATAAGCAATTCTACTGTGCAAAATTTGGCTATTCTCACGGTAGATAACAATGGATTTATCGAACTTTCTTCCGGATCCTTATTTGAAAACAATAGTATCATCACTCTCAAGGCCAATGCTTCAAATTATGCAAAAATTTCAGTATGCGCTACATGTACACTCACGGGTACTGGTACTTTGACCAAAGAAGCCTATTTTGCTGCAGGAGCTGCCAACACCAATCCTCTGTCGAGCGATTTCAACGATGGTAAAAACGGACGTTGGTTTAGTGTGGGCTTTCCGATGCCGGGAGCAGCCATGAATTCATTTGACGGAGGTACACCAGCATTTTTCTCTACAGCGACACCAGGTCCTATTGCCAGATGGGATGCCAATACCGGTAACTACATATACCCTTCTAGCATCAACACTGACAACTTTATGGCCAATGCGGGCTATGTCATCTATATGGGTGAAAATCAGCACGGAATCATCACCCGAAACCTTTCTACACAAAATCTGGTCTCCTTACAAATGACTATGTCAAATCTTAGTTCCACAATCAACCTCGGTTATACAAATACTCCTGTATTCACCAATATTTTTGGTTCGAATACCGATGGGTGGAATCTGGTGGTAAATCCATATCTAGCTCCTTTAAACATCAAAAGTACTTTGACTACCAATGCAGACGGCACTGCATACATTTACAATCCAACTACCGGAAATTTTACCACGTATAACTTTTCTGATCCCACAGACTTCTACATAGCCCCTCTACAGGCGTTCTGGGTGAGAGCAACTTCTGCAGGTGGCAGCATCAGTGTGCTCCCCGCCAATCAGGCTACCAATGTAAATCCCGCTCAGGCTAAGCCACAGATTACAACAGACCACGCATGGCTGAAACTCAGCAGAGCAGATGGAAGCGAAGATCAACTCAGGATTTACTTCAGGGCTGAGGCTACCGATAGCTACGAGCCAGCCTACGACAGCGAAAAACTCAAAGGAGATGCCGCGAGAATTTCTCTGTATTCTACAACCGGCGCTAAGCCACTAGCTACAGACAGTCGTAGCACAATCATCAGCTCAAAGCATATACCGATACACGTCTATTGCTCCAATCCCTCAGTGATGAAAATCGAACTCGAATCTCTGGGTTTACCCGCCGGATACCACGCCTGGCTTGAAGACCACATCACCGGCAAAATAATCCACATTGAAGATGGTGCATACGATTTCATGCAGCAGATTACCGGCAATCACCAAAGATTTACACTTCATATAGCTCAGCAGATTGTCGGGATTTCTGAGCAGGATAATTCGGATGCATATCAGATTTGGACAGCCGACGATGTGCTTCACTTCTTTTTAGGCGCTAATGCTACCAATGGGAACTTTATAATTTTTGACATGACCGGAAAAAAGGTCCTGGAAAAAAAATTCAATGGCATATCAGGCCAGCATCTAACTTTTAGCATCAGCACTTTACCAAAAGGCCTGTATGTGTTAAGATTCAAAGCAAACGAAACAGAAAAAACCCTCAAATTCGCCCGATAGTTATGAAAAAACTTCTTATAGTCATGTTTATATTGATAGGTATCCATGCAATAGCGCAGCCCGGTATGCCCAACAATCCGACACCAATTGACGGAATCAGCGGTCTTCTTCTTGTGACTGGAGCTGCAATTGGAATTTCTAGATACAGAAGCAAATAATTTCACATCAAATCACTGCATTCCGGTCGTTTTCATAAGAAAATGACCGGAATTTTTATTTTATCCTTTGATTTTCTATATGTTTGCTTTATTCATATTTTACAATTTTGACCATGAACTTTCCCAAAATTTCAAAAGAGACATACATTCAACTCAGAAAAAATCTCACCAGCAATCTACCGGAAGGCAGCGCAGTGATTCTGGTGGCAAATGATATAATGCCTACCAATGCCGATGGTACGATGCCCTATGTACCCAATAAAGATATCGTCTATCTCACAGGAGTAGAGCAGGAGGAGACTGTGCTCATATTGTTTCCAGACGCTGTTCAGCCACATATGCGGGAGATTTTGATTCTCAGAGAAACCAATGAACAAATAGCCCGTTGGGAGGGAGAAAAACTCAATAAAGATCAAGCGCGTGAGTTAACCGGCATTCAAAATATTCAATGGAAATCACAACTTCCACGCATTCTGAAAGAGGTAATGGCAGAGGCCGAATACATCTTTCTCAACACCAATGAACACCTCCGTAGAGACTCCCAAGTCAACTCGGCAGAGCATCGGTTTGCGCTGCAGCTTAGGGAAGAGTATCCCCTTCATCAGTACCGCAGATTGCAGCCTGTCTTGCAATATGCGCGCAGTATCAAGCATCCCGAGGAAATTGCCGTGATGAAAAAAGCCGCCGAGATCAACACTTCAGCATATGCGAGAATACTGCGGTTTATAAAACCCGGTGTGACCGAATACCAACTGCAGGCAGAATTTATTCACGAATACCTCAATCTGGGTGCATCCGGTTTCAGCTATGAGCCAATCGTAGCTACTGGTGCAAATGCTTGTATTCTGCATTACATAAAAAATTCGGATACCGTAAAGCAGGGAGACCTCATACTCTTTGATGTAGGCTGCTGGTACCGACATTATGCCAGTGATGTGACCCGGTGCTTCCCGGCCAACGGAAAATTCACCGAAAAACAAAGAGAAATCTACAATGCCGTACTATATGTGCAGAAAGAAGCCTTTAAGATGCTGCGGCCGGGGGTCATGCTCTTTGATTACCACAAAAAAGTAGGTGCACTGATGACAGAGGTCCTAATCGACTTGAAATTAATTACCCGCCAGGAGGTGCAAACCGAAGATCCGGAATGGCCAGCCTACAAAAAGTACTTCATGCACGGCACCTCGCATTTCCTCGGTTTGGACGTCCACGATGTCGGTCTCTGGCATCGGCCTGTAGAAGCCGGTATGGTATTTACCGTTGAACCAGGGATTTACATTCCCGAGGAAGGTTTAGGTATCCGTATAGAAGACAACATACTCATCACGGCAGATGGTTATGAAAATTTCACTTCCGGCATCCCCAAGGAAATTGATGAAATAGAAGCCGCAATGGCCTGATACGTACTTCTGCCTTGCAGTTTTTTATTCCCAGGTGATGTCAAACCTAACGTGCTTTCGATGCTTGGCTAGGCTGGTAGGGTCTAGTATTCTTTCTCTTTTTATCACAACGAAAAAAGGGCAATAATCCGAGGATTACTGCCCTTGTATGTTGGTGCTTCGGTCACTTCACATATTGGAAATGCCAACTGTTTTTGACCGGCACAATCCACTTGTTTTCCAAGTCTTTTTTGGTGTTCAATACATTGTTGAAGACCAGTGTTTCGAGGCCAATTTCTCCGTCTTTTACCAGTCGTTTGAAAGTTTGTAGATTGCAACCAACGATTGCATTGCC
The DNA here is from genome assembly GCA_046295455.1 of Thermaurantimonas sp. Lineage (GTDB taxonomy): Bacteria > Bacteroidota > Bacteroidia > Flavobacteriales > Schleiferiaceae > Thermaurantimonas. The sequence continues at coordinate 33,556 of JBKBNI010000002.1, read as the reverse complement.
ATCTCTGTAGGCTACCTGAAAGCGATCAAACAGCACGATGTTACACTCTTTCTCAATCTCACTCAGTACCCGTACGGAGGCGTCAATCGCACAACCGCTTACCTGGTTAAAACTTTCATCCACCGCCAGTACCACAAATCTGTCAAAAAATATGGAAAATGAAGAGCAGAGCGGTTTTCCATGTGCATTCCAACTTTGACAAAATTTGTAAAGTTTTTCTGAAATTACGTCTAGATTTGACTCAGTTAACGTTTTGTCGCTTTGAAAGATCCAGATTCTCGAAGAATCTTTCATTTCATTGAAAGGCATGTACATGACGAAGAATTTTTAGTTTTGGTTAGACGAAATTACCGGTATTCACAAAAAATTAGCATATGTTGGTAAAAAAAATCCACGATTGAAAAATCAGAAAATCAAGCATTTAGAAATAATTAACATTTTTTGCTATGCGTGCATAATAAATTTTAACACCTGAAAAGGCAAAAACATCGATAAATCAAAATATTACCTATTTCATTAAACATTTTCAGGGCTTTACAGTTTTTATGTTGTCTGTAATACATGAAAAAATTAATTGTTTTTATCCTTCTTCTTTTCCCAGTGTATTTCAGGGCTCAAAGTTCCGTGACGTTCCGAATTACCAATATGGGCTCCACTGTGGAGGGTCAATTTGAGCGATTCAAGCTGAATATTCAATGGAACGAATCAAACCCCGCTGCATCCACCGTATCAGGTATAGTATATGTCGAAAGTATCAATACGGGTATCTCTCTCAGAGACCGTCACCTGAGATCTTCCTCCTATTTTCATGTTTCAAAATTTCCTGAGATAACATTTAAGTCAAAAAAAATTGAAAAAGGTCGTGAACCGGGCACTTATAAAATCATTGGTGATCTGACTATCAAAGATGTAACAAAAGAACACATTTTCGTCTTATCCTTCACCCCGGGTGGGGGCAAGGAATTCACAACTACCCTGAATCGCCGTGAATTCAATGTGGGAGGTTGGAGTTTGACCATGGGTGATGAGGTGCAGGTTATTGTCGTCGAATAATACCCTATTTGTCTTAGTTTAGGCGACCAAAAGTCGCTGCAATGAGAAATATATACATCGCCGGAGTTTATCTCTTGGCATTACTGTTTGTTAATCAATCCGTCAGGGCTCAATCACGGGAAATTACGCTGGAAGATATATGGGTGCGGGCTGCTTTCCGGGCTGCCGGCTACAGGGCGGGGGAGAGCATGAATGACGGCATACACTATACCCTCGCGGTTCAAACACCCGCTGGCCTGTCGGTGGTTAAAAACCGGTATTCTGACGGAAAAACCGTGGATACCCTTGTGAGCGCTGCTGTTTTGACCCGTCTGAACGGACGTCCGCTCAATCTGAGCACATATGAATTTTCGGCTGATGAGAAACTGGTGCTGCTGGCTGCGGATCAAGAGCCGATCTACAGACACTCCTCCAGAGCTGTATATTACATCTATCAGCGAGATCCTGAACGCCTGACACGGCTATCTGACTTTCCGACGCAGCGCCTGGCCTTTTTTAATCCCAAAAAGAACCTGGTGGCCTATATGTATGACAACAATCTGTATATCAAAAATTTCCAAACAGGCGAAGAAGTCCGGGTGACTGACGATGGCCGTAAAAATGAAATCATCAATGGAGCTACAGATTGGGTTTATGAGGAGGAATTCGGTTTTGACCGCGGGCACTATTGGTCATCAGAGGGAAATTTTCTGGCATACTACCGCTTTGACGAGTCCAGAGTGCCTGTCTTTAGCATGGATATTTTTGGAAATGATCTGTATCCCGTACAGGAAAAATTTAAATACCCAAAAGCAGGTGAGACCAATGCAGAAGTTACCATTCACATTTACGGGATTGAATCAAAAAAAAGTGTTGCCGTAAAGCTTCCTGAAAGGTATGAATATATCCCCAGGATCAAGTGGACGCCTGATGATGCGACCTTGATGGTCTATGCGATGAACCGCCATCAAAATACCCTTGACCTATATCTGGTCAATGCCAATACCGGACAGGCGGAAAAAATCTTTACAGAAACAGACAGAGCGTATGTAGATATCAATGACGACATCCGATTTGTATCTGCATCATCTTTTATTTGGACCAGCGAACGCGATGGGTACAATCATCTGTATCTCATCGAAAACCGAGGCCGAAAAATCACCCGCATCACTCGGGGAGATTGGGATGTGACCGAATTTTATGGCTATGACCCTTCGTCGCGCACGCTGTATTTTCAGGCCTCGGTACAGCATCCCGGCCGTACTGAGGTGTACAAAATAGGAATTAATGGCCGGAAAATGATTCGACTCACACCCGATGAGGGCACCAATACCGCTTCGTTCAGCAAGACATTTAAATACTTCATTCATACCCACTCCCGAAGCGGAGACCCCCCGGTGATAGTCATGCGCGACCAGGACGGCAAAGTTGTTCGTACGCTTGAGGACAATGAAAGTGCCCGACGGCGAATAGAGAGCTACACAGTTTCAGCTCCTGAGTTTTTCACTTTCAAAACTTCTGAAGGTGTAGAATTGAATGGCTGGATGATAAAGCCAAAAGACTTTGACCGCACAAAGAAGTATCCTGTGCTGATGCATGTGTATGGAGGTCCGGGTGCACAGACCGTGGTAGACCGCTATGACCCGGCCAACTACTTCTGGCATCAGATGCTTGCACAGAAAGGTTTTATCGTAGTATCTGTGGACAATAGAGGTACAGGTCATCGTGGCGCTGAATTTAAAAAATCGACCTATCTTCAATTGGGAAAGCTCGAACTGATCGACCAAATCGAAACGGCAAAGTATCTGGGCTCCTTGCCTTATATAGATAAAGATCGCATCGGCATCTGGGGCTGGAGCTTTGGTGGCTATCTTTCATCCCTGGCCATTACCAAAGGGGCTGATTATTTTAAGTTGGCTATCGCTGTGGCTCCGGTGACGCATTGGAAGTTTTATGACACGATATACACCGAGAGGTATCTGCGCACTCCGCAGGAAAATCCATCAGGCTACGACGATAACTCACCTGCTAATTTTACCGGAAAGCTGCGCGGGAAGTACCTGATTATCCACGGAACTGCCGATGACAATGTGCATTATCAAAACGCGATGTATATGGCGGAGAGACTGATTCAGGCCAACAAGGATTTTGATATGATGATCTATCCCGATAAGAACCACGGTATATATGGCGGCTATACCCGACTGCACCTGTTTCGGAAAATGACTGATTTTATTCTTAACCATTTGTGAAAGCTAAGTAGATTTGCCGCCCGTTTAATTTTTTTCATAAACAAAAAAAGACATGCATCCAGCGTACAAACTCATGTTTATTGCCTGGGCTGCGGTTGCAGCCTGGGTAGCATTTGTCATATTATTAAACCGCAAGGTGCATCCTAAGGCCCTGTTTGCCCTTTTTATGGTGGAGCTTTGGGAGCGCTTCAGCTATTACGGCATGCGTGCCATATTGGTGCTATATATGACCAGCGAATTGGCAAAGGGTGGGTTTGCCTTTGACGATGCAAAGGCCTACGGTATCTATGGAGCATATGGAGCGTTGGTATATCTGACACCTATTCTTGGAGGTTTTTTTGCCGATAAAATCATGGGCTTTCGCAGGGCAATCATCTGGGGTGCATTGCTTATGGCCGCCGGACAGTTTACCTTGTTTTTAAACAATCAAACGACATTTTATATAGGCCTTGCTCTTTTGGTAATCGGAAACGGATTTTTCAAGCCCAACATCTCCAGTATGATAGGGCGCTTCTATCCGGAGGGCGATCCGAGGAGAGATGGTGCCTTCACAATATTTTATATGGGTATCAACATCGGAGCCTTTCTTACACCACTTACCTGTGGTGCCATCGGAGAAATTGAGGGCTGGCAGTATGGCTTTTTGACAGCCGGTATAGGCATGTTTCTCGGATTTCTGATCTTTATGTGGGCACAGTGGGCCGGCTGGTACGAAACCCATGGTTTCAAACCGGTGGAGGAGCTGAAGCCGATACTCCCGGGCATTAGCAACTCTATTATTCCGTATCTCATTACGCTCTTGCTGATTCCGGTGGCGTGGTTGCTCATCATGAAAAACGACGTTGTGGATATTATGCTCGGTGTGCTGGCAGTGACTATCCTTGGATATCTTCTTTTCCTGGCAGGCAAATACGATACCGTCCAAAAGCAAAGAATTTGGGTCATTGTTTTGTTGTTGCTGTTTACCACGGTCTTTTGGACCTTCTTCGAATTGGCCGGCAGCGCCATGAATCTCTTTACCGAGCGCAATGTCAATAAGAATCTTCTTGGAATGACCTTTACAACTACCTTCTTTCAGAGTGTAAATCCACTGTTTATTATGCTGTTTGCCCCCGTCTTTTCATGGCTGTGGATTACCCTCGGCAAGTCTGGTAAAGAACCTGCGGCTCCTTACAAGTTTGCGGTGGGTTTGACCCTGCTGGGTTTGGGTTTTCTTGTGCTCACGCTGGGAAAAACTGCTTCCGTTGCAGGACTTGTGCCGGCATTTTTCCTCATTTTGCTCTATCTGCTTCACACTCTAGGGGAATTGACCCTGTCACCTGTTGGCCTCAGCCTTGTGACCAAACTCTCACCGGCTAAAATAGTGGGCATGCTGATGGGCATTTGGTTTTTGAGTTCTTCTATTGCACACCAGGCCGGCAAACACATCGCACGCTTCACCACCGTAAGTGAGTCAAAAATCATCCAGAACCCTGATTTTAAAAAATACATTCAGGACGCCCGGCTGTTTGACGTGCTTTCCGGTGCAGAATTTGGGGAACTGATGAGGGAGATGTCGGTCGAAAAAGCTTTGGTGCATGAAAAAACCATCCAATTGCTGAATAATGGTCTCGAAAAGCCCCAATATGCCGTGGCAACCCTTCAGATCAAGGAAACAATAGACCGCGCCAATGAACTCAGTAACGAATCTCAACGTCTGAAAGCACTGGGCGAAAGTCAAAAATCATTTTTGATCTATTCTGACAACGGAGATACCAAAGACTATGGAATTGTAACTCAGGCCGAAGCCATAGAGCTACTGGATGCCAGCATCAGTGGCACGGTGATTTCCTCCCTGAGAACGGATTCCCTGGACCTCGGACTTGGTGTGTTCCGAAAACTCGGATTCTTTGCGATCGGCTGCGGACTTCTGTTGTTTTTACTCGGACCAATGGTAAGCCGCTGGATGCACGGTATCAAGTAGCCTTGCTCATTAGTTCCGAAATCCCACAGGGCTGAAAGGCCCTTTTTCACACAATTTCCTGAAGGAATCTCTCTGCGGCAATAAACGGGTCGACTTCACCGGATTCCACCTGGGATTTTAATGTTTTGTAGATGCTGAATTTTTCCGGATTTTTTTGTATGAAATGCATCCATGCGCTTGCCAATGCCTGTTCGTACCAATAGGTTTGCTGTGACAGCCGATTTTTGCTCCAATATCCATTGGCCTGTGTGAGCCGCTTGTACTGATCAGTGATGTCGTACACCTGTGGAATTCCGGCTCCCGTAAGAGCACTGGCCGTACATACCCTTGGGCTCCATTGTGATGGGCCGGCTTGGAGCAGGTGAAGGGCTCGTGCATACTCAGCTGCAGCCCTTCGGGCATCGGTGAGATGATCGCCATCGGCCTTGTTGATCACCACCAAATGGGCAAGCTCCATGATTCCCCGTTTTATTCCCTGCAGCTCATCGCCGGCATTGGCCAGCATAAGGACAAGGAAAAAATCAGTCAGGTGATATACAGCCGTTTCGCTTTGACCTACGCCCACTGTCTCTACCAGGATCACATCGAAACCGGCGGCCTCACAGAGCAGCAGAGACTCCCGCGTGGTGCGGTTGACACCACCAAGTTGATTGCCAGAAGGGCTGGGACGGATGAAAGCCTCCTTACGCACCGAAAGGCGGGGCATGCGGGTCTTATCCCCCATGATGCTTCCTCCCCCTGTCTGACTACTGGGGTCAACTGCGAGCACAGCAACTCGGTGCCCGTGCTGATCAATGAGAAAATTGCCAAAAGCTTCAATAAAGGTACTTTTTCCCACTCCGGGTACTCCGGATATTCCGATCCTAATGGTTTCGGTTTTTACTTCCAGGCATCGGTGAATGAGTTCTGAGGCAAGTTTGCGGTGAGCATCACTGGTGCTCTCCAGCAGAGAGATGGCGCGGGCAAGTAGCGTTTTGTCACCACTTCTTACACCTTCAAACAGCTCTCCTGCCGAAGGCAGAGTCCCGGGATTGTATTTGAAATTCGGATTTATCACGCCCAAAACTATACAATCTTTTTTGGTTCTTTGTATGCCAATTGAAGTGAAGTGAATGCATTTTTTGACCATTTGCGTCCTTTGTTTTTTGATAGGTCCCGATTTCAACGGGTATGCTTTCAGGGTAAACGTTTTACCGTATTGCGCGATGACTTGATTCATCCGGTAATCTCCGGCAACAAACTCAGAAAACTTTGGCCCTATCTGCAGTTGGCCGCTGAAGGTCGAAAAGGTATCGAAACATATGGAGGCCCTTACTCCAATCACCTTGTCGCTACGGCTTTTGCAGCTTCTGTATATCACCTTCCCGCCAGGGGTTATGTGCGCGGCGGCTACGCCCCGACTTCTACAACGGAGGCGTGCACTGCACTTGGCATGCAGCTGATTACATCCGACAAGAACACATATACAAACCGGAAAAACAGCATTCAATCGTCTGATTCTGCCTATATTTCTGTTCCGGAAGGCGGCAAGGGACTGACAGGTGTGGAAGGTGTAAAGATGAGCTTTGGCGATCAGCTATCCCCCTTTGACGAAATATGGCTGGCTGCGGGTACACTGACCACCGCGATTGGCATTGCACTGGCAGCTCCCTGTGCCAGGGTAGTGGCCGTACCTGTACTGAGGGCAGAAGGTGAAGATTTGATGCGGGATTACGAAACACAATTTCAGGTAAAAAAACCTGAAAATCTGTTTTTTTCCAATGGATTTCACTTTGGTGGATACGCGCGCTGGGATGAGGATCTGCTTGCCTTCTCAAATGAGTGGTTTGAAAAAACAGGTATCATGACCGATCTCGTGTATACGGCAAAGTCCTTTTATGCGTTTGCGCAGGAGAGTAATTCACCGTGGAATGTAAGTAAGTTGTTGATCCATACCGGGGGCCTTCAGGGAATGATGGGTATCTTGCCTCAAATAAAAAAGAAAAATCTCCGACTGGTTTATGAAGCACCTTTGGTTGCTCATCTTTCCGCTACTCATCCATTGCCTCGCGGGTCAAAACCTGAATAAGCGCAGACTGGAGTATATCGAGCGGCACAAGCACCTGGCTATAGAAGAAATGAAGACCTATAAAATACCGGCTAGCATCAAGCTGGCTCAGGCACTTTTGGAATCTGCCGATGGTACTAGTACCCTGGCTACCAAAGCCAATAACCACTTCGGAATAAAGTGCCACCGGGATTGGGAGGGGCAGACTATATACCACGATGATGATCAGCGGAATGAATGCTTTCGAAAATACAAATCCGTCGAAGAGTCTTATCGGGATCACTCCCTCTTTCTGAGCGAACGGCAGCGGTATCAAAAGCTTTTTACCCTGCCTCCGGACGATTACAAGGCATGGGCATATGGGCTCAAAGAAGCCGGCTATGCAACCAACCCCCGCTACCCCGAACTCCTGCTTAAAATCATCGAAGAATACCAACTGTACATCATCGACCAGGAAGCCCTTGGATCAGTTGTCGTTTCCGAAAAACGACTCAAATACCACGAAAATCGAATAAAATACGTCATTGCCGGTGCTGGTGATTCGTGGGAATCTATTGCAGAGGAGTTTGATGTGAAAGTTGATTATCTTCTTAAATACAATGAACTCAACTATACCTATGCACTCAAACCGGGAGACATTGTCTTTTTACAACCCAAAAGATCCCGGGCACGAAAGGTCAGGACATACACTGTAAAACCTGATGATGACATGTATTTGATTAGTCAGAAATTTGGCATAAAACTCAAATACCTGTACAAACGAAACAACATGAAAACCGGTGAGCAACCCGCACCTGGAGAAGTATTGAATCTAAGAGGATACAGAGACAAAAAATAAGCGGTTTGGCCTGTGTATGCTCCCTTCAGTCTCTTTACTTCTACAGGGGTGCGAAGTGGATTATTGTTTCGGATTCTTTACGGGTATGTGTCTGATCTTCTACTTTTGCTCGTATGCAATGGAAAACTTATGATTACCACAAGGCTGATCAAGCTGATGTCCTGAGAAAATTCCGGGAGGCGTTTCACATGCCAAAACACACTGACGGAACGGACAAAATATACCTGACTGGCAATTCTCTCGGTCTTCAGCCCAAGGCTGTCCGCGCACTAATCCTCGAAGAACTTGAAGACTGGGCGGCTCTGGGGGTAGATGGACACACGCATGCCCGAAGACCATGGATGCCATATCACGAATTGCTTACGCGGCACCTCTCGTATCTTACTGGTGCCAGGCCGTCTGAAGTCGTGGCAATGAATACCCTCACAGCCAATCTTCATCTCCTGATGGCTTCCTTCTACAGACCTACAAAGTGGCGGCACAAAATCATCTGTGAATCAAAAGCCTTCCCCAGCGACTATTATGCCATTGACAGTCAGGCGCGCTTTCACGGCTATACCAATGCGATCCTCGAAATCCCCGCCGATGCGCAGGGGATCATTTCTGAATCTGCACTTCTCAACTTTATAGATCAGAATGCCGATGACACTGCCCTTCTGCTCATGGGTGGGGTCAATTATTACACCGGGCAGGTATTTGATATAGAGAAGATTACAATTTTTTCCAGAGAGAGAGGCATTACCGTAGGTTGGGACCTGGCGCACGCCATCGGAAATATCCCGCTTGCACTGCATGAATGGGGTGTTGATTTTGCTGCCTGGTGCAGTTATAAATACCTCAACGGAGGACCCGGAGCAGTGGCGGGCATCTTCGTTCATGAGCGCCATCATACCAAAGCTTTACCTCGTTTTGAAGGTTGGTGGGGTCACAATAAATCCACACGCTTTCATATGCCCCATGATTTTGAGCCCATGCCATCTGCAGAGGCCTGGCAGCTTTCAAATCCGCCGATTTTGTCCATGACCCCCCTGCTGGCGTCTCTTCCGCTCTTTGAGGAAGCGGGCTGGAAGTCTTTGAGAGAAAAGAGCAACATGTTTACCTCTTTTCTGGTTAATGGTCTTAGGGAAATCAATGATGCATATGGGGCGGGTCTGACGGTGGTGACTCCCTGCAATACGGGTACAATCGGCTGCCAGCTCAGCGTAGTATTCAGGGGTTGGGGTCGCAAGGTGTTTGATTTTATCACAGAAAGGGGTGTGGTGGCCGACTGGAGGGAGCCGGAAGTTATCCGCATAGCGCCTGTTCCGCTGTATAATTCTTTTGCAGATATTTATAAAACATTGGAAATCATAGAACAAGCAATCTTAACACTTAAAAAATGAGATTTCAAAAGAAAAACATTGTCATAACCGGTGGGGGACTAGTAGGATCGTTGCTCGCTGTGTATTTTGCCCGTAGAGGGCACAAGGTTCACCTCTTTGAGCGAAGGCCGGATCCACGCAAAACCCAACTGTACGCCGGCCGGTCTATCAATCTTGCATTAAGTGACAGAGGCTGGAAAGCGCTGAAAGGTGTACAACTTGATGAGAATGTGCGCCGGATCGCTATGCCAATGTATCACCGGGGGTTGCATCAGCCGGATGGATCTTATGTGCGCCAGCCTTATGGCAAGCCAGGTCAGGCGATTTATTCTGTCTCGAGAGGTGGTTTGAATATTCTTTTGCTCAATGCAGCTGACGCTTTCGATAATGTAGAACTCTTTTTCAACCACAAATGCATAGACATTGATTTTGATACCAATGAAGTGAAGTTTTTAGACAACGCTTCTAATGAGATTATTGTCAAGGCAGATTATATTTTCGGTGCAGATGGGGCCTTTTCGGCGATCAGAAACGAAATGATGAAAACGGATCGCTTTGATTACCAACAGCAGTACATTTCACATGGATACAAAGAGCTAACCATACCTGCCGGAGAAGGAGGGGTGTACTTATTAGAAAACAATGCTTTACACATCTGGCCCCGACATGAATTTATGCTGATTGCACTGCCAAATACAGACGCTACCTTTACATGCACGCTTTTCCTGCCATTTGAAGGCGAAAATTCGTTTCATAAACTAGATACGGTAAGCAAAGCCAGAGATTTTTTTAAAGAAAAATTTCCCGATGCATTGGAATTAATGCCTGATTTTGCCGCCCAGTGGCAACAAAACCCTGTCTCCTCATTGTGCATCATCCGCTGCTATCCCTGGGTAAGAAATCAGACCGCTCTCATTGGTGACGCTGCGCATGCGATTGTACCATTTTATGGTCAGGGAATGAATTGCGGTTTTGAAGATGTGGACGTACTTTTTCAATTGCTTGATACCTCAGAGGACTGGAATGCGGCTCTCGACATGTACCAAAAGCTTCGCAAACCCGATGGAGATGCCATCGCCGACCTTGCCATGAGAAATTTCATCGAAATGCGCGACCTAACTGCAGACCCGAAATTTCTTCTTCAGAAAAAAATTGAAGCCCGAATTCAGGAAAAGTATCCACAACTTTGGACACCCCTCTACTCGATGGTGACTTTCAGCCACATGCGCTATTCTGAGGCGCTCGCCCTCGGGCAAATACACGACCAGATCATGGCTGAAGTAATGAACCGGCCGGATATTGAATCTGCTTGGGATAGGGAAGAAGTCGAAGACATCATCATCAGTAAACTTCGGGAGGTTCAACCAGTATGAGCACCATTGCGGAAAATCTGAACAAAATCACTTCAGAAATAGGCCCTTCTGTCACGCTCGTAGCTGTATCAAAATTTAAGTCCCCCGATCAGATTCTCGAAGCATACCACGCGGGTCATCGCGACTTTGGTGAAAACCGCGTTCAGGAGCTCGTCGCAAAAGCTGAAAGCATGCCTAAAGACATTCGCTGGCATATGATCGGGCACCTTCAGACCAACAAAGTGAAATACATCGTACCTTTTATCTACCTGATTCACAGCATTGACAGTGAAAAACTGCTGTCAGAAGTTCAGAAACAGTCGGCCAAAAACGGACGTGTAACAGATGTGCTCCTTCAGGTCTTTATAGCCGATGAGGAGACCAAATTTGGTCTCGACGAAGATGAATGCCTGCTGTTGTCTAAAAGAATTAGCCGTGGCGACTTTCCAAATATCCGCCTCCGCGGCCTGATGGGAATGGCTACTAATACAAGTGATGCCGCCAAAATCACATCCGAATTTCAGCGACTTAAATCCTTATACGACAGGTTGAGTACACTGCACCCAAAGGAGATATTCAATACCTTGTCAATGGGAATGAGCGGTGACTATCCAATTGCCCTTAAATGCGGCAGCACGATGATTCGCGTGGGAAGTGCCATTTTTGGCAGCAGATGAGTTTACAAGAAAGAAGACTTCACCCATTGGCTGACTTTACACTTACCCCGGGGAGGCTACGCTTTTTTTAATACCTGCAGGTGGTAAAATCTGTTATGGCAGTGGCATCGGACTACCGTTGGCTTTCTTATACCTTAAATATTTATAAGAACCCACCTGATTAAACCCTTAACTTTTTAACCGGCCAATAAAGCATTTTGAAATATTTTAGCCCGTCGAATTATTCCGATGAAGTATATTATAAGTGTTTTTTCCTGGATGTTTCTTGTTGTTTTTCAATCCTGTTCGCTCAGATCCGTAGATGCCTCGGGTATTCACTCTGAAAAATCTGCAGCCCTGCCAGCTTTTACTCATCTCACCCTGAGCGGTAATTTCACCTTTATCTTAAAACCCGCTGACAATTCATCCATCTTGTTGAAAGGCGACAGTACTTTTCTGGATCACATGAGCTTTTCGGTGGACAAGAAAAAACTCGTGATTGAAAGCCGTCGGGATTGGAAAGGAGCAGACCCACCCGTGGTGGAAGTTTATACAAATGAGCCTATTCGTCAGTTGGAACTTGCCGGACTTGTGAAGGCAGTGAGTCAGCGCCGGATGGAGGCAGATAAGTTTCAACTCGATATGGCCGGTGCGGCCAGGGCTGACCTAAATATTCGGGCAAATGAACTTATGGTAAACCAAAGCGGTGCCTCTCAACTTAAAATCTCCGGGGCTGTAGAGACTTTTTTGCTCAATTCTGCAGGAGCATCTTACACCGATGCGCGAAACCTGCCATCCCGCAACCTGAAGACTAATCTCAGTGGAGCATCCAAGGCTGAAGTATTTGCCATTGATCGCTTGAATGTTACCCTTTCCGGCGCTTCATCGCTAAAATACGCCGGAAGTCCTGCCATCAAATCAAAAATTTCCGGAAATGGAACCCTCTCCGTCATCCAATAAAAAATCAAACACTATGGATACAAAAATTCTAGAACGCGCAACCGTTTGGACGCGTCCCCCCTTCGACCGGCAAACCCGGGATGAGGCCCAAAAACTCATTGAAACCGGAGGAAAGGAACTCATCGATGCCTTCTACACGGATCTGGATTTTGGAACTGGCGGGCTGAGGGGCATCATGGGCTGCGGCACCAACCGCATCAATAAATACACTATTGGCCAGGCCACTCAGGGATTGGCCAATTATCTGAAATCTCAATTTCCTGACCAGAATATCGCCGTCGCAATAACTCACGACACACGAAATGGCAGCCGCCACTTTTCAGAGCTTACTGCAGAGGTGCTCAGCGCCAATGGAATCGAAGTCTATTTATCTGAAAGCTTTCGTCCCACTCCCTGGTTGAGTTTTGCCATTCGCCAGTTGGGGTGCAAAGCCGGTATCGTACTTACCGCTTCACACAATCCGCCTGAATACAACGGATATAAGGTATATTGGAGCGATGGCGGCCAGCTGGTGCCACCCCATGATAAGGCCGTGATTCAGGAAGTCCGCGCTGTAAAATTTGACCAGATTCAATTTGAAAAACGCCCGGAGAAAATTCACATTGCAGGTAGAGATATCGATGAAGAGTATATCCGAAAGATCGCTTCCCTATCGATGAATGATTCCGGCAAGGATCGGCTAAAAGTCGTCTTTACCCCACTGCACGGCACTTCGGTCGATTTACTGCCTAAAGCGCTGCTCGCATCAGGATTCAAGAGCATCCATATAGTCAATCCGCAGGCAGTACCCGACGGCAACTTCCCAACCGTAAAATCTCCCAACCCCGAAGAAGCAGAGGCACTTAGCATGGCATTACGACAGGCAGAAGACGAAGACGCCGACCTGGTCATTGGGACAGACCCCGATGCAGACAGAGTGGGTATCGGAGTGAAAAATCTTGAAGACCAATGGATACTTCTCAATGGCAATCAGACGGGCGCAGTGCTGGTGTGGTACATTCTCAATCAATATAAACAATCCGGAAAGCTTCCCCACAACAGCTTTATTGCCAAATCCATTGTGACCACAGACCTGATCAATGAAATCGCTCGTGCCTACAATGTGGAGTGCCTTGAGTGCCTGACAGGATTTAAGTGGATCGCTGACTTCATTAGAAAATATGAAGGGCAGAAAAAATTTATCATCGGATGCGAAGAAAGCTACGGCTATCTGATCGGAGACTTTGTGCGCGACAAAGACGCCATCAGTGCATCCGTCATGATTGCTGAGGCCGCAGCATGGGCCAGGAGTCAGGGCTCTTCGTTTTACAAGCTGCTCATCGACCTATGGTTAAGATTTGGCTACTATGGAGAAAAGCTCATTTCCATCACCAAAAAAGGTAAAGAGGGATTGGAAGAAATAGACCGCATGATGGACAATCTCCGTAAACAGCCGCCCAAAGAGCTGGATGGAGAGCCTGTCGTCAGAATTCTCGATTACAAAACACAAAAAGACTTAAATACTCAGACAGGCGATGTATCGACTATCAATCTGCCTGCATCCAATGTCTTACAGTTTTACACCCGGTCCGGTGCACGCATCACGGCACGCCCCAGTGGCACGGAACCGAAGATAAAATTCTACTTCAGTGTGAAGGTACCGGTGAATACCTATGAAGAGATTCAGAATGCCTCTGTGTTTGTAGAAAAGAAAATTAACGGATACATGACCTCGCTCGGGCTTTAATCTGCTTCGGATGAGAAGATGGAAGTTTGAAAATACGCTTTGGCTGTTTTTTTATGTAGCGATTGTACTGGTTTACGTGCGCGGCTTGTTTCTGGGCATCATGGATGTAGATAGTGCACAGTATGCGTCCATAAGCCGCGAGATGTATGAGACAGGCAACTATCTACAGGTCCGGCACCAGGGACGTGATTATCTCGACAAACCACCCCTTCTGTTCTGGACCTCGGCATTGAGCTACCGTATTTTTGGAATCAATGAATTTGCATTCAGAATCTTCTCTTTCTTGTTCAGCATTCTGGGAGTGTATTCCACGTACCGCCTTGGAAGATTGCTCTACAATATTTGGGTGGGCAAGGTAGCAGCCCTGATCCTGGCTACGTGTCAGGCCTGGTTTCTCTTTAATCACGATGTGCGCACCGATACCATTCTCACGGGTGCAGCGACCTATGCGGTATGGCAGCTCATCTTTTACCTGAAGCGAAAAAAAGCTCCGGCCTTTTTTGGCGCCTTTACGGGAATCGCTGTGGCAATGATGAGTAAAGGGCCTATTGGCCTGGTGATTCCGGCAATAGCTGTGAGCGTGTATCTCATCAGTATCAATAAGTGGAGGAAGATCTTTCACTGGCGGTGGCTGGCAGGTATGGCATGGACCATGCTTCTGCTGATGCCCATGTTGTACGGATTGTATATGCAGTATGACGCACAACCTGAAAAAGAAGTGGAGCTAATGACAAGCAGTGGCCCACAGACCTACAGGGGACTATCAGGAATCAAATTCTTCTTCTGGACGCAGAGCTTCGGCCGTATTACAGGAGAGAGCGATTGGGAAGACAGAAGTACTCCTTTCTACTTTGTGCACAATTTTCTTTGGTCTTTTGCACCATGGAGTCTTATGGCCGTCATCGCCCTGTATTCCAGGCTGAAAAACAATTTCGTAGCTGACAATCGATACAAGGAGTGGGTCTCTCCGGTGACGTTTCTCTTTGCTTTTTTCGCCTTTTCGGCCTCAAAGTTCAAACTACCGCATTACCTCTTTATTGCTTTTCCCTATGCAGCTGTCTTTACGGCCTATTTTGTCGTAATGCGCCTTCCTAAACTCAGCGGCTGGATGAAGGTCGCGACGGTGGTACAGCAATATGTCTTTGCGCTTATTTCAGCATCAGTAGCGGTCATTCTGATGGCTGTGGTATTTCCGGAAAAAGAATATATGTCGGTGATCATCTGGTTTACGGCCATCAGTGCCATCATCATTGCCGCCTTGAAACTACCGTACACCCGTGCAATTCTTGCTACCGGTGCATTTACCGGGGTGATGCTCAACGGCGTTTTGAATTTCAGATTTTATCCCGAACTCATGGAGTACCAACCTGGATTTTATCTGGCAGAACACATACGCGAAGCTCACATACCTCCTGAGGAAGTGTGCATATCATTTACCCGCTCGGTTCACGCGCTAGAGTTTTACAGCCGTCATATTTTTTGTAAAGAAACCATCATTCGGCCTGAAAAAAGCAAATATTGGATTTGCTCGGACGAGCAGCTGAAACATATCGTAGCACAAGGTCTGAAATACAATGTTTTGCTTCAGCGCCCTTCTTTTCACATTACTTTGCTCAATGCCGGATTTCTGAACCCCGCCACGCGTGAAGATCATCTCGATCAAATTTATCTCATTGAAATTCTGTAAATGAAAAAGGCTTTTTTGTACATTGTGTTTTTTGTCGTAGTCATGGAGGCAGCTGCCCAAAAGCACTACATAGGCCAGATCACCCTATCCTCCGAAACCCATACTCTCCGGTTCAATGCACTCATACATCCAACCAAAAAGGAAGTGATTCTAAAAATTGTAAATGCCACCGACACCATCGAACTGAAGGGCATTTCGGCAGGAAGGAATCAATGGCGCTTTGATTTTCCGGTGTTTAACACCCATATCGTCGTCCGAAAAATTTTTGACCGATGGGTAGGCACTTTTACCGATGCGGACAAATCTGAGGTCTCTCCTCTGACCTTTGTCCCTGTAAGGGTCGGCACAGCCAGATACCCATTGGACAATGCGCAGCCTTCGGAAGGGCGCTTTCAGGTAATATTTGACCTGGGGACAGATAGGGAGCGAAAGGCAGTGTTGGAATATTTTCCTCTTTCGGAAACCGAAATCCGCGGTTCGGTACTCACTCGGGCCGGGGATTACCGGTTCTTTCAGGGGAGTGTATCCGACGATTCATTGATTATGAGCACGTTCGACGGCAAGTTTGCCTATGTACTTGCCGGACGGATTGAGGGCGACAGCATTGCGGGATATCAATATTTCACCCATGCTGCCCCGCGCCCGTTTGTGGGATTCCGAAGTAGTGATATAAATCTTCCTGATCCGAAATCCCTGATAAAAATTTCTGATTCTTCGTCGATGATCAGGTTTTCCCTTCCTGATGTGAATTACAAGGTAGTCAACTTTGATGCGACACAGCCGGATGCAAAACTTACATTGATCACCATCGGGGGGTCATGGTGTCCAAACTGCATGGATGAAGCACGCTTTTTAAATAAAATTTACAATCGTTACAAAGACCTTGGTCTTCAGGTGATCGGGGTGTATTTCGAATATACAGATAAGGATTCTGTGGCTGTACCCCTCCTGCGCCGGATGGTAAAACAACTCAATCTTGATTTTACAGTGGTGTATGGCGGTAGTGTCCGGCAGCAGATGGCAGCCAAGGTTTTTCCACAGCTTGAAAAGATCCTGGCCTATCCCACGCTGATCGCCTTAGATGCCGACGGCAGAATTGTAAAAACCCATACGGGATTTTACGGCCCCGGCACTAGTCTATATGCCGAGTTTGAAGAGGAAATGACCTCCTGGATTGAAGACGTGTTAAAATAACCGGTGTGTATCGGGCACCTGTTGTGCTTTTGGTCGGCACAAAGCGAGATCTGAGACCTATTCCGATGGGGTTGAGATGCTACAATTCACCGTTTTCCACAAAGCTGTAGTACTCATTGGTGCCGATGATCAGGTGATCATTCAATTTGATTCCTAAAATTTTACACCCTTCATCTATCCTTTTAGTCAAATTTCGGTCTGCTTCCGATGGCCTGAGATTGCCGGATGGGTGATTGTGGCTGATGATGATATTGGTCGCACTGTGCTCAAGGGCTTTTTTGAAGACAACAATTGGATCAACCACCGTAGCGGTGATTCCCCCGGAACCGATTTGTTCACACCCGAGCACGGCGAGCTTGTTGGAGAGATAGATTACATAAAATTTTTCGACATCAAGGTCAGCCAGATATGGAATGAGGTATTCATAGGCCTTTTGAGCTGAATTCAATACCGTATTCAGACCGCGTGTCTCCCGTGCACGGCGACCGAGCTCGAGTGCAGCCATTATCGTAATGGCTTTGGCCTGGCCAATTCCCTTTATGGACTTGAGTTCTTTCAGGCTGAGTTTTGAGAGTCGGACCAGGTCATTCCGGCACACATCCCTCAGGAGCTTGCGTGCCAGTTCTACGGCATTGAGTTCACGGGTGCCTGAGCCGAGAAGTATTGCCAGAAGTTCGGCGTCCGAGAGAGCCTCCCGCCCTTTTTGTGTGAGCTTCTCCCTTGGGCGGTCGTCGTCAGCCCAGGATTTGATGTTTTTATCGCTCATGGGAGGGGATGTTTTGCTGCACAAAATTCGGCCATCGTTTCATGTATGTAATAAAGGGAGTGCTTAGGCCTTCCTTCCTGAGGTGGTCTTCGGTATAGGGGGGAGGTAATACAGGTTCGTTACTCAACCATCTGCGGGGAAGGTCATGGCAGCCTATTGCCGCCCTGCCTACCGCCAGAAGATCTGCCCCCAGGCTGATGACCAGGTCTGCCTGCTCTCGTGTCCGGATGCCGCCGGCGGTCCGCAGCAGTGTGTTCGAGTGGTTCTTTATTTTGGTAAAATATGTAAGGGCTTTTGGCCCCTGAGGATATTTGTCGGGATTTTTGAGTGCATCCCAAAGCGATACGTCTATGTAGTCCAATTCTGTCCGGGATAAAAGGAGCGCGGTCTCCAGACTTTCATCGAAGTCGATCCCTGAAAAAAACGAAAAATCTTCCGGTGATATACGCACCCCGATGGCCAGTCGGCCCTGTACCTGCTTCTGAATGGCACGGACAATTTCCAGTAAGAATCTCCTTCGCCCGTCAGCGCCGTCTCCCCATTGGTCTGTCCTCTGATTGGTGGTAGCACTCAGAAACTGATGAATCAGATATCCGTGCGCTGCATGAATTTCCACCCCGTCGAATCCGGCTTCTGCCGCATACACTGATGCTTTTTCAAAGGATTGTATCGCTGTGTGAATCTGCTCTTCGGTAGCTGCATCCGCAATTTTTTGACCTGTTTTGTGGTGAAAGCATTCGGAAGCACTCCATACCCGACAGCCGCTGACGTGCGGATCGGCGCGTGAGCCGGCGTGAAAGAGCTGAGCGATCACACGCACACGGTGTTTATGGAGCACTTTGGTGAGCTTTTGCAGTGAGCGAACATGCGAGTCATGGCAGATGCCCATTTGGCCTTGCCAGGCCTTTCCGTCCTGCTGCACATACATGGCACAGGTTACAATAGTGCCAAAACCACCTTGTGCCCGCAGCTCCAAAAACCGGATTTCTTCATCGGAGGCCGTGCCATCGGAATGGCTCTGCTGATTGGTCATAGGCGCCAGCACCAGGCGGTTGGATGCCTGTATTCTGCTTACCGGGTAAAGAATCGGGTCTGAAAAATGCGGTTTCAAGGATATCTGTCTTTTATTAGCGGCAAAATAGCGTTACAACCTGATACATGGAAACTGCTGATTGGTCAAAAATTTTCTCCGGCCGCCGGCTTGGGGATGAAGACACTTCGGGTGCGCATCGAAGTGAGTACGAACGAGATTATGACCGCATCATCTTTTCATCGGCCTTCCGACGACTGCAAAACAAGACTCAGGTCTTTCCACTGCCTGGGCACATCTTCGTCCACAACAGACTCACTCACTCGCTCGAAGTAGCCAGCGTAGGGCGCAGCCTGGCCCGATATGCTGGCAACTTTGTGGCAGACAATAATCTCGATCCTCACGACCGTGCTTCTGAGGAATTTTACCGGTTTGGCTTGTCGTCGGTAGTGGCTTCTGCTTGTCTGGCCCACGACATTGGCAATCCGGCCTTTGGCCATTCAGGGGAGAAAGCCATTAGTCAGTTTTTCATTCAAAATCCAAGTCTCAAAAGCCATTTTAGGGACGAAGAGTGGATGGATCTCACCAACTTTGAGGGCAATGCCAATGCATTTCGGATTGTAGCTCAGAAAAAGGCCCATCAGATTCAACAAGGTCTGGGAATCACCCTGGCAACCTTAGCCTCCATGATCAAATACCCCTGTGAATCCATCGCCACAGATCCGGAAAGACCTTCGAGGAAAAAGTACAACGCCTTTCAGAGCGAGGTAGATCTCCTCGATCAGGTCGCTCAGGGCACCCGGATGCACATGGAGTCACAGAAGCCGCGTATATACTCCCGTCATCCCTTTGTGTATCTGGTAGAAGCAGCTGATGACATCTGCTACGCCATCATGGATTGGGAGGATGCCACGAGATTAAAAATACTTCCTTTTGACTTTGCATCCGAACATCTGCTGGCACTCCTAAAAACCGATCCGGAATACCGCCCCGAAAAAACAAATAGAATATTGGCAACCCTCAAATCTGACCAAAACGAACAAATGGCCTATCTTCGGGCAAAAAGCATCAATGCCCTTGTGAGGTTATGCTCCGAGGTGTTTTCGGACTACGTGCGCACGGGACAAATTTTTCATAATCCACCACCTCTGATTCAGGGCATAGCACAAGATGCCCGATCCATTCTAAAAAATATTGAAATTCATTCTTTTGAAAAGATTTACAACCATGACTCGGTTGTCAAGATCGAATTGGCCGGCTACAGGGTATTGTATGGTCTTTTGGAGGATTTTGTTCCGGCAGTTTTGGCAGAATCACCCGGTGCCTCCTCAAAGAAATTGCTTCAAATTCTCCCCGCTCCCTATCGCCCTGAACCTGAAGATACTGATTACCAAAAGGTCAGGAAGCTGCTCGACTTTGTATCCGGAATGACCGACGTATATGCCCTCGAGCTTTACAGAAATCTTCGTGGTATTTCTATGCCGGGCTATGGAATTTCTAATTAAACCTGCATAGGGCTCCCGGAGTTGTATCCAATGTCATTTAATTCGATTCTATGGAAGAGTTCCGATACCGATGCCCATATTGCTATGCATTGATTTCTACACTGATTGAACCATCAAGCGGTCACTTTGATTACGAAGAAGATTGCGAGATATGCTGCCGATCGATCCGATTGAGGTTCCGGGTCAAAATTTCGGAAGGTGGCGAAATTCGCGTTTTAAGTTTTAGGGCGACGACATCAGACGACCTTTAAAAATTGTGCCCTGAGAATTTTGGTTTAAGGGAATAGCTGTAATTTGCGGTATTCTAATTCAGATATATGAAAAGATATAACATTATAAATGAAATTCCTCCGGGGATAAATGTAGATGGCAAACTCATCCTCTTTGACCGGCCTAAAGTGATGGGCATTATCAATGCCACGCCCGATAGTTTTCACTCTGTAAGCCGGGTTTCAGATGTACACGAGGCTTTGAAACTGGCTGAAAAAATGGTTTCGGAGGGAGCGGATTTTTTGGATGTAGGAGGGTGCAGTACGCGTCCGGGCAGCGAACCTCCTTCCGTCGAGACCGAGTGGGAGCGCATCGCTGAAATCCTGCCAAACCTGCGAAAACACTTCCCGGATACAGTCATCAGCGTAGATACATTTCGATCGGAAATTGCCCACAGGGCCATCGAACACGGGGCGCAGATGGTCAACGACATCAGCGGTGGCACCCTGGATCCACAAATTTTAAAAGTTGTAGCCAGGCATCAGGTTCCCTATGTCGTTTCCCATCTTAAAGGAGTGCCTAAAACAATGCAGGAAAATCCTGAATATCAGGATTTGATTGGTGAAATTTACTATTATTTCAGTCAACGGCTCAAGAAAATACGAGAGGCCGGCATCAATGACATTATACTGGATCCGGGATTTGGCTTTGGTAAAAGGCTGGAGGACAATTTTATGATCCTCAAAAACCTTCACGTTTTCAACGATTTTGCAATGCCGATAATGGTTGGCCTTAGTCGTAAATCAATGATATACAAAGCATTAGGTGTCACTCCTGAAGAGGCTCTCAACGGCACTACAGCCTTGCACATGGCGGCACTGATGTCAGGAGCGCACCTGCTTAGGGTACACGACGTCAGAGAAGCTGTCCAGACTATTAAGTTGTATGAATTAATCAAATACGCGGAAGTCTGAACATGGGGGGACTGACCTGGATCAGTATACTGGATATACTCATTGTATCACTTCTTATCTACCAGATCTATAGACTTATAAGGGGAACGTCCTCTCAGAGCATACTTGTAGGTATCTTGATAATTTATGCAGTTTGGAAGGTTGTTCAATGGCTGCATCTGACCCTGCTAACCGAAATTTTGAGTCGTTTCATCGATATTGGTTTTCTTGCGCTAGTGATCATTTTTCAAACGGAAATACGCCGGTTTCTGCTGGTAATAGGCACACCCGGAAGTAAACTCAACTTCAACTGGCTCCGAAAAATTCTGATCAAAAAAAAGGATGAAAGCAGCGAACTGAGAGATTATGACCAGATACTGCTCGCCTGTGAGAGGCTGCAGCGTCAGGGCAATGGCGCACTCATCGTAATTGGCCGTAAAAATGCGTTATCCCTCTACATACAGACCGGAATTTCGTTGGAAGCTCATCTAAGTGCCTTGCTTCTGGAGTGTATCTTCCAGAAAACATCCCCACTGCACGACGGTGCTGTCATCATTGAGAAAAATAAGATTACCTCTGCACGGGTCATTTTGCCGGTAAGCGAAAATCCACGGTTACCGGCTCACTTTGGGCTGCGTCACAGAGCAGCTGTAGGTATTTCAGAGCGCACCGATGCTATAGTCATAGCCATTTCTGAAGAGAGTGGTCAGGTCATGGTGTGTCATGACGGTCAGTATCGAGTGAATGTAGGCAAAGAAGAACTCAGCAAAGAGCTGCATTCCTATTTTTTGTTTTAGTCGAAGGTCAATCGCGGATTTTTGAATCCATAAAGATGGTGACTGGGCCATCATTGACCAACTCCACGTCCATCATTGCTCCGAATATTCCGGTTTCGACCCTGCTGCCAGTCAGGATTTCTATTTTTTGGACAAAATATTCATACAGCCTCTTGGCCGTCTGAGGTTCGGCAGAGGCGGTGTAAGAGGGTCGATTTCCCTTTCGGGTGGAAGCGTAGAGGGTAAATTGGCTTACAACCAGTACACTGCCCCGGACATCAGACAGCGACAGATTCATCTTGCCATCCAGATCATTGAATATTCTGAGCTGAACAGCCTTGGAAGCCAGCCAATCGGCGTCGGCCTCTGTATCTGTGTGAGTCACTCCGACTAAAATGAGCAGCCCCAATTCGATGTGTCCAACCACTTCTTTGTTTACCGTTACTTTGGCGTGCTTTACACGCTGAATCACTATTCGCATCGCATGAAAAAAGCCTTGTTTCGATTTTATGAACTGTCTGCCGCAAATGTGTATGAAATCCTCAGAATACGAAATGAAATCTTTGTACTCGAACAAAGATCCATCTACAACGATACAGACGGTTGGGACTACCAGGCGCTACACTATACCTATACCCTCGATGACCGGCTGATTGCCTACAGCCGCATCCTGCCGCCGGGTACCGTATATTCACAGGCGAGCATCGGAAGGGTATGTGTACGTCAGGATATGCGCAATCGCGGCCTGGGTCGGTCCTTATTTACCGAGTCACTGACCATACTGGAATCTGTGTATGGACGCCGTCCTGTTAAAATTCAGGCCCAACTGTATCTGCAATCATTTTACCAGTCTTTTGGTTTTGAAAAGATTACCGACCCATACGACGATTGCGGCATTCTACATGTGGATATGATCCGGCATTGAGCGGTACAGTGAAGACAATAGTCCTGCAAGATTCTGGTCAGAAGAATCGATGATTACGGGTGGCTTTAGTGAAATAGACCCCCGGCTATCCGGTGAGCAGCAGTAGCGACTGGGCTGTATTTTGTAAGACAACCATCTACCGGATTGCTTTAATTCTGTCTTTCAGCACAGTCCATGCCCCACCGTTGTACGATTCGATTCCTTTAGCTCTTAAGAGGCTGACTGCTGTACGGCTTCGTGCCCCGCTGCGGCAGCACGTGATCACGGGTTTACCGCTGGCTTTTAATTCGTCTATGTGCCGGTGCAATGTATCCAGAGGAATGTTTTTCGATCCTCCGATGTGTCCTGATTTGTATTCCGGGGGTGTTCGTACATCTACGATGATGGCTCCCCTTCGAAGCAGGGCATTGAAGTCCGGCTTCTTACCAAACAAAAAGTCTAAAAATCCCATGTGAAATCGTTTCTTCAAAGTACACCTGAAGTCTTCCATCCGGCCGGTGACAAGGGTTACTCATATGATTCCAATGAAGAAATTATACATTTAAAGTACCTTTGACCCATTAATTTTCAGATATGAAATTTTTTATTGATACAGCCAACCTCGATCAGATTCATCAGGCGCAGTCTCTCGGCGTTCTGGATGGCGTCACTACCAACCCGAGCCTTATGGCCAAAGAGGGAATTAAAGGGGAGTCCAACATCCGAAAGCATTACAAGCAGATCTGTGACATTGTCCAGGGTCCTGTAAGTGCTGAGGTGATATCTACCGATTTTGAAGGAATAATAAAAGAAGGGGAGTCTCTGGCAGACATTGACCCCAACATCGTGATTAAAGTTCCGATGATTCCCGATGGAGTCAGAGCCATCCGATACTTCTCTGAAAAAGGGCTTAAGACAAACTGCACTCTTGTTTTTTCAGCTGGCCAGGCCCTACTGGCGGCTAAGGCAGGCGCCACCTATGTTTCTCCTTTTATCGGACGTCTTGACGACATTTCGTACGATGGCATAGAGCTGATTCAACAAATCCGACTGATCTATGACAATTACCTGTACGAAACGCTGATTTTGGCAGCATCCGTGCGCCATACACTCCACATCATCAAGTGTGCCGAAGCCGGCGCCGACGTAATGACCGGCCCCTTGCAATCCATCCTGGGATTGTTTCAACATCCTCTTACAGACATTGGGTTAAAAAAATTTTTAGAAGACTTTCAGAAGTCACAGCAATAAATACAGGCAGTGCGATACCTGATGGGTATACATAGATGCAAAGGGTGAGGTGCTAAATCCTCATCATATTTTTTTACAATCATAGAAACATAAAGCAGCTCGAATTTCATAAGCCGGGACTGTGCTTGCTCTGCCGTTCTGCAGCTAATTGTATTATATTGGGAATTGTGCACCCTCTTCAAGATATTGTTGAATGTCTTTAATCTTTCACATTGGATAAAAATTTTACTCAAAAAAAATTGTTTTACTCAAAAACTCACGGTTTTTATTACAAAAAAGGCAGGTTTTGTGAACTTAACGGCAATATAATTTTCAATTTTAAATCGTTTGAGTAGTTTTGCTACCCGAAAAAATGAGTAAATAATTTACTCAAATATAGCTCAAATCGTCAGACTTAACCATGTGACTGACGTGGCGAAGCCTTAGAAAAAGTATGGCTCAGCACTCCAATGAGCTTTCAGAACAGCTTGATTTAATCCGAACAATAGTTCATCAAAGCGATTGCGATGCGGAGGTTCGCCTCTTCTGCGCAGACCCGGATGAAATCAACATCGACAAGGAAATTTATCTTCTTATCCTTAGTCAGAAAATAACCATCGACATGTGGTTTTATTTGGAGTATCAGCTCAGAAAAGAATTCAAAGGAAGATTTGTCAAAACGTTTGTAGTCCGCGAAATCAATTCCGGACTTCTCCGAATTGCTTACGATTGTTCGGTCAAAATCTAAATGAGGCTTTCAGGAAATTTTTCGAAAAAATACACGTTGCACTCCTGTGCGACCGGTAATAACCCTCCGGGGCACGGATCAACGGACAAAACACATCCACCCGGTATCCAAATTTCCAATGTGATTGCTCATTCATGGGCACATACTTTTTAGGTTGGATGCCGAATGTGTCTCAAAAGCATTGACTAAAGCACTTGCTGAAAAGGGTATTTAAACCAATCAGGTTTTGCCCATGCCCCCGTTTGACGTTTCATAGTGCGCCATGTTAGATACTTTGATATCTTCCAAAACCCGTATCAAGTTACTTCTGAAGTTTTTCTTAAACACGGAAGCCAAAGGATATTTAAGAGGGCTGGAATCTGAATTTGGCGAAAGTACCAATGCCATCCGGCTTGAACTGAATCGCCTTGAAGAAGCAGGGATGCTCATTTCCGAAGCACAGAACAACAAAAAATATTACTCCGTAAATAAAAAACACCCTCTGTTTGAGCCGGTCAGTCAGTTGATACGATCCTATGTGGGAATCGACACAGTGATCGAAAAAGTAGTCGAACGCCTTGGGAATGTATCGGAAGTGTATCTCACGGGTTCATTCGCGCGGGGTCTTGACTCAGACACACTGGAAATAGCCTTGATCGGCAGAAATATTGATGAGGAATATTTAGAATTTTTGGTACAAAAGGCTACAAAAATTATCCATCGGAAAATCATTGCCTCCGTATTTTTAGACGCTGATTCACTCATATCAAAACACGGTGAATCAATAATTCTTATTTACAAAAATGAAGAAAATAAATGAATGAACTTAAACCTCTTAACCTATCAAAAATAGGTGTCATAGGACTTGGATACGTGGGATTGCCCCTGGCTGTAGCAATGGCAGAGAAGTATAAAGTAGTAGGATTTGACATAAACTTTGCCAGGGTGGACGAATTGCTTAAGGGCCATGATCATACCCTGGAGGTATCCGATGAGGAACTCAAACACGTCCTTGTAAAAAATCCGATTGAGCTATATAACGGCAAGGTTGGATTCTATCCCACTGTGGCCGTGGGAGACCTTTCATCCTGCAATATTTTCATCGTTACCGTCCCTACACCTACGGACAAACACAACAGACCGGATCTTACACCCATGATCAAGGCATCAGAGACCGTCTCAAAAGTGCTAAAAAGAGGAGATGTCGTCATTTATGAATCAACCGTTTACCCTGGTGTTACGGAAGAAGAAATGGTGCCAATTCTGGAAAGAGGGTCAAAACTGAAATTTAACGAGGATTTCTTTTGCGGATATTCACCTGAAAGAATCAATCCGGGTGACAAACAGCATACAGTGACCAAAATTTTGAAGGTGACCTCCGGTTCAACGCCTGAAGTGGCTGAATATGTCGATCAATTGTATAAATCGGTCATCACCGCCGGGACATTTAAGGCCTCATCCATCAAGGTGGCAGAAGCCGCCAAAGTCATTGAAAACAGTCAGAGAGACATCAACATAGCCTTTGTCAACGAACTTTCTAAAATCTTCAACCTTCTCGGAATTGATACCTCTGAAGTACTCGAAGCCGCCGGTACGAAGTGGAACTTTTTGAAATTTAAACCGGGTCTGGTCGGCGGGCACTGCATCGGTGTCGATCCCTACTATCTTGCCCAAAAGGCTCAGGAAGTCGGTTATCATCCCGAGATCATCCTTGCGGGCCGCAGGCTGAATGATTCGATGGGAAAACACGTAGCGACCGAGACCATCAAACTGATGATGCGCAAAGACCTTCGTGTCATAGATTCCAAAGTATTGATTCTTGGATTTACCTTTAAGGAAAACTGTCCGGATACCCGCAATACAAGGGTAATCGATATATACAAAGAGCTCAGGAGTTTTGATGTACAGGTTGATGTATATGATCCATGGGCCAATGCAGAAGAGGTAAAACACGAATACGGCATTGATATCCTGACCGGAAACACTCTCATACCGGATCTCACGCAATATGCTGCCATCATACTGGCTGTGGCTCACGATTCATTTAAAAACTTAAAACTGTGCAAATCAAGCACTCAAGTGATTTTTGACGTTAAGTCTGTCTTGCCGAAGGAGTGTGTGGATGCGCGCTTGTAAAAATCGCTTTATTCCATATATTAATGAAAATACTTCTCACCGGCGTAGCCGGATTTATTGGCTCCAACATCTTGGAGCGCTTGCTTCAAATGAGTGAAATAGAGCATGTAGTAGGTCTCGACAATTTTGTCACCGGGCACTTACGAAATATTGAAGCCTTTCTGAATCATCCAAAATTTACCTTTATTGAGGGGGATATCCGCGATCTGGAAATATGTGAAAAATTGGTGACTGGGATAGATGCCATCTGTCATCAGGCAGCACTTGGCAGTGTACCTCGCAGCATCGAGGACCCACTCACCTCACATGAGGTCAATGTCAATGGCTTTATCAACATTTTGGAGGCTGCCAGACGCCATAGAGTCAATCGCGTAGTATATGCGTCTTCATCCTCTGTGTATGGCGATCTGGAAGAGTCGCCCAAGGTGGAGGACCGGGTAGGAAAAGTACTCTCACCCTACGCAGCCACCAAAATGAGCAACGAACTCTACGCTGAAGCCTATGCCCGCAATTACGAGATGACGCTGGTCGGGCTTCGCTACTTCAATGTTTTTGGCCCGAAACAGGATCCTAACGGCCCTTATGCAGCAGTGATTCCGCTTTTCATTAAAGCCGCACTATCCAACACTACGCCCATAATCAACGGAGACGGAACCATCACCCGTGATTTCACTCCGGTGTCTAATGTTGTACAGATTAATATTAATGCCCTTTTAAACACCCTCGAAATCTCGCGCCATTACATCTGGAATGTAGCCTGCGGACAAACTACCGATTTAAACGTCCTTTGGCAAATGATTAAGCAAATTACCGGCGCGGATGTGGATGCTGTCCATGGCCCGGTTCGAAAAGGGGATATCCTGTATTCACTTGCCGATATTTCAAAAGCAGAAGAACAAGGCAACTACAAACCGGATTCAGACCTTTACGAAGGGCTGAAACGAACCGTGGACTATTATAAAAAAGAGCTGCTAATGGCCTGATAGGCGTTACTTCCTCCACAAAAAACAACACGAGTGAACGATAAAACGTATTTTGCACATCACACAGCGGTAATCGATCCCGATTGTGAAATTGGGGAAGGAACCAAAATCTGGCACTTCTCGCACATCATGACCGGCTGTAAAATCGGTCGAAACTGCAATCTGGGTCAAAATGTGGTGGTAAGTCCTGAAGTCGTCCTGGGCAACAACGTGAAAGTCCAAAACAACGTCAGTATTTATACAGGGGTCACCTGTGATGATGATGTCTTTCTCGGACCGAGCATGGTTTTTACCAATGTCATCAACCCTCGGTCTGCTGTCAACAGACGCGGACAATACCTCAAAACACACGTAGGCAGGGGCGCTACCATCGGCGCCAATGCCACCATCGTATGTGGCCATGACATAGGGCCTTATGCCTTTATAGGCGCTGGATCCGTAGTGACCAAAGCCGTAAAGGCCTATGCGTTGGTCGTGGGCAACCCGGCCCGACAGATCGGTTGGATGAGCGAATACGGACACCGGCTTCACTTTGATGCGAGCGGCCGCGCCCAGTGTCCTGAGAGCAAAGAGTGGTATGAACTAAAAGACGATCAGGTCACTAAAGTGTAATTTCATCCTAAGTACATTACCTGCAACTATTTTTTAAAATAAAGAAATCCGGTATCCGGATGTCTGTTCCAAAGCAAAAATTCTTCTTTCAGTTTTTTCAGTTGCTGCAGTAATTCTGGAATAAATTATTTCTACAGATCAAAGCTTTGTGATCAGTTGCTTTTGATCAAAAAACATCTTAAAAACACACCTCATATCGTTGCAGTTAAATTCATTTTTGAGATACCAGGATCAAAACGGCATAGAGCAGATTTCAACCGATTGTAAGGTGTGCTCATCCCCAAAAAAACGATAATAAAAACATATAAATATAAAATATTCATGAAAAACTTCGCCCTCATCGGAGCAGCAGGCTTCATCGCACCGCGCCACCTGAAAGCCATTATGGAAACAGGTAATACCCTTCTGGCTGCGCTTGATCCTTTCGATAGTGTTGGGATCATGGACAGCTACTTTCCCGATGCGGCTTTTTTTACGGAGCCTGAACGCTTCGATCGCCACCTTGATAAACTTCGCCGGCAGGGCGATCACAAAATTGATTACGTAAGCATATGCAGCCCGAATTATCTCCATGATGCACATATCCGATTGGCCTTGCGCAACGGAGCCCATGCCATATGTGAGAAGCCCATCGTTCTTAATCCATGGAATGTAGAAAGTCTGAAGGTAATCGAAGAGGAAACAGGGCTTCGGATATATACCATTCTCCAGCTCCGACTTCACCCTGCCTTAATTGCCTTGAGAGAGAAAGTGCTTTCCGGACCTGCTGATAAGGTGTACGACATAAAACTTACATACATTACCTCCCGCGGCAAATGGTACTACACCAGCTGGAAAGGAAATCTGAGCAAGTCCGGAGGTATCGCCACCAATATAGGCGTGCATTTTTACGACATGCTTACCTGGATTTTTGGGGATGTCCGGGAAAATGTTGTCCACATACATACCCATGACAGAGCATCCGGTTACCTTGAACTCGACAGGGCCAGGGTGCGCTGGTTTCTGAGCATCAATGCCGATACGCTTCCGGAAGCTGCAAAGGCAAAAGGTGCACGCACCTATCGCTCCATCACTGTGGATGGTGAGGAAATCGAGTTCAGCGAAGGGTTTACCGATCTTCATACCCGTAGTTATGAAGCCATTCTTGCCGGACAAGGATTTACCCTTGATGAAGCTGCTAAAGCCATCAAAATCGTGCACGACATCCGAAATGCCCGTCCTGTGGGGCTTCATGGCCATTGGCATGAATTGGCCACCTTGCCTTTGGCACCGCATCCATTCCAATGAATATTCTGGTCACCGGATCGGCCGGCTTCATCGGCTTTCACCTCGTATACAGGCTCACTGCCAGATTTGAAAAGGTTTTTGGTCTCGATAACATAAATGACTACTACGACCCCAACCTGAAATATGCCCGGCTCCAGGAAGCAGGGATTGATGAATGCTCCTCTTCCCTGATTGCATCCCACATTCACCCGAACTATACTTTCATCAAGGCGGATCCGGGGGATCGGCCAACGATGGAACGAATATGCAAAAAATAGCCATCCCACCCGGAGATATGCCGGCCAAATATGCAGATGTAAGTGATTTGGAAAAAGACCTGGGCTACCGGCCGCATCTCAATGTTCCGTCAGAGGTGCCTGATGCTACTCTGTAAGTTTTACAGGATAAAGTAAAAGAGCAGAAAACATTGAACTCCGCATTTATAAAAATGAAAAACGTTTATGACCCATTGAATGTAAATCCGGAATTCCAACGTACGATCTATTATTTGGGATTTTGAAAAATCGCTTTCCGATGCATCTGGTTTTGAGTGATTTTTTGCAATTTCCCTAGAATCCGGATCAAAGCATGCTCAGGATACTGAAGGGAAGCATTTCATAGTAAAAAACGTATGAAAGATAAAACGTTTCTGTCGGGCACAAGAGTCTGTATTTCGGCTTGGGAATGAAAAACATCATTTGCTACGTTATAGATAAGGATGGTGATCAAACAAAGAATAAAACCAAACTAAGCGACCAGGAACATTGATGGGAGACTATTTCATTCAATCACCAATTTACCTTTCCGCCAAAAGTGTCACAAGGTATCACTTTCATTGAGCCACAATTCTAAGAATCCTCAAATCCCGAATCTTTGAATCCTCAAGTCTTTGATTTTTTGAATCTCTCCATGCCACAAATCATCCCTCTCCCCAAATTTGAAGACCCCCGCGGAAACCTCTCTTTCATCGAGGAATTTAAGCATATCCCCTTCAAAATTGAGCGTGTGTATTGGATCTACGACGTGCCCGGCGGGCAGGTGAGGGGTGGGCATGCCTTTAAGCAACAGCAGGAACTCATCGTGGCACTCTCCGGCAGCTTCGATGTAGTGGTAGATGATGGCAAAGTCAAACAGACTTTTTCATTAAACCGCTCCTATTACGGCCTCTACATCCCCAACGGCCTGTGGCGGCAAATGCAAAATTTTTCGACCAATGCCTTGGCCATGGTGCTGAGCTCTACCTACTTTAGTGAAGAAGATTATATAAGAAATTACCACGAATATCTCACTTACTGTAATGAACACCACTAGTATTTACGATTGCTCTGTCATTCAGTTAAAAAAAATACCAAACAGAGCGGGTAATATCACTCCATTAGCCAACTTTGAAGATGTGCCTTTTGAGATTAAAAGAGTTTTTTATATATATGATATTCCTGCTGGTGAAGACCGAGGAGCACATGCACATAAAACCTGTCATCAATTTTTAGTAGCTGCCAGTGGAAGTTTTGAAATTGAGTTAGATGATGGCAGGCTTAAGCGGACAGTGGTTTTAAACAGACCTTTTTTTGGCTTACATATTCCACCGGGTATATGGGCTGCGGAAAAAAGTTTTTCCTCCGGTGCAATCTGCCTGGTATTGGCCTCTCATGGGTATGATGAAGAGGATTATATAAGGGACTATCAATCGTTTTTAAAATTTAAAAATAAATGAATATTACAGATCTTGAAAGAATTATTAAGTCGGTACTTCAAAACAGAGGTAAAGAACTTCCTAATCTCATTACTAATGAGACTCGAATGAGAGAAGATTTAGGTATGGACTCTTTAGATCTTGCTGAATTGACTGTAAAGATTGAAGCTGAGTACGATATTGATATTTTCGCTGATGGATTGGTCAATACGGCAGGTGAAATATTAAAAAAGTTTGAATGAGCAACTTTTTAATTGATATCAGGGAAGATAAGCTGATAGAATGGAAGGATTTGATTGAGGATCTGAACAAATTGAATCATATCAATAAAGTCATTAGTTCTTTTTCATTCTATGAGCTTTTCATGTTACAGATTGCATCGGTTTTGAATGAATCAGATGTAATATTAATAGATCCCGAATTAAAAGATAGTGAGAAGTTAAATCTTTTAGGCGAAAAGGACATTAATTCTTTAAATGAAAAAATAGATAGAAAGTATATCGATGTTAAGGATAAATCTGATTTGGTAAGTCGCTTACTTCAGGCTTCTGAAGCTTCCTTTACACTTTTCACATCGGGGACTACAGGTAAACCTAAAGCAGTTCGACAATCAATTAGGAACTTAAAGAAGGGGTTGGTAGTCAAAGACGATAAAAAGAATGATATTTGGGGATATTGTTTTCATCCTACGCACATTGCCGGCCTTCAAGTATTTTTCCAGGCTGTGATGAATGGCAATGTAATCGTTAGACTTTTTGGATTAAATGTTTGGGAGATTGAAGAAGCAATTAAACGCTGTAACATCACTCATTTATCTGCCACCCCTACATTTTACCGACTTTTTTTGAATAGTAGCAAAAAATTTGAATCAGTCAAAAGAGTAACCTCAGGAGGAGAAAAACTAGATAACGTGCTTTTAGAGCGTCTCAAAGCAAATTTTCCGAACGCACAGTTTAGAAACATTTATGCATCTACCGAATTTGGGACTTTATTAGTGAGTAAAGGTGAGGGTTTTGAGATACCCAACTCGTTAAAAGACAAAGTAAAGATTATAAATAATGAATTATGTGTGCATCAGTCTTTGTTGGGAAGTTTTGTGGGTCAGGGTCAAGAAGTTGACGAATGGTATATGACAGGAGACTTAATAGAGATAATTAATGAAAATCCAAATCTCTTAAGGTTTGCAGGACGTAAAAGTGATATGATCAATGTAGGTGGAATGAAAGTAAATATCAACGAAGTGGAAGAAACAATAAGGAAGGTATTCGAGGTGCAATATGTAAAAGTTTACTCTAAAAACAATTCAGTTTTGGGAAATATATTGTGCTGTGATATTGGATCAAATAATCCGGATCTTGATGAAACAACAATTAGAAGAAAGCTGGCTAATCATCTTCAGGAATTTAAAATTCCAAGATTAATACGATTTACGAATGAATTTCATTTGACTAAAAGTCTGAAAACAGACAGAAAACAATTAAAAAATTAATCTAATCAATGAAAAATATATTGGTCACAGGCATATCCAGAGGATTAGGATTCGTTTTGACTAAGTTGATACTAGAAAAAGGTTGGACTGTATACGGGATTAGTCGAATCAAAACAGAACAATTATCAGACTTAGAAAAAAACTACCCACATACACTCAAATGGTCATCTTATGATCTATCTGATTGTGAAAACATACGGCTAAAAAT
>JBKBNI010000001.1:0-361304 GCA_046295455.1 Thermaurantimonas sp. | reverse complement strand
ACCCGAGTCACAATGGAATGCAAATGCCCACCCTCAGAATGCAAACAAAGACATCAAAACGAATGCTTACCCCACCCAAAATCCCTCTCTAAGCCCGACCAGCGGATGTAAGAGGTGCGTTGCCCCTTTTTCCTACAAAAAGCCACAGAGAGATATCGGGGGTGCTTTTTAAAAAACCGTAGAAAAACACCCATTTTTCCACATTTTCCGCCTATTACACCCGAGAACCCTGAAATGCTTCACCACGCCTGTTAAAAAATGTTGGCGTTTTAAAATTTCTTTTAAATTTGACCTGCTAACTTCAAAATAATAAGGTATGAAAACAACTACTACTCCAGCTCACCAGCTCACCAGCTCACCAGCTCACCAGCTCACCAGCTCACCAGCTCACCAGCTCACCAGCTCACCAGCTCACCGCAAACTGGCTAAGGTAATAACCCTATGGGCCATGCGACTAAGTGTATGCATATCTTCTTTGACGCTAACGGCCCAATATGCCGTAATTCCGGCTTCTAATGGCTCCAACGTAGTGGGTTCAGCATGCGGAAGTAGCGCCAACTTCATCATTTTGAATCACAATCCATTTATCGGTGCGGTTATATCTGTTACGCCAGTTGGCTTCACCATAGGTGGATTTAATTTTAACACAACGAATGGCTCTCTTGAATTAACTGGCGTTACAATTACTAATCCAGGATTGTCAAATAATAATTTATATTCATTCGAAGTAGATTATTTTGATCCTATAACATGGATTATTTATCATTTAACCGGCCACATAGCCGAGTGTTGCAATCCCTCTTCCGGCGCCACATTCGCGTTGGTGCACCACACAGTAAGTCAGAGTGGTATTATGCCACCGGGCACATATGTGGGAGAAGTTATCGATGTGTACGGAGATGTCACCCTCGATGGCGATTACTACTTTCAAAACTGCATCTTCAATATGGCCTCTGATGCCCGGCTGATACTGACCAGTGGTCCAAACTTCTTTTTCGACCAGTGCCATGTGCGCAGTTGTGACGGCAACAATCGCTGGGATGCCATCCACATGGACAATTCGGACATTGAGGTACACATCTTCGACAGCCACATCGAGCACGGCATACGCGGTATATGGATTGAAGGCGGTGGAGTGGCATACATACAGAAAAATCACTTTTCTAACAACGTGATCAGTTTGACCACCCAAGACTATAACGGCTCGCCGTCCGATATTCTCTTTTCCGACAATCTGATTGACATCTATCAGGAAGGCTTCTCCGGCGTAGCCATGCATCAGTATTCAGCTGTGAATCTAACCCCTTATAGCTTCATCAATCCTCAGCTAGCGGTATATCATCAGGGAGTAGCCATCGTGCACAGCAAAAATGTACATATAGGCTATCCCGGTATGGGGGTCAACCACTTTCAGGTGCTGGCAAATACGGAAAATCCCATCATATACATTACAGACAATTCTGAAAATATACACCTGCTCAACAATGAGCTCTATAGAGGAAACATCGGTGTAGCCGCACGCGAATCTGACATACATATTGGCTCAGCCATCGGGCCGAATGTCTTTTTCGACCAGGCCATGTACGGAATATTCACAGATTCCTCTTCCCACAACATCCATTACAATACCTTCACAACAGGTGAAACAGCGATGTTTCTCCGCAATATACGATATATCCCGGAGCATCAGATCACCCACAATGAGATATCCGACTATTTTACCGGACTGAAAGTGTCTACCAATCTCCAGCACTACACCCGAATGCTGGTACACTACAATACCATGAACACCGTAAAAACGCGAGGGATTGATATCATAGGTCTGCTCAGCGACCCCAACTGGACGCAGGACAAACGCCTGCACATCAACTACAACACCATCATAGGCGACAATTCGTTTACAACCTTCGACGGAATCAAACTCACAGAAACCGAAAACGCCATCATAGGCGATAACCATATCGAGCATCTGGCTTCGGTAAACGACTGCGATATGAATGCATATTACGGCATTCATCTGCACCGAGCTCTCAACACCTGGGTATCGTCCAACACCTTAGAAAACCTATGCTACGGCCTCTACGGCAGCGACAATCTGCTCTTCACCCGCATAGAGTGCAACGATTTCATTACCACCTCAGGCATCTACTTCGATCAAGTAAACATCGGCAACATCGGCTCTCCCGGCCAAACAGCTAATAATAGGTGGATTAATAATAATGGGTTTACTAAAATACGTGGATCATTAATGAATTCAAATCCGATAATACTCTATTACTGGAACAGCAGTCAGGGTGGAGATTATGATCCAAATCATAACATTTCCCCCCCTAATTCTTTTGATGATATTTCAAACGCGACCCTCTACTCCTGCATATCAGCCCCTGCATATCGCCCGCTTGATCAAGTTGAATTTTCATCTTTTGATTTAGCCGTGTATCCCAACCCCTTTTCGGATGCCTTACATATGAGTTTTTCTGATGCTAAAAAAACAGATTTCGAACTATATATTTATAATTCTTTGGGTCAGGTTGTTTATCGAACATCCGGAAGTGTTTTAGAGCAAAACACCACACTCCATCTGTCCCATTTGCCGGCCGGTATTTACATTCTTGCTTTAAAGGCAAACGATGACACGAAGTCCATAAAACTGGTAAAAAACTAAGAAAATAAAGGACTGAAACTTTCCCATGGTTTCAGTCCTTAGTTAAAAAAAATCTTTTATGATGAAATCCTTCATAAAAAATATTAGTTTATACCTGCTGATATTCGACGCTGTCGTTGCCCAGAATCTCATTCCCAATCATTCTTTTGAGTTAACAAATGGAACCTGTCCCTCGAGTTTTAATTGTCCTTTTTTAAGGGGAAGACTAGGATATTCATACAATGAAAATTGGAAATGGGTATTAAATTGGTATAAAAATATTGACGTTAATTATTATAACACAAGTTATAATTTTATAAATTCTGAAATTTTGAGGAATGGTACTTTTTCAGATGTCAATTCTTTTTTTCCAAATTTTATACAATATTCTTCAGGTTATCCAAATTATATTGTAATTCCCCAACCCAGGACAGGTGATACATATCTAATGATGATAAGCACTCTTTCTTATGAGCGTCAAATTCCATTTTGTCTTCCTACTACAAATAGGCTTACACCATATAGAATAGTTGGTGTGAATTTGAAGGATACAGTGAGAAATGGAGAATATTGCGGCTTTTTTTATGCACGCTCAGACCACAGAAATCCGTTTCGATACAAGAATTTCGGAATTTTTCTCAAAAGCGATTCTTTATATCAACCATTTGGCCCGAATGTCATTTACACAAATGCAGATTTGCCGAATTTAGGACATGTTATTATCATCAACGATTCTGCATCCTTAAACCAATCAGACGAATGGAAAAAGATTTCCTTTAAAACCACCATTACCAATGGAGAATACACAATGTTGTACTTAGGTTGGTTTTCACACCCACTAGATAATGCATTTTCTCATGTTATTGACTCAACTTCCATTTTAGCTTACGGCAAATGCTATACTTTAAATTATGTATTAGTTCCTTACGGATATTCGGCATTGCTCTACATCGACGATGTGCATTTTTTCCGGTGCAGCGATACGGTCTTCAGCGTGCATCTGCCACCGGATACGACCCTGTGTGAGGGTGAGTCGCTGACCATCACCCCCACGGTGGTGGACAGCCTCTATGCCCTGGAAAACGATACCCGCTCCTACCTCTGGAACACAGGCGATACCACCCCTACCATCACCGTCACCCAGCCGGGCAGCTACTGGGTGCGGGTGACCATCGACGGGGAGTTTTCGGCCTGGAGCGATACCATCACCGTCAGCTACATCAGCGACTTCACCACCACGGCCCTGCCGCACCCCGATACCATCTGCGAGGGTCTGTCAGCACAGTTGGCCGTACAAGTACCCGCCGGCATGCCGGGCATCACCACGGTGTGGAGCACAGGCGATACGGCCTATGCCATCACAGTGCGCGAGCCGGGCACCTACACGGCCTATACGTACAACGAGTGCTTTGCCCACACCGATACCTTTACGCTATATACCCGTTTCTGCTGGGACAAGGAGCAGGCCTTCACCACCCTGTACATACCGAATGCTTTCACACCCAACGGCGACGGGCGTAATGACTGCTTTCAGATAGTGGGCGACAATCTGAGCAGCTATCAGATACAGATCTTCAGCCGCTGGGGAGAATTGGTGTACCAGAGCGACGACGTGAGCCAGTGCTGGGATGGCACACACCGGGGTCGTCCGGTGCCCGACGGGGTTTACTTGTATGTAATCCGCCACACTGACCGCCACGGCAATCCCATGCCCATCCGCCGGGGGGAGATACGGCTGTACCGGTGAGGTTGAGTGGGTGAAATTTTAAGGTAGTTGGACAAAGGTTATTTAGTTCCTGTCGTAAATTTTCAGGACATAGATTTTTCTCAGATTTATTGTTATTCAGGTTTTTAGCTGTTCCTTGGGGAAGGAATTTTTTAACCGAAGAAGGAAAAATCTTCTTCTTTATCATTACTTGACTTACCACACGACGAACTGAAGGACAAAGCCTTACAGGCCTTTTCGATGAGCGGGTATGCCGTCTTTCATCCATGTGGGCATAGGTGCACCATTCAGGAAGTGGTTGTAAAATTCCAACGTTTTCAAGGTCAGGTCTTTCATGTTTTTGAGCTGTGTGAGATTGTGGTCTTCCTTATTGTAGATGAGCATCCATACGGATTTACTCAATCGCTTAAGTCCCATAAATAGTTCGATACCCTGATAGTAGGGTACAGCTCCATCGCGGTCGTTATGCATGATGAGCAGGGGAGTGGTCACTTTCGGGAGATAGAAGAGCGGACTGTTTCGGATGTATGCCTGGGGGTCGTCCCACAGGCTGGCACCGATGCGGCTCTGACCTTCTTCGTATTGAGTGATGCGGCTGTGTCCGGTTCCCCAGCGAATGCCGCCGTAGGCACTTGTCATGTTGGCCACAGGCGCACCGGCGAAGGCGGCCTTAAATCGGTTAGTTTGTGTGATGATGTAGGCTGTCTGATATCCGCCCCAGCTTTGTCCATTGAGACCGAGGCGGGAGCTATCAATCTGTGGCCATCGCCTAAGGGCTTCTTCCACGGCAGCGTTTACACAGCGCAGGCCGTCCTGGCCCGGATTGGATGTACTGTATGTGATATCGGGAATTATCACAGCATATCCATGTGATACGTAGATCATAGGATTAATGATGCTGCGGCTGAAACGGGGTGCGTAGTGTCGGTGCAGATTGTCAGAGCTGCGCTCGTAGTAATAGACGATAGCAGGGATTTTATCACGTTGATTTTCGTCGATATATACCAAACCACGCAATT
The DNA here is from genome assembly GCA_046295455.1 of Thermaurantimonas sp. Taxonomy (GTDB): domain Bacteria; phylum Bacteroidota; class Bacteroidia; order Flavobacteriales; family Schleiferiaceae; genus Thermaurantimonas. The sequence continues at coordinate 355,915 of JBKBNI010000001.1, read as the reverse complement.
GTACCAACGAATCGTTGCTTAGACGTACGCTATACGTGAAGGATTGGACATTGCCGCGCCTTTTGCCTTCGTACTGACTGCTGGCATTGGTCCACTTTTTTATACGGGCAAGGTCAGTGCTTGTGGTTAGAATCTCCGGATAGTTGAGGTAGCTTTCTTCGCGCAGCAGAAGCCATTGACCGTATTCTCCCCCCTGCAGGCGGTGGAGGGCTTTGTTTAGCTTACGTCGATTGCTGACAAGGTTGTTTGTTGTATTAAACGATATCAGGGTTTCTTCCAATGAATGCAGATTTCGCTGCAGGAGATATACGTTTTGGCTATTTTCACCTATGTAGTGTTCACGGCGATACACAGGTTGGTAGCGCACGGAATGATTGGTATCTGAGAAAGTCGTAAGCAGTATGGTCTTTTGCTTTCCTTCGGGGTCGGCTGCGTAAATATGGTGGCGATCAAACAGCCACACCCGGCTGTCGCTTGCGGTAAAGCCTGCTTTGCCATAGGATGGTGGGGGCGATGGCACATCGTGTTCGCGGTCGTGCCATTGGGTGGAGATGTCGGCAGCTATGGCATAGGTACGCTGGTCGCGGATGCGAAATACTTTCCAGCGAAGATCATTGCGGTCAAACCACAGTATATATTTAGCCGAAGGCGACAATTCGGCCAAAGCTCTCAGATTGCTCACCACATTTACGCGTTGGCCGGTGGAAGCATTCACCAGGAAGTAGGTAAACTCATTGGGAAATTCCCAGTTGCGACCGGCATCGAGACCAGCGTTGCGGGCTGTAAGTATCCATGGCTGGTCCATATCGGCACGGTAGTAGGCCATCTCTTCGGGTGTCTGTGTCAGATAAATAGGTTTGTTACGCCTCAGATCGTAGAGTACAGTGATGCCGGCGGCTTTCAGTTGATCGGTATTGGCCAGTTGCCAGGTCATCAGGTAGTAATCGGTGTGGGTATAGAGGTCAAATTCAGGCTTTTCGTCTTCGGTTTTGGTGGTATCGGGTTTTTCATATAGAGGTCGGTCGGTATAAAGGGTCAGAAACAGGCGGCTTTCTGATTCAGAAAATGTCCAGCGGCCGTAGGAGTTAAAATACTTTCCGTTGAGAAGTGTGTCTGAAAAGATTTTTCGATATGCATTTTTTCTCAGTTCCATCAACGTCCATTGCCATATGGCTGGGTCTGCTACACTGTCGGATATACTTAACCATGAGAGGTAGCTGCCTTTGTCAGAGAGCAGGAGTTTTTTGTAGTCAAATGCGGCAGAGTCCAGCAGCTGTGATGCTTTAATGGGAGCAGTGTATAGATATAGTGATTTTCGGTCCGAGCCGGTTTCAGGATTTTTCTGAGTGTAGAGCAGTCGCAGGCCGTCGGCAGATTCGGCTATATCAGCTGCATAGCCCACAAAGGTGGTGTCCCCGGTCGTCAGGTGCAGGCAATAAAGGGGCTTTTCCTTGGGTTCTTTTGGTTTTTTGGGCTGTGCGGATGTACTGTCAGTTGAGGTAGTGTCTTTGGCAGGTTCCGGGCGTTTGGGTGTGGTGAAATAAGCATATTCTATTGTTTTATCAGGTAAATAGAGTTTCTCAATTTCGCCAATAGTATCGATCTCGAAGGCCGAAGATACTCGAATCAATATATCTTTTGGCCATTTGTCTTTGGCCTTTTTAGCGAGTTTGGCATTTCTGATGTCCTGAAAGGGTGGTTTTACAAGGGCCAATGCATAGGTGCCGGTTTCGTTGAAGTATATTTTGTCAGCCCTTTGTAATGTAACGGTATCTTGAGTGTCGCTGTTAAGCAGGGTAATGGTGCCATCTCCTTCTACCGGTGCTGTTTTCCAGGCCATAAGACGGCTGTTTTTACTGACAATTTCATCCGAAATATGCCGAAAAGCCGCAATGTCTTCCATGCTAAACCGTCCAGCAGATTGGCCCTGTGTAGTGTAATAGAAAAGTAGATGGCAAAATAGAACGATCAATAATGGTAATCGCAACACTTTCATTAGAAAACGATTTTAATTGATAAGTACAAATAACGCATATACGGCCAAGTCACATGGGTTTATGTGTGAATAATGATATTTTTGGAAGTGAAAAGGAGTAATCATGTATAAAAAGTATAAGAAAATTCAGCGATATTTCGCCCATCTGCTGGAGCCTGGTACAGCGGAGTCAGGTCTGGCCAAAGCGGTCGATGTGTTTATTACTATCATTATCCTGCTCAATATCACAGCTTTGGTGATCGACACTGTGCCTGATATTCCTTTTTTTTACAAGGAGAATTTTTTCTTTTTTGAGGTATTCACGGTGGTTGTTTTTTCCCTTGAATACATTCTTCGCATCTGGATAGCGCCTGTCACTGAAACGTATGCAGGTACCCGAAATGCGAGACTGCGATTCATCACGAGTTTCTATGGCATGATTGATTTGTTGGCCATTATGCCTTTTTATTTAAACTACATTTTCGGTCTTAACTATTACTTTTTGATGGTATTCCGTTTATTCAGGCTTTTTAAGTTGTTCAGGTATTTCACGGCACTTCAACTGCTTGGCAGGGTATTCCGGGCCAAGTTTCAGGAGTTGTTTTTTGCTCTTTTCTTCATCATCATTATGCTAATATTTGTTTCATTTACAATGTATTATGTCGAAAACAAAGCACAGCCGGACGTATTTCGATCCATTCCTGAGACGATGTGGTGGGGCATCATTACACTAACGACGGTGGGCTATGGAGATATGCACCCTGTAACGCCGATTGGCAAATTTTTAGGAGGAATTATAGCGCTGATGGGAATAGGACTTTTCGCTTTACCGGCCGGTATTTTGGCCGGTGGATTTAGTTCCGAACTGCAAAAAATTGCCGAAAGTCAAGAGCTCTCTGAAAGATCAAATCACACCTGCCCACATTGCGGCAAGGAATTGCCTGATAAAAAACATACTTTGTGAAAAAATTATGCCAATGGGTATTCACTTGTTGAAGACCTCACCATAATGTTGATCGGGAAAACCATTACCAGCCAAAATCAAAATAAAGTCTTATATAATAGTTGTCAGATGTACTTGCACCAGAAGTGAATTGATAAAGCGGTCCGTTCTGTGCCGATATTTTTTGAAAATTATCATTAGAAGAATGTCATGTGTTGGCAACCATCTTACATGCCAGAATAGTGCTGTGTTCTGCGTGCTCTCCTTAAATTTTAGCTTTGTATAAAAAATAATACCGTCAGATCGAACGAAACAATCATGAGCTACCTGGGAAGACATGTATAACCCGCAGGTAACAGGCCCAATGTCCTCCCGTTTGACATTTATTCTTTCAAGGATGATTTTTCATCGCAGATTAGCTTATGGGCGTCTTCAGTGTATTTTGGTGTATGGCAATTGAGTACATTTGAGACTAATAAACCCATTGATCAACCAAATCATGAATGACACTGTACTTCTCGGAGTTTGCAGTTGGCTTGCGCGCCGGTTTGATCTGGACATCCGGGGCGTTCGAATAGCTTTTATCATCGGCACACTCTTATCATTTGGTACGGCAATTCTTGCATACCTCATCCTGGCTCTTGTAAAACCTAAATATGAATAAATTAACTTATGAAAATTCTTGTCACAGGCAGCAATGGACTACTAGGTAATAAAATCACGGACCTACTGAAGCACCACCCCACGTATACTCTTATCAATACCTCTAAGGGAATCGACCGATATCCAGAACCTGGAGGTTACATATATGAAAGCATGGATATTACAAGCCGGGAAGACATATTCCGTGCCATAGCTATGCACAGGCCGGATGCCATCATCAACACGGCTGCTATGACCAATGTAGATGCCTGTGAAAAAGATCCGGAAGGGTGTTGGTCATTGAATGTAGCTGCGGTTAAATATCTGTCAGAAGCCTGCCGGCAGTATGACATTTATCTCGTCCACATCAGTACAGACTTCATTTTCGACGGCACAAACGGAATGCTTTCGGAAGATGCCAAACCCAATCCATTGAGCATTTACGGACAATCAAAACTTGCTTCAGAAAAAATCATACAACAATCAGAAATACGAGCTTCAATACTGCGTACCATTTTGGTCTACGGATTTGCTCCGGGCCTGTCCCGATCAAATATTGTCCTGTGGGCAAAGGGCGCTTTAGAAAAAGGTCAGCCCATAAGAGTGGTAAATGACCAATTTCGCACTCCTACACTGGCCGAAGACCTTGCAAAAGCCTGTGTGCTAGCCATCGAGAAACAGGCACAGGGTATTTTTCATATTTCGGGGAAAGATTACATGAGCATTGTGGACATAGTATATGCAGTAGCTGAGTTTTGGGATCTTGATGCATCTATAGTCACGCCGGTGGACTCGATAACTCTGGGCCAGCCGGCTAATCGTCCGCCTCGTACAGGCTTCATCATTGACAAGGCGCGTCGGGAACTTGGGTTCGAACCACATTCTTTCAAGGAGGGACTGGCCATTGTGGACAGCTGCTTAAAAAAAGCATAAAAATTATTTTTTCTTCCAGTATTACTGGTTTTATTTGCACGAGGTGTAATTAACAATTCATCGTGAAATGAAAGTGGAATCGTGGGGAACACGATTGGGATTGATCCTGGCGATGGCTGGGAATGCAGTAGGTCTTGGAAATTTTCTTCGCTTTCCGGTTCAGGCCGTTCAAAATGGAGGGGGCGCATTCGTCATACCTTACCTGGCATGCTTTCTATTAATGGGCATTCCACTGCTTTGGGTGGAGTGGTCGGTAGGACGCTTTGGGGGTAAGATGGGCATACATTCTACTCCTTTCATCCTCGATGCAATGGACAGAAGACGCATTTGGAAATACATCGGCGTGTTTGGGATTTTTACCAATATTGCCGTGGCGAGTTATTATTGCTATATTGAAAGTTGGACCTTATCCTACGTATTTCACTCTGTCATTGGGACCTTTCGCGAAATGTCTCAGGCAGAGGTGGCTCAGTTTTTTGTAGATTATACGGAGATAGATAAGACGACTCTTGGCATTCCTTATGAAGCCATTGTTTTTTATGTATTGTGTCTGGCACTTAATACATGGATTCTGTCGCGTGGTCTTGCCGGCATTGAAAAGGTAGCCGTCGTAGGTGTGCCGCTCCTACTCGCTTTTGGGGCATTTCTGGCGTTTCAGGGCCTTACTCTAGGCACATCCGGCGCCACTATAGAGCATCCCGATGCCAATTCCTGGGATGGAATTAACTTCTTATGGACACCACAATACGATAGCTTGTTAAATCCGAAAGTATGGCTGGCTGCTGCCGGACAGATTTTTTTTACGTTGTCAGTAGGCATGGGTACTATTCAATGCTATGCGAGCTATGTGCGGCCTAAAGAGGACATAGCCCTTAATGCTACTTCGGCTGGTTTTACCAATGAGTTTGTAGAGGTAGTGTTAGGTAGCTTGATCGTGATACCTATTGCCGCTGGTTACCTGGGCATCGATTGGGTACGCGAGAACGCGGGCTTTGGAATGGCCTTTCAAACGATGCCCTATTTATTTGATAAGTGGGGTTCAATTCTTGGAACATTGGCGGGAGTGTTTTGGTTTGGATTGCTTTTTTTTGCGGGTATTACCTCCTCTTTGGCTATGGGCACTCCATGGGTTGGCTTTATGCAAGATGAGTTTCGCTGGACCCGTGAGAAAGGAGCGCTGTCATTTGGATTGATTATCCTTGCCTTCGGTTTGCCCACTGTCATTTTTTTTCATCAAGGGGTTTTTGATGAATATGACTATTGGGGAGGCACTGTTTCTCTTGTCATTTTTGCACTTATCGAGATCATACTGTTTGCATGGATTTTTGGTATTGATAAAGGGTGGTCAGAGATTACAGAAGGTTCGGATATCAAGCTACCCGTTTTGTATAAATACATCATTAAATATGTGACGCCCGTATTGCTGCTCTTTGTGTTTATAGGGTCCTTTATATCACCTCCTGTAGAGAAACGCTTCGTTGCATCAAAATCAAATGCAATTATATCTGAAAAACTGATCTCATTCCTGGAAGAAAAAGGGTTTAAATTATATCCTCATCAAAAGAAATGGATCATGATATCCGATGCAGAAAATTTTTCAAAAACTTTTAAAAGTGATGTATCTTTTGAAAAAGTGATGGAATCAGAGTTTTCAATAGATCCTTTGCACTATAGCCTTACAGATTTTCAGGATTGGAAAAGCAATTTTGCTGGACTTTTTAAAGGTGAAAAATGGAAGCTTGACAACAACTCTTTGATCTCAAAAATCACAAATAGTGACATTCGGGAAAAACTGCGCAAAGTTCAATCCATCGAAGAGTTTAAAGTTCTGAACGAAAAGCGTTTTTATGCAAATCTCTCCAGAGCTCTTTTATCCTTTATGTTTCTGGGTATAGCTTTTTTGGTACATATTGCTTACAGAAGACGAAAAAGGGGAATGTCATGAGTACCTCTGCACTTATTTTTATGATTACAACGCAGGTGCTGATCACTAGCATTACGGTCTATCTGTACATCAAAGTGCTTAGCAAGCCTACAAAAAAGTGAGCGTACCATGTGGAATAGAATCCGCGAATGGTTTGAACTTACTAAATCAGAATCTCGCGGATTGGCTGTATTGTTTATGCTAATTGTTTTGCTTTGGGGTACTAATTTTTATATTAGGTATTCTTTGAAAAGAGGCACCCCCATCAATTCAAAAGAATTTATTGAAGTACTTTATTCTGATCCGGCTGAAGTCGAACCCAATCGGGCAGAGAAAAACCAGTTTAAACATATTGGATATTTTGACATAAATGAAATCTCCTTTGATGACTTGGTACAAAGCGGGCTGAGGGAAAAAACTGCCCGATCCATAATAAACTACAGGAATAAAGGTGGCAAATTCTTTAAGCCGGAGGACATCTATCGGATCTTTACAATTGATTCTGCATGGGTAGCTTACCAACTCCCGTACATACTTGTGCGTTCAGAAAAATCGAATAACAACAACTTAAAAAAAGAAGAACTTTTTCTTTTTAACCCCAATACGGCCGACTCGCTAGAGTTAATTCGACTGGGTTTTAAGCCATGGCAGGCCTCTAATCTGTTGAGATACAGGCAGAGAGGGGGCAAATTTTACAAGCGGGAGGATCTGAAAAGGTTGTACGGCATAGATTCGGCCTTCTACAGTCAAATAGAATCCTTCATTGACTTACCGCCATTAGTCTATGAACAAGGCACCAATGAGCTTGCCGGACGTACAAAAAAAGTAAACCTTAATGCAAGCGATAGCCTGGATTTAATATCTCTTCCGGGTATAGGGCCAGTATTGGCCGGTCGCTTGATCAGATATCGAAATGCACTAGGTGGATATATAGACGCAGAGCAGTTATTGGAAGTGTACGGCCTGGATAGTCTTAGGTGGTCTGATCTGCTTCCTTATATTGAGATTGATACTGCCGCAATTAGAAAAATAAATATCAACACGGCAGAAGAATCCGATTTAGCAAGACATCCTTACATACGCAAGGGACTTGCAAGGGAAATTGTAGCGTTTAGAAAAAACTTTCGAATGTTTAAATCTGTTAAAGAAATCAGTAATTTATCTTTGGCAAAAAATAAGGATTTGAGCAAATTGTATCCTTATTTGTCAATTGAAGAAAATTAAAAGATAATGAGTATGATTGAGACATCAAGTTATATTGATTTTTCTGCATCCGAGACACAAAAAATGATTTCTGAAGCTGTCAGAGATTTTGCAGAAAAGCATATAAGACCTCATGTAATGGAATGGGATGAGACGCAGCACTTTCCCGTTGATGTGATGAACAAGCTCGGCGAAATTGGTTTAATGGGGGTCCTAATACCGGAAGAATACGGAGGGGCCGGACTTTCTTATGACGAATATGTGACCGCTATTATTGAACTTGCAAAAGTGGACCCATCGATAGCTCTCTCAATGGCAGCTCACAACTCTTTGTGCACCGGTCACATATATCAGTTTGGCAATGAAGAGCAGAGAAGAAAATACCTTCCCCTACTGGCGAGCGGCCAATGGATTGGCGCTTGGGGTCTTACAGAAGCCGGCACCGGTTCTGATGCAGGTGGGATGAACACTACAGCCGTACGCGATGGCGACTATTGGGTAATCAATGGTTCGAAAAACTTTATAACCCATGGTAAGTCAGGCAACGTGGCGGTGGTAATCGTTCGAACCGGAGAAAAAGGTGATTCTCATGGAATGACAGCATTTATCGTAGAAAAAGGAACTCCCGGATTCTATGCCGGCCGAAAGGAAAATAAACTCGGAATGAGAGCCTCGGAGACGACTGAATTAATTTTCGAAAACTGCAGAGTCCATCATTCACAAATGCTTGGTAATGAGGGAGAAGGATTTATACAGTCCATGAAAATTTTGGATGGCGGCAGAATATCAATTGCAGCACTTTCAATTGGAATAGCAAAAGGGGCTTATGAAGCCGCGTTGAAATATTCAAAAGAGCGCGTACAGTTTGGTAAGCCGATTGCACAGTTTCAGGCGATCGCTTTTAAATTGGCCGATATGGCGACTCAAATCGAAGCAGCAGAACTTCTTACATATCATGCAGCCTATTTGAAAAACAGAGGAATGAAAGTGACCAAAGAAGGTGCTATGGCCAAATTATATGCATCAGAGGTGTGTGTGAATGTTGCCAATGAAGCTGTTCAAATATTCGGAGGATACGGGTTTACAAAAGATTTTCCGGTTGAAAAATATTATCGGGATTGCAAGTTGTGCACCATTGGGGAAGGAACATCTGAGATACAGAGACTTGTGATTTCGAGAAATATTTTGAAATAATGCTTTCTTTATTCTAATTATTCTCTACATTTGCACCAAAAAATAATACATTAGAGTACCAAAATATGATTCACATAACTGTAAAAGAAGGCGAGAGCATAGAAAAAGCGCTCAAGAGATATAAAAAGAAATTTGATAAGCTGGGTATAGTGCGCACACTGCGTAATAAGCAGCACTTTATCAAGCCCTCTGTCATCAGGAGAAACCAGGTGTTGAAAGCAGCCTTTACCCAAAAAATAAGAAATCAACAAGAAGTTTAGAAAAAATTTGCTTTTAAACTATTTTAGCTGGCTGGATTAGCCAGCTTTTTTTATGAACTATGAAGATCTTGTACTTCGCTTCTCCAACTACTTAAAGTTTGTAAAAAACCGCTCATCACACACCATTGAAGCATATGTCAAGGACATAGTGTCATTTTTTGATTATATCGACTGCTCAGACGTTTCTGAAATTACTCAAAAGCAAATACGGCATTACACGGCATATCTTACTAAATCAGGCCTTAAGCCGGCAAGTATTCGCAGGAAATTGTCCGCCTTACAATCATTTTTCAAATTTTTAAAGAAAAATAATTTAATCACCTCGGTGCCTACAGCATTGGTATCTCGTCCGAAGATACCGCGTAGAATCAAGGATATTCCAAAAGAGCGCGAACTTGCTCAAATACCTGCACTCTTCGAAGAGAGCTTTACACAAGATGACTTTGAAACGGTGCGTAACTTTTGTGTCGTGGAGTTGCTTTATGGTACGGGAATACGTCGTCAGGAATTAATAGACCTTAAGGTCTATGATCTGGATCTCGCTGAGCAGTGCCTTCGGGTTACAGGAAAGGGGAGTAAGCAACGAATCGTTCCAATAAGCGATTACTTAAGAGAGTTGTTGGATTTGTATCTAAGAACAAGAGAAAGAATTCAGCAATCCGGTGAACCCTTTTTGTTTTTGACAAAAAAAGGCAGAAAAGTGAATAAAAGTCTTGTTTATGTAATTGTTAAGTCCTACCTTAGTGGTGTCACTGATGTACATCAAAAGAGCCCACACGTGCTGCGACATGCCTTTGCTACTCACATGCTTAACAGGGGTGCCGACCTGAGGAGCATTCGTGAATTGCTGGGGCATAGTAGTTTGGCGGCTACCCAGATTTACACTCAGAATGACATTCAAAAACTAAAATCAGTGTATAACCGCTTCCACCCTAGAAGCAATTAAAAAAACAATGCTATGGTAGTCAGAATTCAATCGGTGCACTTTACGGCTGATCAAAAGCTGATTAATTTCATCCAAAAAAAAATGGATAAGCTCGATACATTTTACGATAAAATCGTAGATGCCGACGTTTTTCTTAAGCTGGAAAATACCAGTACCCGGGAAAATAAAATTGTAGAGATAAAAGTCAATATTCCCGGAAATGATTTGGTTGTGAAAAAAATTGCGGCTTCTTTTGAAGAGGCTACGGATATGTGTGCCGATGTACTGTCAAGACAATTGAGAAAAACAAAAGAGAAAGTCAAGATGGCATAAGGCATTCTGAAAAAAGAGTAATAAAGTTCCGCAATAAATAGCGGTATCAATTGATAAATAAAAAGCCCGAATCTCAAAATTCGGGCTTTTGTTCTTTATTTTCAGAGAATAATCATCAAACGACACCTTGGTCAATCATAGCATCAGCTACTTTGACAAATCCCGCAATGTTGGCTCCTTTTACGTAATTCACAAAATCATCGGCTTCGCGCCCGTATTCCACACAAGAGTTGTGAATATTGACCATAATGGAATGAAGCCTCTGATCTACTTCTTCTCTGCTCCAAGATAGTCGGAGAGAATTTTGTGACATTTCAAGACCACTTGTAGCTACTCCACCTGCGTTGGATGCTTTTCCCGGAGAAAACAGAATTTTTGATTGCAGGAATATTTCGATGGCTTCAGGGGTAGAGGGCATATTGGCACCTTCGGCTACGCAGATTACTCCGTTTTCGACCAATTTTTTGGCATCATCACCGTGGAGTTCATTTTGAGTGGCACAAGGTAGAGCGATATCGCATTTGATCTCCCATGGGGTTTTACCTTCTACAAAAGTAGCTCCTGTTAGATCAGCGTATTCTTTGATTCTTCCTCTCCGTACGTTTTTGACTTCCATAAGTATGGCCAGTTTCTCTGGTGTAAACCCATCTTTGTCGTATATGTAGCCGGACGAATCTGAGGCGGTTACGACTCGGGCTCCGAGTTGTATGGCCTTCTCAATGGCGTACTGAGCTACATTTCCAGACCCGGAAACTACCACTGTCTTTCCCTCGAATGATAGTCCTCTTGTAGCAAGCATCTCCTGTGCGAAATAAACAGTGCCATAGCCCGTGGCCTCCGGTCGAATAAGCGATCCTCCCCATTTAACCCCTTTGCCTGTCAGCACTCCAGTGAATTCATTTTTAAGTCTTTTGTACTGTCCGAACATGTAACCAATCTCGCGTGCACCGACACCTATATCGCCTGCGGGTACGTCTGTATCTGCTGTGATATGCCGCGCAAGTTCAGTCATAAATGATTGGCAGAATCGCATTACCTCGTTATCGCTCTTTCCTTTTGGATCAAAATCACTTCCTCCCTTTCCACCGCCCATCGGCAGAGTTGTAAGAGAGTTTTTAAAAATCTGCTCAAAACCAAGAAACTTTAAAACGGATAGATTTACCGTAGGATGAAACCGAATACCCCCCTTGTAAGGCCCAATGGCAGAATTAAACTGTACGCGGTAGCCGCGATTAACCTGAACCTCGCCTTTATCATCAATCCAGGGAACCCTGAAGATGATTATGCGCTCCGGCTCTACAATTCTTTCTAAAATTTTATGCTTTTTGTACTTTGGATTTTGCTCTATAAAAGGGATAACCGTTTCGGCTACCTCTTGTACAGCTTGCAGGAACTCAGGTTCATTCGGATTTTTTGCTTTCACAAGATTCATGAAAGCATCTATTTGTGCTTGATAATCGGATGACATATACTTTTTGTGGTTAAAAAATTGCGGCAAATGTATTGTCGTGATTCCATACGATATGTAAAAATTTATTTATTCAAAAAGTGTAAAAAGTACACTTAAAAATGCCTAATACGGTCTTATTCAAAGTAGAAGAATGAAAATTAATATTGTCTGGGAATACGGAATCGGGAGTGTGTCTGTCAGGTATTTTTTTTCTGGCTTTTGTACTGTTCAATTTCATCTTGTGTCGGAGCAGGATTCCCTCTGCCAGTAGCCATAAACCAAATCAAAAAGACTCCTGCCAAAAGTGGCAACGTAAGTACGGCCACCATCATAAGTGTCTCTGCCACCATATCTGATGATTTTTTTGGTTGAGCTTTAATTGAACAAATGTACACGTTTAGGAATTTTTAAAAAATCCTTATGATTGCATTAGAAACATTTGAAATCGAAAAATCATATTAGGCATTGAATATCAGAATTTTAATAAAAGTTTTGTCTGTATTGGTTCCTTTAAGTCTGGCAGAAATCGCAACGGCTCAGGAAAAAATATCCGGGGTCGTTCGGGACTCCAGAGATCGGGATGGCATACCGGGAGCAAATGTGATCATTCGCGAAACAGGCAAAGGCACTTCTACCGATATGAATGGAAGATTTACCCTTGAACACAAGGGGTCTTTTCCAATTACCTTAGAAATAAGTTTTGTGGGATATAAAAACAAGCGGATAGAGATAAAAAGATCCGGGAATTACACCATCGACCTGGAGGAAGACAAAGTCATGCTCGGTGAGGTCAGTGTCGTCGAACAACGACTGTCAGACAAGCAAAAAGAAAGTGCACTTACTGTAGAAGCTATGGATGCTCTTGCGATTAAAGAAACTCCTGCAGCTTCGTTTTATGATGGGCTAGGATCACTTAAGGGAGTCGATCTGACAGCAGCCTCTCTTGGTTTCAAAATCATAAATACACGTGGATTTAACAGCACCTCACCGGTGAGATCTCTGCAGATCATAGATGGTGTGGATAATCAGGCGCCGGGATTAAATTTTTCGTTGGGCAATTTTCTCGGGGCTTCTGACCTCGACGTAATGAATGTAGACATCATCGCCGGTGCCTCGTCAGCCTTTTACGGGCCTAATGCATTTAATGGTGTCATCTCAATGACCACCAAAGATCCATTCTTGTTTCCAGGAACCAGCGTCTCCTTCAAAACCGGCGAGCGTGCTTTGAACGAAATCGCTATAAGACACGCTAAAGTGTTTAAAGACAAAAAGGGTAATAACAAGGTAGCCATTAAGTTTAATGCGTTTTATCTCCAGGCAAACGATTGGATAGCTGACAATTATGAGCCTACTGAAGAGTCAGAAAGGGGCAAAGACAACCCCGGTTGGTATGACGCTGTAAACAGATACGGTGACGAACAAATGTTTGATGATGGTCAGCAGCCAAGAACTTATCCCGGACTGGACCGATTTTACAGAACCGGTATCGAAGAAGTGCATTTGGTCGATTACAATACCCGAAATCTAAAATTGGGTCTGGCACTCCATCACCGTTTTAGTTTAGATCGCGAGCTTATTCTGGCCTCAAATTTTGGATACGGGACTACAGTCTATCAAGGAGACAACCGGTATTCTCTGAAGGATATTACTTTTTACCAAAACAGAATTGAGTTTCGAAAAAAAAATAAATTCTTCATCAGAGGATATGCCACCAATGAAAACGCTGGTAACTCGTACGACGCTTACTTTACGGCGCTGCGCATGCAAAACGCCTTGGTCAGCGACAATGCTTGGGGTGAGCGCTACCGTTCATTCTGGAATTCATTTGAAGCCAATACTGCCAGATCCCTCCCCGGATATCCTACAGCCAACTGGTTTACTGAACGGGATCTTTGGCTTCAGCAGTATCAGGAATATTTGGCACAAAATAGAGATACACTTCGTCAGTTGCACAACAGAAACCGCCAGCGTGTAGATGAATTTTTTGGCGGCCCGATCATTCCAGGCACGCAGCTTTTTGATTCACTGTTTACCCACTACACATCCCGGACCTTTGCAGAGGGAGGTACCAGGTTTTTTGATCGATCTGCCTTGTACCACGTGCATGGCCAGTATGAGTGGGATGTGAAGGGCTACCATTTGGCAGCCGGTGGTAATGCTCGTCTTTATGTACCCAATTCGAGAGGAAATATTTTCAGTGATTCCATGCGCTATGACCGGTTTGTAGTAGATACACTTCCCAATGGACAGCTGGTATTTGACAGCATAGCCCTTGGATATAATCGAATTACAAATTTTGAATTTGGAGTGTATGCCGGCGTGGAGAAAAAGTTTTTTGACGACAAACACAAATTCAATTTTACAATTCGTCTGGATAAAAATCAAAATTTCCCCTTTCTGGTGAGTCCGGCACTATCCTGGGTATATCAGATAAATAATCTCAATACTTTAAGAGTAAGTCTCTCATCAGCTATTAGAAACCCCACCCTTCAGGACCAATTCCTTTATTACAACGTAGGAAGAGCGATACTTTTAGGTAACCTGAATGGTGTGGACAGTCTGGTTTCACCCGAAAATCTGCAGGAATACCTGAAAAAAAACCAACAAGGTCGGCTCGAGCACGAGTTTGACTACTACGATGTAGCACCCATTCGTCCTGAGCGGGTACAAACCGCCGAGATCGGATACAGAACAACTCTTTTTAAAAGGCTTTATCTCGATATGAATTATTATTATTCATGGTATCAGGATTTTATTGGATTTAACATTGGACTGAAGATTGTGGCTGACGGCCAGACAGCCATTGACCGGGTATCATCCGTGCAAGCATATCGGGTGGCTGCAAATGCACGAGACAGAGTCACTACTCAAGGATTTTCAATTGGATATAATTACTACTTCTGGGACAATTACACTTTTACAGGTAATTATACCTGGAATGTCCTCAATACAGCTACCGATGACCCGATTATTCCCGCCTTTAACACTCCGGAGCATAAGTTTAATATTGGATTTAATGCGCGCGATTTGAAATTTAAATCTTCAGACCAAAATGTAATCGGCTACAGTGTTAACTATCGTTGGATACAAGGATTTTTGTTCGAGGGTTCTCCTCAGTTTACGGGTAGTATTGACAGCTATGACATGTTAGATGCACAGATAAATTATTTGGTAAAAAAATGGAAAACAACATTCAAACTCGGTGGCACCAATCTACTGGACAACAGGGTTTTTATGGTTTTTGGCGGGCCTAGGGTCGGCCGATTAACATATCTGTCTGCGATAGTTGAATTTTAAAAAATTTCACTACCTTCGTATAATCTAAAATTAAATCCGATAAACATGAGAAAGTTTCTACACCTTTTTATTGCCTTGATTCTCACGGTCTATGTGTCGCATGCGCAGGTGCGATATCTGGAACCAGTGTTTACAGATGCACAAATTGTAAAAATGGCAGACGTAAACTATGGAATCAACTTTTTTGCCTATGCTCCTGCATCTATCGGAGGGCCACAGCTACTTCCGTTGCGTTGCGACATTTACATGCCAGACACTAACGTGGACAATGTAACCAACAGGCCGGTAATCGTCTATCTTCATACTGGAAGTTTCTTGCCTAAAGGTCTGGCAAGCCCAATGGGTGAGAAAACTGACAGCGCTGCAGTGGAAATTTGCCGGCGATTTGCACGAATGGGGTATGTAGCCATATCTGCAACTTACAGAGTAGGATGGCTCGCCAACAGTACTGATTTGGATCTTCGCCGTGGAACCAATCTCCTTGCCGTTTACAACGCCATACAAGATGCCAAAACTTTGGTAAGATTTCTGCGTGCTTCTGTCTTGGGTCAGGGAAATCCTTTTAAAATCAATACCAACGCCATAACACTCTTGGGCCAGGGTTCCGGTGGATACATCACCCTTGCCTACGGCACTCTGAACAAATACTCCGAATTACAACTTGATAAATTTAAATACGACAACGCAAGTAGTACAGGACTGTTCGGTCACCCGGTGCAGGCAGGTGATATGTATGTAGACACATCCGTAGTTGGCGACTGGGATGGATTTGGCGGTAAAGTGACCCTTACAGGTCAACAAACACCACTGGGACTCCCAGAGATTGATATGACCAAGAGAGGTCGCAATTTTGAGAATTTCGCAGGAATACCTTCGGATGTAGCCATGACTGTAAATCTGGGCGGTGCACTGGGCGATTCTACATGGCTTGAAGCAGGTGAGCCTCCCATTGTATCTGTGCATGTCGTGCAGGATTTCTTTGCGCCCTACATATCTGGTATGGTAAACGTTCCCATCGGTGGTCAATTCTTCCCGGTCGTAGATGTAGCCGGCAGTCATACAGCAGTAAGATTATCTAATACAATTGGCAACAACAGCATCTTAACCACCAATTGGAATGATCCTATCAGCGTAAAAGCCCGTGCCAGTGCAACTCTCAATCCCGGTCAGATCCACCACATCCTGCCATTCGATATTCCTCCTCCCAATCCTGCAATGCCTTTCCGCGTAAACTCCAATCCTTGGGACTGGTGGGATCCCAATGATCCACAAAGCTCTAATGAAACTAACCCCAATATCAAAGCCCAGTCATTGGCCTACATCGATACGGTTATGGGTTTTGTAGCACCACGAATTGCTAAAATGCTGACGACCAAAGGCTATCAGATACCGGTAAGTGTAGTTGAAAACGATTTGGATAATAAGATCATCCTGTATCCAAATCCGGCATCCACCCATTTTAGCCTTAGTACTTTCAAACCAATCGAAAAAATAGAACTTGTCGATCTCACCGGTCGGATTGTGCATGTGAATACACCCTTCGAATCGCATCATACAGTCAGAACTGAACACCTTCCAAAAGGTGTGTATATGGTAAGACTTTATATAGAAAATGATTTGTTTGTGAAGAAGGTTGTTGTTAGATAAGATTGAGTGTTACTTATTTTAGAAAAAGCCGCCCATGCCGGGCGGTTTTTTTTTACTTTGGCTCAATAATTGAAATTTATTCATTAAAAATCAACTTTTTATGAAAATCTTGTCACGGATCAAGGTCTTTGCCTCATTCCTTGTTTTAGCATTTTTTACTTCTTGCGGAGGCTTTAAAAAGCCTGGAAAAGAAGTTACTGGCCCGTTCTCATCGTCCAAATACCAAACCAATAGTCGCTATTTCAGGGGAGTGGGCAGCGGTACAAGCATGGATATGAATACATCTAAAAGTAAGGCCATGATCATGGCCAAACAGCGATTGGCCTCCAGTGTCAATACCACCATGCGCACCGTGGCAGACAGGTATGTCAAGGAAAACAGTACATTGAACGCAGGAGAATTTATCTCAAAATACGAAGAACTAAACAGGGAAGTGACCAATACCATGCTTGCGGATATACGTACCATAGGGGAAAGAACCTTCAAACTCCCCAACAATCAGTATGAAACACACATAGCCCTAGAAATACGCAAGCGCAGTATGTATAATCATCTGCGTCGTCAGGCACGCCTTAAAAAGCAATGGAATGAGGCAGAGCGTGCGGCTATGGAGGATTTCATCGATCGATTGATTGCAGAGTTGAAAGATTAAAATTCAGGTGTATCAAAAGACAATGGGGATAATTCGCTTGTCTGTAATCAAATAGATCGTGTCTTGTTTGTCGGGTGCAACCAGGTATAAACCGGTAAACTCTCCATAAGCCGGCAAAACAGCCTTATTTCCAGACTTCCACAGACAGGGCAGTTTGATTCGTTGCCTCCCTTTGCCCCCGAGTGTAAATCCAGGATGAAGATGTCCACAGATCAAAAATTGCTCTCCTCCAATAGGTATCTCATCATGAGAGAAGAGAAGGTTTTCAATCTCGAGAACGTCGGTGACCTTCAAATCAGCTGACTGATAAAACTTTTTATTCAAAATATCGTGATTACCCTGAACCAGAATAAAATCCATTACGGGATAATTCTGCAATACCCTTGTCAGGAAATCCCATTCCATATTGTATTCGGAGTGAAATAGGTCACCCAGAAATACAACTTTTTTCGGAAGTAAAGTCTTCAGAAGCCCGTTAAATCTGTAAAATTGCTTTTCTATGGCGGCTACAGGTATGGATGCCCCGGACTTGCGAAAGTGAGAAATTTTACCAAAATGGGCATCAGCAATGATAAGCATACGTTGGTCCGGCCAAAACAAGGCACGCTCATTGAGAAGTTTAAATCTGTGACCGCCGAGTTTAATGTCCACTCCCTCCTTGATATACTGCGAATTCATTGAAGTATTTTCGGCGGAAAAAATACAGACATGCTTGGAAAAATTGAGCACATTGGGATCGCCGTAAAAAATTTGGAAGAAGCTGAAAAACGCTACACCCAACTACTTGGCATCGCGCCATACAAGAGGGAAGAGGTGGCCTCTGAGATGGTAATTACCTCCTTTTTTATGGCAGGTCAAAATAAAATAGAACTCCTGCAGGCAACCTCACCCGAGAGCGCAATCGCCAAATTTATTGATAAAAGAGGCGAAGGAATACATCACATAGCCTATGAGGTTGCAGACATCAGGGCTGAGATGGTCAGGCTTCGGGAGTTGGGGTTTACTCTTTTAAATAACGAACCAAAGCCAGGGGCTGACCGAAAGCTTATCTGTTTTGTTCATCCGCGCGATGCACATGGAGCATTGGTAGAGCTGTGTCAAAGTATTTGAAGCTCCTGGGAGAGGTGTAGTGAAGTACATGCATGCCCAGCGTGGATGCCGAGTCGATATTCTGCTGATTATCGTCCACAAGGAGGGTTTCTTCTGCATGCCATCCCATCTCGTCAAGGATGAATAGAAAAAATTCCGGCTCCGGTTTTCGCATTGCGCATTTATAGCTGAGAAATATTCTCGAAAAAGCCCTTTGAAATCGCCGGGAGGTGTAGATACCATGTTTTTCCCAGATGTGGCGGATATGGGTTTCATTTGTGTTGGAGCAGAGCACCTGATTGTATCCCGATTTTTGGATTTTGTACAAGAGTCTGATTTTTTCATCCGGTATGGTGCCCAGCATGGAGTTCCAAATGGATTTTATTGTAGGATAACTCACCCATCCGGGGAATAAAAGTTTTGATTCTCTCAGAAATTCATGTTCGGTGATAAGACCTTTTTCAAAGACATGTGAAAAGTGCGTATTCAATATATTAACGTCAGCCTTCATGCCATACGCCTCACATAGCTCCTGAAAACGCTTGAAATCCAGGTCGATTAATACGACTCCAAAGTCCCATATTAAATTTTTAATAGATTTCATGGAGTAGTGCCATCATGATGTGGCATATTGTTAAGGTTGTTTATTTCTGAAGTAAAGTTCGTTCTTCTGAGATTGAAATTTATGTTCCGACAATAGTTATCAATGGTAAACATCCTACCTGAAAGAGGATCAATGATTAGCATGGCAATAGGAGCCAATGGAGGGATAAACAGGTTGGCAAAGTACCAGCCGTCAATGTGAAAGGTAACCAGCATTTGTGCGCTTTCGTAGTCCGGATCATTCACCAGCACCGTGTAGCGCTGGCGTATAAATGGCAGGTAGGACGATGGCAGGACAATGAGCTGAGGAGTCACTCCGGTAAGAATTCGATTTTGAAAGCGGTCAAATACTTCAAATTGGACGTTTTGGGCATTGGAACGCACCATCACCGGATAAAGGGAAGACGAAAACATGGTCGAGCATCCGGATGTGCATACTACCAATAACCAAACAGCAAGGAAGAATATTAAAGTTCTCATATATTCATTAGTGCTTCTTTTTTCTCGTATTTCGGCCACATGAAG
The DNA here is from genome assembly GCA_046295455.1 of Thermaurantimonas sp. Classification (GTDB taxonomy): domain Bacteria; phylum Bacteroidota; class Bacteroidia; order Flavobacteriales; family Schleiferiaceae; genus Thermaurantimonas. The sequence goes on along the minus strand of JBKBNI010000001.1, from coordinate 336,320 downwards.
TAAAATGTGGAGCCCTCCGAAGGCGCAGATTCAACCCAGATACGTCCCCCTTTATCTTCAATGATCTTTTTTACAATGGCAAGGCCTACACCCGTACTTTCTACTTCGTCCCTTGCTTTCAGTGTTTGAAACATTTGGAATATTTTTTCATGAAAATCAGGATGAATACCTTCACCATTGTCCTTCACAACAAATTCTACTTCCTTCCCATGATCGAACCAGGTAACTTCTACCACAGGACGCTCACTTTGGTTGTATTTCACTCCGTTTTGAATAAGATGGCCAAGGACTTTTTCGAGAGCAGCCTTCTCTGAGAAAAGTGACATTTCTGTTTTTTGAACTTTAATCTCTGCATGTTTTGGAAGACTAAGCCTTTCGATCAGGTCTGCCAACAATTTTGAAACTTCAAAACTTTCAATACGTGATTTGATCCGGCCTACCCGTGAGTATTCCAGTATTCCATTGATGAGGTTTTCCAATCTTTTGACTCTTCCTCTCAGTAGTTTAAACTGCTCTTTGGTATCGCCCTCGAGTTTATCACCAATATCTTCCTCGATCCATTCACTTAGATTATTGATGGCGCGCAGGGGCGCTTTCAGGTCGTGGCTCACGATGTATGCAAAGCGGTTGAGCTCATTGTTTATTTTCTCAAGCGAACTGTTGTAGCGGTAGATTTTCTCATCTGTCCATTTTCTATCCACACTTACGGCCAGCAGATCGCCAAAGACACGTAACAGTCGAATGTCTTCCGTGCTCCAAATGCGCTTGAAGCGCACAGCATCAAATCCGGCAAATCCCACTAAGCGCTCATTGACCACCATGGGTACCACCACAAGGGATTGGATGCCCTGAGGTTCGAGAATTTCCTTGACGGTTTGCCAGTCAGCTGGCAACTTCTTGACATCTGGGATATGTATGATCTCGTGATTCTGGAGTTTTTCGTTCCACTGAGGGATGAGATCGGCCGGGATCATTTGCAGATTGTCTTTTTCGGGAGTAATTCCTTCGGCACACCACTCATGTGTATTGCTCATGATCTTCCCGGGCTCATCATATTGAAACACATAGACCCTGTCAGCTTCACAAAATCGGCCCACACGTTCGAGTGCCCGGTTGATTTTTTCGTCGAGTTCACCTTGTACGGAATTTATAAAACTGGCTGATAATTCTACGAGCAGCATTTCAAAATCAGCCCGGTATTTAAGGTCTTTAATTAAAGATTTTACCTGACTGATATCACGGCTTACACCTACCAGACCATAAACTGTCCCGAGCTCATCGGTCAGGGGAACTTTTGACATCTGGAGCCAGTATGGCTGGCCTTTTTTGTTTATTAAAAAAAACTCTTTATTGATCACAGCAGTGCCCTCCGTAAGTACCACATCATCATCTGCATTGAGTATTGAGGCATATTCAGGATGATAAATTTCGTCATTTGTCTTCCCTAACATTTCTTTATTGGATTCAAAGCCTGAAAATTCAGCATCTTTCTTATTTGAAATGATTCTCTTGCCTTCTTTATTTTTTACAAATACGGCGTCGGGCATTAGGTCTATCACCGCTTTTAAAAGACGGCTCTCGCGGGTTAGATTTTCTTGCAGTTCGTAAATTTTTGATATGTCATATGCTTCCAACAGTACAGAAGTAATCTCATTTTTCTCATTATTCACAGGGGTAATGCTTATATCGAAATGGTAATTCGCTCCGTTGAAACTGGAATGAACATGCAATTCCTGTTTCATTTTTATTTCAAAGGCACTCGATATTGCATTTAGAAGTTTTTCATTGTCTGATTTGGAATGTAAAAAGCCCACAAGATCGATCGTGGAATATTCTGTCAGAGAATGTGAGCCTCCGGCCAGATCCTTGAAACGCTGATTGCAGTCGAGGATTTTTCCTTCTTTTGTAAGGAGTGCCTTTGCTGCGGTAGATGATTGAAACAGCGCCTGGAATTTTTTACGTTCCAAATCCAATTCTTCAAAGAGCTCACAGTTTTTACAAGCCAATGCCAATTTTTGTAGAGGGATGGAAAGTGATTTGGCGAATTCTTCGGAATATGTCAGATTGTCCGCATACAAGAGCAAATAGCCAAAGTCCTTTAGGGGCCATATGGCAGTGCTGTTATTTATATCTCCGGGTTTGGTTGGAAGGAATTGTGCGGACTCTTTATGGCCGTCGTGTACTAGGGTGGAAAGCCAATCTATGGCTTGCTGAATATCAGGTGTGTCTTTATACTCTTGGACATTGTACACTGTATTCAGTTGCCCATCTGCTGCCTCTCTGATGACCAGAATGTTGTTGAGATGAAGGGTCTCTTTGAGAGGGTGTAGACTCTCTCTAAGCATTGGAATAAGCTGGTGGGTATTTCCGATTGAGTTTGAAAATTCGAACGCAGAATGCAGATTCCACAGAAAGTCTATTTCGCTGGACATAATTTGATTAAGTATTTCAATATATGCAAATATTGAGAAAATCATTTACATGCAAGTTATTACATGAAGCCAATGAAAAAATTTTGTGTCCGTAAAAGTTTAGAGCAATATAAATGTAGTTACATATTTTTGCTTTCATTTTTAAGAATTTGAAGTGCAAGTAGATATATTAGCCATTGGGGCGCATCCTGACGATGTAGAACTTGGTGCCGGAGGTACATTAGCCAAACATCACGCTCTAGGGCACAAAATCGGAATTCTGGATTTAACAATGGGAGAAATGGGAACCCGCGGCACTCCTGAAGTTAGGGAGGCAGAAGCAGCGGAAGCTGCCCGGATTCTGGGAGCATCATTTCGACTCAATGCCCACCTGCCCGACGGATGGATTAATGCAGATGAAACGTCTGTTCGCGAAGTCATAAAGATTATCCGGTTTTGTCGCCCGCGTATTGTTTTGGCCAACGCCCCGAGAGACCGGCATCCCGATCATGGATCTGCTGCAGAGTTGATCATGAGGGCTGTATTTTCTGCAGGTTTGGAAAAATTGATCACTCATTGGCAGGGCGAGCTTCAGCCAGCATGGAGACCGAAAGTTTTGCTTCATTACATTCAGTTTGACAATCTTAATCCAGATGTGATTATTGACATTTCGGGATATTTCGACAAAAAAATGGAGTTGTGTCGCGCACATCGCTCTCAGTTATTCAATCCTGAGAGCAGGGAGCCCGAAACGGTTATCAGTTCAAAAGACTTTTTTGACAGTATTGAATACAGGGCAAGGGATATGGGCCGATTGATCGGAACCTCGCATGGGGAAGGTTTTATTTTTCACCGAATTCCCGGACTGGCGAGTTTTAATGACTTATTGTAGTGAAGGATGTTTGTTCTCATCGCTTTGGTCGGAGACTTCGGTCAGGTCTTCATCGTCCGGATCAACCATGTTTAGTGGCGGATTTTCAAAATCCTCGTCTGCCAGGTATTTATGAAGAGATAAGGCAAATGAAGGAAGCAAAAACAGATTGGCAATCATCGCTACCAAAAGTGTCAGGGAAACAAGAAGTCCTAACGCTACTGTGCCGCCAAAGCTCGAAAAGGTAAAGATTATAAATCCGGAAAATAAAATGATCGACGTGTAAAACATGCTGACACCTGTCTCATTGAGAGCAGCGCGAATACTTTCAGTAATATTCCAGCTGGATTTCTGTAATTCCTGGCGGTACTTGGCCAGGAAGTGAATGGTATCATCTACTGAGATTCCAAATGCAATCCCAAATACCAGGAGCGTCGAAGGCTTGAGGGGTATACCTGAAAACCCCATCACTCCGGCCGTACATAGGAGAGGTATCAAATTGGTGATCAGGCTGATAACGACCATTTTCCAGGATCTAAACAGGTACATCATCAATGCTGTAATCAACAAGATTGCTATCGTGAGGCTCTGAACGAGATTCTTTACAAGATATCGTGTACCCTCCAGAAACAGGACTCCTGCCCCGGTTATAAATCCGCTGTACCCCCTATCCGCTAGCACATGGGTAAGCATAGATGTAAGTCGCTGTTTGAGATCTTTCATCTCCAGGGTCGTGAGATCTTTGGTTTGAAAGTTTATACGCACAAAGCGTTCTGTCGAGTCGTACAAGGCACCTATAATCTGACTGTTTTGGAGTTCCGAATTTTTTATAAATCGGGTCATAAATCGGATTTCCTGGCGTGTAGGGATCCTGTAATATTCATGATGACCATTGTAAAAGGCTTGTGTCGCATATGATGCGGCATCGGCAATAGAAAGACTCCTTTGTATTCCATAATTTTTAAGAGAATCTTGAATTTCCGCAAGGAGCTGGAAGGTGGATTGCTGTTTTGCAGAGAGATTTTTTTTCGTATCAATGATAATTTCCACCGGCTCAATGCCGCTGAGTTTCTCTTCTATGAATTTTAAATCAGAATAGGTTTTGCTCTTTCTGTTGAGGTCGTCAGTGATTCTACCAGAAGTCTCAATCCTCAGAAGCCCTGCCACCGAGACAACTAAAAGCACAACTGAGGCAATGTACACAGCAGTACGATGATTGAACACCACAGTTTGGAGGAGAATGGTCCATTTCAGTAGCCATCTGCGGTCAAAGTGCTTCATATGCCTCTCCTTTGGTATAGGAGCATACAGATAGTAGAGGGTGAAGATGATCATAGAATGCACAAAAATCACTACGATGCTAAGTGAAGCCACGAGCCCAAACTCTACAAGTGTTTCACTTCTTGTAAATGTGAGTGCAAAAAATCCCAATGCCGTTGTCAGATTGCTGAAGAAGATTGCATTTCCAATCTTTGAGATGGTGCGCTGTAGCGCCAATGCTTTGTTTTTGTGATTTTTATATTCGTAGTGAAATTTATTGATTAAAAAAATACAGTTGGGAATCCCTATTACAATCACAAGGGGTGGTATAAGACTTGTGAGCAATGTTATTTCAAACCCGAAAAGGGCCATCAAAGCCAGAGACCATATCACTCCTACCGCCACAATGGCAAGTGAAATCATGGTAGCCTTTACACTCTTCAAAAACAGATAGAAAAGCAGGGCGGTGACACCCGTAGCCAAAAGCACAAACAGATAAATTTCACTTTTTAATTGCGTTACATTGCCCATCCTCAAATATGGAATACCGGATATCCGCACACTGGACTGTGTGGCGTGTTCGTACTCACGCACAGCGCTTACGATATTTTGAATAATGGGAATAATTTCGGCATTGTACAGCCTTGTTGGGTCAATCTGTATGTAAGCTACGGTTGTGGTAAAGTCCTGATCTGAAAATAATCCGCGGTAAAAGGGTATAGAATCGTTTAAAATATGTGTCCAGTTAGAAATGTTGTCATCCCGGTCGAAAACCCTATGAAATTCAAATCTGCCGGTTTCAGTATTTTTCACGATGTTTATCGCATCCAGAAAAGTGAACACATGCTCTACTCCTTGGATTTTTCTGATGGAAGATGCCAGTTCAGACCAATTTTTAACAAAAAGATCGGTGTGCAGATTGTCTGTCTCAGTGGCTATTACAATGGTGTTGCTTGCCTGGGAGAAGTTTTGTTTAAACCACGCGTACTGGAGGTGTACTGTATCTGATGCGGGCAGTAGTCTGCTGAACTGATAGCTCATGCCTACATCATCGGCTTTGTACAATGCAAAACTCAATGAGCATGTCAATAACACTGACATCAAAACAGGCTGCCGGATAATCCAAACAGCTAATCTATCCCACATCTGAAGACGCGAATTGACTTTCGTTTAAATATGGCGCAAGTTACATGCGCATGAGGTAAAGATAACTCTATCAAGTGTCAAATCTTAACCTGAATGACAACTGACAATTACTTGTTGATCTGGCTTTCAAAAAGATAAAGTGCCTTGAACCGAAGTATTTTTGTATACGTTCGATTCAATTTTGAGTAAAAAACAGCTTGTCTGAAAAAGGTATTTATCCTTGAAACAAGAAAAATTAAAACAAAAAAAAACCGGCCTGTAGACAGCCGGTTTGATTTAAATGAAAGTGCTTGTAATTCAGATGGTATATTTAGAATTCCAAAGTTTATCAGAAAAATCTTTCATCCTGGAATAACCGTATAGCGAACCCAGACCACTCAGGGCAATGATGAGGTAGAAGAAGAATATTACACGGATGGGTAGTGCAGAACTGTCATAGGGACCCATCATCACAGAGTCAGAGGGTATTAAAGCACCAATTAAAGCGATGGATACAAGCGTAAACAGGAATGTTTCAAAGCTTCTCATCGGAAATACAAGCCACTTTCTCCAAACCTTAAGATCCTTACCCCATTTGTGAATCAAGTAATACTTGTCATTGCCAAGATCGAGAAAAAGCATGGGATCTTTATCCTTTTCGATGAGGTGAAACATCGATGCCGGAGCTACAATTTTATACCCTTCGAGGGCTTTTTGCTCTGTTTGCTGAATTTTTCGAATTTCGTCAAAGGCTTCCTGAGGAATTTCATTGGCAAATCGGGCTGCATCCAAAAAGCGGAGACGATATTCAATGCATAGCTGGCGGATTTCATCTAATGAATAAATGCGGTCAGCATCTAAGTGATTTAGATCCGTGTAGCTATTACCTGTATTTTTTATACGGCTGAGAATGGTTTCGTTAGACTCATTGGAAAAGTTTGATACCCTCTCATTTTTTTTTGAGCGTTTCTTGCGAATGGCTCTTAACTCTTCAACCAAACTTACTTCAAACCTCATAACCATTAGAAATTTTTACAAATATAACTTTAAAAAGATTCAATTGTTTTTGTGATGCCGGTGCGACAAAAATTATTCAACCGGAAAATTCATTTTTTAATGATCAAAAAAATCTGATCTTCACATTTCATTTCATCTCATTATCAGGTTAATAATTTATAAAAAAATCCATTGCCTGGGAAGTCAACAATTTTTTAGTAGAATTTATTTTCAGCGCTGATGAATAATGCAATAAAATCTGTGAACCTGTGACAACTTGGAATGCTCCATTGAGATCACTTCCGTCGGGTCTACCGTATTCCGAGCTCTTCCAGGATCTGACGGGCGTGGTTTTTTGTATCTACTTTGGTGATGACTTTGATTATGGTTCCATTTTCATCGATTACAAATGTTTCCCGGTGAATTCCGTCATACTCCTTTCCCATAAATTTTTTCTTACCCCACACTCCAAAAGCTTCGATGACTTTGCGTTCAGGATCAGAAATCAGCGTAAAGGGAAGATTGTATTTATCAATAAATTTCTGGTGTGACTTTTCGCTGTCGGCACTTACCCCTATCACTGTGAACCCTTTAGAAGTAAGTTCTTCATACGAATCTCTCAGACTGCATGCCTCTGCTGTACAACCGGGGGTGTCATCCTTAGGGTAAAAATACACAATCAATTTTCTGCCGATGAGATCGGAAGAATTCACAGTATTGCCATTTTGATCATTACCGGAGAAGTCAGGCATTTTATCTCCAACTTTTAAATGAGTCATATTTGGTGATTTAAAACGATTAATACACAATGCAGTGACTACAATTGTTTATGACGAGAACCATTTAATACCACCGTATAACACTGCAAGCCATACAAGCCCCTTGAATAAAAAGAACAAGAAGAGAAGAATAGCAGCTTTCCAACCGACATTTGAAACAACTCCTTTCCAGCCTTTTTCTTTTAGAATAGCTTGATATTTTCGAATCATCGTGCGAAAAAAAAAATTAAAAAAACCTGAGCTATAAGCCGGATTCTGTCTCCCGATGCATCGGGATTTCTGTCATTTATCTGATGCGGCCTACCCGCTGCTCGTCGCGCATCGGGCAAATGCGCCGGCTCATCAAGTGAGCCGTTGGCAGCTTATTTGGCCTTGCTACGCACAAGGTTTGCCGTGCCTCCGCCGTTGCCGGCAGGAGCGGTGGGCTCTTACCCCACCTTTTCACCCTTACCCGGACCAGGCCGGGCGGTTTGTTTTCTGTGGCACTATCTGTCATCAGCCCATTGAGGATTGATGCCCTGTCTTTCAACAGGTGTGCTGCCCTGTGTAGTCCGGACTTTCCTCACCGATAGTTACGGTTTATCGGCGCGACAGAACACTCAGGTTTTTTCAAATTATCTTCATCAAAGGTAAGACCACTTTGCCCTATCGGATTACCATCACCTTAGATTTCTTGATTATTTGGCCATCTTCGGATTGAATCAATAGGGTGTACAGGCCATTTCGTAAAGGGCTTGTGTAAAATGTAAATCTATTGGTCCCCTTTCGCACATCTGATGTCTGCAAGACAATCTCGCCACCTGTACCCATGAATGCTGGCACAATCACAAAACGCAGCCTCTGTGCCTGCTCCAAGACAAATTCAACTTCGAAAAAGCGATTTGCCGGATTGGGGAAGAGCTTAAATTCGGAGGCAAAATTGAATGGCGCAGGGGCAGAACCGGCTAATAGGGGTGAAGATAAAACGGCGATTCGTGTTTCGGGTCGCCGATTGGCTTTAGATCCATAACCGGCTCCGATGACTCGCCCTGGGGACTGATATATGCGCTGGCCTCCCGAATAGTCGCCCCACCTTTCATAAAAACGCTGAACTCCGATTCCGAGTACATCGACATAGCCGTTTCCGCGCTCAATCTCCTGCCTCTCTGATAGGTTACCGTCGGAATCTACATAGCAGGCACTCATACCCGAAGGATAATTGCGTCCACAATGATTGAAAGTGATAATAGCATCGTTTTCCAATACAGTCCGCCCCGAGTAGCTGATTGCGGGAAATCCAAAATCCAGTGAGTCGTGGAAGTAGTGTATCGTCTTAATACTTTTATTAAAGCCCTCTGGTCTGTCGATTCGTCCGTAAATAAATCCCGCCCCGTTGAGGGGTGAGATGGTATTGTGCACAAAATGCAGAACATTATTTTCCAAAAAACCATCCTGAATGCGGGCATCGACACAGTCAAAACGATGATTGGCCATCTGCCGTGCGTCAGGTGGCAATCCGTAAACTGTTTCTGTGCGAAACTCCGATACGGAAAGAGTGCTTTGACCGGTTTTGCCCTCTACAGTTAGCAGGAAGTATCGATTGCTGCTGGCAGCCAGATTTTCGTTGGATAGAAGAAACATCTTATCGCCGTAGTGACCGCTGCCCCCCTTGATTGGAGTAAAGTTAAACATTGGTCGAAGTGTATCTGCCCCATCCGGCCGGTATCGGATATCGTAAAAATAAGACGTCGACATTTCTGCGCTGCCATTGTATCCGGCCATTTTGTCAATCTGCCAGAATGTGGACTCGACGTATCCGCTGTTGTTAAATGAGCCATTCAGAAATGTATTGAACGTGATGAACAAATCGCTCTTACTTACTGCCAGGTGAGGGTAGTCACTCCATGTTTGATTATTGAGAGGATTACCGTTTAACACATATAAGTTCCATCCATCTACATGAGGATTGTTGCTGCGGCTGAAGCCTACTACGATTCGTGAAGTTTGCCAAGTGAATCCATTTAAAATTACAATGATAAATCGATCTTCATCGGGATCATAAAGAATACGAGGGTCATATTTCGCATCGGTCAATCCAGTGGATGCGCAAAACTGTTGAAGCGATTGAACCGAGAGAATAGAATCTCCTTGAGAATCAAAGAGCAAAATATTTGTATTGATCACTGAAACGATTAATCCATTTTTTGACATCGCTATGTGGTTGTCATTGGGTGCCGATCCGTTGTATTCATTTCCTTCAAACTGGAGATCGACCACGGGCAGAGGTACTGCCATTTGAGTTCTTTTCAAAGATTTGAGACGTGGGAGCCGGTTAATGCTATCTTTCAGACTAAGGAGGAAAGATCTGAAACCACTACCTCCTGGATAAGGGGCTTCAAGATGCTGTACATGGCTGAAAAAGTCAGATTCTCCCCCAAAAGGACGGATAAAATAAACGCCGTCTGGCTTTACGGATTTCTGCTTATATAGAAAATCAATATGTTGGGATGTTATAGTATTTGCAGTCAGGATAAGCAGGCACAACAATCGCGTCATGAGAGTAGAATTGATGAAACAGATTACCCTGCTAATATAGTCCGGTACATTGCAGCAAAAAAATCTATATCCGAAGTCTTTTGAGGGTTATATCCATTCTTAGAAACAGTTACGTATTAAAACATATGGGAAGTGTAAATAAAGTTTAATCCACTGTTTATCAACGCATAATAAAATAAAATCAAAGGAAAAATTTCAAAATTCGCCGTCTAGATCAAAAATCAAGCCATCAATCAAAAATAATGTATAAATTGCAGCATTCAAATAACGCAATCAGGTGCTCAAGCAGGGATTAAGTCAAAAATTGCTTCAAAAACTCTCGCCACAGCAGATTCAACTGATGAAGTTAATTCAGCTTCCTTTGGCGATACTTGAAGAACGAATCAAACAAGAAATAGAAGAAAACCCCGCTCTGGAAGAATCTAAAACAGAAGATGAGAATCCGGCGGAAGAGACTCTGATCTTGGAAGACAACGAAGATGAATACGATGAAGATGGCGTGTTGATTGATCAGCCTGAGATGACAAGTTTAGAAGACTTTGATGAATATGAATCACTTCTAAGCGATGATACTCCGGATTACAAGCTCAAGGCCAACAACTACAATGAAGATGAGGATGACTACAAAGCTCCGGTTGTAAATTCCGTTTCTTTTTTTGAAAATCTTCGCCACCAGCTCGGTATGGTAAAACTTTCGGAGCGGGAAATGGAAATTGGCGAATACATCATCGGCAATCTGGATGACGACGGATACCTTCGGCGGGATGCGGAGAGCATCGCGGATGATCTTTTATTTACAAAAAACATAACGGTAACTGTAGGAGAAATTGAAAATATACTCCGAAAGATTCAACAATTGGATCCACCCGGAATCGGTGCCCGCGACCTTAAGGAATGTCTGCTGATTCAACTATCAAGAAGACCTCAGACACCCGTCGTCAAATCAGCCATTAAAATTCTTGAGAACTATTTCGATGAATTTGCCAAAAAACATTATGAGAAATTGATGGATCGCCTGGGTATCGATGAAGATACGATGAAGGAAATCATCGAAGAGATCAGCAAGCTCAATCCAAAGCCAGGCCTACAGATCAATACAGCCTTGGATCGGGATTACAGCATCATTCCCGATTTTATCATTACGATTAATAATGATCAGCTCGAGCTTCAGCTAAATGAGCGCAACGCCCCGGAATTAAATATCAGCAGAGAATACAAGGAGCTGCTTCAAACTTACAAAGAAGGTGCAAAGACAAACAAGAGTCAGAAAGATGCCCTTCTCTTTGTCAAGCAAAAACTGGATTCTGCCAAGTGGTTTATAGAGGCCATTCAGCAGAGACAGCAGACACTATTGATCACAATGTCGGCAATAATGAATCTACAGAGAGATTTTTTTCTAACGGGGGATTATACTAAGCTTAAGCCGATGATTCTTAAAGATATAGCCGATGAAGTGGGATTAGATATATCCACTATATCGCGGGTAGCCAGCAATAAGTACGTGCAAACACCCTTCGGGACTTTTCTGCTGAAAGATTTGTTCAGTGAGGGAATGACCACAACCGACGGGGAGGAAGTGTCTACGAAAGAGATTAAGAAAATTCTGGAACTGTCAATAGCCGAAGAAGACAAGTCAAAACCATATACCGATGATCAGCTGTGTAAGATTCTGAATGAAAAAGGCTATCCCTTGGCGAGGCGTACGGTCGCCAAGTACCGGGAGCAACTGGGCATCCCGGTAGCGCGATTAAGAAAACAACTCTGAGCGCGATGAAGAAGACACATCAGCTGACTCTCCATATTGCCCGTGTACTCTCTTATGTTTTCCATCCGGCAGTAGTTCCGCTGCTGTTTGTAGGAATGTTTCTCTGGCTACATCCAAACACATTTGACAGGGTCCAAAAGATATACATCATGATGTCTGTGGTCGCGGGTACATATTTTTTGCCGGTTACGGCAAGTTTACTTCTCTACCGGTTTGGGGTCATCCGGACATTGGAAATGGCAGACAAGGAGGATAGAAAAACACCGTACATCGTGGCAGCAGTTTTTTATTATTTTACCGCTGTGGCGTTGCGGGTCGTTCCGTCGGCTCAGTTGCTTCATATGTTTCTGATGGGTACAAGTATTGTCATACTGTTGCTTCTGGCACAGATTCCCTTTTACAAAGCCAGTGCCCACGTGGCCTCATTTTCGGGTCTGATGGCTGCGGTAATGGTGATGAGCCGGATGAATGCCTGGTCTCCGACATTGCTAATTGCTGCTATATTGGCTGTGGGATTGATTGCCTGGGCGAGGCTAGAATTGGGCGCACACACCTCACGGGAGGTGGTTGCAGGCTTTTTTACCGGATTTACGCCGATTTTTGTTTTATTTTACACCGTTTCTCAGGGATGAATATTTTTTCTGACATATCCAGAAAGCAACTCATTGGAGCTATTCTGGTGGTGCTTTTTGCGTTGATTCTATATTATTCGCTCACAGTAGTTATTTATTTTGCGGTTTCCGTTGCGCTTACTATTGCTCTTTCACCACTTATGGAAGCACTCGATAGGGTGAAGTTTCGTCAGCTGGATGCTCCTGATTGGCTGAAGGCTCTGATCGGATTAGCATCGGTGTATGTGTTTTTTTATCTCATTTTTTTATTGATTGTACCACCTGTGATTCAGGAGCTCAATGCCATCTCGGAATTAAGCATGTCCGAGATTTACAAAAACCTTGAAAAGCCCATTGAAAATATTGAAAGATGGGCGGATAATCTCGGCATAAAACCAGTCGGATACGAGTCTAATAGGGCATATCTGATGGCCAAAATAACGGAATACATGAATGTTTCGAATATTACAGGCACTGTTACGAGCCTGGTAAGTACCATGGGAAATCTGATTGTAGCTCTTTTTTCTATATCATTTATAACATTCTTCCTGCTTAAAGAGCGACAGATTGCCCCTTCTATCGTGCTGGCGTTTACGCCGGACAGATCTACCGAACGCATGTCACGCGTACTTGGTCAGATCAAGCAGTCCCTACGGCGATACATTGTAGGGATTATTCTTCAGATTTCATTGATTGTAATCATTGTGAGTTTCGGTCTAAACTTTTTCAATATTAAAAACGCTTTTATCATTGGTCTTTTTGCCGGTTTAATCAATGTCATTCCTTATGTGGGTCCTGTCATCGGGGCATCCATAGGGACGATAATTGCATTTAGTACCACGCCAGGACTATTGGCTCCTGATATGTGGCAAATTCATCTGTTGAAAGTACTGTCAGTTTTTCTTGTGGTTCAGTTGATGGACAATTTTATCTTCCAGCCACTCATTTTTTCGAAATCCGTAAATGCCCATCCGCTTGAAATATTTTTTGTAATACTTATAGCCGGAAATATTTTTGGTATCATCGGGATGATCGTTGCGGTGCCTTCGTATTCGGTGTTTAGGGTAGTTGGTCGGGAGTTTTTGTCTGAATACAAATGGATTCGTTCCATTACTCAAAGCCGATAAATGCCGTATATCTTTTACGAAAATTCTGAGTACATCATCGTTGAAAAAGAGCATGGTCTCAATACGGAGCCGGATCGTAAAGGAAATCCCAATCTGATGTTTTGGCTGCAAGAAGCTAGACCTCAATGCTTCCGGCGTAGCGCTCCATATCCGATCCACAGATTAGACAGGCCTGTATCAGGCCTTCTGATTGTGGCCAAAAAGCGTAATGCACTCAGGATTTTTCAGCAGATGTTTGAAAAAAAACAGATTGAAAAGCACTACAGGGCAATGGTGCAGGGTGAAGTTTTGACGCCCAAAGGTATTCTCACCCATTATCACAAAAAAGACACCGTTCACTTCAGAGCAATCGTGGGTGCACATCCATTCGAAGGAAGTGCGCCGGTGAAGTTGAGCTACCGAGTGGTAGCCATCGCAGAAGGACGCACGCAGGTCGACATACGACTACATACCGGCAGATATCATCAGATTCGCGCTCAAATGGCCGCGATCGGGCATCCGATCGTTGGCGATGTGGTCTACGGTGCCCAACCAATACAACACCCCAACACCATTGCCCTTAGAGCATATAGATTGGCTTTTGACTGTCCGGTTGAGAAGACAAGGAAGGTATTCGAGCATCTTCCGGAAGATTTTGCCACCCAATGGGATTAAGGTAGAGGTGAGTACTTTTAAAACGAAAACAGATTTCCGCAGCAGAAAATGATATTTATAAATTTCATTACCACCGATACGTCCATTGGATAAAAAATCGTCGCCCCTGAAGCGAAGCGAAAGCATAGGTCGGGTCAAAGGTGAGTGCATAAGGATTTTCCGAAGAAGGTATGGGGTTTCCGCTGGAATCAAATTGTACATGTTCATCAAAGGGGTCTTCAGGTCTGGCGATCAGAAAGGGCAGACCTCGCCAGGGCACGAAGTCAAGCACATTTTTAATCCCTACGGATAGTGAGTATCCCCGCATGCTGCGATAACTGTATTGAAGATGAACATGCGAAAACCAGGGAGAAAATTCCGGCCTTGGGTCCAATTCACCCAGCAATGGCAGTCGCATGGGACTGTAGGTAAAGGCAGACAGATCTATACGGTTTTTGCCAAAAGAGTATCCGGCAAGATTTTGTAGATTTATGCGCTCGACAAAGGGGGGTACTTCATTTTTGCCGTCCTCAAGAAGGCGCATATCCTGAATCGCCCCTCCTGCCATAAATTCCCATCGTCCCAAAATGCCCCATTGGATCTGTACATTGAACCCCCTGTGGGTGAGTTTCCCGTCCAAATTTTCGAAGATAATTTTTTGAGGGTCGGTGTCATAATCGGGAAGAATGCGATTGGTAAACACATTGTTGAAAAGGCCAGCTGTGGTTTTGACGTAATATGTTTGTTTTAACAAATTGAAATCCCACTCAACATATTGACCATAAGACCTTTCGGGTAAGAGGCCGGACTCGACTACTACCTCTCTTGCTCCGGAGAGGGAAGCATGTTCTTCAGCGAAGAGGTTGACTATACGAAAGGCAGAGCCATGTAGTACTCGAAAAGCATGTCTGCCGCCTTTGTACATAAATGCAAAGCGCCCGGTGGGTACCAATCCATGTACAGGATGATGATCCAGGCGAGCGCCCGTGCTGAGACTAAATGCCCCCTGCGAAAGCTTAACATCTGAAAACAAAGCCGGCATCCATATCAAATCAGGTGCTTCCACATCTTCTCCGGACCGAGATAGTCGTCGTGTAGCCGTGGTATTGTCGTTGAAGTACTGATATCTGAGCACAGAGCCAATGGTATAGTTTATCCGGTCATATCGATCGCTCCACAGAGTCTGAAATTGTGCAAGCCGCTGGGTAGCTTGAAAGAATTGATCTCCATACACACTGTTCTGCTCGTGCCAGGATGAGCTCCACCAGAGTTGTAAGGGTCTTATTTTGGAAGGAGTGTATTTCATAAGCCACTCCGCCCTGTTTGTGAAGATGCTTTCCACGTATTCATCTCGGGTGTGTCTGTGCAGATGCGTACCACTCATCACACCACCCAGACGATCTTCATAGTAATATCTCAGAAGCATATCAAATTCATTTGAGAATGAAAATTTATTAAAAACAGAAAGTTGCTTCTGAAGAGGTTTGTCCATAAAGGAATCTTGATTTCGGTCAATGCGAAAATCAAAATGGTGGTGGTAGATCCCAGTAAGACTACGCCATCTGCCTCGGCGCGAAGCGAGGGCAGCCTGGGTGGTGACTTCTCCCCATGAAGTGACCAGTTGCTCGACTTGCAATCGAGGGGCAAGATCAGCATTGAGCGTTACTACATTGACTACACCTCCGAGCGCTTCTGTGCCAAACAGTACAGAGCCGGGACCACGAGTGAGCTCCGTACGAAGAATCAAACCACTTGGAAGTCCAAATAGCCCGTACGTAGATGCCAATGATCCCATGATCGGCATGCCGTCGATCACAATCAGGGTGTATGGACCGGGTAATCCGTTGATGCGCAGGCTCGGCGCCTCGCACACATTGCAGTCATAGTGTAGGCGCACACCCGGAAGCGCCGGCAAAGCGTCCATTAGCAGTGGAGTCGACAGCCGTCTGAATATTTCAGGATGTAAGGTGTTTACCGGTATGACCGAACCGGATTTTTCTACTGGTCTTAAGGAGGCACTGACAACTACCTCGTCTAAAGTCTCACCGGCGGGCGTCAGGGTGATTTGCATTACGAATGTATCTCCGGGTTCCTCAGGAAGTATCACCTTCTGAGAGGTGTACCCCTCTTTCGAAAAAAGAATTTCAAGGGGGCCCTCCAATGTGCTCAAGTCAATTTTTATCTGAAATGTACCATTCGGTGGGGATATCATCAGGAGTCTTCCCGTAGCTGCATTCTCAATTCGAACCTCAGGTATTGGGTCAACTCCATCGGTGACCTTGCCTCTGAAGGATAAGAATTGGCTGTATGTAAACGGGCAACTGAAAAACAAAACAGTGGAGAGGAGTAGATCAGTCTTCATAAATAAAAAATTTTGCCAAATATAAAATAAATTTAGGCGCGCCTAAAAAATGCCACATATATAAGCCATGAAGTAAGGGTGATTCCAATTAATTTTGTTTTAACAAAAAAGTATTCCAATGAATCGATGTGCCCTTGCGCTGAGCATTATGATATGTCTCTTAAGTGATGAGGTGTTTTCTCAAAACATCCTGACTATAGAAGTCGTGACTTCGAAAAGCAGAGAACCAGTGCAAAATGCAGAGGTACACATCAATGGAAGAGTGCAGGGGCTGACAGATGAAAAAGGAAGATTAGAAGTAAAAACCGAAGAAAATGCCGGAAGGGTTTTAATTCGCCATATTAGCTACCTGCCGGGGTATGGACGGTTTTCATTCCGGAACTCAACAAACCAGTCCATAACCATTTCATTACAGGAATTTGTTGAAAAACTGGAGGATGTAACCATTACAGCCACACGCCTGCGCAAGCCTGTCACAAGAGAGGTCGTACAGGTAGATGTCGTACCTAAGGATTTGATCTTAAATGTAAATTCCACCCGATTATACGACGCAGTGGATAAGGTTCCGGGAGTTACTGTCATTGACGGTCAGATGAGCATACGCAATGGAAGTGGCTATGCGTATGGCATTGGTAGCCGGGTGCTGGTGATTGCAGACGGTATGCCCATTCTGACTGGTGATCGGGGTGATATGCGGTGGAATTTTGCCCCTATCGAGATGGTTGAGAATCTTGAGGTCGTAAAAGGGCCAACATCTGTAATCTATGGTGCAGGCGGTCTCAATGGTGCATTGCATATCAAAACGATTTGGCCAGAGGCCGGAAAATCGATCGCCCGTGTTCAAACATTCTACAATGTTGTGGACAATCCGAGAGATCCGGCAAAGCGCTGGTGGTGGGAGCGAAGACCGGGAGAGTGGGGTATATCAGCAGTAGCCGGCGAATCATCGGGCCCACTGGATTATGTAATAGGAGTAAATCAGCTTACCACCAGTGGTTATATCCGCTTTACAGACCAGACGCAGTCGCGCGTTACGTTTAAAACGCGCTATCGAACCCGTGAAGATGGCAAAGGATTGACCTTGAACTGGAATTCATCCATTATGGGAAGTGATGAAGCCGACTTTCTGGCCTGGGACAATGCGGATTCCAACTTCTATGTGCCGCTCAACGGCGGAGCACCCACAGCAACCATGGCAGACGGTGCCACTCGCATCGTCCGTCAGCAGTGGCAGATCACTCCTGAAGCCATCTATGAATCACCCAACGGATTAAGACATCGGGCAGCTGCACGCTGGTACAGACTTCAATTCAAGAATTTCAGAGACAACCTAAAGACTAATCTCTACAATCTGGACTATTCCGTGGACTATCCGCTCAGCATCAACACAAAACTAACTGTCGGGGCGAATTATCAATATTTTGATGTATTCGAGATTTACAATATCGGCAATCACCGGGGCCAAAATGCATCCGGATTTGTACAGCTGGATTATTTCAAAGATCGATGGGCTTTCAACACAGGAATGCGTTACGAATACTTCTCCATTTCGGGAGTCGATAGCAGACAAATACCTGTTTTTAGAATCGGGGCAAACTATGCCCTGAACCCTACTCTATTCGCCAGAGCCAATTTTGGTCAGGGATTCCGCTTTCCGACAATCACCGAAATATTTATTTCAACAGCAGGCAGGGAGGCAGTACCCATTTTTCCAAATTTAGAACTCAGACCGGAATACGGCTGGAATGCTGAATTGGGCATTAAAAAGCAATGGATGGTCAATAGCTGGAAACATTATTTTGATGCGAGTCTTTTCTGGTTGGATTATAAGGATTTGATTGAAATTACTTTTGGACTGTATCTGCCGCCCCAGTGGGACACTGTGCCACCCATTCAGGTTCCACTCGATACCGTTGTGAAGTATCTGGGATTTCAGGCTCAAAATGTGGCTTTTGCCCGAAATGCTGGTTTTGAACTGTCGTGGACAAGCGAGGGAAATCTAACAAAAGACTTGTTTTTCAGAACATTGGTAGGCTACACCTATTCGCTGCCTGTGGATGCAAACCTCGATTCTACCTTGAGAAATCCATTTAGGTACTTTGGTAAATTCATTGGTTCCATATTCTCAAATGAAAACCCTGCAATTGACGCTATGCTCAAGTATCGAAACCGACATCTGATCAAAGTAGATCTAGAGACGATGTGGCGGGGCTGGCTTATGGGATTTGACTACAGATATCTGTCTAAAGTAGAGCGAATTGATGAAGTATTTAAAACTTTTTTACCAGGCTATGCCGACCATATCAATAAGCCCGGATATACTGGAAACGAATATTTCATCAATGTGAGATTGGGGTATAAAACCAGAGATCACGGTCAGTTTACCTTGATCGTAAATAACGTGACAAACAGAGAATACATGATTCGGTTTGTGCGACCGGAGGCCCCAAGAAACATAGCCTTGCAGTACCGACTAGAGTTCTGACTGTCATGTCTCAGAATTCCTCTACGATTTCAAGAATTGTACGAAAAGCGACAAATTTGTTTGCATAACGCATGGAGTGTTCTTTTTGCAAATCAGGAGCAAACAGGTTTTGGTAAAGTGTCAAGGATTCCCGGTCTTTAGCGATGTACTGGACGGCATAGGTAGTGCCCTCCGGGTCATCTGCCAATACTTTGGAAATTTTGCATTCGTCAAACATTCCGGTAGCCAATACATCGGGTATATGAGTAGTGCGCATCCATGCAAGCCAGTCCTCATGCACGGAGTCATCTATGTTGATGGTAACGTTGTAGATATAGCGGGTTTTCATAAAGTGTGTTTGTTAAGCAGTGCCCTAAGGCGAAGTCTGGCCTGATTGTGCATAAAACTTTCGGTCAGCTGCAAGACAATCAATTCGTACAACTCAATGGCCTTTGCAGGGTTGTTTAGCTTCTCTTCATATAGGACAGCAGCCTGGTAGATGGCCCGATCTGCCAGCAATTCGTAACCAAACACCGTGTACACTTTCTCGTACCATTCTACAGCTTTGGAATAGTTGCCCTGGGCTTCATAGGTCATGGCTTTCAGGAGATATGCGTCATCCTGAATGGGATGATTGGTATACGTTTGAATAATGTAGTCGAGGACTTTATGGGTATTGAGGTATTCGCCCACATAGTAAAACATATCTGCATGGGCATAATATGTCATCGCTTCGTAGGTGGTATCGCCACCGGAATTCAGCAGAATCTTACCGGCATAGGCTGTGGCGTCATTAGAAATAGGTTTTGATGTGGATTCTTGTAAGATTTCAAAAATCTCGAGAGCCCATGGGATGTCACCACTGTAGTAGATGGCGCGTGCCCTAAAAAACTTCGCATCATCTTTCAGGCTTTCGCTTTCGGCTGATTCTTCTGCTCGGGCATATGCTACAATCGATAGCATAAATTCCTTCATCGACAGATAAATATCGCCTTTTGTAATAAGTAGTCGCGCTCTTTCGTCGGGATGCTGTCCTTTCCATTTTATGAGCGATTCGATCAGATCCAGTGCTTTATCCTTTTGATCGGCTTTAAATGCCATCAGTCTGGCAGTAGCCTCCGCAAGAGGCAGTGTATAGGCATTGATGCCGTTGGTTTGTAAAATTTTTTCATTTTCGGCGATTAATGACCGAATGTTTTCGCGTTTTACATCCTCGCGAAATGCCTTTAGGGTTTGAGCATGCTGCAGACCGATGGTCGACCGCATGATATAGCTGCTGTTGGTAGTATGGTCGAGCACCCATTGAAATCCCGATATAGCAAGGTCATATTCCTGGTTTTCCACGGCTAAAGATGAGAGTTGATAAATCTCGCCTATAGCTGAATAATTGGATTTCTGATGCCAGTCTTTTAGGAAGTTCATAGCCGCGGTGTAGTCTTTTTTCTCACTGAAAATATGTGTGAGTACGTCAGCCATGACAGGATTTTTCTGTTGAAGGGATTTTGTGCGGAGTTGTTCGATGATGTAATCCAGATTTTCTTCGCCACCGTCTGGTGCCATTGCCCGCGACAGGAGGCTTTTGACGGTAGTGGCCATCGAGGGCGATCGTTCGAGGATTTCAATGTACGCATCATACATTTTTTCCAGTTGGCCCATATCTGCGTATAGAAGAGCCTTTTGATATGTGAAGTTAAATGCCGGATTTATTTTTTCGGCTGTTTCGTAGGTGCGAAGCGCGGCTTCGAAATATCCTTTATCGCTGAGAGCCTGACCGACCTGGTAGGCATGTTGAGGAGATTTGGCAATGGATTCAAGGATTCGGTTGATGATCTTTTGTTCTGTCCTTCGATCTCCAAGTCGTGCTTTGGCAAAAGCCACATCTACAAGGTAAACTCCTTCGGGTTCATTGGTCCGGCGAATATGAGCTTCCGCGAAGGCAGCGGCTTCTTTGTAGTCTTTCAGCTCCATAAGGCATTGATAGATTTTCAAATAAAAAATGCGCTGTGAGGAACGCTTGTATAGCTCCCGGTATTCGGCCAATGCTTTGTCGTATTCCTTATTTTCAAAGTATGAATCTGCCAATTGCATATTTTGGCCTGTCAGACAAGCAGTGGTAATCAGGAGAAGTATTGCGAGGAGGTTTCTCAATTTTCGGAGCTTTGAAGGTCATAGCGCATAGCGCTGTCGAGTTTTACTTTCAGTGCGGGCCACTTATCCTTGTAGTTGAGTGGATTTCGTATTCGTTTGTAGAATTTGGTCATTGTTTCCTGCATGGCAATGGCTTCATGATCGATATACATCTGTAGTGTGTCTGAAAGTGAATCTGATGCGTATATCAATTGGCGCAATGCTTTGATTTGTTTGATATTGTAATCAAGTTCAGCCAAAATCTTATCATACTCTGAAAGAGATTTTGTAAGAGAGCGCCTTGTGTCTTCAAGACCGGATAATTCGTTGATATAAAATTCGCGGGGGTATTGGCGGGGACTGTTGCGAAAGTGTGTGTAGTACGGGTCTAACTCCTGCAAAATTGATTTCATGCGCTCAGGATTATATGTTTTTGCTTCTTTGAGTGCCTGTGTCAGATGTAGTTCGAGAGTGTCCAAAAAGTAAATTTTTTGTGATTCTTCACTTGAAAACCTACTGGTAGCAGCCCTGTTACAGCACAATAGCATAAAAAAACCTGCCAAGAGAATATACCTCATGAATTTGTTTTAATTATAATGCGTAAAGATAAACTCCATATATGCAATAACACAGTGCGGTATAACAAGGTAATAGACCATTGATACGTTCTAAATCTTAGTCAACTTTATACATAATTAAAAAGCGAAGCCATAAAAACCGGTTTACTACTTTTGACCTATCTCAAATCGGATGAAATTAAAAACGCTGCTTGTATTGATATTGGTATGCTGTGTTATTCAAAGGGCACAGAGCCAAAAGACGCTAAACCGAATCCTTTTTATTTTTGATTGCAGTAATTCTATGCAAGCCAGATGGGAAAGCGGTACGCGCATGGATGTGGCTAAACGCTTTATAAGTCATCTCATGGACAGTATAGCAGCAATCAATGATAATGAAGTGGAGGTGGCTTTGAGATTATATGGGCATAGCAAGGGATTTCCACCTCAAGATTGCAATGACACACGGCTGGTAGTCCCCTTTGGCAAGGGCAATATTCCAAAAATCAAACGGATCATTCAAGGTCTCAGACCTATGGGTACCACACCCATAGCGGTTTCTTTGGAAAAGGCTGCGGAAGACTTTCCGCCTTGCAAAAACTGCCGAAACCTCATTGTTTTAATTACAGATGGAATCGAAGAATGTGGAGGAGATCCTTGTGCAGTATCTGAACAGCTTCAAACAGCGGGTATTGCGATTCGGCCTTTTGTGATAGGGATAGGATTGGACGCGCAGCAACGAAACTCAGTAGAATGCATTGGCCGTTTTTTAGATGCCACCAGGGAGGAAGATTTTCGGCGAGTGCTAAATCTTGTAATCACCATGGCGCTTGAAAAAACAACTTTTCAACTTAATCTGCTGGACAGTGCCCAACTCCCGTCCGAATCGGACGTAGCCTTTACAGTATATGATCAGAAATCCCAAAAAGTAGTCATGCGAATGATGCATACCCTTGGCAGCCATGGTATGCCTGATACACTGCCCGGAGATCCGCTTGTCTTATATTCCATAAAGGTTCACAGCATACCGGAAGTGGAGATAAAGGATATCGTCCTTGCTCCCGGAAAACACAATATCATATCCACACCCCTGCCAAGGGGAAGACTGCTCATACGAACCGATAAACTCATAGGATACCGCGAACTCAAATGCCTGCTAAGAAATAGTGTAGGAGAAATACTTAATATACAGGAAATTAATACCGAGTCCCGAATTCTGTCGGGGAAATATGAACTTGAAATTCTCACCACCCCCCCTTACCGAACACCGGTGGCAATCCATCCTGCTGTGATTACTACAGTACAAGTGCCTGTGGCGGGAGTACTTTCTTTTCAGGCTGCTGCTACGGGATATGGCTCTATATTGGACCAAAATGGTCGTCGTGTGGTGGATCTCGACGAAAGTGTAACTAGGCACACAGTGCCCCTGCAACCCGGAAAATATACATTGGTATTCAGACCAAAGCCAGCAAGAGATATATTTTTTTCAGTGACACGGGATTTCGAAATCACCAGTGGCAACACCACACTTCTAAAAATAAACTAAAACATGAACGCTCTGCCCATCCTTCTGCCGGTGATGTGGGGATTGATCACCTTTGGAACTGCTATGTCGGTGTATCGGACGGGATTGCCTTTGTCAATGATCTTATTGGCTTTATTTCCATGGTTTTTGCCTCTGGAATGGGCTGTATTTATCGCTGCATGCGTCCACTTTCTGGATTATTCGGTCAAATTTTCGGTGATGAAAAATCGCGCAAAGGTGAAAAGTGTTTTGACATTTGGTCTCCCTGCAATGGTAGGAGCATGGCTTGGAGCTGGTTTTTTTACAGATTTAATAAACTATTCATCTATTCAAATAGGTGAGTCCGGCATTTCCCCTTTTTATGTTCTGTTTTCGGGCATGCTTTTGCTATCTGCCGCTGCGGAGTGGATGACGGATTCTAGTGGTTTGATTGCTCTGCATATGCCACGAGGTGTTGCTGGTGTGCTATGCGGCATGGCAAGCGGCATGTCAGGCGTATTTGATTCGTTTAAAAAAATCCTGTATAAGCCATCCGATGAAAATTTTGTGCAGTACAGTGCCACCATGATTGTGTCTTCCCTCTTCTCGGATATGATGCGGATTCCCGTGTATCTGGCAATGATTCACCGGCCTGTGTCCGGCGCCCATGTCAAGCCTCTGGCCATTGCGGCTGTGGCCGGGGCACTTATTGGTATAATGGTGGGATTGAGGTATTTTAAAGAGGCACCTAATGCTGTTTTGAGGCGATGGTCTCTGCTTGCTGTAGGTGTTTCTTCTTTGGGTATATTGCTTAAAAATCTCTTGTAGATGACCAAAGATAGCCCTTTAGTAAGTGTCATCGTACCCAACTACAACCATGACCAATTTTTGAAACAAAGACTTGAAAGTATTGAAAAACAAACATATAAAAACATTGAGCTCATACTTTTGGACGATTGCTCTACCGACAACAGCCAGCAAATCCTCAAAGAGTGGGTTTGGAATCGGCCAAATATCCGGTTGGTAATAAATGAGAACAATTCCGGTTCTCCATTCGCTCAGTGGAACAAGGGCATGCTCCATGCCCGTGGCGAATACGTATGGATCGCAGAGAGCGATGATACCTGCAAACCTGATTTTTTGGATGCTTTAGTCAGAATACTTGAAGACAACCGGGATGCATGTCTTGCTTTTTGTCAGAGTATCCTGATTGACAAGGATGACAATACCCTTCACAGCTTTAACGAACATTATCGATTCGTCTTCAAAACAGATCGGTGGGAGAGGGATTTCTGCGCTGATGCACAGCGGGAATGCTGGCAGTACATGATGCTTCACAATACGATTCCCAATGCGTCGGCAGTACTCTTCCGGCGTGAGGACCTAAACAAGGTACTGCCAGTGGACGAAGACTTTAAGCTCAACGGAGATTGGTATTTTTACGTCAGACTTTTGTCCGAATCCCAAAAGTTCTGTTTTACGGCGCAGCCGCTAAACTACTTTCGGTACCATAGTCAGACACAACGCGTATCAGCCCGAAACAAGACCCATGCCTTTTTCGAAATAATTCGCATTCAGAACTTTATATATAAAAAGTTTCCCTTTGCCACAGATCAATTTGTGCAAGCTCGCAGGAAGTGTGCATATTGGTGGATTGGCAATGTAAATGGCACATCGCTTTTGAAAAAGGAGCTTTTAAAAGAACACCTTCGGCTCTACCGACATTTTTCACCCTATTTCAAATATTTTTGGTGGAGGATCGTCTGGCATTTTATTTATATATCTATTCGCAGGGTATTAAAATTTATGGGACTAATAAAACCTATAAAGCGACTTCGTACTAAAATCTTCCCGGGTAAATATTTTGAACCGGAATTACCTGAGTAAAATTCTGATTTTGGTTGTAGTCATTCCTGATACCTGGAACAGGGTGAGTTCGAAGTCTGGTGGTCCGAAATTGCCGCGCACATTGTTTGAAAATCCGTATGGCTCTTTCGGAATTCCGAAGGGATTGGTATCGAGTTTTCCATTGTTGTTTTGATCGTGAAATGCCTCAACGGAATAGCTACCTGAAGACAAGTCTGTATATCGAATGGTTGCTTTTTTGTTTTCCACCGGTATGACAGATTCTTTTACAATGTTGTTTTGTTCATTTTTCAAACGCAGATAGACCTTGCCATTTTCCTTGGTACTTTGAATCTCAAATTCTACGATTAAAATTTGACCGGCGGCAAAAAAATTCAACAAACCCAATAAGAAAACATAGAAAAACCTCATTTCAAAAAACCTGTACACAAATTATCGGTGAAATACGACAAATCTATTTGCAAATTGATTGCCAAATTCGTCTTTTAGTATCAAAATATACAATCCGGCGGGAAGATTTTTAATACTCAATGAGTTGGTAAAAGGCGATTTCAATACACTTATACCTTGTAAATTGATGATTTCCAAAGACATATAAGGTCCTTCTGCCTGGATTTCGAGAGACTCATCTGCTGGATTAGGGTAGAGTTTTACCTCCGTGTGGCTGACTATTTCAGACAAGCCGATTTGTGGTGTATGGCTGAGATACATCTTCTTCTGAACAGTTCCCGAATAAGCTATGACTTCGTATACTCCGGAGGGCAGTGTTGAGGGTAGTGTCAGCGTACATCTTGCTGCTGTAAACGCAGGGATTGCCATCTGTTCGATGGTAAATTGAGGATTAGGCACCGAAATGAATACTGAATCCACGAGTAGTGGGTGGTACCCTTGATTCCACAGACTGAAAAACACCGGCCATATCGTTGAATTTGAGTGAATCGTGTCGGAGGACCATTTAAAATTTTTCACATTCGGAAAGTCGGCCGATCCTGTAAGCGAGTTTATACGATTTAAAACATATGGATAGCGAATCAAAATGTTGTGCCGACCTTGATGCACGTCTACAATGCTGTCCCTGCGACGATCCATAGCATCGGGCAGATGCTGAAAATGCCACTCGCGCAGCAGAATTTCCTGGGGTGCCACAAAGTTGGAATAATCCTGATATCGAAGGACAAAGTAGAGCAATGCCCTCGCCACGCGACCTTTGGCAGAATCTCTGGGTTCAAAGACGCCGGACAGATATTTTGAGCCATTGACTTGCCAGGATGGACTGCCCGTGATGATTCCAAACGGATAATTAGATCGAATGTTGTTGGCAGTTTCGTCGGTACTGTATAGATGATTTAGGTCGCTCCGCATGGGGTCATTCTGATTAAAGAAACTTTGTGGAAAGACATGTTCTGCATTAAAGTCATTGGCTATGGCTCCGGCACGAGTTGTAAACTGTGCCATACGCGCCGTGTATAGGCAGGTGACCCAGCCACCGATGTTGTCGAGCTTGCTGTACATCAGATCGCGTGCTCCGTTGTATCCCAGATTGGTGTGATTACTCTGATATGCAGCCATAGCCTGTTTCAGGGCCAGACCGGACTTGTTTTCTGTGTGCTGACCGATTGAAAAATCAAATTTGCCCTGACCACATAGCAGTGTTGAATAGTCACCATTGCCATTTTCGGTTTGGATAATCAATGGTACTCTGTAATATATATCGTTTTGAGGGTGAAACCTCACGGTGATATGCGTGGTGCCCGGAGGAATGGAAGTGGGTGTGTTATTGAGGGTGAATGCATTATCATTGAACGCTTTGCCGATTTGTATTGATTTTATTGTGACTGGCAATGACGTTGAATTTATTACTGTAACTGAGCCAACGACGGTATCCCCGAAATCCGTGGGTTGAAAATGAAGACTATCTTCCAGAATCGTAAGGCCTTGTGCCTTTACAAGATGAAATAATGCTGTAAATACAGTGAAAAGGAGACTTAAAGTCGGACGCATTTCAAACAATCATTATGAGTACAAACGTACGGTTTGGATTCTATGCTTATCGAATATCGAAAAGAAGTATTTGCACCAACAAAGTGTCTCAGAACTGTCCGGTAGAGAGCAGGACAAGATTGCAAGCGACTTCGCACTGAATGTCATTCTGCTCCGCCTTTTTGATCAGCTCTGGGTTGTAAGTGCCGGGGTTGAAGATGATGCGCTTTGGTTTGAGTGAAAGAATGTAATCGTAGTAAAGTTTTTGATTTTCAGGAGAAAGATAGAGGGTGATGGTATGAATGTCCTCCTCTGGGACCTGAGTTTTATGGATGATGACGCCGTGGGCTTCACCTTGGCGATTGCCTACCGCTACAACCGGATGTCCGGCAGCGATCAGCCTGTGGATGGCCATATTGGAATAGCGGTCGGGATTGCTGCTGGCACCCAGGACGAGGGTTTTCTTTTTTTCCATCAGTCGCTGGATTTTAGATTAAATTGAATTTCCGGAAATTTTTCCCGGGTCATTTGAAGATTAAATTCCGAATCAGCCAGAAAAACCAATCTGTCGTGTTTGTCGCGGGCGATGTTTCGCTGTTTGGTTCGTTTGAGTTCAGCCAATTGAGCTTCGTTGTCCGTATGAATCCAGCATGCCTTCCATGCCGGAAAGGGCTCATATGTGCAACGGGCGCCATATTCATGCTCCAGGCGATATTGAATGACATCATATTGTAGGGCACCCACAGTGCCGATGACTTTCCGGCCGTTTTGTTCAAGGGTAAAAAGCTGGGCTACACCTTCGTCCATCAACTGATCAATGCCTTTGGCCAATTGTTTTGCTTTCATGGGGTCAGCATTGTTGATAAAGCGAAAATGTTCGGGCGAAAAACTTGGAATATCCCGAAAATGAATCACTTCACCTTCAGACAGGGAGTCACCTATACGGAAATTTCCGCTGTCGGGCAGACCGACAATATCGCCCGGATAAGCTTCATCCACAACCTCCTTTTTCGAAGCGAGAAACATATTGGGGCTGCTAAATTTCATTTGCTTTCCAAGCCGCACATGCAGGTAGTTTTTATTCCGCTCAAATTTTCCTGAGACTACTTTCACAAAGGCAATCCGGCTTCGGTGGTTAGGATCTATATTGGCGTGGATTTTAAAGACAAACCCTTTAAACGTCGGCTCAAAGGGATCGACAAGACGCTCTGCAGCTTTTTTGGGCTGAGGCCACGGCGCTATTTCAACGAAGCAGTCAAGAAGCTCGGCCACTCCAAAGTTATTGAGTGCAGAACCAAAGAATACCGGCGACAACTGACCCTTGAGATACGCCTCCCGGTCAAAAGCTGGATACACCTCCTGCACAATCTCCACCTCTTCACGCAATTTTTTGGCCTGACCTTCTGTGATATATTCCGTTAAATCTTCGCCAAAAATATCCGTGATGTCCACGCTTTCACTCACCCTCTGTTTATTACTGCCGAGGTAAAATTTGAGTTTCTTCTCCCAAAGATTATAAACACCCTCAAAATCCT
This sequence comes from Thermaurantimonas sp., assembly GCA_046295455.1. GTDB lineage: Bacteria > Bacteroidota > Bacteroidia > Flavobacteriales > Schleiferiaceae > Thermaurantimonas. Next base: position 307,812 of record JBKBNI010000001.1, on the reverse strand, counting down.
GCCCCATACCGATTGGCCAGGAGAGGGGACATAGCCGGAGTCCGAGTTTTTGCTCGATTTCGTCGATGAGGTCAAAGGCATCTTTGCCCTCGCGGTCGAGTTTGTTGATAAACACAATGATGGGGATATCGCGCATGCGGCAGACCTGAACCAGCTTTTCGGTTTGGGTTTCCACACCTTTGGCCACATCGATGACCACTATGACACTATCCACAGCAGTAAGCGTGCGATAGGTGTCTTCTGCAAAGTCCTGGTGGCCGGGGGTGTCGAGAATGTTGATTTTATAACCCTTGTACTCAAAGGCCAATACGGAAGTAGCCACTGAGATTCCGCGTTGGCGCTCGATCTCCATAAAGTCGCTGGTGGCTGCTTTTTTGATTTTATTGCTCTTTACGGCTCCAGCTTCCTGAATGGCCCCCCCGAAAAGCAAAAGTTTTTCAGTCAAAGTAGTCTTCCCTGCATCAGGATGTGATATAATTCCAAAAGTGCGTCTTCGTCGGATTTCCTGTTCGAAAGTCATTGGTTCGGTTAGAAATTGAAACCGACAAAATTATTCAATACGATATCCTTAAATTGCTAAAACAGTGCGAAAGGATCAGGGAAATCAATTTTTGGAAAATATGTACATTTCACCCTATAAAATTGCGGAATTTCAATGAAATGCGTATAGCATAGTGAATAGATTGTTTCTTAAAAGAAGAATGCGTATGAAAGGTATTTCGCTTCAGATTTTCATCTCATTTATGTTTATCTGTTCAGTCAGAGGTCAATCAAAAAGGTCATCTGCGTCCATATACGATGGAATTGCTGTAGTAGGTGTACTTCCAAATGGTGGATTTTTAAACTTTACAGGCCCGAATGTTAATATTGATTTCGGAAGAGAGCGAATTGTGATTGGGATGCTCCCATCTCTGCGCTATGTGCGCGATGACAACGGACCAACACGCAATGCTCTCATTGTTCCCAACTTAGGTACAGGTATCACGTACACTAAGGACTGGGCGGCAGCACAGTGTGCTTTTTATTACGATAACAAAAACGATACGCAAAATGGTCGTTGGCGAATTGGATTTGGGGTAGGTGTGCGGCTTAATGCCTTCAACAAATAGTGGGCAATCATTCAAAAATTTCATGTGTTTGGGAGTATCTTCGTCCCAAATGTCAGAAATTGATATCAAATAAAAAATCCTTTACACGCAAGTTAGACCCGGAGGAGATTCAAAATGCCTTTGCATATTACTATCCGATCTCTGAGTCTACGTCTCTGCAGCTGACAAATGCGTCTCTTCTGAGATGGTATTGCAGAGAAGAATACCTTGAAAAGCAAGGTCAGACCATTGAAAAGCAATTCATTATAAAAAAGGGTGTAGTCAGAGGGTATTTGTTGGACAGCGAGGGAAATGAAGTCACAATTTCCTTTTACACAAGTGGAATGGCGGTAACACCAACCCTAATGCGGAGCGTTGATTTTGTTTCTTTTGTAAACCTTCAGGTGATTTCACAGGAAGCTGAAATTTATGTTTTTTCCAATCACATCATGGATGAAACCATGAAAGGCAATGGCGAACTAATGGAGTTTGGTTTCAAAGTCATGATGGCTGACAGTTTTTTGCGTGCTCAACGCGAGCGAATGTTGCTTACCTATTCAGGTTTGGAGCGTATAGAATGGTTTCGCCTTAAATTTCCAAAACTTGAAAACGAAATCCCCCACTACTACATCGCCTCCTTTCTGGGAATGACTCCCACCTCACTCAGCCGTCTTCGCAAGCAAAAAATATGACCGACTACCGTATTTCTTGCCAAATGTAAATGGGATTTGTCCGAAAAGTGATTTCCTTTGAGGAGACACAATGGCTACCTTATGAAATGGCTTTACCTACTTGCAACATTTTGGCTGATATGTTGCTCAAAAATAGACGATTTGGGCGTACTCGTCCCACCCACCGTTGACCAGGACCTGAACTTACCCAGTGTAAGTGTAAATGTTGCAGGCAAACAAAGACTTATCCACGTTCGCACATTTGGCAATGTGAGCAATCCTCCCCTTTTTATTCTGCACGGCAGCTACACCGATACCCGCCCCTACCGCAACATCTGCGAAAGCCTTTCGGACAAATACTACGTGGTAATATGGGACCAACGCGGCTGCGGACTTTCCGAACGCATCACGGAAGATGAATTTACCTTAGAGAGTGCCGTAGAAGAAATCAATGCGATGATAGCCATCTATGCACCCAGCCAAAAAGTAACCGTCATCGGGCAATCCTGGGGTGGCGGACTGGCCACGCTATACACCTCCAAAAATCCCGAAAAAGTAGCCCAACTCCTGCTCATTGAGCCCATGCCGCTCACAGGCGATGATATGCAAAAACTCTTCAAAACCATTGTGCAGTTTCGATACGACAATGGCTCTTGGAACAATATGGCGCGCCACGGGCAGGCCATTAGCCCTCGCGACCACGAACAAATAGACTACCGGGCAATGATGATTCTCCGCAGCACCATGACCAAAGGCTACCACTGCGATGGCAACAATCCGCCACCTTGGCAAGTGCATCGTGTAGGCGGATTTTTGGAATATGTCCGCAACAAAAGGCTGGGCAACCCAATGTCTGGTTTTACTTACGATTTTACGCAAGGCATTCAAAATTACCCCGATACCGTCTTGATTTTGGGTGGTTCGTGCAGTTCGCTGGGCTATGAAATGCAAAAGCAATATTCCAAACCACACTTTGTAAATGCCCAAGTAGTAGAAATCAAAGATGCCGGACATAGAATGAATATGGAAAAATTTGACGAAGTGATAACGGCCATCAAATCATTTTTAAAGGAGTATTAGGCGATGAAAAGTTTATGGTTTAGTTGGTTGGCGTTTACAGCCGCAATTGATTCATACGCCCAAGGCGATAGCCTTACTTTTCAGAAAAAAGCCAATAAACTCATCACCTATTCGGTAGCAGCGAATGTTGCCACACTCGGACAAACCCTATTTTACAGCGAAGAAAATTTCCAATCGAGAAATTTCAGTCCCGCATTTTTTTTGACCAACAGCTTGCAACACTTACCCAACCTTTCTCAAGGCAAAGGCTTTGGACTTTTAGGGCTACAGGCTGCGGTAACAGCCGGATTTTACGTCACAAAAAATACGCAAACGGAGCCGCCTAACTTCTACAACAGAATGCTGTTTGTACCAGCTTACAATGTGTCGCTTTTTGCTTCCTACACTGCGTATAGAGACTTGCGTTTAAGGCATCTAGGCGCTTCGGACTCTTGGCAGCCATACAAAGTATATGAACTGTTACTTGCCCCGTACTATAAGGAAACCATCAAAAAACCCCTTTGTCTGGGGAAGCGCGTTAGGAGCGATCGGCATCAACCTGCTTTTTAGCAATAGCGGCAATTCCGTATTCCGAACCGGAAAAACATTTATCGGAACAAAAGAATATCGACCGTTGGCGGCTCTGCCCCTGATGATTGGGGCAAACTTACTGGTGCATAGCTTAGTCGGGGCAAGTGAAGAAGCCCATTATCGGGGTGTGTTTTTTGAGCAGATGCAAATGAATGCTTCTACCGGATGGGCACACGCATTTGATATACTTTACTTTACCGCTTCTCATTTTCCGCAGTATTACATCGCTGATCGGGAACTTGTGCTTGGTAATACTTTGCGAACTGCTGCATTCAGCTTTTTGATGAGTGCATCGTATCGGCATTCGGGGCTGAGGACTTCGAGTGCCGCCCACATCTTGTTTAATTTTTGCTCATCCACCACGTATTATTTACTGAATGGCGGTTCGGAAAACGATAATAATTGGATTGGTTTCAACATTCAAAAAATATTTTAATGAAAATGAAAATCATCGTACTCATAATCATCTTCATAACAGTTCAAAGGACATATGCACAAAACTATTTCGGATTGTTGCACGATGGCGGGCAAGTGCTTTCAGCAGGCGTAAATGCCAATCCCAACCTCAACGCCAATATGGATTATCTGTTTGGCTTTGGGAATGAAGGCAAAACCCTTGAACGCTATGGCATCATTGCCCAAGCTAATTTCCCGATTTTTTCGCAAAAAGGCTTTGACTTTGATTTTCGCATAGGAGCCGGAGTGTTGATAGCTTTTTCTGACAAGTTCAAATCCATTGCCGGATTGAGTTGGAACCTGTCCCGCACCGAAGACCTAAACGGGAAATATGTGCATTCAGGATTCAAAATAGACCTTTTGCCCGGATATTACGGCAGTAAATGGGTATTTGCCCCGCATCTGGCACTCAACTATCAGCCGTGGATACACATCACACACAGCGAATATGCCCGCAATGCCTTCCGGGATTTGTATCCCAATGACGACGGGCAGTATCGAGGGCCTAAAGATGGGTGGTTTTACCAAAACCATTTCACCCTGCAAGCGGGCGTTGGAGTCGCCTATTTCAGACCCAACTGGCAGCTCAATCTCATTGCAGGATTTCAACATCAACCCAACAGGCTTGGCGTGGTAGCCCTGCCCGACATCGGAATTATGCCTTTTTATGGCGGAGTGAATGTGGGGTATGTAATTAAAAACCAATAACAGAATGAGCAAGAACATCGCCATCATCGGGGCAGGTATTTCGGGACTTTCTGCGGGGATATTTGCCCGCATCAATGGGTTTAATACTACCATCTACGAAATGGGACACAAAACCGGGGGCGTATGCTCGTCGTGGCACAACAAAGGTTACTACGTCAACGGCTCCATCCATTGGTTGGTAGGGTCGGCGCCCGGCACAGACCTGTACGACTTGTGGCATCAACTGGGCGTGATAGAAGGCAATACCTTCCATAATCATAGCAGCTTCATTGAATACCAAAACATCAACGGGCAGTCGGTACATTTTTACACCGACGTTCACCGACTCAAAAAGCACTTTTTAGAAATATCCCCTACCGATGAAGGAGTGATTGATGAATTTGTAAAAGCTATTGAAACCGTAGCCAATAATTCTTTCCCATTGGACAAAGCCTTTGAATTGCTCAACGTCTGGGATTGGACCAAAGCCCTGCTTTCCAACCTGCCTTTTGTGATGGTGATGGGCAAGTACAACCAAATTTCCATCAAGCAATTTGCCCAAAAGTTCCAATCCGATACCCTGCGATTGGCTTTTGAAAACTTCTGGGCATCAGAGATGTCCATGACCTTCTTTTTGATGCAGTTGGCATATGCTTACAAAGGCACGGCCGGTTATCCCCTGGGCGGTTCGGGCAAGTTCGTCGAGCGACTGGAAAAACGATACCGCGATTTGGGCGGAAAAATCGAATTCGGGCAAAAAGCGACTAAAATTATCATTGAAAACAACCGGGCTATGGGCTTGGAAATCAACCATAACCAAACCATCCAGGCCGACTACGTGATCTCGGCAGCCGATGGACACAGTGTTTTGTTTGAATTGCTGGGCGAGCAATACGTGGACTCAACAACCAAAACCGCCTACCAAACGCTCAAGACCTTTCCCTCTCTGGTTTATTTTTCGGCAGGCGTTGCCCGTGTGTTTGACGAAATTCCCCCTTCCATCGTTGGCGTCAATATCCCATTGACAGCACCCCTTCAAGTAGGCAACTACACCCACCAACGCATCACGTTTCAGATTTACAATTTTGATCCAACGCTTGCCCCGCAAGGAAAAACGCTCATTACGGCCATGGTGGATACGGACTACGAATTTTGGAAAAACCTCTACGAACAAGGCCAGGAAGCCTACCGCGCCGAGCGAAAACGCATCAGCGATGCACTGGTAGATGCTTTGGAAAAAGAACTTGGCAATATCAAAGCCCATCTAGAATTTACCGATACCGCCACGCCCATCACCTACAAAAACTGGACGGGCAACCACAACGGCAGTTACGAAGGCTGGTTGCCCACGCCCGAAGCCACAAAATTGAAATTACCAACTCATTTCAAAGGACTTAGCAACTTCTATATGTGCGGGCACTGGGTTACGCCCGGTGGCGGAATGCCCCCGGCGGCTTACTCGGGCAGGGACGCTATCCAACTGATTTGTCGCGACGAAAAACGGCATTTCAAAACCGGCGAACTATGAAAGCATATGCCAAGTGGGCCATTACCCGCGTCATTGTCCCTGTGAGTTGGTTTGCCTCATCGGTGTACGTCACAAGACTTGCTGTGAACAATGTGCATATTGAATTCGCTCTGGGGGCTTTAGTGCTGGTAGTATACGCGGTTATTATAGATTGGCCGGGGAGAAATAAAGAGAAGACGATCAGCAATACTGCTAAACGTTGAATAAACGAATCGCCCGGCCGGGCAGCCAATTCAGGATTTTTTATTGTACACAGTATTTCGGATTTTGCGCTTGATTCCTCCAATCTATCTTGTCCATCTCAGTGGCAAAAGGCTGCAATCGTTCCTCGAGAGATACTTTCTTGACAATTAATTCGAGGTAAAAAGGCTGAATCGTTGAAAATAGCCTAAAATTGCACTGAATAATTTTGAAAGGGATGAATAGAAAGGTTGTTCTTTTTTCGCTGGCTGTCGTCTGGGCGTTTGGATTGAAGGCCCAGGATGATCTGATACAAAAGGTTAAAGGTCACGGTCAGCAAGATGCAGAGCAAAAGTTTGAGTTTACCATTTTAAAAGATCACCATGTGCTTCCGGTCAAGGATCAGGCATCATCAGGCACTTGTTGGAGTTATTCGGCTACTTCTTTTATCGAAAGCGAACTGAGGCGTCTGAAAAGACCAGTAGTGGATATTTCAGAAATGTTCACCGTCCGCCAGGTATATCTAGATAAGGGGATCAAATACGTGCGTATGCAGGGGCATCTCAATTTTGGACAAGGTGGTCAACTTCCGGATGTATTGTATGTCATGAAAAAATATGGAGTTGTACCAGCTACGGTCTACCAGGGTTTGGAATACGGAGAGGAGAAGAACAAACACTCCGAACTCGAATCCGTCTTAAAAGCTTTTTTAGATGCTATTGTAAAAAACCCCAATGGGCGTCTCTCCACGGCATGGATGTCTGCCTATGAAAACATTCTTTCCGCATATCTGGGCAAGTATCCTTCTGAATTTATGTGGGAAGGACGAAGATACACACCGAGGTCATTTGTGTCAGATTATCTGAAACTTAACCCGGACGACTACATTCAGATCACCTCTTTTACACATGCTCCTTTTTACAAGGCAATGTATGTTGAAGTTCCGGACAACTGGGCCTGGGGCGAAAGCTACAATTTGCCCTTGGATGACATGATGCGAGCACTTCGCCATGCCATTGACAATGGATTCACAGTGGGCTGGGCTACAGACGTCAGTGAAAAAGGTTTTTCCATAAAAAACGGAATCGCCATAATACCAGAAAAACCATATGAACAAATGACCGATGAAGAGCGAAAAACAATGTTTGATGGCCCGAAAAAGGAGCGAATCGTCACACAGGAGGAGCGTCAGCAAGCATTTGAAAATTTTGAGACCACAGACGATCACGGAATGCACATTACAGGCATGGCTCGCGACCAAAAGGGTACTATCTATTACATCACAAAAAACAGTTGGGGTGAAATTCCCAATGCTCACCGCAGCGGCTACATAATGGCATCTGAAGCTTTTGTGCGATACAAAACCATTGCTTTACTACTTCATAAAGACGCATTACCCCGCGATATACGCTCTAAACTTGGGCTATAAATTTTTATCCATATAAAACATCCGGCTACATCCGATGAAAGACCCCGTCATACAGCTCCGGCAGATCAAACGACAGTTTAAAATGGGCGGCACTATTGTAGAAGCGCTAAGAGGGATAGATCTCACAATTGACAGAAACGAATATACTGCTTTGATGGGACCTTCGGGCAGCGGAAAATCTACTCTGATGAACATCATCGGATGTCTCGATACCCCAACTTCCGGCGACTATATCCTCAATGGCAAGGACGTAAGCAGAATGGACGATGACCAGCTTGCCCGCATTCGGAACAAGGAAATCGGCTTTGTCTTTCAGACATTCAACCTGCTGCCGCGCGTCACCGCTTTAGAAAATGTAAGTCAGCCTCTGATATATTCAGGAGTTCCAAAATCCGAAAGACTTGAAAAAGCCAGAGAGGTCTTGATCAAAGTGGGATTAAGCGACCGAATGGATCATAAGCCCAATCAACTATCCGGTGGACAACGCCAACGCGTAGCCATTGCCCGGGCCTTGGTAAACAATCCTTCGATCATACTGGCCGACGAACCCACAGGAAACCTCGACACAAAAACCTCTTATGACATCATGGAACTTTTTGATCAGATCCACCTACAGGGCAATACCATCATCCTTGTAACCCATGAAGAAGACATCGCCCGTCGCGCCCGCAGGGTAGTCCGGCTCAGAGATGGATTGATTGAATCACAACAAGATTCAAAGCAATAATTCAAACCAAAAAATTCCTTTTTACAAAAAGAGCATACTTTTGTCGTCTTAAAATAAACATCGGCAATGAAATTTATAGTAAGCAGCAATAACTTATTGAAATACCTTCAAAGTTCTGCAAGCCTTCTCTCCAACAGCCCGACCATTCAATTTTCTCAATATTTTTTACTTGAACTCGAGGACAGCAAACTGAAAATTACCGCAACGGATACCCAATCATTATTGACGTCCATCGTAGAAGTAGAATCAGAGTCTAAAGGATCCTTTTGTGTATTTGGCCGTACGTTCTTAGATCTGATCAAGAGCTTACCCGACCAGCCTATTACCCTGAGTCTTAAGGAAGATCAGAACATACTGGAGATCATTTATGAGACCGGAAAAGCCTCTCTAGCTGTAATTGATGCTCGAGAATATCCGAGAATGCGAGACGTGCAGGCCGAGGCTGGAGTCAGCATGCCGGCAGAAGTCCTGTCTACAGCCCTCTCCAAAACCATTTTTGCCACCGGAAATGATGAAATAAGAATTACGCTCATGGGAGTGTTTTTTCAACTGACTACCAGCGGATGCGCCTTTGTAGCCACAGATGGCCACAAACTCTCCAAATACAAAAGAACAGACATCGTAAGCACAGAAACTAATGAATTCATCGTCCCAAAAAAAGCATTAAATATTCTGAAATCCTTGCTGAGCGATGCCGAATCGGTGGATATCCGTTCCAATGGTACAAATGTGAAGTTTATTACTGAAAATCAAACATTTATTGCTAAACTAATCGAAGGCAGATATCCACCTTACGAAAATGTAATTCCGAAAGACAACCCCAATGTGCTCCGTATAGCGCGAAATACTCTTCTTTCTGCCATAAAGAGGATTTCGATCATCGCCAGCAAATCCTCAAACCTCATCAAGGTGGCCATATCCGGAAATATGCTATCCGTCTCCGCCGAAGACATCGAACTATCTAATAAGGCCGAAGAAAATCTTCCGTGTGAATACTCTGGTTCTGACATGACCATAGGCTTCAATTCAAAAAATCTGATTGAGATACTTTCGAATTACGAATCCGAATATGTGCGAATGGAATTTTCCTCCTATTCAAAGCCCTGCTTGCTCTTTGCAGAAGACGGTCTCAGTGAGAGCGAAGATGTACTCATGCTCGTCATGCCTGTCATGATTGCCTGAAACAATAACCTGAAATTCAGGTTTTAAGATTGTATGAATCTGTTTGTTGTAGGGGATGTACACGGGTGTCATTACACCTTCAAAAACTTGGTAACCAGGCACTGGAATCCTGACACAGACTTTTTAATACAGTTAGGCGATTTTATAAATAAGGGACCACATTCAGCCAAAGTGCTTCGGTATGCCCTCAAGCTTATTTCCAAGTACCCTTATCTTGTCTATTTTCTGAGGGGCAATCATGAGCAGATGTTTCTCGATTCACTTAGATCAGGAACCTTTAACCTTATCAACCGTGATACGTATCAGCAAATAAAAATCCATCCCAAACTTGAGCTTAATAAGGTAAAAAACTGGCTGAAAAACCTACCTATTAAGTGGGAGAACAGAGACATCCTAATCACCCATGCCGGAGTGTCACGCTCTGCTACTGACCCGTTTAATCCATTTTCTGAGTCTAACGTCCTAATAAACAGAGAACCCTTAAGGCAGCTGTCAAATCTTCAAATCACAGGTCATGTCGTCCAGCCTTTGGGCAAACCCACCTATATACCCCGTGAGAATGCCTGGCACATCGACACAGGAGCGTATCTGGGGTTGGGACTAAGTGCCGTGCGAGTTACCTACACCGGCCAGCTTTTGGAAGTGATTACCCAAGAAACAGACCCAAGAGATCTGACTGTCCAAAATATTCCCGGTTTAACCTCAGCGACAGATTCGCTAAAGTTTTTTTAAAACACAAGATATGTCTTATACCACAAGATGGATTGCGCCAAGCAATATTGCAATCGTAAAGTATTGGGGTAAGTTTGAAAACCAACGACCAGCCAATCCTTCGTTGAGCTTCACTCTGACCAATTCGCATACCGACACTCAGCTCACCGTGGAAGAGAAGGAGGGAGAAAAATCTGGAGCGCCTCATGTAGAAGTCTGGTTTTCAGGTGAAAAAAAGGAAGACTTTGTTCCCAAAATCCATAAATTTCTATTGTCTGTAATCGATGACTACCCCTGGTTGCGCGGAAAATATCTGAAGATAGAGACAGCCAATACGTTTCCCCACAGTTCAGGTATTGCCTCCTCTGCCAGTGGCATGGCGGCCCTGGCATGTTGCATTGAAGATATTCACACCACATATATTGACCCTCAGGAATTTCGAAAGCAGAAGGCGTCTTATGCAGCACGACTTGGCTCAGGAAGCGCTTGCAGAAGCATTTACGGAGGGTTTGTCCAGTGGGGAAAATCCGATGATGGAGAGGGTTCAGACGATCATGCCATTTCGGTCGGAGCCGTACATGAGCAATTTCAGACTATTTTTGATTACATACTTATTCTTGATTCTGGCAAGAAAATAGTCTCTAGCACCGAGGGGCACTCCATGATGAATGGACATCCATATGCAAAACAGCGATTTGATCAGGGAAGACACAACACAATTGCATTGAAGGAAATTTTAAGATCCGGTGATTGGAGGGCCTTTATATCTCTTATGGAGTCAGAGGCACTTACCCTTCACGCGATGATGATGACCTCCAATCCTCCCTTCATCCTGATGAAACCTAAGACGCTCGAAGTGATTTCATACATCTGGCGGTTCAGAGATGACACCGGTCAAAATGTGGGATTCACCCTCGATGCCGGGGCTAATCTGCACCTTGTGTTTGACAAATCAGCACTCGCTGCTGTAGAAAACCAATTATTACCTGAAATACAATACCTTTGCGAACAAAATTCTGTACTCAAAGATTTTATCGGGAAAGGTCCTTACAAACACACTAACCCACATCCGTAATGAGCACCTCGCCTTTGTATTATGCAAAAATTCTTCTCTTCGGTGAATATGGAATTATAAACAATTCCAATGCGCTCTCGATTCCTTTTGACTATTTCTACGGGAGTTTTGGTTTTATGATTCCTGGACGCGAGACACCGGAGCAAAAAGAATCGAATCGCCACATTGCGGAATATCTGAAGTATTTACAGTTACTAGAGGTCAACAGTGAGTTTTTTACACGATTTGATTTTGTTCGCCTGGAGAGCGATATAAAAAAAGGTTTGTTTTTTGACTCATCCATACCTCAAGGTTTTGGAGTTGGTAGTTCGGGAGCGTTGGTAGCTGCTGTATATGATAACTACGCCATAAACAAAATAGATCCTGAAACCACACTCAGCCAGGAAAATCTTCCACTGCTAAAGAAACAACTTTCCGTGATGGAAAGCTACTTTCATGGCAAGAGCAGCGGCATGGACCCATTGATCTGCTATCTGAAAATTCCGGTTTTGTTGAGTTCCAGCAATAGCCTGAATCCTATACGGCTTCCGGAATCCTCAGGCACGGGCAATTCGGCTATATTCCTAATCAACAGCGGAATACCCGGGAAAACCCAATCCATGGTTTCCATATTTATGGAAAAGATGAAAAATGAAGGCTTCAGGAAACTCCTCAAAGACCAATTTATCAAGTACAACGATGCCTGCATCGAAGCATTTCTGAACGGGGATATCAAAGTCTTTTTCAAAAACCTCAAAAAGCTATCCGGATGGGTTTTAACCCATTTTAACCCCATGATTCCCGAAAACCTCATCGATCTCTGGAAAAAAGGACTTTCTACTAACGAATATTATTTAAAGTTGTGCGGCAGTGGTGGAGGTGGTTTCGTTCTCGGATTTGCTCCCGATTACGAAAAGGCATATAAAACTCTCGCTCCGTATAAACCTGAGATTATTTTTAGACTGTAATGCATCCCTTGGATTCCAAAAAAACAAATTCGTTTAGGAATCCATATGTTCTTAAAATACTTGCTTTGCTGAGCCATGTGCGTTGGCAAAACATTTTTATTCTCGCTTTATCACAATATCTGGCCGTCTTTTTTGTCTTAAACGAACCGGACTCTTGGAGAGAAGTCATCCGGGACTGGGTGATGCATATAATCATCATATGCGGAATTTTGGCAGTCTCAGGAGGATATCTTATCAATAATTTTTATGACCGGGAGAAGGACTTTATAAACCGACCAAACCGGACGCTTTTCGAGGCGTATGTCAACAATGATTTGTTGGTTCGATTATATATCCTTTTAAATTTTATTGCTTTGGGATTGTCTGTGGTAGTATCGTTTAGGGCTTTTCTGTATTATTTTGTTTTCGTCTTATTGCTCTGGTTTTATTCTCATAAAGCAAAAAAAAAATCAATTGCAGGAAATCTTATGGCCAGTTCCTTAGCAGTATATCCCTTTTTTTCAGTTTTTATCTATTACAATCTTCACAACGAATACGTACTCTTTTACACGCTTCTCATTTGGAGCCTGCTGTATGTACGCGAGTTGATAAAAGACCTTGAGTCGCATCGCGGTGACCTGATTGCCGGGTACCGCACATTGCCTGTACTACTCGGTAAACTTAATGCATTTGTATTTCTAAGGTGGATCATGGCGGCAGATGCGATTCTCTTTCTTGCTTTTGCAATTCTGCTTTATGGCAAATTACAAAGTGTATTTGTCTATTGCATTGCAGTAAGTACGGTGCTTTTTGGGATGTATGCATTGAGCTTCCGGCCAAAAGTCAGCAGTTACATTACTTTTTGTCACCATGTGTTTAAAGTTTTGATAGTTGTAGGAATTTTATTCTTAGCCATAGAATCGGATTGGCAATTGGTAGAATAAAACTTAACATTCAAGAAACTATATCGAAAATAAATTCGCCCCATAGAAATTTTGTTTTATGCCGAATGGCAAGTCTAAAAAGTCCAGACCAAGCGGGTCGAAAAAGGCTGATTTGAAATTTGATCTGTTTAATCTGGATTTCAGTTCTATATTAATAGGACGACGCTACAGAATTTTACGACTTTTCCTCTGGAAAGAAAGATCGTTTTTACAATCAATTATCATCTTTTTTATTATTACAGGGATTTTTTACCCTTATCCAAAGATAGCTATGTGGCTTGGTTTTGCCTATGCGGGCTACAGTGCAATAGCCAACGACTCTATTCAGACCATCGGAACATTTTTGTCATCTAACTCAGATAAAAAATGGTGGATTCTATGGCTGTTTATCGGCGGAATTTTTCTGGGCACCATGACATTTGGTTGGATTGTCAATGGAGGTGATGTCTCTTTTCAACGTTTGCAGTCCAAAGGATTCGATAAAGCCCCCGAATCCTTCACTTTTCTGCAATTAGCCGCGCCATTAGTCCTTTTGATCCTTACAAGACTAAGAATGCCGGTATCCACGACATTTCTGCTATTAAGTACTTTTTCCGCCTCAAGTGCAGGCATTTTGGGTGTGATGCAGAAGAGCCTTTCAGGATATATCATAGCCTTCGTGGTTTCACTTATTGTATGGTTTGCTTTTGCAGCACCTATAAATAATCTTAATAAAGGGAAGCCAAAGTTGATTTGGACTGCGATTCAATGGATTACATCAGGCACTTTGTGGTCTGTCTGGTTGATGCAGGATGCTGCAAATATTGCTGTATTTCTTCCAAGGAGTTTGTCTCTGTTTGAGTTTATAGCATTTGTAGGTTATATTTTCTTCGGAATAGGATTGTTGTTGTACTTCAGAGGCGGTCGAATTCAGAATATTATTAATGAAAAATCTGCCGTTAAAGATGTAAGAGGTGCGACTGTTATTGACTTTATTTATGCACTGATCTTATTGTTTTTTCAGAATTTAAGTAATATACCTATGAGTACTACATGGGTATTTCTCGGGTTACTTGCTGGCAGAGAGATCTCTATGAATATCTCACCAAAGTACACCTCTATCAAGCAGAAAAAACTTCCTTTGGTTCTAAAATTGATCGGAAGAGATGTCTTTTTTGCGCTCATTGGTTTGGTAATTTCCGTAGCTATGGCTATAGCCGTAAACAAATCAATTCAAGATGAAATTGTGAGCATCTTTTGGTAAGCAAGGTGTTAATGAAGATATAAAAAACAAATCATTTCTTTCCAATATAAGGTAAAAAAGGCGCTTTAAGAGCCGTAAAACAACACGTAGGCGGCTGGCGAAAAACCGGGGGATAAAAAAAGGGTAAGCATCTATTTGTCAGCAAAAAAATTTATGTACATTTGCAGCCCCAAATATTAGGGGTATATTTTATTGTAAAACAAGAAATTTATTTTTTGCAACCATATGCCAACTATCCAACAACTGGTTAGAAAAGGAAGAACCAAGATTAATAAGAAAAGCAAGTCGATTGCTTTGACAGCTTGTCCACAGAGAAGAGGGGTATGTACACGTGTGTATACCACTACCCCAAAGAAACCAAACTCAGCAATGAGGAAGGTTGCCCGCGTAAGGCTCACCAATGGAAATGAGGTAAACGCATATATCCCAGGTGAAGGTCATAATCTTCAGGAACACTCCATCGTGCTGGTAAGAGGTGGCCGGGTAAAAGATCTGCCCGGTGTAAGGTATCATATAGTGCGTGGTGCATTAGATACTGCTGGAGTAGAAGGCCGCAGGCAAAGAAGAAGTAAATATGGAGCTAAACGTCCCAAAAAAGGCGCAGCAGCTGCTCCGACAACCAAAGGAAAAGGTAAAAAATAAACATAGCATACAAGAATGAGAAAAGGTAGAGCTAAAAAAAGAATTTTACTTCCTGATCCAATATATGGAGACCAATTGGTTACAAGATTTGTAAATAATCTAATGCACGAGGGCAAAAAAGAAAAAGCATTCAAGATCTTTTATGAAGCCATCGACATAGTTCAGCGCAAATCTGAAAAGCCCAATGGGATTGAAGTGTGGAAGCAAGCGTTGACCAATGTCATGCCACACGTAGAGGTCAGAAGCAGAAGAGTGGGTGGTGCAAACTTTCAGATTCCTGTTCCAATACGTCCGGACAGAAAAATCTCTTTGGCGATCAAGTGGCTTATCCTCTATTCCAGGAAGAGAAATGAGAAAACAATGGCGATGAGGCTTGCTAACGAAATACTTGCAGCAGCAAAGGAAGAAGGCGCAGCTGTAAAGAAGAGAGTAGACACGCACAAAATGGCCGAGGCCAACAAAGCATTTGCTCATTTTAAAGTTTAATATATGACAAGAGACTTAAATTATACCCGCAATATTGGCATTGCTGCCCACATTGATGCAGGTAAGACCACTACCACAGAGCGCATTCTGTACTACACCGGCAAAACCCATAAAATCGGTGAAGTGCATGATGGAGCTGCCACAATGGACTGGATGGCCCAGGAGCAGGAGAGAGGTATTACCATCACGTCTGCCGCTACCACCTGTCGCTGGAATTTTCCTACTGAACAGGGCAAAAATATACCCGAATCTAAAGAATATCACTTCAACATAATTGATACTCCGGGGCACGTTGATTTCACCGTTGAGGTCAACCGCTCTCTCAGAGTGTTAGACGGTCTTGTATTCTTGTTTTCTGCTGTTGATGGCGTCGAGCCGCAGTCAGAGACAAACTGGCGCCTGGCCGACAATTACAAAGTACCAAGAATGGGCTTTGTGAACAAAATGGATCGTCAGGGCGCGGATTTTCTTGCTGTATGTCGCCAGGTGCGCGAAATGCTTAAATCCAAGGCTGTGCCCATTGTGCTGCCTATCGGGGCTGAAGAAACCTTTAAAGGAATTGTGGACTTAGTGAAAATGCGTGCAATTGTATGGCATGACGATACCCAAGGCGCAACTTTTGACGTAGTTCCGATTCCTGATGATATGAAGGATGAGGTCGAACAATATCGGGCTGAGCTTATCGAAGCTGTGGCAGAGGTAGATGACAGAATCATGGAAAAGTTTTTTGAAGACCCGGATTCGATTACCGAAGATGAGATCAATGCAGCTTTGCGTAAAGCTACCATAGAAATGCGAATCGTCCCCATGCTATGTGGAAGCGCATTTAAAAACAAAGGAGTTCAGTTTCTTCTGGATGCTGTGTGCCAGTATCTTCCCTCTCCTCTCGACAAGGAGGCCATAAAGGGCACAGATCCAAACACTGGATTAGAAATTAGCAGAAAGCCCCTTCCGACAGAGCCTTTTGCAGCACTTGCATTTAAAATTGCTACCGACCCATATGTAGGTCGTCTCGCATTTTTCAGGGTGTATTCCGGAAAATTAGATTCCGGCTCTTACGTGCTTAATACCCGCACCGGAAATAAAGAAAGAATATCTCGTGTGTACCAAATGCATGCAAATAAGCAAAATCCCATCGATTTTATTGAAGCGGGTGACATTGGTGCCGGAGTCGGATTTAAAGATATCAAGACAGGAGATACCCTTTGCGACGAAAAGCATCCAATTGTTCTTGAGAGTATGGTGTTTCCAGAGCCGGTAATCGGTATCGCCGTAGAGCCAAAAACAAAAGCGGATGTGGATAAGCTTGGTATGTCATTGGCCAAACTTGCGGAAGAAGATCCCACTTTCCAGGTAAAAACCGATGAAGCAAGCGGGCAGACCATCATCAGTGGTATGGGTGAATTACACCTAGAAATTATTGTAGATCGTCTCAAGCGAGAATTTAAAGTAGAGGTGAATGTGGGACAGCCCCAGGTTGAATACAAAGAGGCACTTACGTCCACCGTTGAACACCGCGAATTATATAAGAAGCAGACTGGTGGTAGAGGTAAGTTTGCCGATATTATATTCAGGATTTCTCCCGCCGATGAAGGTAAGTCAGGCCTTGAATTTGTTAATGAGGTAAAAGGTGGTAATGTGCCTAAAGAATACATTCCCTCGGTCGAAAAGGGTTTTAGAGAGGCAATGAAAAACGGGCCTTTAGCAGGCTATGAAATTGAATCTATGAAAGTAACCCTTCTCGACGGATCATATCACCCTGTTGACTCTGATTCACTTTCTTTTGAATTAGCTGCAAAGCTTGGCTTTAAAGAAGCTGCTAGAAAAGCTAACCCAGTGATTCTTGAGCCGATTATGAAATTGGAAGTGGTAACGCCAGAAGAAAATATGGGAGATATCGTAGGCGACCTCAACCGTCGCAGAGGTCAGGTGGTTTCGATGGACGACAGAGCAGGCTCTAAAGTTATCAAGGCACTCGTGCCTCTGTCGGAGATGTTCGGATATGTTACTACACTTCGGACACTTTCGTCCGGTCGCGCTACATCATCTATGGAGTTTAGCCATTATGCTGAAACTCCAAAAAATATTGCTGATGAAGTAATAGCTAAAGTAAAAGGACAGACTGTATAATTTTAACTCTAATATGAGCCAAAGAATTCGAATTAAACTAAAAAGCTACGATCACAACCTGGTAGATAAATCAGCAGAGAAGATCGTTAAAACCGTGAAGAGTACAGGTGCCGTTGTAAACGGACCCATTCCGCTGCCCACAGACAAGCGCATATACACTGTACTCCGCTCACCTCACGTAAATAAAAAGAGCAGAGAGCAATTTGAATTGAGTTCGTTTAAAAGACTGCTTGACATCTATAGCTCGTCGGCGAAAACCATTGATGCGCTAATGAAACTTGAGCTTCCAAGCGGTGTCGAGGTAGAAATAAAAGTATAATTATCCCTTACGTATCATGCCCGGAATAATTGGACGCAAAGTCGGAATGACCAGCATATTTGGTGCAGACGGAAAAATAATTCCCTGCACCGTGATAGAAGCAGGTCCTTGTGTCGTCACACAAGTTAAAACAAAGGACGTTGATGGTTATGAGGCTGTTCAGCTCGCATTTGGCGAGAAGAAGCCCAAGAGCACTAATCAACCTCTCCAGGGACATTTCGAAAAGGCAAAAACAACACCGAAACAAAAACTTGCAGAATTTGAAATGAATGGAAATTCATTTGAGATCGGGCAAGTGGTAAATGTTGAAATTTTTAAAGAAGGTGATGTAGTAGATGTAGCCGGTATATCCAAAGGTAAAGGTTTTCAAGGTGTAGTAAAGCGCCATGGGTTTGGCGGTGTAGGGGAAACTACACATGGCCAACACAACAGAGCTCGCCATCCGGGTTCGATCGGTCCTGGCTCCTATCCGGGACGTGTCATGAAAGGTTTACGCATGGCCGGACGAACAGGAGGAAAGCGCGTAACCGTTCAAAATCTCAAAGTGGTAAAAGTCGATGCCGACAAAAACCTCCTATTGATTAAAGGCGCTGTACCAGGACACAAGAATTCATTCTTAATTATTGAGAAGTAATGGAACTATCAGTATTAACCATTGAAGGTAAAGATACAGGTCGCAAAGTGACTTTAGATGAAAGCGTATTTGGCATACAGCCAAATACCCAGTCTTTGTATCTCGACGTTAAAAGATTTCTTGCCCATCAACGACAAGGAACACACAAAACTAAGGAACGGGCAGAAATAGCGCGTACCACCAAGAAGCACCATCGCCAGAAAGGTACAGGAGGTGCACGCCACGGGTCATTAAAGAGCCCATTACATAGAGGTGGTGGTACCGTCTTTGGTCCTAGACCACATGACTATAACATCCGTCTTAACATAAAGACCATTCGTTTGGCAAGACGTTCAGCCCTGTCCGCCAAAGCAGCTGAAAATTGTATTACAGTGATAGAGGACTTTACTTTCAGCAAGCCAAAAACAAAAGAATTTCTTAATATTTTAAAAAACCTGCAAGTAGCTGAAAAAAAATCACTTGTAATTATCAGCGATAAGGATAACAACGTATATTTGTCGTCCCGAAATTTGGAGCGCACATCTGTTATAACTGCCTCTGAATTAAACACTTACCAGATCTTGAATGCGAATGTGCTGGTCGTCTCGGAAAGTGCTTTGGGAAAAATTCAAGACACATTAACCAAATAGACATGAACATTCTAGTAAAACCTATCATCACCGAAAAAGCAAACAGCCTCTCCGAGAAATCTGGAGTCTATTGTTTTCGTGTGCAGACAGATGCTAACAAGGTTCAAATAAAAAAAGCTGTTGAAGAAGCCTATGGTGTTAATGTGGAGAGCGTAAACACAGCTATCATGCCGGCTAAAAGGGTTGTAAAGTATACTAAGGCCGGTATGATAGAGGGCAGAAAGCCGAAATTCAAAAAGGCATATGTTCAGGTAAGAAGTGGCGAGGTCATCAATATATACGAAAATATTTAAAAATGGCGCTTAGAAAGTTAAAACCGGTCACACCAGGTACTCGCTTTAGAGTGATTAATGGTTTTGATTCAATTACATCATCAGAACCTGAAAAATCGCTTTTGGTCCCAAAAAAGAAAACCGGAGGTCGTAATAATACCGGTAAAATGACCATGCGGTATCATGGCGGTGGACACAAGCAAAAATACCGTATTATTGACTTTAGGAGGGATAAAGATGGAATACCAGCCAAAGTGGCAACCATTGAATATGACCCAAATAGGAGTGCCTTTATAGCCCTTCTTCATTATGCAGACGGTGAAAAAAGGTATATAATCGCCCCAAGTGGATTAACTGTAGGAATGACTGTAATGAGTGGAAAGGGAGCCTCTCCTGATTTGGGGAATGCTTTATATCTTTCCGATATACCATTGGGTACAATTGTCAGTTGTATTGAGCTTAAGCCGGGTCAAGGCGCCAAAATGACCCGCTCTGCCGGATCCTTTGCACAGTTGCTTGCCCGCGATGGCAAATATGCCGTTGTCAAGTTGCCCAGTGGGGAAACGAGACAAGTTCTTGTTGCGTGCAAGGCAATGATTGGATCTGTTTCCAACAGTGATCATTCACTTGTCGTAAGCGGAAAAGCCGGAAGAAGTCGTTGGTTGGGAATCAGACCTCGCACAAGGGGTGTGGCAATGAATCCAGTGGATCACCCAATGGGTGGTGGAGAGGGCCGCGCTTCTGGTGGTCATCCTCGCTCAAGGAAAGGGATACCTGCCAAAGGATACAAGACCAGAAAGCGCAACAAATATTCAAATTCATTCATCATTGAACGTCGTAAAAAATAATTTCAATGGCTCGTTCATTAAAAAAGGGACCTTACATTCATTATAAACTCGAAAAGAGAATACAAGACAATCTTTCTTCCGGTAAAAAAACCGTAATAAAGACATGGTCTAGAGCTTCTATGATTTCACCTGATTTCATAGGACAAACAATAGCCGTTCACAATGGAAAAGCATTCATTCCCGTATATGTCACCGACAACATGGTAGGTCATAAGCTTGGAGAATTTGCTCCTACCAGATCTTTCAGAGGCCATGCTGGAAACAGAAAAGATAAAGGTAAGAAATAAGATTAATTGTCATGGGAGTCAGAAAAAGACAAAGTGCTGAAGCAAGAAAACAACAGAGGGCTGATAAAGCCACCGCAACTCTGAGAAACTGCCCAACATCTCCAAGAAAAATGCGGCTTGTGGCTGACATCATTAGGGGGCAAAGGGTTGAGAAAGCACTCTTTATACTTAGAAATACCGGTAAGCACGCAGCCCGTGATCTTGAGAAAGCATTGTTAAATGCCATAAATTCTTGGCAACAAAAAAATGAAGGTGCTAACCTTGACGAAGCGGGTTTGGTAGTCAGCAAAATCATGGTTGGATGTGGACCTACCTTGAAGAGAATTCAGCCTGCACCCCAGGGTCGTGCACATCGTATTAGAAAACGTTCAAATCACGTTTACATTGAATTAGGAACCCTGTCAATACCTTCAAATTCATAAACAATGGGTCAAAAAACGAATCCAATAGGCAACCGATTAGGATATATCAGGGGTTGGGAATCAGCCTGGTATGGTGGTAAAGAGTATGGTGATAAGATTGCTGAAGATTATCAAATCAGAAAATATCTATATGCTCGGCTTAGTCGTGCCAACATATCGAGAATTGTGATTGAGCGTACATTAAAGGTGATTACAGTCACCATTACAACTGCAAAACCAGGCATAATCATTGGAAAGAATGGTCAGGAAGTCGATAAACTCAGGGAAGAATTAAAAAAACTAACTGATAAAGATATTCAAATTAACATTTTTGAAATCAAACGCCCTGAACTCGACGCCAAGCTTGTAGCCGATAGCATTGCTCGCCAAATTGAGGGAAGAGTGAGCTACAAGCGGGCTGTAAAAATGGCTATCGCTTCCTCAATGCGTATGGGTGCCGAGGGTATTAAAATTCAAATCAGCGGACGGCTCAATGGTGCAGAGATGGCTCGAAGTGAAACTTACAAAGATGGTCGAATTCCGTTACACACTTTCAGAGCCGATATCGATTACTCAATTGGTGAGGCACTAACCACCTATGGTTTGATTGGTATCAAGGTCTACATTATGAAAGGAGAAGTATATGGAAAACGCGACCTTTCTAATTTCCTCGGTGTAACGAGCAAGAAATCTAAAGGGGGTGATAAGCCTCAGGCGCCTGCTAAGCCTTCCAGAGCAAAGAAAAAGTCAAAAGTTTAAAAGCTTTTAAAAATGTTACAGCCTAAGAAGACCAAATACAGAAAACAGTTCAAAGGAAGAATGAAAGGTGTGGCCCAAAGAGGAGCCACCATATCTTTTGGAAGTTATGGAATCAAGTCTCTTGACTCGGCTTGGGTTACGGCACGTCAGATTGAGGCAGCCCGTATTGCCGCCACCCGGTATATGAAACGCGAGGGACAGTTGTGGATTCGAATTTTTCCTGATAAGCCAATTACAAAGAAGCCATTGGAAGTGCGCATGGGAAAGGGTAAAGGTAATGTAGAATATTGGGCAGCTGTGGTAAAGCCGGGACGCATCATGTTTGAAATCGACGGTGTGCCCTTTGAGATCGCAAAAGAAGCATTAAGGCTTGCCGCCCAGAAATTGCCCGTTAAGACATCTTTTGTCATTCGAAGAGATTTACAACTTCAATAATATTCTCAGACATGAAACAGTCAGTCATATCTCAAATGACCACCGAAGAGTTGAAAGAACAGGTGTATGAATACCAAAGATCCTTAGAAAAGCTGAAATCAACACATGCTATCACGCCATTGGAAAACCCGTCTGAGATTCGCAACAAAAGAAGAAGCATTGCTAGAATGCTCACAGAAATATCAAAACGAAACAATCAAGTAGCCTAAAAAATAAATATATGGAAGCTTTAGCTACACAAAGAAATTTTAGAAAGGAGCGCGTGGGAGTGGTTACCTCCGCAGCGATGGATAAAACCATTGCTGTATCTGTTGAGCGGAAGGTTAAGCACTCTAAGTATGGAAAGTTTATGAAGACCACCAAAAAATTCCACGCGCATGACGAAAAAAATGAATGTCAGGTGGGTGATGTTGTTCGCATCATGGAAACACGTCCTTTGAGTAAGACCAAAAGGTGGAGATTAGTAGAAATCATCGAAAGAGCGAAGTAAAATGGTACAACAAGAATCGAGACTAACAGTAGCAGACAATACCGGAGCAAAGGAAGTACTGGTGATACGTGTAATCGGTGGTACCGCAAGACGATATGCATCCGTAGGAGATAAAATTGTGGTTACAGTCAAAGATGCCTCTCCATCAGGTAACGTAAAGAAAGGGCAAGTTGCGACAGCTGTTGTTGTCCGAACCAAAAAAGAAGTCAGAAGACCAGATGGCTCATATATACGGTTTGATGATAATGCATGTGTTCTCCTCAATGCCGCAGGCGAAATGAGAGGTACCCGGGTATTCGGCCCGGTAGCTCGCGAGTTGCGCGATAAGCAATTTATGAAGATTGTTTCACTCGCACCTGAAGTGCTTTAAATTGATATCGAAATGACAAAGATTCACATAAAAAAAGGTGATAAGGTTAAGGTAATTGCCGGCGATGATAAAGGTTCAGAAGGAGAAGTTTTGCGCATCATTCGCGATAAATATCGCGCCGTAGTAAAGGGTGTAAATATTGTCAAAAAGCACATCAAGCCTTCTGCCCAAAATCCACAAGGTAAAATCGTTGAAATGGAGGCGCCAATCCATATTTCAAACCTGATGTTAATAGATCCTAAAACAGGAACACCGACCCGCATTTCTAGAAAAAGAGACGAAAAAGGTAACCCGATTAGAGTCTCCAAAAAATCAAACGAAATAATCTGACCATGGAAGCCAAATACGTACCCACGTTAAAAAAACTATATAAAGAAAAAGTGGTACCTGCACTTATGGAAGAATATTCTTACACCAGTGTTATGCAGGTGCCACGAATTGAGAAAATTGTTATAAGTCAAGGTTTAGGGAAAGCTACGGCAGATAAAAAACTGATCGAATATGCTGTGGATGAATTGAGTCGTATCGCCGGTCAGAAGGCTGTACCCACACGTTCCAAAAAAGATATAGCAAATTTTAAGCTCAGAAAAGGAATGCCTGTTGGGGTCAAAGTAACCCTTCGAGGAGATCAAATGTATGAATTTTTAGAGCGCTTGATGGTATCAGCTCTTCCAAGAATACGCGACTTTAACGGTGTAAAAGCAAATGGATTTGATGGAAGAGGAAATTATAACATGGGAATAACCGAACAGATCATCTTCCCTGAAATTGATATAGACAAAGTAAATCAAATCTGGGGTATGGATATTACAATCGTGACCTCTGCAAAGACAGACAAAGAAGCAAAATCACTTCTAACACTCTTCGGTTTACCATTTAAAAAATAATCTAATGGCAAAAGAATCAATGAAAGCGCGCGAAAGAAAGCGCGCGAAGCTTGTAGCCAAGTATGCCTCTAAAAGAGAAGCCCTAAAGAAGGCAGGCGACTATGAAGGCCTTCAGAAACTTCCAAAGAATGCATCCCCCGTGCGTTTGCACAATCGTTGCAAACTCACAGGTAGGCCAAGAGGATACATGCGTCAATTCGGTATTTCGCGTGTTTTATTTCGAGAGATGGCCAATAACGGTCTGATACCTGGTGTAAAAAAGGCAAGTTGGTAATTAGTTTAACTAAAAAAGTTTAACCATATGTACAGCGATCCTATTGCTGATTTTCTAACAAGAATTCGAAATGCCGTGACGGCAGGCCACAAAGTTGTGGAAGTCCCCTCTTCTAAAATGAAGTTAGAGATTGCCAAAATTTTGAAAGAAAACGGATACATCTACAGCTATAAAACAGTAAAACCTGATAAAGGTCCAGAGATATTAAAATTAGCCCTAAAATATGATGCCGTAACCCGCATTCCTGCCATTAGAAGCATCCAAAGGGTAAGTACACCTGGTCTAAGAATTTATAAAGGTGTAAGCGAACTCCCCCGTGTATTGAATTCACTTGGGGTAGCCATCATATCTACCAATAAAGGTGTGATGACGGACAAGCAAGCCCGAAAAGAGAATACAGGAGGTGAAGTGATTTGTTACGTATATTAATTGAAACACAGTCATGTCAAGAATAGGTAAACTTCCCATCACTATACCTGCCGGTACCGAGGTAAACATCGGTCAGGATGAAATTACAGTAAAAGGTAAGCTGGGAACACTTACAACAAAGTATAATCCTTTGATTGAAATAAAGAAAGAAGGTAATACCATAACGCTGGCCCGATCCTCAGAAGACAAAGCAGTTCGTGCTTTACATGGATTGTACAGAGCTTTGCTTTTTAACATGGTCACAGGGGTTACCCAGGGATACGAAAGACAACTCGAACTAGTCGGTGTTGGATACAGAGCTAACGCTACCGGACAAGTGCTTGATCTTTCTTTGGGATATTCTCATAATATCGTTTTTGAGATACCAAAAGAAGTAAAAGTTGAAACCATAAACGAAAAAGGTAAAAACCCCATCATCAAACTCCATTCATACGATAAGCAGCTATTAGGAATGGTATGTGCCAAAATTCGCTCTCTTCGTCGCCCTGAACCTTACAAAGGAAAAGGAGTACGATTTGTTGGCGAGGTTATTAGAAGAAAAGCTGGTAAAACTGCAAGTAAAGGTAAAAAATAAGCCATGGCCTTAAGTAAAATAGAACGAAAAGCGAGAATACGCAAAAGGATACGCAAGGTTTTGTTTGGAACCGCAGAAAAGCCAAGGCTTTCTGTGTTTCGAAGCAACAAAGAAATTTATGCCCAACTCATCAACGATGAAAATGGTACAACCATCGTATCTGCATCAACGCTACAAAAAGACATTAAAGAGAAAATAGCCGGCCTGAATAAGATAGATGCTGCCAGAGAAGTCGGAAAAGCCATAGCTGCACGCGCCCTAGAAAAAGGTATTCAAACGTGTGCATTTGACAGAGGTGGCAATCTTTATCATGGAAGGGTTAAATCTCTCGCAGAAGGTGCACGTGAAGGTGGATTAAAATTTTAAACGATGAATCAAAAAAATTTTATACAAAGAGTTAAGCCGAGTGGTCTTGAATTGGTTGACCGTCTCGTAGCCGTAAATCGCGTAACGAAAGTGACCAAAGGTGGCCGACATTTCCGCTTTTCAGCCATTGTAGTGGTTGGCAATGAAAATGGAGTGGCGGGTTACGGCCTTGGCAAAAGCAATGATGTCTCTGAGGCGATCGCAAAAGGCGTGGAAGATGCCAAAAAGAATTTGGTTAAAATACCAATTGTGAATCACACGGTTCCTCATGAGCAAGAAGCAAAATACGGCGGTTCACGTGTGTTTTTGCGACCAGCCAGCCACGGAACTGGCGTAATTGCTGGTGGTGCCATGCGTGCTGTTCTTGAGTCTTTTGGAATTCACGATGTGTTGGCAAAATCAAAGGGGAGTTCTAATCCTCACAATGTAGTTAAGGCAACATTTAGAGCCCTCACCTTAATGCGAGATGCATATACAGTAGCTAAAGACCGGGGGATCTCTCTCGATCAAATGTTTAACAAATAAAATCTATGCAATCGTGGAAAGGGTAAGAATCACTAAGGTAAGAAGTACAATAAAAGCTTCAAAAATTCAAAAGCTCAATATGAAAGCTTTGGGATTGAATAAAATCAATTCAAGCAATGAATTGAATCTCACTCCACAAATTGCAGGAATCATTGAGCGTGTAAAGCACTTGGTTAAAATTGAAAAAATATAAAAATGAAAATTGAAAATCTAAAACCTGCTGAAGGGTCAACACACCGCACCAAACGAATCGGACGCGGAGAAGGTTCTGGCCACGGAGGTACCTCTACCCGTGGTCACAAGGGTGATAAGCAACACTCAGGTTACCGCATAAAAAGAGGTTTCGAAGGCGGACAGATGCCTTTGCAAAGAAGAATACCGAAATTTGGATTTAAAAACATTAATCGCGTCGAATACCGAGCAATTAACCTTGATGTGCTTCAAACACTTGTAGATCGAAATAAAGTATCCGATAGAATCGCTCCGGATGACTTGGTAAAAAATGGTTTTGCGAATAAACACGATCTGATAAAAATTCTTGGAAGAGGAGAGCTCAAAGCAAAAATTGAAGTTGTGGCACATAAATTTTCGGGTTCAGCGATAGAAGCAATTCAGAAAGCAGGAGGTTCGGTAGTGACCATTTAATCAGATTGTGATGAAAAAATTTATTGAAGTACTGAAAAACATTTGGAAAATAGAGGAACTGAAGTCAAAAATTCTTCTGACTTTAGGTCTTCTGTTTGTTTATAGATTAGGATCTAATGTAGTCCTTCCGGGTATAAACCCGGATAGTTTATCAGCACTTCAACAGCAGACAGATGACAATAATCTGCTCGGGATATTAAATGCATTTACAGGTGGAGCCTTTGCTAATGCGAGCATCATGGCACTGGGTATTATGCCCTACATCTCTGCAAGTATCGTTATTCAATTGCTTGGTATAGCCGTTCCTAGTATTCAAAAACTCGATAAAGAGGGAGAAAGCGGCAGACGGAAGAAAAACAATTATACTCGGATATTAACGATTTTTATAACGCTTGCTCAGGCCCCTGGATATTTGGCCAATCTGATCGCACAACAAGCACAGATTACCATTAACCCTTCAACATTTTGGTTTTTAGGAATTCTGGTGCTCATCACAGGTACCATCTTCGCAATGTGGTTGGGAGAGCGCATCACTGACAAGGGGATAGGTAATGGTATTTCTCTGCTTATCATGATAGGTATCATTGCTACACTGCCTCAGGCATTTTTACAAGAGCTTGTTTCCAAAATTGAAAATCAAACAGGTGGTTTACCGATTTTCCTTGTTGAAATTGCAGCACTGTTTATTGTGATTCTACTTTCTGTAGCCCTGATATCTGCAACCAGAAAAATTCCCGTTCAGTATGCCAAGAGAGTCGCCGGCGGCCGATTGGCAGATACTCAATTATCCAGAAGCTACATACCATTGAAGGTAAATGCCGCCGGAGTAATGCCCATCATCTTTGCTCAAGCAATTATGTTTATACCCATCACAGTACTTACATACGCTGGTAGTACCGAAAATCTTGGATGGATTGTCTCCCTCTTCGGAAACATAAGTGGATTTTGGTATAACTTCCTGTTTGCAATATTGATAATATTGTTTACATATTTTTATACAGCCATTCAGATTAATACCAATCAGATGGCGGATGATCTCAAGAGAAATGGAGGCTTTATCCCCGGTATAAAACCTGGTAAACCAACAGCAGAATACATCGATCTTATTCTGTCGAGAATCACCCTGCCGGGATCCATTTTCCTCGCATTGATTGCGATACTTCCAGCCTTTGCCATGCAAGCCGGCGTAACTACTCAATTTGCCTACTTCTATGGTGGTACGTCTTTACTTATCATGGTAGGGGTAGTGATTGATACGCTTCAGCAGATTGAGAGTTACTTGCTCGCACGACACTACGACGGGTTGATCCAGAGTGGCAGGATTAGAGGTAGATCATCTATATCAGTAGAACAATAATTCTTAGAGAGTAAGATGGCAAAACAATCTCTGATCGAGCAAGACGGAACAATCATAGAAGCCCTTTCTAACGCGATATTTCGCGTAGAATTGGAAAACGGACACATCGTAACAGCTCATATTTCCGGAAAAATGCGGATGAACTACATAAAGCTGTTGCCGGGGGATAAGGTGAAAATGGAAATTTCGCCCTATGACTTAACTAAAGCAAGAATCATTTATAGATATTAAAATCATGAAAGTAAGAGCATCACTTAAGAAAAGAAGCCCCGAGTGCAAAATAGTACGAAGAAAAGGAAGGCTTTACATCATCAACAAAAAGAATCCTAAATACAAACAACGACAAGGGTAATAATCTGAATTATGGCCAGAATAGCAGGTATAGATTTACCAAAAAACAAAAGAGGAGAAATAGGTCTGACCTATATTTTCGGTATAGGAAGAAGCCGTGCACGTACCATACTTGATATGGCAGGTGTAAACTATGATACCAAGGTTCAAAACTGGACCGATGAGCAAATTCAAGCAATTCGGAAGGCAATATCCGAGAATTTTAAGGTGGAAGGAGAGCTTCGTTCGGAAATTCAATTGAATATCAAGAGATTAATGGATATTGGTTGTTACCGGGGAATCAGACACCGTAATGGATTACCAGTAAGAGGTCAAAGAACCAAAACCAATGCCCGCACACGTAAAGGAAAGAGAAAAACAGTTGCCAACAAGAAAAAAGCCACTAAATAATATCTAAGCAGTTATGGCTAAAAATACAAAAAGTGTAAAAAAACGCATTGTAAAAGTTGAACCAGCCGGAGAGGCACATATCAACGCTACTTTTAATAACATTATCATATCGCTGACCAATCTGAATGGTCAGGTCATCAGTTGGTCGTCTGCCGGAAAAATGGGCTTCAGAGGGTCTAAAAAAAATACACCCTATGCCGCCCAAATGGCCGCAGAGGATGCAGCTAAAAGTGCTTTGGAAGCTGGCCTAAAAAAAGTAAAAGTCTATGTTAAGGGCCCTGGTGCAGGTAGAGAATCTGCCATTAGGACCATTCATAATACAGGCATTGAAGTGTCTGAAATTGTGGACATTACCCCCATTCCTCACAATGGATGTCGTCCACCCAAAAAGAGAAGAGTTTAATTACATAATTCATCATTAATACTACAAAATGGCTAGATATAGAGGTCCATTGTCCAAAATTGCCCGGAGGTTCGGTGAGCCGATCTTCGGACCGGATAAAGCTTTGGAACGTAAAAACTATCCTCCGGGTCAACACGGTTTTTCCCGCAAAAGAGGTAAAAAATCCGAGTATGCTGTACAGCTCTCTGAAAAGCAGAAAGCTAAATACACCTACGGAATATTAGAAAAACAGTTCAGAAACCTTTTTGAAAAAGCCAATAGGGCTAAAGGTATTACAGGTGAAATCCTGCTTCAGCTTTGCGAAACGCGCCTTGACAATGTCGTGTATCGCCTCGGTATAGCGCCCACACGCAGAGCAGCCAGACAACTTGTCAGTCATCGCCATATTGAGGTTAACGGTGAGGTGATCAACATCCCCTCTTATCATTTAAAACCCGGAGATGTCATCTCCGTACGGGAGAAGTCAAAATCACTTGAAGCAATCAATCTGACCAAAGGCACAAAAATGGACTGGCTCGAGTGGAACAGTGCCACCGCGTCTGGCCGTCTGCTCAACGTGCCACAGAGAGAACAAATACCAGAAAACATCAAGGAGCAACTAATCGTCGAGTTGTATTCAAAATAATCATTTCAAACACCTTAAATTATGGCTATTTTAAATTTTCAAAAGCCTGATAAAGTCATTTTAATCCATAGCAACGATTTTGAAGGTCAGTTTGAATTCAGACCTCTCGAACCCGGCTATGGTCTTACCGTGGGGAACGCTTTAAGACGTGTACTCCTATCTTCATTGGACGGATACGCTATCGCATCTATACGTATCGAAGGTGTAGAGCATGAATTCTCCACAATAAAAGGTGTCGTGGAAGATGTCACTGAAATGGTTTTAAATTTCAAGCAGGTACGTCTTAAGAATCAAATACCCTCCCAAGATAGCGAGCTGGTGAAAGCCTCCTTTAGCGGACAAAATCGAATCACCGCTGGTGACCTCGGAAAATTTATTTCCGCTTTCAAAATTCTCAATCCGGATTTGGTCATATGCAATCTGGACCCTTCCGTTACGCTAAATCTGGAGTTTTCCATTGAAAAGGGAAGGGGATATGTTCCTGCCGAAGAAAATAAAAAGAGTACGGCTCCACTTGGCACTATCTTCCTGGACACCATCTACACGCCAATAAAAAATGTAAAATACAGTATCGAAAACTATCGTGTAGAGCAAAAGACGGACTATGAAAAGTTGATAATTGAAATCGTGACCGACGGAAGTATCACTCCACAGGATGCGCTGACAGAAGCCGCTAAGATCCTGATAGAGCACTTTATGCTTTTCTCCGACAAATTGGTCAACGTAGAGCCTGTGAAAGTAGAGGAGCCGGATACCTTTGACGAAGAAATTATCCGCATGCGAAATCTCCTTAAGACGAAACTCACAGATCTCGACCTTTCTGTCAGGGCACTTAACTGTCTGAAAGCAGCCGAAGTCGAAACATTGGGAGATTTGGTGACCTACACAAAACAAGACCTGATGAAATTCAGAAATTTCGGCAAAAAATCCCTTACAGAACTCGACGAATTGATTGAATCAAAAGGACTGTACTTCGGTATGGACCTCTCTAAATACAAATTAGACAAGGAATAATAAAATGAGACACGGACGTAAAGTAAATCACCTTGGCAGAAAAACCGGTCATAGAAAAAGTATGCTTTCTAATATGGCCAGTTCTTTAGTGTTACACAAGCGAATTACAACAACCCTCGCCAAGGCTCGCGAATTAAGAAAATTTGTTGAACCTTTAATAACAAAGTCTAAGAATGACAATACCCACAACAGAAGGATTGTCTTTTCTTATCTAAAAAACAAATATGCCGTCACAGAACTCTTCAGAGAGATATCTGTGAAAGTAGCAGACCGTCCGGGAGGTTACACCCGAATTATAAAACTCGGCAATCGACTTGGTGACAATTCTGATATGGCAATGATTGAATTGGTAGACTACAATACCCTCTACACCAATGAAAAACCTGCCAAAAAGACGCGTAGAGGTCGTCGCGGTGGTAACAAAGCTAAAGCATCTGCATCCGAGTCCAATCAGACTTCTGCATCCTCTGAAATTCAATCTCAGATAGAAAATACCGCAGCAGACACCTCTGAGGCGGCTCCAACCACTACGACCGAAACCGAAGAACCTGGAAAAGAATAAGACGGAATAACATGCTTTCAAAAGGGTAAGGTCTCAGGCTTTACCCTTTTTTTTTACCCTCAGCAACGCTTGAGGTAATAACCGGAAGCATGAATATATGCTGAAAAAGTCTGGTGAAGTAGTTCAGATTAGGTGCTGCATGTATTCCTGATCTTGATACATGCCTGAATGATTTTTTAAATAACCCACCAGAACTTTTATGTGAAGTATTAAATAAATCTGAAACCCCAACCACTTATGTTTAAAAAAAATTGAAACATAAAATCTGCCATTAACTTTGTCCAACTACATAAAAATGAACCAATCAATACAACCAACGGCCGCAGTTATACTTCAGGATGGTACAATTTTTTTTGGAAAGTCGATCGGTATTGAAGGAGAAGTTCAGGGAGAACTTTGCTTTAATACAGGAATGACCGGTTACCAGGAAATTTTTACCGACCCCTCCTATTACGGTCAGATTATGGTCATGGCAAGTGTCCATATTGGCAATTATGGTGTAAAAGAGGAAGAAAATGAATCTGACGGCGTGAAAATCAACGGGCTAATCTGCAGAAACTTCACGCGAAAAGGCTCCAGGCAGGCCAAGGACAGTGATTTAAAGGATTTTTTGGCTAAATCAAATACAGTAGCAATTGCTGGGGTAGATACGCGTGCACTGGTACAACACATCCGTGACCACGGAGCGCAGAATGCCATCATTACCACACAAATAAAGGATGTAGACCATCTTAAGCACAAAGTCAAAGAGGTGCCATCGATGGCAGGTCTGGAGCTCTCTTCCAAAGTGACTTGTGAGCAACCCTACTTCTATGGCAACCCGCAGTCCCGGTATAAAGTCGCTGCTCTGGATATGGGTATCAAACGAAATATACTTCGTTGTTTGGCTGAGCGCGATGTCTATGTCAGAGTATTTCCACTAGAGACTACCTTTGAAGAAATTACATCCTGGCCATGCGACGGATACCTCTTGTCCAACGGGCCGGGGGACCCGGCTGCGATGCCGAGCGCTACAGATTTAGCAAGAAAGCTCATTGCCCTTGGGAAACCGGTGTTTGGGATCTGCCTGGGTCATCAGATTATCGGACTTGCTCATGGGCTTGAAACCTTCAAGATGCACCATGGCCATCGCGGAATAAATCACCCAATTGAAAACATCCATACATCCAAAGGTGAAATTACATCACAGAATCACGGATTTGCTGTTAAAAGTCAGTCTTTGACCTCTGATTGCTCGATACTTTTGACTCACCGGCACTTAAATGATCACACTGTGGCTGGAATCAGACTTAAGGACAAACCCGTTTTTTCAGTTCAGTTTCACCCGGAAGCTGCACCAGGCCCTCACGACAGCCGGTATCTGTTTGATGAATTTATAAACCTTTTAAAACAATACAAATCATGAGCATTATCACTGCAATCACAGGGCGTCAGATTCTCGACTCCAGAGGCAATCCAACGGTAGAGGCCGAAGTTTGGCTCCAATCCGGAGAAATGGGAAGAGCAGCAGTCCCTTCAGGTGCGTCTACGGGCATTCATGAAGCCGTAGAGCTACGCGATGGAGACAAAAAATACTACCTGGGTAAAGGCGTGACAAAAGCCGTAGAAAATATAGACAAAATCTCAGAAGCACTCGTTGGCATGGATGCCTTAGACCAGACAGCACTCGACCATGCATTGATCGAACTCGATGGTACTGAAAATAAGAGCAAATTAGGTGCAAATGCTTTATTGGCTGTTTCATTGGCAACAGCCAAAGCAGCAGCAGAATTTACCGGATTGCCACTTCATCAATACATTGGAGGAGTCTCAGCCCGAACCTTACCCGTGCCGATGATGAATATCTTGAATGGTGGAGCTCATGCGGATAATTCTATTGATTTTCAAGAATTTATGATTATGCCTGTGGGTGCCTCCAACTTTTCTGAGGGGCTTCGAATGGGAGTAGAAATTTTCCATAACCTCAAAGCCGTACTCAAAAAGAAGGGATATTCTACCAATGTGGGCGATGAAGGAGGATTTGCACCGAATATTCAAAGCAATGAAGAAGCTATAGAAACTGTGCTGCAAGCCATTGATGCCGCCGGATACCGTGCCGGTGAAGACATCTACATCGCAATGGATGCTGCCGCTTCAGAATTGTATGATGAGTCGTCCGGTCTGTATGTCTTTAAAAAATCTTCCGGCCAGAAAATGTCTTCTGCAGAAATGGTGGAGTATTGGAAAAACTGGATCCAAAAATACCCAATCATATCACTGGAAGATGCCCTTGCTGAGGATGATTGGGATGGATGGCAGTTGCTGACCAAAGAGTTGGGTCACAAAGTTCAGCTGGTAGGGGATGACCTCTTTGTAACCAATGTAAAAAGATTGTCACGAGGAATTGAACAAAACATTGGAAATTCAATTCTGATTAAGGTAAATCAAATAGGAACCCTCACGGAAACAATAGCAGCGGTCGATATGGCACATAGAGCCGGATACACCAGCGTAATCAGCCACCGTAGCGGGGAGACCGAAGACGCTACCATAGCTGATCTCTCTGTAGCCCTCAACACAGGCCAGATTAAAACAGGATCAGCATCTCGAAGCGACAGGATCGCCAAATACAACCAACTCCTCCGAATTGAAGAATATCTGGGAGACACAGCCTACTATCCAGGTAAAAGAATTTTTAAATTTAAATAACCCCCTAAATCCATATAATCCAATGATTACCGATAAATTAAAAGAGCATTTTAAGGGAAAAATTGAACCGTACAACAAAAAAGTAAAAGACTTCGTAGCCCAGTATGGCGACCAGAAATTGGGAGATTATACCATAGCCCAAGTGTACCAGGGCATGCGGGGAATTACCGGATTGATCTACGAAACCTCAAAACTGGATCCCGAAGAGGGAATTCGCTTCAGAGGCTACAGCATACCCGAATTACAGGAAAAACTACCCAAATATCCGGGGGGAAAGCAGCCGATTCCTGAGGGCCTGTTTTACCTTCTCCTCATGGACGAACTTCCGGATGACGATGCAGTACGCCGTATGAGCAACAACTGGGTGCGCCGGGCACAAGTACCTCCCCATGTGTTTAAAGTCATCGATTCACTGCCCCAGCATGCTCATCCGATGACTCAGTTTATAGCCGGAATCACAGCCCTTCGCACAGAGTCAGAATTTCAAAAAGCTTACAGAAACGGAATCAGTAAAAAAGACTACTGGGATCCTGTGTACGAAGATGCAATGAATCTGATTGCCAGATTACCCCGTGTAGCTGCATACATCTATCGCCGTACCTATCGCAATGGTGACCACATCGAACCGGATCCACGTCTGGACTATTCTGCCAACTTTGCCCATATGCTCGGATTTGACAATCCGGAATTTTACGAACTGATGCGTCTGTATCTTACCATCCACGCAGATCACGAGGGAGGTAACGTATCTGCTCATGCCATTCGACTAGTCGGCTCAGCATTAAGCGATCCATACCTTGCCTTTGCTGCCGGAATGGCTGGTTTGGCAGGCCCCCTGCACGGACTGGCCAACCAGGAGGTAATAAGGTGGGTCCTCGATATGAAAAAGGAGCTTGGCGGTGGCTTACCTTCGAAAGAGGAAATTGCTGAATATGTGAAAAAAACACTCACGGAAGGCAAAGTTGTACCCGGATTTGGACATGCAGTGCTGCGTAAGACAGACCCCAGATACATAGCGCAACGTGAATTTGCATTGGAATATATGCCTCACGATCCAATGTTCCTTTTGATTTCTCGCATTTACGAAGTAGTGCCTGATATTCTTGAAGCGACAGGCAAAGTAAAAAACCCCTGGCCCAATGTGGATGCACACTCCGGACAATTGCTCATGTACTACGGCTTGGTGGAGTATGACTTTTACACCGTTCTTTTTGGGGTGTCACGGGCACTCGGCACAATGGCCAGCCTGGTATGGGACAGAGTACTTGGATTTCCGATTGAAAGACCCGGATCTACCACCACAGAGTTGCTTATGCAAAAGTTTGCCAAATAATATAAACGGTTCTCAACCAAAAATCCCGCCTCAAAAGCGGGATTTTTTATTTTGTGCACATCGAATTAGAGCAATCCGATTCCGTGTAAATTCCTGTAGAAAACAAATAGAGAATAGCAGATTCCACTCAAGAACGCTCTACATTAGGGACTGTTTAAATCCATACTGTCTCCACTGTAAGCAATCAGCACTTTACAAATATTGGAATTCAGTTTTACTCTATATGGATAGGATCAAGCACTAGCCTCAAAGCATAAAACACATAAAGAAATAAAGACCTAAATTGATAATATAGATATAGTCGTCTTTAAATCACATGTATTGATCCTTAATCTGTAATATTTTCGAGAAATAATTCCCATGTATTAAAAATAGATGCATAATACACAAGTCAGAGGCGCATTCTTATTTAAAATTATCATAATCCCGAATATTGACTCACAATACGGATCTGATTTAAAATCCAAATACTTTAGACCAATGGATAAGCAAAATAATCAGAATATAAGCAATTAAATGTTGTGGCCCCAAGACAAAAAATAATGAGTAAATGTTTTGCATTAATACTATAAATGTACCAAAATGAAATAATATTCAATATATACGCCATTTACCATCCTTTTTAATTAGAATCTATGTAAAGATTGTTATAACCACCCGCTAAAAGTTGTATGAATGAAAACAAACACATATTGCATGTAATCCTACTTGGAATGATAATTCAATTGGTAATTGACCGTAATAAATGTACCCCATTCTAAAATTAGTGTTTTAATAGATAATACTTTTGTGTCAGAAATCAAACGAATTTGTAAAGTACTATGGGTCTCCTCTGATTTCATATGGAATGGCAGGACTTTTTTTCAACGGATAAGATATAGCCTTGGTATGATATCAGATCGCATTTTGAGAAGATACATTCTTCAATTATTGATAGCATTGATCATATTACCATTTATGGGTCATGCACAGACGGGAAGCCAGATATTAATTAAAAATGTAAGAATCTTTGATGGAACATCAATGGAGCTTTCAAGACCTGTACATGTTTTGATAGAAGGCAACATTATAAAGCAGATAAGCACCACAGCCATTCAGACAAGAAAAAACACCTTGGTATTCGATGGGAAGGGAAAGACGTTGATTCCAGGGCTTATTGACATGCATGCTCATCTTGTATTTGGCTCAATGACCATGATGGAATTATTGAGCCCTGATTTGTCAGAGGAAGGAATCCTAAGAAAAGCATCCGAAAATGCTGAAAAGATGCTCTTACGCGGCTTTACAACGGTCAGAGATGTGGGAGGCCCGATTTTTCCTCTTAAGGCCATGATAGACGCCGGAAAAATGAATGGACCTCGAATCTGGCCGGCTGGTGCAGTAATCAGCCAGACAGGTGGGCATGGGGATTTTCGTACACCAGCTGAACGCCCCAGGAGGTTTTTTGGTCAGGTATCTAGAGCTGAGCTGTACGGGGCTGCATTTATAGCCGACGGCAAAGATGAAGTACTAACCGCTGTGAGAGAAAATCTACGAAATGGTGCTGCTCTTATAAAACTAATGGCGGGTGGGGGCACTTCGTCAGAATATGACCCCATCGATGTCACACAGTATACATTGGAAGAATTAAAAGCTGCTGTAGAGGCTGCACAAGACTGGGGCACCTATGTCACTGTCCATGCATACACTCCGAGAGCGGTCAAAAAAGCCATCGAAGCCGGCGTCAAGTGTATCGAACACGGGCAAATGCTCGATGAAGAAACACTGCTTTTGGTAAAAGAAAACGACGTCTGGCTAAGTCTGCAGGTTTTGCCGGAAAATTCGCCAGCAATGTCCCCCTCACGATTGGAAAAGAGAAAACCTGTGCTCGAAGGCCAGCCAAATGTATGGACCAAGGCAAAGGAATTAGGTATCAAAATAGCTTGGGGAACAGACTTTCTCTTCGAACCTGCTTTAAATGCCCGACAAAATGAATTTATTCTATACTTGAAAAAATGGTTTACTTCGGCTGAAATTCTAAAAATGATCACACACGACAATGCTCAACTCTTAAATCTCTCAGGCCTGAGAAGCCCCTACAAAGGAGAGTTGGGAGTGATTAAGGAAGGCGCACTGGCAGATGTCATTTTAATTGATGGAGACCCAATAAAGTCTTTGGAATTGGTAGCCAGTCCCGATCAAAACTTTTTGCTCATCATCAAAGACGGCAAAATTTATAAAAATGTGATAAAATAAAGAGTAACCTTATTATGACGATTTATCGGTTTCAAAAGAAATTTTTTATCAATTATTCCTGTTGCTTCTTGAATATATGACGGTCTGATAGCTTATAAAAAACTTTCCTGATGCAGTGAAATTGACCATTAGAAACAACAACCTGATTGATATATCGACATGTGTATATTTCCATACCAAATTAACCATTAAAATTGTTCCAATTAGGCAACAAATCATATTCTGAACTCTTAATTGCACATAATTTGAATATTAGCTTCATTTTTCAATAAAGAATACATTGGATTGTATTTTGATTATCCAATTTTAATTTTACAATGTAAAAGAACATACAAAATTGATTAAGAAGTGATAATACAAGTATTGTATAAATGTCAATTGATGTCGATATCCACACAATTTAGAGGATGTGTATAGGAATTCTGATGCTTCGTTGTGAAGGTAAGTTTTAATTAGCCAAGACATTTGGAAGCCAACGGTATTTATCTTTTTTAAACAGATTTGGCCTAAGGAAGAAGAGCAAATAACATTTTTGGAGCTGTAGAAAAAAACATGGCCAATATCAACTAAAACCGGTTTAATACCCTTCTTCTAATCACAATCACCCATTGATGGTTATATATCTGGTTTAAAGATTGGATATAATTACACATAATTTTAGCAAATTGAGTTTGAATCTATCACTTTTTTTCAATCTACTTTCAAACACAAAAGTGAATATTTTGCTGGGACTTGGATTTTATCTTTGAGTGGCAGTTCAAACAAATTTTCCGGGATTCTTTTTCAGATGAATCAATGCTTAAATATTTGTAAGTGAATTTGCCGAAGCTGTTGTATGTAATAACCTTTAGATAATATTTAAAGTGGATAGAATTTATGAATTGAGGCAGTATAGGGGTTTATATGACATCTCTTGTTAGTCAAGATGTTTAGTTGATAAAAATTATGATTTAATGCTTGTAATTCAAATAGTTTATTTAGGATTCGATTTAATTTTTCGTGTTGATTCTATAGAATTATTATACAATTACATAATAAAAATTTGTAATTGATTTATTGTAAATACATTGAAAATGATGAGACATAATCATATTTTAGACTAAATGAATTAAAATAATAAAAGACAAAAATTAATCTCATGATTGGAGACAAGGGGGTTCGTTGACCTGTCTGGATATTATTTTAAGAGATCAATCGCCTTATCCAGTTGATTGTCACTTCCGTTATTATCCAGCGCTTGTACATCCAGCGGAAGAATTACTTCAGGGGTATATCCTATTCCTTCCAAAACCTTACCTTCAATAATAGGTCGAAACACCTCAAGGGCAAGCTGAACTCTCCAGCCATTGGGAAGATAAAATGACCGGCTTCCGGTAATCATCGTCGTAGTGTTTTGGAATAAAAGCGGTCCATGTGCGCCAAACGTGGTAGTACCTACGGTTGTCACCTGGGGGAGAACTGCCATCGCCATAGTGAAGGCTTCTGCCATACTGATCGATATATTGTCGCACAAGATGACAACCGGCAATGGATTAAATTTTTTTCCCGGATTAATTTCTATCGGAAACCATGGGCTGTAATCAAATCTGCCACTGCCCACTTTTTGACGAGCATGGCCTATCAATGTTTTGTCTTTTGTGAAGGTACCTACAAGTAACTGTAAGTCTGAGGCCAGTCCACCTCCATTGTGCCGGACGTCGAAAATTATTCCTTTATGGTTGGGCTTGGGGTTTTCGATAAAATTGATTAATTGATTGTACTTCGGGTCGTCCAGATTCATCGAGAGGCTGAAACCGGGTAATCTGACGTATTGGATATTATTGTTGATAGTGCCGTAAACATAGCCATCAAACTTATTCCTGTCGGAAGAACTCAATCTGTTGAACACCGCAAATTCAAAATAACCATCTTCAAAGACATCAATGATTTTACTTAGGTTTTCTTTCACCTTCTGAGATACAATGACGAGATCATTTCCATCTATATTCGCAAATATCCCATAGTGATGGTCGATGAGATTTCTGATCATTTTTTTAAAAATACTGGCTAACTCCTCATCTGTTGTGCTGTCTGTGATCTGATCCAAATATTCTAGTTTTTGATCCCAGTTTACAGTGTCATAGCCCCAGAAGCCGTAATTTTTCGACATTCCATCCCAAAAAGCCATAAAGTTGCCAAACGGATCATCGAGGTAAAATTCAGGAAATGTATGCCGTTCATTTTTTTGACATCCAGATAAAACAGTCAGTATTGCGATCAATAACAGTAAGGCGTTCTTTTTCATGGAGATTTAATTTTTTAGCGGTTTTTGATAATGGGGTAACTGTAGGCTAAGTATATCATGGCTCCGGAATTGTATCTGGAGTTCATATCTTCAGGTTTTTGCTCATATCGATAGAGGTCTGTCAAACCCTGGTAAAAATCAACACCCAACTGCACAAGTCCCCATCGTCTCATGTCATACATAAATCCTGTTCCTATGCAGGCTGACGAGTGAAACCGATTGTCTTTTTTTCGGTCTGTTTCATAGGATGTGTCAAATTCGTACTTCTGATTATCAATTTTTATAGTAAAAGAATTCTCATCTATACCTGATAAATTGATAAATTCTCCACTATCTCGGGCTGATAACCAATATCCCACACGAAAAGAATGATTGACAAACAGACAGAATCTGCCCGGAGTGGTGAGCCGGATACCTACAGGCACAGACAGATATCGGCGAGTAATTGTATGAAATAAACCACCGAATAATCCTGTACGGATGATAGAACGGGACATATCCACAAATTCTAAACCTGATTCGAAATACATTGTAGGAGTGATGCGATATAACAGTTGGAGGGAAGGTAGCAAAAGTCCTATATCTCCGTTTGTCTGAGCAAAGGCTATGCTGCTGACGTTTTCGTTGACATAATTATAGGTCAATCCACCCTTTAAACCTATGTAAAGGTCTTTGACAGGGTATTGTGCGGTCAGGGCTGTGCATGATATAAAAGCTACAAAAAGGCACATATTCTGTTTCATAATACGGATTTATTTAGAATTTTTGACCAGTATATACCGGGTGATGATGTAGCTTGGAATGGTTACTGCACCCTGAGTACTTCTCTGACGGGTGTTTGTGGTGACTTCTGCGATTTGAAAACCATCATCGAGGTAGGACTGAATCTTCATATGAATGATAGACTGGTTCTCAGCAAACTTCTTTTCACTTAAATATGCAGCTACTGAGAAAAGACCTTTGAGCTCAATTCGTTCAGATACGCCATTGGTCGAATGAATATACATAAAGGATGACCCTCCATCCAGAAAGTCAAGATATTCAACTGTATTGATAAAGACAAGTTGAGACTTCTGCGCAAATCCGACTGTTTGGACAAATAGAAACAATGTCAATGTGAGTAATACATTTTTCATTTCGAATATATTTATTTACAAATTTTCAGGCCTCACATTCTTTAAGCCTCGAAACAGTGACAAACTGTGTCATAGATGTGACGAAATAGGTCTCATGCCAGAGCGCATGTTGAAGGAGAATGTATTCCTTTGTATTTAAGAGTGAGGAGCAAACAATTACAATTTTATGAAGATTAAAAGATGGGTACATCTAATTTTTTGGTCTCTATTCATCATACCCTCTTTTATTCATTCGTTATTTCAGGTTTCCAAATACAAATCCATCTTCTTCTTTGCGCTTGGGGTCTTATCGTATTTGATTGTGATGTTTCTGGCCTTTTATCCGATTTCTGAATACATCGCTCCACGTCTGGTACGCAATCTGAAGAATTGGAAAATGTGGCTTTTGCTTCTCTCGCATATAGCCATCATGGCTGCTATTCACATGGGAGTAGAATATCTCATTATTGAGTATGCATTATTCAAATCAGACCTTGATCAGCCTGAATATATTGATTATTTTATGGGGATGCTGTGGTTTGTCTTTTTAGCTTCATCAGTATATATCCTTTTGGAATGGTATGAATTGCAGCTTCAGCAAACCCAGCTGCGCCAGTTTTTGGCACAGACAGAGCTTGAGAAAAAACGATTTCAGCTCAATCCACACTTCCTATTTAATATTTTCAATAGCATTTATGCCTTATCTATAAAAAAATCTGAGGACTTACCCGATATTATTCTTAAACTATCAGAGCTGATGAGGTATATTCTCGATCAGAATCAGACTTACAACTCTATCGGCGAGTAAATTAAGATATCGGAGCACTACCATCAGCTTGAGAATATGAGGATACGGAAGTATTGTAAGGTTTACTTCGAAAAATCTGTGGACAATCAACAGGCTCAGATTCCGGCCATGCTGCTTCTCCCTTTGGTCGAAAATTGTTTC
Organism: Thermaurantimonas sp.; assembly: GCA_046295455.1. GTDB lineage: Bacteria > Bacteroidota > Bacteroidia > Flavobacteriales > Schleiferiaceae > Thermaurantimonas. The sequence continues at coordinate 265,607 of JBKBNI010000001.1, read as the reverse complement.
AAGCATGGGATCAATACGCTGACAGACGCTAACTATGTGTGCATCACCATTCGTCTGGAGAATAAAGAACTTTTTTTCCGGACAGAAAATTTAAAATGGGATATTCAGTCTAGACTTTTGGACAAACAAGGTAGGCTCGGGATTGAAAATCTTCGCCAGCGTCTTCAGATGCTCTACAAACCATCTGAATATTCGCTTGAATTTGATGAAGGCGAAAAAACTTTTACCGTACAACTTTTTGTAAAACTATCCCCTTATGAAATGCATAGTCATTGAGGATGAAATACTTGCGCAGGAAATCCACATCAACTATATAGAACGCGTTGAAAAACTTAAACTCATTGGTCTCTTCAGCAATGCCCCCGAGGCGATAACCTTTCTAAAAAACAATTCGGCAGAGATCATTTTTCTTGATATTCATATGCCTGTGCTGAATGGGATTGATTTTCTGAAATCCATATATCCAAGACCTTTCGTCGTCATTACATCTGCTTATCCCCAATATGCTCTGGAGTCCTACAATTTCGAGGTCCTCGACTATTTACTGAAACCTTTTTCCTTTGAGCGATTTAGTCAGGCAGTTTTAAAAATCGATTCATATAAGCAAAAGTTGCTGGAAAAGGGATTTGAGCCCGTGTTGACAGATCACATCTTCGTCAAAGCCGATCGCAAATTGTTAAAGATCAATCTCAGCGATATTCTTTTTGTTGAAGGGTTTGGAAATTATGTCAAGATATACACCCCTATGGAAGTAATCCTTACTCGGGAAAAAATGAGCGATATCGAAAACGTCCTGCCAACCAGCCGGTTTATTAGAGTTCATAAAAGTTACATCGTAGCCATTCGTCACATTCACAGGGTGGACAGTGAAACCATTTATATCAGCAAATACTTCATACCAATCGGAAATTCTTATAAATCAATTTTTTTTGCAAGAGTACATCAGCCTGAATAAAGCCACAGCCCTGAACAGTAAATCCGAGGAGTTGTGATTTTTTTAAAAAAACACAGGAGTTATCCTTTGGGCTAAACTGTTCAACTCTCAATCTACCGGCATCATCAAGGACGAGGTATCCAAAGCGGTGCATGGATTTCGCGGATGTGACCTCACCATACATTTAGCACTACGCTTATAGCTAATGCTGCCATGGATAAAATAACCAGCCAGATTATAAGTTTACCACACCAGCTCAACCAAATTCGATAAGGTACTTTCGCAATCGATAGCACCCCCATCGTGACCCCACTGGTCGGAATAATCATATTAAAAATTCCATCGCCAAACTGAAATGCCAGTACGGCAGTCTGTCTATGAATTCCGAGTAAATCGGCCAGAGGAGTCATCAGAGGCATGGTCAGAGCCGCTTGACCTGAACCGGAAGGAATGAAGAAATTAATCATTCCCTGCACCAAAAACATAATCTGTACGGCAGCCTCGAGTGGTAAATGTCCCGTAGCTGACACAACAGCATGAAGTATGGTATCGATAATCAGTGAATCTTCGGCCAGGACTAGTATGGAGCGCGAAAGTCCAATGATGACTACTACAGGTAACATATCGCCACACCCCTTCAGAAAACTACCGACCCCATCGCCCGCCCTTAGACCGGCAATACCGGCAGAAATGACAGCCACTCCGATAAACAGACCCGCCAACTCGGGGATGTACCAATTCCACAACTTCACGCCTGCAATGAGCAGCAAGATGCCCCCTAAAAAAATCATGATAACCAGCTTGTGACGTAGGGTAATTTCATTGCGGGGGTTGGATGATGATTCCTGAAATGGGATTTCCGAAAAATATCCCGCCTCGGGCTTTAGCGATATTTTGTACATATGCCGGTATATAAACACAACAGCTGCCAGTGTAAATACCGACCATATAACCATTCGGTATTCAAATCCGGAAAACGGCGGAAGTTCGGCTATTCCCTGTGCAATTCCGACCGTAAAAGGGTTAAAAGCCGCTCCCGCAAAACCAACTCCTGCCCCTATAAAAGGTATGGCCAGGCCGGTGAGTGTATCATAGCCCATCTGCCTGGCAAGCGGCAGTATAATCAAAACAAACACAATAACCTCTTCGCTCATGCCAAAGGTGTTTCCTGCCAGTGAAAAGATAAATATCAGCACTGCAGGAAAGATTCTATGGAGAATCTTGTGTCGGGTCGTGAGCTCCACCATCGACTTCAGACCACTCTCCAGAGCCCCTGTTGCATTGATGACTCCGAAGGCACCTCCGATCAGCAGCACAAAGGCTATGACCTCAGCCGAAGCCGTAAATCCCCGCGCCGGCGCTGAAAGCAGTTTCATGATGGATTGAAAATCCTTCTCGACCGGCTGATAACTGCCCGGCACCAATACCGTACGTCCTTGCGACTCAATCCGCTCATATCTTCCCGACGGAATCACAAACGACAATAAATATACAAGCCCGAGAAATGCGATAATCAACAGAATACTGTCCGGAGAGTTGGATTTTTGAAAAGTGTGCGCGCTCATCAGCCTTTTGTTTCCGCGAAAATATCTTAACAGAAATCAGCCATTGCGGAAAAATGCTGCCGGCTCCGTTTTCTACCACTTTTTGAACCCCTCTTTCAAACAATCAAGCACCGAATAAAATCTTGTATCTGAAGATCGATACATTCGATGCACCCGCGTATTTTAAAGTGGGAGGATTACACAGCGTCCATAATGGTGCGATCAAAATGCTCTTGCTATGTTCACATCTTCGGGTATGGTGATATTGTCCGTTATGTTTATCAGGAGCCACTCCGCCAGTTTGGGAGCCATCAACACACCTCTGCTGCCCAGACCGTTGATGAAGTATAGTTGTGGATGTCGGGGATGAGAACCGATCATTGGCCGGCGGTCTTTTGTATTAGGGCGGATGCCTGCCTGTGTCTCGACTACTTTGGGGGATACATGAGCTACAGACTTCAGCGAGTTGAGCATTTCATTGGCCATCAGCAAGTTGGGGTGGGGAGCCAGGTGTCTGAAGTCGTAAGTGGCTCCCAGTTTCCATTGGTTCTCTCCAAGGGGGAGTACAAAGTGGCGAAAGTGCAGCACAAAGTTCCAGTCATCAGGCAAGTCGCTGACCGTCAGCACATCACCTCGGGTAGGCCGCATAAATGTGCGCGGAAACCATGGATTCTTCTGCCAGCCGTGTATACCGTCAGCAAAGATGACCCCGTCGTATCGTATGCCCTGATATACCACTCCCGACTCAGTCAGCTTCAGCTTATCATAGTGAAATTCTTCAAAGAAGACACTTTCAAGAAACTGCAATCTTCTGTGTACCGCCTGAATGTAGGCACGAGTATCCACCCAGCCTGTATGCATGAGCTCTCCTGCACCCAGAGGAGCCTGTATGTACGCGGGGAGTTCTGTCACTTCCGGTTTCAGTATGTCTCTCCATACAGGCAGAGAACATTTCGAATGCCACTCATTGACCTCACTCACATTGTGAAAGAGTCTGAAGATCGGCTTTGGATGATAAAAGCTGCTTTCGGTCACCGATTCTGCCCAGGGATAGAAGTCTTCCAGCGCTTTGAGCATGTCAGCCGCTCTCCAGACCAGAGTCATGCGCTTCAGCACCACAGGATTCCATAGACCAGAGGCTACCATCGATGCATTGCTCAGGATGGGCAGGCTGATGTTGGTGATTCGGAGCCCGGCTTTTTCAGCCATTAAGGCTACCGTACTTCCGGCGATGCCCTGACCTACGAGCAGAAAATGCATGACGCGCTAAATGGATGAAAATCCCGTGTAGCTGTGCAGGACCTCCGGCAGGTGGATCTGCGCCCCGTCCCAATTGTTTTCCAGTAGGGCTGCCACCACCCGGGGCAGGGCCAGCGAAGAGCCATTGAGCGTATGGCAGAGTCGGTTTTTTCCGTCCTGATCTTTGAAGCGGAGTTGTAGTCGGTTGGCCTGAAAGCTGTCGAACGTCGAGACTGAACTCACCTCCAGCCAGCGCCTCTGAGCGGCCGACCACACCTCAAAGTCGTACGTCATCGCACTGGCAAATCCCATATCACCCCCACACAACCGAAGTATTCTGTATGGAAGCTCCAGCGAGCGAAGTAGTCCGGCCACATGCTCGACCATCTGATCCAGCATGGCAAGAGATTGATCCGGATGACTGATCACCACGATTTCCACCTTGTCAAACTGGTGAAGCCTGTTCAGTCCGCGTACATGCGCACCATACGACCCGGCCTCTCTCCGAAAACACGGTGTGTATGCTGTCAGCTTTTTGGGCAGTTCAGACTCAGATAAAATTATATCCCTGAAAAAATTAGTCACCGGAACTTCTGCCGTGGGTATAGCATACAACTGATCTTTTTCGATGTAGTACATCTGCCCCTCTTTATCCGGCAACTGACCAGTGCCAAATCCCGATGCTTCATTCACAAAGTGAGGAGGCTGTACCTCTTCATAACCGTAGCGGGTATTGTAGTCAAGAAAGTAGTTGATCAGCGCCCTCTGCAGGCGAGCCCCTTTCCCTTTATACACCGGAAATCCGCTGCCCGTGACCTTTACCCCCAATTCGAAATCGATTATGTCAAGTTTTTTGGCAATTTCCCAATGGGGCAAGGCATCCTCCGGTAGGGCAGCAGCTGCACCCCATGTACCTACGATCTCATTGTCATCTGCCGAAGTGCCTTGTTTTACCACTTCAGCCGGTGCATTGGGTACAGTGAGCAGTAGGTCGCGAAGTTGATCTTCTGACTCCCGAAGTTGTTCGGTCAGCTGTTTTATGGTTTCTTTCAATTCCGCACTGCGCTGCATAAGCGCCTGGGCTTCCTCTTTTCTTCCCTCGCGCTGAAGGTGTCCGACCTGTTTGCCGATCAAATTGGCCTCATTGCGCAGATCATCCAGCCTTGTCTGTAGTGAGCGCCTGTGAGCGTCTGCTTTCAGGATTTGATCGATGATGGTTTTTGAATCCAGATTTCTCTTGTTCAGAGCGTGAATGATTCTGTCAGTCTGGTCGCGTATATCCTGTAGTACTAGCATTTTTAAAGAGTATTTGTTACCATTTTCACCGAGCGGAGCGCCTGCGCTTATGCATTTAGCTGATTTTCTTTCAGTTTTTCACGCACTTTCGTTTCCAGCTCTTCGCAGAGTTCAGGGTTGTCATTCAGCAGTTGTTTTACTGCGTCCCGCCCCTGAGCCAGGCGCGTATCTCCGTAGCTGTACCAGCTTCCGCTCTTTTTGATGATATTAAACTCCGTACCCATATCGATGATTTCACCGATCTTGGAAATGCCCTCACCATACATGATGTCAAATTCTGCACTGCGAAACGGCGGTGCCACCTTGTTTTTCACCACCTTTACCTTCACGCGGTTGCCTGTCACGTTGTCTCCCTCTTTGATCTGTGTACTCCGGCGGATATCGATTCGCACCGAAGCATAGAATTTCAGGGCATTGCCACCTGTGGTGGTCTCCGGATTGCCAAACATCACTCCTATCTTCTCCCTGAGTTGGTTGATGAAGATGCAGCACGAGTTTGTTTTACTGATCGTAGCCGTCAGTTTTCGTAGAGCCTGCGACATCAGCCTGGCCTGAAGGCCTACTTTCGAATCGCCCATTTCTCCCTCGATTTCACTTCTTGGAGTCAGCGCAGCCACCGAGTCGATTACGATCAGGTCGATGGCACCTGAGCGGATCAGGTTGTCGGCGATCTCGAGAGCTTGTTCTCCGTTATCCGGTTGAGAGATGATCAGATCATCGGTATTGATCCCCAGCTTTTCTGCATAAAACCGGTCAAACGCGTGCTCAGCATCGATGAAGGCCGCGATTCCACCCTGCTTCTGCACCTCGGCGATGGCATGCAGCGTCAGCGTCGTCTTGCCCGACGATTCCGGACCGAATATTTCGATGATTCTGCCTTTCGGGTATCCACCCACCCCCAGCGCCACATCCAGGCCGATCGAGCCGGTAGATATCACCTCCAGCTGCTCCACAGGAGCATCGCCCATGCGCATCACAGCCCCCTTGCCATAGGTCTTGTCCATCTTCTCCAGCGTCAGTTTCAGGGCCCGGAGTTTGGCCTCCTTATCGTTACTCATATGTGTAATGTATTAAAAAACAGAAGTTTAAAAAAATTACTTAAAAAAATTTTCACCCGTTGAAAATAGCCCATTCCCACACAGGCAGGCAAGATTTCTTTTTTGAATTTTTTGGGCGTGCCCCTGACGAAGGCGCCGGTGCGCCTTGTCAGGGTCGGCGTACTCCGCACTCGCTGTTCGCTCGGTGCTCTATCCTTCGCTGCGCTCCGGATTTCGCACTGCCGGCAGAGCCGTCATGCTCCGTATGCCTCACGCGACGGGAGGCCATCGTTGTGATTTTGTAGCTGTACCCGGTCGTTGGCCAGCCACACAATTTTCCTTCTTTCCCAAAAAGGACAAACAATCCCATCCAGATGCTATCATTTGCATTTCAGCACACCGTTCTGCTTCCCGCATACCGATCTTAAGACAGCGCGGCATCAATTCTCTTTGCGATCAGATCATTGTTTTCTCAAAGGACTTTTCCTGCCATATGCACCTTTAATAAGTAGCGCCATTTCGACTTTTGATTCAAAAACAAAAGATATACATCTCAGACATACCGCTCCATCAGCACATACCACCCGGCCGTCGTCACCAGAGAGACCAAAATGCCAATGCCCACGATGTATCCCGCCAGGGATGAGTTCAGACGAAACTGCGATGCAATCACATATGAAGTGACCATTGGAGCCATAGCAGCCTCAAACACCGTGACTTTGAAATACATCTCGGGAAGAGCAGCAAATGAAGTCAGGATCATCCATATAATAGCCGGCGCAAAAATGAGTTTAATCACCAGTGCGGTGGTCAATTCAGACCACCGGCTGAAGGGTTCCTTAAACGATATCTGTAGCGACACCGAGATCAGCGCCAGAGGCACCAGCGGTGCAGAGAGCTTCTCCATCAGGGTCGACCACCACTCAGGCAGCGAAAATCCCGAAACGGCAATAGCCCCCACAAATGCTATAAAAGGTGGGAAAATCAAAATCCTCCTGATCAGATAGCGCACACTTACATGGCCTTCTGCATAATAGGTGGCATACCCTACACCCAGGATGCTCAGCACAAAAAATGCCCCCTGGTCACAGAGCAAAGCGATCTTGATGTATTCGGCCCCGTACCACGTCTCTACCAAAGGAAAGCCTACAAACGACGTATTGCTCAACCCCATGGTCAGAAGCAGTGCACCCCGCGTAGCCGTGTCAATGGGTTTGATTTTCGCAAAGATCCATACAGCGACCAACGCAATTCCAAAAACTGCAAACTGAGAAGCAAAAGGCCATATCACAGCTGTGCTCCAGGGTATCTGAGGCACGTACCGAAAGGCCACTGCAGGCAGCGCCACATAGATGATATATGCATTCAGGGCCTTGTGGCCGTCCTTCGGAAAGTCTGAAATTTTCCTGAGAAACTGACCTGCCGCCAGACAAAACAATATGAGCACGAAATTAGCCAAGTAGTTAGCAGTATTGCACTGAGCAAATGTAAGACGGAGCCTTTCAGGCAGCCTGCCTTACTGATTGATCGTAAAGTCTCCCTCATTCGCACAACAAAAAGGGGCATCCTGAGATGCCCCTTCGCTTTAGCAGATTAACCAAAACAACCCAACCTGCTTAGAAAGAAAGTCCAACTTTGAATCCTGTGAAATTGATGTTAGAACCACGGTTTATATACCACCCGCCGTGCACAAACTTCCAGCGTGCAAGCACACCGAGACTTGAGAATCGGGAAGTACCGATTTCATTCGTCGCATATCCATTCAAATTGACGGTGTACTCCGGCGCAATCACAAAATCTTCGCTCAGAGCCAAATTGTATCTCAGTCCCACAGGAAAACTGATAAATCCCTGATGTACTTTCTCTTCTGGCAGCGGAGCGACTTCTCCCAGATTTACATAATCAATCCTGTAGCCCAGCATAGCCTGAAGAGGCAGATTCAAAGGTTTTCCAATATTAATTTTGAGAAGCTGAGCCAGATTTGCCCCCCAGTCCACATTACTCCCTTTCAGATAATAAGTAAGATGCGTTTCGAGAAATGATCCTGCGGATAGGTTTAGTTGCAATCCGGTAAAATTATCAATTACAGGCAGTTGATCAGGTGTAATTTCCATATTGAGGTAGGAGATGTTCAGTGTTTTGTAGATGTAATGGCCCTCTGGGATCACGTCTGATCGTACTCTGCCCGATGATGAGCGGGTGGAGCGGTCTGAACCAGTCCCATCGATGATCACATCTCCCGATCCGCTTCTGACCCTCCTTTTCTTTCTCGCCGGTCTGCTGTCGGCTATGACCAGATCGCTGTCGGTTGCCTTCGCGGGTTTACGAGGGCTTTTTTGAGGCCGATCTTTAGGGGTCTTCACCTTTTTTGCCTTCGTGCGGACCTGTTTCTCGGTTTCATAGGCACAGGGACTATTTTTAGGCAGACCCGCCAGATTGGCGGCTGCTCGCAGGGTAGAGTAGTAGTCTGTGATTTCAAAAGTTTCAGAGACCGTCTTTTCGGCAGGGCTCTCGTCGGTCAGATCATCGGTACCGGATGCTGCCGTGCGTGGGTCGATGATGGTCACCTCTACCCTGCGGTTTTTGCGACGGCCTTCTTCAGTGCGATTATCTGCCACCGGGCGGCTTTCACCATAGCCCACAGCTTTAATTCTCTGAGGGTTAATTCCCTTATTTACCAGATAATCCCTTACGGCATTTACACGCTCTTGCGAAAGTTTCAGATTATTATCGTCGCTGCCGATAGAATCAGTATGTCCTCCCAGCTCGATGTAGATGTCGTTTTTAGCGAGTATTTCATACAAAGCGTCAAGAGAGGCGCGCGATTGAGGTGTCAATGTAGCTTTGCCCAGGTCGAAGTAGATGTCTTTGAGTTCAAAACTCGATCCCACACTGCTTCTCTGCACGCGATAGTCGCGGACCATGTCAGGGATTACCACATCCTCCAGCAGCCAGCGATCGCGCGATTGTTCTACCTCAGCCGATATGGCGCGAAGGTGAAGTTCGCTCTGTGCAAGGTCTTTCAGCAGAGCTTCGTATTGTTCCTTGATGCGATCATTTTCCGATAAAATGCGTTGGTCAATTTCTTTAAGCCGGCTCTCAAGCAATGAGCGCTGATGTTGAATGGCCTGCATTTCAGCATTTAACCTTCTTTTAAAACTGTCCCGCGGCACCAGCCGGCGAATGTCTGTAAGATCTATGGTATCCGCTACATAGAGAAATCCACGGGTATTGATTTCGGCGAGGTATTTTTTGCCTAATGTCAGCTGGGTAAAATATCTGCCCGTTGTCGCATTGGTAGCCACCCTTGCTACTTCTTTACCGATGGATAGATCTACAAATCTTATGTTGAGCAATGCCGCCGAATCTTTTTCATGCAGCACAATACCTGTGATATTTACGGTTTTCTCAGGTCGCAGCATGATGGGGATAATCGTTCGGTATATGTCTGTATTTGCCTTTCTTCCGGGAGATTTGCGGAAGAAGTAAGCCAGATTGCCTTCTGTGGTAATGGAAAAGTCAAATTCATCGCCGATGGTGTTGATGTAGGCGCCCATATTGACAGGCGTGCTCCACTGCGTATAGGAGTCGTCCAGCCTCCTGGACATATACAGGTCGTATCCACCGAATCCGCCATGACCGTTGGATGTAAAGTACAGCGTCTTGCCATCGGCGCTGAGCTTGGGATACATTTCGTCACCGGATGTATTTAGGGTTTCTCCCAGATTGATCGGAGTACTCCACCCCGTGGCCGTCAGACGGCTCATATACAAGTCCATTTTGCCTTTGCCGCCCTTCCGATTGCTCACAAAGATCAGCGTCTGTCCATCTGCGGCAAGACAGGCCTGGCCTTCATAGGCTTTGGTATTGATCGCAGCGCCGAGATTGCAAGGTTGACTCCACTCTCGACCTTCGGCATTTCGCACAGAGTAGTAAATATCATCCTTTCCAAATCTGCCCGCGTGTTTACCACCAAGCAGAGCCACCTGCGCATCTGGTGATAGGCTCCAAAGTATTTCGTCTTTGGACGTACTCAGAGCTTCAATCTGCTGAGGAGTGCTCCATGTGCCGTCGTCACGCCGGTCACTGTACCATATGTCATATCCTCCGGCACCTCCGGCGCGTTTGCGCCCGGCGAAGAAGATACGCTTGCCATCGCGCGAGATCAGTGGCAGCATTTCCGGTACAGACGTATTGATGCTATCTCCCAGATGAACGGGCTTCACAGGTTCATCACCTCTTCTGAGCATACTTAGCCACCAGTCGGCTTCGCTGGTTTTGGCTTTTGGATCTTTTTGTTTGTACTGTTCCAAGGCTTCGCTGGCGCGGTCAAAGTCGCGCATCATGAAGTAGGCTTTAGCCAGATCAAAATATCTCTCAGGCTTCTGTGCAACTTCGTTTTCAAATGCATAGGCCGCTGCGCGGTAGTCCCCTTTTTTCATAAAAGAACTCCCTGACTGACTGTGCACTGCAAAGGAGGCACATAGGGCGAGTAAAATAATCTTCTGTTTCATAAAAAGTGAGGTTGGGTTTGCACTGCAAAAAGGGTAATCTTTTTCCTTTTATGAACTACAGCATTTGATGTAATTTCAGCGTATGCAGGGAGGCAATTTTTATTCAAAGCTGTACCGCTGATGTTCCGGCAGCTTCATCGACTCATCCGACCTATGCAATACAGTGTGCGGATCTCCGGAGCATTATGCAATTTCTAAAGCGATCTACTCTGGTAGTAAAGCACCTATCCGGTTGTGTTTCTTACTACATTCAGGCAGAAGTATGCCTTCAAACAGGATACTTCAAAAATCAAATGACAATAAGACGAAACATAACTCTAACGCATCATAAAAAGTACCAGATTATCCGGACATACTTACGTGTGCCTTTTAGCCAGTCACAGCAAGACCAATTACTCCATCATTTAACTTTGACATCGAAACAAATAAAAAAGAATCAAATTGAGCAAGGAATTAACACAGGAAAAACAAGTGAAATCCAAAAAACGGGTTGCCAAATACGGCGAAGTTTTTACGCCCGGATGGTTGGTCAATGATATGCTGGATTTGGTAAAGCATGAAACGGAGCGTATAGAGTCCCGTTTCCTTGAACCTGCCTGCGGCAACGGCAACTTTTTGGCTGAAATTCTCAGGCGTAAACTGGACGTAGTAAGCAGCCGATATAGCAAAAGCCAGATTGAGTGGGAGCGCTACGCCGTTCTGGCCGTTTCGAGCATCTACGGGGTCGAAATTCTCGAAGACAACGCGCAGGAATGCCGCGAACGGCTGTTTGAAATTTTTGACGAACGCTATTCGGCGCTTTTTAAGGAGAAATGCAAAACTGAATGCAGACGAAGCGTAAAATTTCTATTGAGCAGAAACATACTCTGGGGGGATGCGCTGACCTTTACCCATCCCGTCACCAAACAGCCCATCGTGTTTTCTGAATGGAGTGCCGTAAACGGCTCTATGCTCAAACGCAGAGATTATATGTTTAAATTTTTGGTGGAGAAAACGCACCAGTTTTCACTCTTCAACGACGAAGGCAACCCAGCAGCCATTGACGAACCTGTTAAGGATTTTCCGCCTGTACATTTCCTAAAACTGTCTGAACTATGATTTTTATGATTAAATGACGGTTTATGATTAAAGAAGAATACAAATATTCCGAATTGACTTCCAAAATTATCGGATGTGCTATGACAGTGCATTCCGAATTGGGCAATGGATTTCAAGAGGTAATTTATCAAAGGGCGTTGGAGATAGAAATGGGTTTGCAAGGCTTATCATTTACCAGAGAACACGAAATGCCTGTTTATTACAAAATGCAGCAAATAGGTACTCGCAGGGTCGATTTCTTGGTTGAAGAGGTAATTTCAGTTGAGCTTAAAGCGATTATTCAACTCGAAGACGTACACTTAGCTCAGGCAATAAACTATTTAGAGGCTTATGATTTAGAGGTCGGCTTGCTGATAAACTTCGGGGCTAAATCTCTTCAATTCAAACGTCTGACCAACAAATCATTCAAGCAAAAAAATCAAAGACCGTCTGGACTTTGATTTCTATGATGAAATGATAAACTTCAAAAGGATTAAAAATTAATAAGAAATGAATCAGGAAAATCCAAAAATCACATGAATCATAGTTCAGACAGCTATAACCCCGACGTACTCACTTGCTTGGCAAACCTGAGCAACGATGAGGTATTTACCCCACCCAATTTGGTAAACGATATGCTCGACTTGCTCCCTGCCGAGCTATGGAGCAACCCCAACGCCAAGTTTTTAGACCCTGTTTGCAAAAGTGGCGTGTTCCTGCGAGAAATGGCAAAGCGACTGATGAAGGGTTTGGAAACACAAATACCCGACAAGCAAGCACGCATTAACCACATTTTTAGCCAACAGTTGTATGGCATTGCCCTAACAGAACTCACTGCATTACTAAGCCGCAGAAGCGTGTATTGCTCCAAAACAGCCAATGGCAAATACTCCGTTTGCGAAACCTTTGATGATGAGCAAGGAAACATTCGCTATGAGCGGATGAAACACACTTGGTCAAACGGAAAATGCACCTACTGCGGTGCAAGCCAAGATGTCTATGACCGTGGCGAAGAAGCCGAAACCTACGCCTACAATTTCATCCACACCGAAAATCCTTTACAACTTTTTAAAGATACGAATATGAAATTTGATGTTATCGTTGGAAATCCGCCTTATCAATTGAGTGATGGGGGGTTTGGGAAAAGTGCCGCACCTCTTTATCATAAGTTTGTTCAGCAGGCAAAAAGGTTGAACCCTAAATATTTAACTATGATTATCCCTTCAAGATGGTTCGCAGGGGGAAAAGGTTTAGATGATTTTCGCAAAGAAATGCTTAATGACAATCGTATTAGAAAAATAGTGGATTTTGAAAATGCAGGTGATTGTTTTCCTGGGGTAGATATTGCGGGCGGTATTTGTTATTTTTTATGGGATAAAGATTACAAGGGCGACTGTGATGTCCTAAATGTAGTCAATGGAAATGAATCCCATTCAATTCGTGCATTAAACGAATTTTCAACTTTTATCCGAAATAGCAAGGCTGTACCCATTGTTCGCAAAGTGCTTTCTTTAAAAGAAAAAACAATGAATACAATGGTCTCAAGTTCTAAACCGTTCGGGCTTAGAACATTTGTAAGACCACAAAAATCAGGAGATATTATACTGCGATGGCAAAAAGGAGAAGGTCCTTACAAGCGAAGCGATATTACTATAGGCGTGGAAATGATTGATATGTGGAAAGTAATCACTTCTTATGTCGGTTATGACCACGCAGGAAATCCGGGCAGAGATGGTAAGCGAAAAGTTTTTTCAAAAATTGATATTTTACCACCGGGGACTATTTGTACAGAAACGTATTTGGTAATTGGTTCATTTGAAAGCGAAGTAAAAGCACAAAATCTTGTTGGATATATGAAATCAAGATTTTTCAGATTTTTAGTTTCCCAGTTTATGTATTCGCACCACATCACAAAAGACTCTTATCAATTCGTACCCATTCAAGACTTCTCCGAACCTTGGACAGACGAAAAGCTGTACAAAAAATACGGCCTCACGGAAGAAGAGATAGCCTTTATAGAAAGCATGATACGTCCGATGGAAATCAGTCAGGATCAGGATTCACAGGATTTGCAGGATGAGCAGGATGTAAGTGATGAATAAGATGCTGAATAATCCTGAAAATCCTACAATCCTGTAAATTCTAATAAAGTGAGATGTAAGTGATGAACAAGATGCTGAATAATCCTGAAAATCCTACAATCCTGTAAATCCTGATACAGATGAGCGATATACTGATCTACCAAACCGAAGACGGGCGCACCAAAATACAGGTGCAGCTCACCGATAATACCGTTTGGCTCACGCAGGCGGATATGGTAGAATTGTTTCAATCGTCCAAATCAAATATCAGCGAGCACATAAAGCACGTATTTGAAGAGGGAGAACTCAGCCCGGATTCAACTGTTCGGAAATTCCGAACAGTTCGCTTAGAAGGAAACCGACAGGTAGAGCGGGAGCTTGAATACTACAACCTTGATGTCATCATATCGGTAGGCTACCGGGTCAAGTCGCTGCGCGGCACGCAGTTTCGTATATGGGCAACCGAGCGGCTTAAAGAACATCTGGTAAAAGGATACACCATCAACCAAAAACGACTGGAGGAATTGGGCAAAATGGTGCAACTGATTGAGCAGTCGGGCAAAGCAGAAACCCTACAGTTGCAGGAAGCAAAAGGACTATTGGAAATACTGAGCCACTACACCAAAAGTTTTGTGCTCCTCAACCAATACGACAGCCATTCGGTTCAAATCGGCAACCTATCCGAAAACATCACCTACGAAATACAATACGATGAAGCCAAAACGGCCATTTCCGAACTCAAAAAACAACTGATAGCCAAAAAAGAAGCCACAGAACTTTTTGGCAAAGAAAAAGACGAAAGTTTCAAAAGTTCACTGCAAAGCATCGTTCAGACATTCGACAGTAAATACCTTTACCCGAGCATAGAGGAGCAGGCGGCACACCTGCTGTATTTCATCATCAAAAACCATTCGTTTATTGATGGCAACAAGCGTATAGGAGCATTCCTGTTTATCTGGTTTCTGGAGAAGAACAAACACCAGTTCAAAAAATCGGGTGAACTGAAAATAAACGACAACGGTCTCACGGCATTGGCATTGCTCGTATCTCAAAGCAATCCATCAGAAAAGGACATTATGATAAAACTAATTATGAACCTCATCAATGAGTAAAAAAGAATTCTTTCCACCCCGCCCGTCCGCCAATCCAACCATTTATGCGTATGAGTTGGTGGGGGTGGAAACGCACAAGGGTTTGCTCAAAATCGGCTATACCGACCGCGATGCACAAACACGCATCAGAGAACAGTTAGGCACTGCCGCCATTCCATATAAAATTGTATTTGAAGAATCGGCAATGAGGCGTGACGGAAGCAGTTTTACCGATCACGATGTACACCGCCTTTTAAAAGCATGGAAAATAGTAAACGCAAGTGGCGAATGGTATAAATGCACTTTAAATGATTTGCGTAGAGCCATACACCAAATCAAAACAGGCGAGAAAACAGAAGAAAACCGTGTGCTCACTTTCGGTATGCGACCCGAACAAGAAGCAGCCGTCAATAAGACCATTGCCTATTTCAAGAGTTTCAAGCAAGAAAACCCCGACAGCACGCCCCATTTCCTTTGGAACGCCAAAATGCGTTTCGGAAAAACATTTGCCAGTTATCAATTGGCTAAAAAAATGGGTTGGAAAAAAGTATTGGTGCTCACCTTCAAACCAGCCGTTGAAGATGCCTGGAAAGAAGATTTACTTTCTCACGTGGACTTCAAAGGTTGGCAATTTGTTTCGAAAAATGAAAACATAGCTGACGAAGAAATTGCTAGGGTGGTTGAGCGAAGCCGAAACCAACCCTTGGTTTGCTTTGGTTCGTTTCAGGATTTTCTCGGAACAGACAAAAAGACCGGTGGCATCAAAGCCAAGAATGAATGGGTACATGCCACCATGTGGGATTGTGTCATTTTTGACGAATATCATTTTGGGGCTTGGCGAGAAAATGCCAAAGATTTATTCGGTAAAGATTTAGAAGCCGAGAAGGAAATTGAGGCATACAAAAAGATTGAAAAAGAAGGGATTGCCGAAGAAGACAAAGCGGAACACTTAGAGAAGATTATCCCAATCAGCACCCATCATTATTTGTATTTGTCAGGTACGCCATTTCGGGCAATTAGTTCAGGTGAATTTATCGAAGAGCAAATTTTCAATTGGACGTATTCAGACGAACAACGAGCAAAAGAAAATTGGGACGATACAAAAGGCCCAAACCCCTATGCCGCCCTGCCCCAAATGGTCATGCTCACCTACCAATTACCCGATTCCATTCGCCAAATTGCGCTGCAAGGCGAGTTTGACGGTTTTGATTTGAACCTCTTCTTCAAGGCCGAAGGGGAAGGACGAAAAGCCTGCTTCAAATACGAAGATGAAGTACAAAAATGGTTGGACTTAATTCGTGGTTCGTTCAGCGAAACCACCGTTGACCTTTTGAAAATGGGAGCTAAAAAACCGCCCTTGCCGTTTTCACACGCTCCATTGCTCAAAGTGCTCAATCACACCTTTTGGTTTTTGCCCAGCGTATCGGCTTGCTATGCGATGGCAAATTTGCTTCAGAAAAGACAAAACACCTTTTACCACGATTACAAAGTGGTGGTTGCGGCAGGTACGCAAGCCGGCATTGGCATAGAAGCCTTGCCCCCGGTTTTAGATGCCATGACCGACAATCCTTTGGAATCCAAAACCATTACGCTTTCGTGTGGCAAACTCACCACAGGCGTTTCGGTAAAACCGTGGACAGGGATTTTTATGTTGCGAAATTCTTCCAGTCCCGAGACCTATTTTCAAGCGGCATTTCGTGTGCAAACGCCTTGGGTCATTAAAAACCCCGACAGCAAATCGCCAAACAAAGAAGAAATACTGAAAGAAGAATGTTATGTTTTTGACTTTGCTCCCGATCGTGCATTAAGACAAATTGCTGATTATGCTTGCCGACTGAATGTTAACGAATCGAACCCCGAAAAGAACGTAGAAGAGTTTATCAACTTCCTGCCTGTATTGGCTTATGATGGCAGCTCGATGAAGCAAGTAGATGCCGCTGGAATTTTGGATATGGCCATGAGCGGCACCACCGCAACGCTTTTGGCAAGGCGCTGGGAAAGCGCCTTACTCGTGAATGTGGACAACAACACCCTTGCCCGATTGATGGCAAACGAAGAAGCAATGAAAGCCTTGATGAATATAGAAGGCTTCCGGAATTTGAATCAAGACATAGAAACCATTATCAACAAGTCGGAGGCCGTTAAAAAAGCAAAGAAAGAAGCCAACGACCGCGGACTGAGCAAGAAAGAGAAAAAGGAACTTACAGATGCGGAAAAGGAATACAAAAGTCTGAGAAAGCAAATCCAGGAGAAACTCATTAAGTTTGCTACCCGTATTCCCGTATTTATGTACCTGACCGACTACCGGGAGAGAAGTCTTAGAGATGTGATCACACAATTGGAGCCGGGACTTTTCAAAAAAGTAACGGGACTTTCGGTCAGAGACTTTGAATTACTGGTAAGTCTTGGCGTGTTCAATTCTGCCTTGATGAATGATGCCGTGTACAAATTCAAGCGCTACGAAGATGCGAGTTTGGAATATATCGGAATCAACAGACATGAAGGACAAGACATTGGACTTTATGACACCGTATTGGGCAGAAAAGATTACGAAAAAAATTTTGTAAACGAACCGGAACAGAAATAACAAGGCAACCACCGCCTATTTTTCAACTTCCTATGTGCCCGGTAATCCATTCGATTGATAAAAATCCACCATACCTGCCTGCCAGAGACAAACCTCATCCAAAAGCCTGCATTTCTGTCCTGCATGTAAATTGCATTTCACATATTAAGGATGATTATTTATGATCATTGCGAACAAATAAAAACCACCTGCTTCTGTAGGGCAGGTGGTGGTCCTATTTCGGGTAGATATATCTACAGCTTAAAATCTTCGGCTTTCAGACCGGTATTGAATCTGGCTGCTACGAAGGTGAGTGTGATGGTCTGCGAGCCTTGCCCCTGACGGATCCTCCCGGGGATTTTAAATCCATTCACATCCCTGTAATCACTCATTTCGGCAAATATGTTAAGGTTTCCCTGGGGGGTTTGCATGGTGTATTCTTGTTTTACCTTCAAAAAGGTTTCGGTATCGAAGTAGTCGAGCGTTATCTTTCCGTTTTTATCTTTTACTTCGATCACATACGCCGGCCGGTCGCCAACGTTTTCTACCCCGTTGAGTTTGAGGGCGTACCCAGGTTTGAGGTATTCGGCTTCACTGATGAGCATGGCTTGCATACGCATTTCATCAAGTTGGTCTTCCGGAATGTCCGAATCGCCCATCATCGATGTAGTACGGGCGCGTTTACCATCGAAGGTCGTCTTTTGAAGTACTCCCATACCTTCGGCTATGATTTCATTGCTCATCATGGAGGGATCACCCAGTCGCTTCTTGATGATGACCTGTGCCTTGAAGGGCATGCCCTTGATCTCAGCATTGTACTCAGTCACAATATCCTGTATCCTGCTAATTGCCTCCTCATCGCCCAAGGCACCGATATATCGGCGGATGATCTCCTCGGCCGTAAGGTCGGCTACTGCTACGGACGGAGTTTGTTTTACTTCCCGGCCAAAGGCATCGTAATACCTGATCGGACCAAAAGAGCTGAGCTTCGGGGCTACTTCCGATGCTTTGCCTACGACGATGATGTGCATTCTGTCTGCATCGAAATACTTGCGCGCCACGGTGCGCACATCTTCGGCAGTCACGGCATTGAGGGCTTTGAGGTAGTTTTTGTAGTAGTCTTTAGGAAGGTTATACCGCTCTATATCAATGGCAAACCTCGAAATGGTCTGCGGATTTTCCAACGATAGTCCGAAGGTGCCGGAGATAAATTTTTTTGCCAAGTCGAGCTCGTCGGAGGTGACCAATTCGTCTCTCATTCGGCGGATTTCGCGGATCATCTCGGTGATGGCACTGTCGGTCACCTCATTGCGCACCTCTGCCGAGGCGTAGAAACTACCCACCAGCCGGTCAGTGTTGTAGCGTGAATATGCCCCGTAAGTGTAGCCCCGGGTTTCGCGAAGGTTGAGAAAGAGGCGACCTTCATTCCCTCCAAGGATCTGATTGGCCACTCGAAGTTTTATGGCATCGGGATGACCAGGAGGCAGGTCGATGACATTACCTACATGGATGGCCGATTGTACGGAGGCATTGCGGTTGCTGAAGCTGACCACCGGCGCCTGTGGCTTCTCCGGAAAGGGGTATTTGGCGGAGGGTACAGTGCCGCGTTTCCATTTTCCAAAGTATTTATTGGCCAGCTTGCGGGCATCTTTCATTGATATGTCGCCTACAATGGCCAGAATGCCAACGTTAGGCCGGAAATACGTCTGGTGAAACCGGATGCAATCCTCCAGGGTGATTTTATTGACAGATTCTTCTGTCTCTACCTCCCCATACGGGTGATTCCTACCAAATAAGGCCACATTGGTCACATTTGTGCGAATGGACGAGGGATTGTCCACCACCGACTGCAGGCCGGAGAGGGTATTGAGCTTGATGCGCTCAAAGTCGTCTTTATCCATAGCTGGCTGGATAACTACTTCTGATAAAAGTTGGAAAAGTTTTTCTCCCGTACGGCTCAGCCCGGAAATAAATCCTCCGGTCGCATAGGTAGACAGCGAAGCTCCGATGAAATCCACTTCTTCGTTAAAGGCGTCTTTGGGGAGCGATTTCGAACCATTTTTGATCAGCTCACCGGTGATGTTTCCAAGCCCGGCAAGCTCCCCCTCAGACACCGGATCGTAGTTAAGCACCAGATTGAGGCTGAGTCTTGGCAGTTTTCTGTTTTCTACCACAATGACTTTCAGGCCATTTTTTAGTGTGAAGGTCTTGTACTCTCCGAGTTGAATTTCGCGGGCAGGTCCTGGTTCAGGTCTGATACTTCTATCAATCGATTGGGCAGTGATCATTTGCATTATCATAAGCGATGTAAAAGCTGTTAAGAAAGTTTTCATTTGGATTTAGGGTTGTGAAGTTTTTGGCAAATAATATAAGACGATTCTCCTGCTCGGGTCGAGGTAGTCTTTGGCTACGCGCAGCAGGTCATCCGGGGTGAGCTTCGACACCTTCTGACCGATGGTGTTGATCAGGTTGGCATCTCCGTAGAAGACCTCGTACTCTGCCAGCAGGTCGGCGATGCCTTGCATACTTCCCATCTGGCTGATTTGCTGGTTTTCAAACTGATTGAGAAGTTTTTGAAATTCGCGGTCTGAAATTCGCTCCTTGCGCGTGCGCTCGATCTCCTGATGCATACTTGCCAGGATATCTTTGGGATCCTTTCCAAAATTGGCCAGAGCAAGGGTGATAAACAATCCGCCATCCTCCAGATCATAGGGAAATGCGATCACCTCAAGAGCAATTTTCTGCTCATCTACCAATGCTTTTCGCAGCCTCGAGCTGTTTCCTGTGCTGAGCAGTCGGCTCAAAAGGCTCAGGGCCAGCGCATCATCCGTATTTTTTGGAGGCATGCGGTAAGACACAAACACTGCCGGCAGCTGGATATTGTCATAGATGGTGTCGATGATTTCGCGCTCGATCGGAGGCTCGACCACATTCGGGCGGAGAATCTCATTTCCACCACGAGGAATGTCTTCGAAATATCTCCTGGCCAGGCGTTCGGCAGCCTCGTAATCGATATCACCGGCTACGACCAGTACGGCATTCTCAGGTACATAAAACGTCCGGTAGAAATCGTAAAACTCATCCAATTGGGCAGCATTTAAGTCTTCCATTGTCCCGATGGGCACGCTCTTGTAGGGATGCACCTTGTATGCCCGTTTAAACAGATTTTCCTGAAACGACATATACGGCTGATTGTCGATGCGAAGTCGCTTCTCTTCCTTCACCACTTCTCGCTGGGTCTCTACGCCCACCGTATCAATTTTGGCGTGGAGCATGCGCTCGCTTTCCATCCAGAGCGCCATCTCCAGCTGATTGCTTGGAAGCACTTCGAAGTAATACGTCTTGTCATGTGTCGTATAGGCATTGTTGACACCCCCTGAGGCCTGAATCAATTTCATAAACTCTCCCCGGGCGATGTGCTCGCTGCCCTCAAACATCAGGTGCTCAAAGAAGTGTGCAAATCCCGAGCGGCCGGGCAATTCGTTTTTTGAACCGACTTTATACAGTACACCTACAGCCACGATGGGCATGGTATTGTCGCGGTGCATTACGACCCGAAGACCGTTGCTTAGGTCCACCTTACGGATATCTATAGCCGTCTGACCCATAGAGTAGTGCGTCATAAAACCGAAAATAATTAGCTGTGAAATCGTTTTCATCACAAGTTGGCAAGTTGATTGAATGCGCAAAGTAATACATTCTGTCCGCTTCTACCATTATTTCATCTACAATACAGGGGACATCGGCTTAAAAAGTTTACCCCCTCTTACCTTTGCCGCTGTTTTTTACCAGTGATTTCAGAGCGAAAGTTAGTCATTATACCCACCTATCAGGAGGCCGAAAACATCCAGGCGCTCCTTCACGCCATCATGAATCTGTCCGTCCCCTACGACGTACTCATCGTCGATGACGGCTCACCCGATGGCACTGCAGACCTTGTCAGGAAGGTTCAAAGCGAATATCCCGGCAGAATTCACCTCATAGAGCGAAGCGCGAAGCAAGGACTCGGCACAGCCTACATCGCAGGGTTCAAATTTGCACTCCGACACAGGTACGATTACATCTTCGAGATGGATGCCGACTTCTCCCACAATCCCGCGGATTTAATCCGCCTTTTTGAAGCCTGTAAGGACGGAGGCGCAGACTTAGCCATCGGATCGCGTTATGTCAGAGGGGTCAATGTCATCAACTGGCCGATGTCGCGCGTTGTGCTCTCCTATTTCGCCTCCCGGTATGTGCGCTTCATCACAGGACTCCCCGTACACGATGCCACGGCTGGTTTCAAATGCTATGCCCGCAGGGTACTTGAGTCCATCAACCTCGATCGCGTTCGCTTCATAGGATATGCCTTTCAGATAGAAATGAAGTACATTGCGTGGAAAAAAGGATTTACCATTCGCGAAATTCCGGTAATTTTCACCGACAGAAGCACCGGCACCTCCAAAATGTCAAAAGGCATTATCAAAGAGGCCATCTTCGGCGTGATCAAATTAAAACTCAGAAGCATTTTCAAACCCTTTTGATACCCTCATGGCCAAAACGATCCTAATCAAAAACGCCCGCATTGTAAACGAAGGAACCACCTTAGAGTCAGACCTGCTGATTGCAGAGGAGCGCATCTCCCGGATCGACAAGGTCATCACCCCGCCCAATTCAAACACTAAAATCATCGACGCCATGGGCAAGTTTCTGCTGCCCGGCGTAATCGATGACCAGGTACACTTCCGCGAGCCTGGACTCACCCACAAGGGTACCATCTACTCCGAGAGCCGTGCAGCCCTGGCAGGCGGCATCACCTCTTACATCGAGCAGCCCAATACCAATCCACCCACCACCACCATTGATGCCCTCCATGCCAAATACGCCATAGCCGGACGCACCAGCTGGGTCAATTTCGGATTTAACCTCGGAGCAACCAATGACAACATCGAAGAGATCAAAAAAGCACACACCTCCCGCGCAGCCGGCATCAAAGTCTTCATGGGCTCCAGCACCGGTAATATGCTGGTCGACAATCCCGAATCTCTCGAAGCCATCTTCCGCGAAAGCCCACTGCTGGTGATCACCCACTGCGAAGACGAGCAGACCATCCGCCGGAACTTCGAAAAATACGCCTCCGAAGCCGGCGGCACAGAAAAACTCACCGCCCGGCACCATGCCCTGATCCGCTCCGAAGAAGCCTGCATCCTATCCACCACCCAGGCCATTGCCCTTGCCAGAAAGCACCACGCACGCCTGCACGTCTACCACATCAGCACCGGCGCCGAAGCCATGATGTTTGAAAACACTCTACCCCTGGCCAGAAAGCAGATCACCGCCGAAGCATGCATCCACCACCTGTGGTTTTCCGATGAAGACTACCCCCACAA
The DNA here is from genome assembly GCA_046295455.1 of Thermaurantimonas sp. Taxonomy (GTDB): domain Bacteria; phylum Bacteroidota; class Bacteroidia; order Flavobacteriales; family Schleiferiaceae; genus Thermaurantimonas. The sequence goes on along the minus strand of JBKBNI010000001.1, from coordinate 242,859 downwards.
GGGAAATTTAATCAAGTGGAACCCCGCCATCAAGTCAGCCACCAACCGCGACGCCATCTGGAAAGCCCTCCTCGAAGACCGCATCGACATCATCGCCACCGACCATGCTCCTCATACCATCGAAGAGAAGACCCGCCCATACGCCGAAGCCCCCTCCGGAGGCCCACTTGTCCAGCACAGCCTGATCGCCATGATGGAATTCGTCAAAAAAGGCAAAATAACCCTCGAACGCGTCGTGGAGAAGATGTGCCACAACCCCGCCATCCTCTTTCGCATCCGTGACCGCGGCTTCATCCGCGAAGGCTACTACGCCGACCTCGTACTCGTGCACCCAGCCATGCCCCACACTGTCACCCGCGATACTCTGCTCTATTCCTGCGGCTGGTCACCCTTCGAAGGAGTCAACTTCAAGGCACGGGTCACACACACCTTTGTCAACGGCAACCTCATGTTTGAAAACGGCAAAATTCACCCCTTTCGAAACGCTCGATCCCTCGAATTCTCCCGCCACTGATCACCCACGACACATCAGATGAGCACTTTTTCAAAAAATATTTTTTTCTTTTTTTTGGGCGTGCCCCTGACGAAGTCGCTGGCGCGCCTTATCAGGGTCGGTGTATTCCGTGGTGCGCTTCGCTTCCGTGCTGCGTCCCTCGCCATGCTCGGGACTTCGCACCGCCCTGCGCTTCGCTCCGGGCGCACTCCATCCACCTCACGCAGAGCCCGATCCTCATGGCCAGCGCAAGGGCGCACCCTATCCCCTCCATTACCCCACACGACCCTCCCTGCCGGCCCCTTTGCCCTGTGCATTTGGCTTTTCATCACCACCTCCTGTGTCCGCATCGAAATTCCCCCCGATGTCCTCCCCCCTGAAACCATGGCAGCCCTCATGGCCGACCTCCACTTGCTCGAAGGCCGGCGTATGGGCGACAAAGTTCTCTATGCCGAAGAGGTAGCCATGGCAGACTATTACGCCCTCATCTTCCAAAAGCACGGAATCTCACCCGACCAATACAAGCGCTCCCATCACTTCTACAGCCAGTATCCCGAGCTCTTTTCAGGCATCTACGACCTCGTCATCGAAACACTCCAGCAAAGGCAAATCGAATCCGAAAACATCCCCCGCCATACCCCCGATACTACGGAAGACAATTTTTAGAGACCTCATCCGTTCCATTCTTTAAATTTGCACATATTCCATCTGCAATCAACTCATTACAATGCCCCAACGGATTCTGCTCCACCTGATTTCAGCACTTCTTCCAATTGCTCTGTTAGCACAAGCCGAGGTAAATGACAGCCTGGTCGTCTATCAGGACTCCGGCATATTCAAGCTCGACATCACCGACGACCCATTTGCCAAAGCCCTTGACGAACTCTTTAAGCTGAATCTCTTTACCAATGACAATCCCTCGCCCACCGGCAAAGAGTATAACCCGAATTTCAGTGAAATACCCGATAGCCTTTTCGAACACCGCATCCGAAGGCTCAACAGTCAGTCACCAGTCCGTTTGACCTACAACCGCGAAGTCCGTCAATATATCGAAATGTATCTCCGCAAGCACCAGCTCGTCTCCCGCATGATGGGCTTGTCTCAGCTGTACTTCCCCATTTTCGAGGAAGTATTCGACAAATACAACATTCCATTAGAAATCAAATATTTAGCCATGGTGGAATCTGCCCTTAACCCTAAAGCTACCTCCGTAGCAGGCGCGCAGGGCCTCTGGCAATTTATTTATTCCACGGGCAAACTCATGGGACTGCAGATCACAAGCTATGTAGACGAGCGCAATGATCCCTACAAAGCCACCGAAGCCGCAGCCCGCTTCCTACGACAGCTATACAAGTGGTTCAACGACTGGGACCTCGCCCTGGCAGCCTACAACTCCGGCCCCGGCAATGTCACCAAAGCCATCCGCCGTAGCGGTGGCAAAACCAACTACTGGGAGCTCCGACCCTTCCTCCCCCGCGAGACTGCCGGATATGTCCCCGCATTTATCGCTGTAAACTATGTGATCCACTACGCCCACGAGCATGGCATATACCCCCTTGAGCCCGCCATCACATTTTATGACCTGGACACGGTAGTCGTCAGAGAGCCCATCGATCTTCGAAATCTGGCGGCTATACTCGATATGCCCGTCGACTTGCTCACATTCCTCAATCCGCAATACCGGCAGTACATCGTACCCTCTACCGATCAGGACCAGTATTTCCTTGCTCTTCCCCGCAAGAAGTGGGGCCTTTTCGTCTCCAATGAAGACACCATCTATGCATTTCTGCGCGAAAACTCAAAAAACCTCTCTGAAGCAGCCTTTCAACTCAAGACCTCCGGCGACGCTTCATTTGCATCACAGGGAGATCGCATCATTCACCGCGTCAGGAAAGGAGAATCACTCGGCGCAATCGCACGGAAGTACAACGTCTCCATGTCCGACATACGATCTTGGAATAGATTGAAAAACAACACCATTCACCCAAATCAAAAACTCACCATATACAGAAGTAAGCCCGCTGCTGCCTCAGCCTCCACCGGCAGCACAACCTCCTCCCAACAGATCCCCACCATCAGCCACAAGTCCCCAAACAACAGCTCCCCCTCCAAATCATCTGCCAAGGTTGAATATTACCGCGTCAATCCCGGAGATACGCTCTACAGCATCGCCCGGCGCTACTCAGGTGTAAGCGTCGAAGACATCATGGCCTGGAACAACATCAAGGACGCCCGAAACCTCAAATCCGGTATGCAGCTCAAAATTTATCTGAATTGAAAAATCCACGTATCCTCCCGTTGTATGTGCTGCTGAGTGTGCTTCTTGGCGCCGGATGTACCTCCGAATCTTCCAAACCCCAATCCGATCAAAACAATCCTGCATCATCCGTCGCTCTGCCCCCCAGCACCGGTGCACGATGTGAAGTTATTGTCGTGTGTACCGAGGAGTTGTGGAATTCAAGAGCTGTCCTGCCATTAAAAAATGAACTACTACGTCCCCAGCCGGGACTTCCGCAGCCGGAGCCTTACTTCTCCGTAATGCGCGTTGACCCCCAAAACTTTAAAAACTTACTCCAGCGTAATAAAGCCATCATAATAATCGAAGAGTCCGAAAAGTCGGAGTTTAAATGGCTCAGCAATACCTATGCCCGACCTCAGAACATTGCCCTCTTTACTTACACCCGATTGCAGGATCTGTATGAGCTTACCGCTCAGCATCGGCGCAAGATTTTTGACAAATTCAGATCCCAAGACCTGATATCCATACGCACAACCCTAGAGAAATCAGGAGCCAAATGGCAACAGGCCACCAAAAACTACCCGCTAAGAATGCTTATGCCTCCTGGCTACTCCCGCGTAGTACATAAGGACAACTTCAGCATGTTTTTAGCCCAGTCCGCCAAAACTCATCACGTCATTATGGTCTACACCCGCCCTTGGGATCCTGATGCAAACCTCCTCGATGAGTGGGAGATCATTGCTATACGCGACTCCCTGACCACTCTGCATACTCAGGCCACCCGCCCTGGCAGCTATACCATCGTCGATACCACCATCAAGCCTCTCAGCCGCACCTTTAATCTCAATGATAAACTAACGCTTGAAATGCGCGGCATGTACAAGTCGGTAAATGATTTTCTCGGAGGGCCTTTTTACAATTTGGCTATTTTTGACGACGAACGTCAGCTCTTTATCATTGTGGATGCCTTCCTGCAGGCCGTTGGCCAAAATAAGCGCAACATGCTCATCGAAATGGAAACCATTGCCCGAAACATTGAAATAAAATAAGCCTATATTTGGAAATATTCCCAAAAATAGAAAATATTCATCTTCCATTGAATTATTAATCTATTGAAAGTCAGATAAATGCCTGGTGTGGCACGAAATTCCTTTCAATTATTTATAAATATTGTTCAATGATGAAAAAACCCATTCACCTAACAGCCATCATTATTTTGTCTCTCAACATTTTCAATCAGTGTAAAAAAGACAATAACGATCAGGTAAACAGCGAAGCTCCGGTCACATCCATGAAAGATCTCAACGTACCCAAAGGCTTCAACTTTTCTTTGACAAAAGAAATTGAATTTACTGCCTCGATTGACGATGATATCTTTGGCAACAACAAATACAAAGTCGAACTCTTCGATCGCTTTCCAAGCGACGGGACCTCACCCCGCACAGCCGTCATAGTCTCGAAAAATCAATCCAAAACGGTAAAAGCTCAGGTGATCCGCAACCTGAAAGAAGCCTATGTAGTAGTCACCTATCCGAACGGGATACGTGATATGAGGGTTGTATCTGTTCAAAATGACAAAGTCAACTTTTCCTTCAAAAAGCTCGGTCGCCCTCAGCGCAAGACCCAGATCAACCCCAACGGATGTACAGGTTGCACCACCACACTTAACAACCAGACCAATTACAACGGAAACTTCTGGAACAATGAAATCATCTGCATCTCAGGCAATTTCTCAGGAAGTTTTAACATCGGTGGAAATGTTCAGGTTCGCATCTGTCCGGGGGCCAATGTAAATTTTTCAAGCTTTAACGCAAACAACAACGCCTCCCTCGAAATCAACGCCGGAGCAACCCTGACTGCCAACAACATTAATTTTAATGGAAACAACGCAGCATTCAGAAACTGGAGCAACAATGTCACAATCACTTCCAATTTCTCACCAAATGGTAAAGTGTATAATGAAGGTGTAGTAACTATCAACGGTCAGATGAACTGCAACTCTACATCCGACATAGTCAATTATGGCGAAATCAATACCATTTCCGACATCAATATCAACAATAAGTTTCTGAATCACGGGAAGGTAGCCTCTGGCAATACCATTAACTTTAACAGCTCATCCGATGTAACCAACTATTGTTCCATGACGGCTAACAACAACTTTGCCTTCAATGGCAAGCTTGAAAACTGCTCATACATGCGCTGTGGCAACGACATGTTTGTCAATTCAAGCACTACCATCATCCTGTATGATGGAGCCATGATCAAAGGTGGTACCGGAAACACATTCTTCAATAAAGTTATTCAGGCATATGGTACTACTTCGAGCATTGTAATTCCTGGTCCTTTGACCATCAACAGTTCAGGGGGCATTGCTGGCAATGTAGAGCTCTGTGCATCAAACATTGTGGCCAATAATGGTGCTGTGGTAGCACCGGCCTCCATAGGTTGCAACAACTTCATCCCCACTTCTCCATGTAACCCCGAAGGCTTTGGTACACCATCTATCGCAGATACAGATGGCGACGGAGTGCCCGATGACATCGACGAATATCCCACGGATCCTACTCGTGCCTACAACCTGTATTTTCCCTCTCAAAACGGATTCACCACATTGGCCTTCGAAGATCTGTGGCCGGCATACGGAGACTTTGATTTCAATGATCTCGTACTTCAGGGCAGAGTTCAGTTTGTGCTGAATGCCGGTATGGAAGTAGTAGAAAATTTTATAACCTACAAAGTGACCGCAATTGGAGCTTCCCAACGCAACGCCTTTGGAATCCAGTTTGACTTCCCACCCTCAGCCATACAGTCGGTCTCAGGTCAGTTGCTTAGCGGATTTACAAGCAACGCAGCCAATGGTACTGAGCTGGGCCAGAGCAAGGCAGTTGTGATCTTCTTTGACAATGCGTTCTCAGCTTTGCCAAATCCGGGTACGCCCTTTGTCAATACTGTGCCCAATCAGACTTACGTAGCGCCTACTGAGCGTCAGATCACCATTACCTATGCCAATCCGATCCCATTGACCAGCTTCGGAGAGTTAAATCCATTTATGATAGTAAATCAAAACCGTGGCCGTGAGGTGCATCTACCCGGATACGCCCCTACTGACCTTGCAAGCAACTCCTTCTTTGGCACCATAGATGATAATACAGGAGCTAGTGGTTTCCTCAACTATACAAGCAAGACTGGTCTGCCATGGGCGATAGCTATACCAGATACATGGAAGTATCCTATAGAAAAAGAAGACATTGTCAACGTGTATTTGCAATTTGTCCCCTGGGCACAGAGCGGAGGTGTTCAGTTCCCACTCTGGTACATCGACAATGGCAACAACGTAAACATCAATAAAGTGTATAATCCGTAATCTGCCACGGTAGCAATAACAAAAAACCACCGGTTCTTGCCGGTGGTTTTTTTATTTCATTCAATTTGCCTTGTCGGTCAGAAAAAGGTGCGCTGGCCAAACCGTTCGAATATGGCCCTGTCCAGCATCTCCCGATGGTCGGGATGAGCAATATCTCTGAGGGCCATTGCCCTTTGATGGAGATTTTTCCCGTACAAATAAGCCACACCGTATTCTGTGACAACGTAGTGTACGTGAGCTCGTGTGGTCACAACGCCCGCACCCGGCTTCAGCGTAGGTACAATCTTACTTACACCGCGTCCGGTGGTAGAACTTATAGCGATGATTGGCTTTCCGCCTTCCGACAGTGCAGCCCCCCGCATAAAATCCATCTGCCCTCCTACGCCTGAATACTGATACGTCCCGATTGAATCTGCGCACACCTGACCGGTTAGATCTATTTCAATTGCAGAATTAATCGAAACCATCTTTGGATTCTGACGAATTACGGCTCCGTCATTTACATAGTTGGCCTCCAGAAACCGAAAGCCGGGATTATCATCCATAAATTCGTATAGCGCTCTGTTGCCGATGGCAAATGTGCTTACTACCTTACCTCTGTGTTTCTTCTTGTACGCATTGGTGATCACTCCGCACTGGAGCAAATCCATCACCCCGTTTGAAAACATTTCGGTATGTATTCCCAGATCCTTGTGATTTTTCAGCGCCATAAGCACTGCATCGGGGATGCTTCCGATTCCCAGCTGTAAAGTCGATCGGTCATCAATCAATCCTGCTACGTGTTTTGCAATTTTCATCTCGCAGTTGCCAATGTCTTTGCGGTAGTCCACCTCTGGCAGGACATCTTCGCACCACACAGCCATATCTATATTGGTCATGTGTATGATGCCGTCGCCGTGAGTACGGGGCATCTTGGGATTGACCTGGGCTATGACCATTCCGGCATGTTTTACGGCTGACCGCGCAACATCCACACTCGTCCCGAGCGAGCAGTATCCATGCTTGTCCGGCGGAGATACATGAATAAATGCGACGTCAATTTTGAGAATTCCCATCTCAAACAAGCGATTGATCTCGCTGAGAAAGATGGGGATATAGTCGCCTTGCGAACTGTTGACCGCCTGGCGGATATTGGCTGAGACAAACAGAGAGTTGATGTAGAAATGACCGGCCATTTCGCTACCGGATAGAGGCATGTCTCCAAGAGTAGATATGCTGATGAGCTCTACGTCACTCAAGTCTTCTTTTCTGGCGGCAAGGGCTTTGATGAGGGTTTGAGGAGTGGCGGCACTTCCGTGTAAAAACACCCGCTGCCCGGATTTGACTTCTGAAACAGCACGTGCAGGTGATACATAATTCATGACTGACTTTATTTACGCTCAAGCAAAAATATTTCCGAAGGTATGGGACAATGCTGACAATTCTAAGCCATCAAACCTTTAACATCCCATTGGGATTTTTTAGCTTTTCGGGTGGGATAGGCGCTGGAAGTTTTTAAACCCAAAAAGCGTTTTTCCACCGAAAAAAGTGTTTTCAACAAATGACAAAATCCTGTACTTCAGCCGCTCATGCTTGTGAACGCGGGGATTTCGCACACCGTAAATATCGGGTCGGTCAGATGACTCCATAAATGCGCGGATGCGCTGATGCATTACAGCCGGATGAGTTCCTCGATATTCAGGCACAGCAGCAATACGTCCGAAGGTATATGCGTGAGACCGTGTCAAACCCTTGTCATAAGAGACTGCAGCGTCTGATACTTTCTTCTGCTGATCTGCTGGTTTCTTAACATGTCCGTAGTGAAATACCCGAACACCAGATTCCAAAACTCTGAGTTTCCGGGAGCTTTTAGAGGTCAGATAGTCTTCAGGAGTTGCTGGCTGGGTGCTGTAGTACCGAAAGCTCTGGGCATCCCGCCAGGAATGTATCTGCGGAAGGTTTCGTATGGCTCTGATTTCCTGCTTGTACCATGCGTGTGATTTGTGTACATGGGCATAGTCTCCCCAGAAGTGGAGAAACTTCATCAAGATTCCTTCGGCTTCGGCGATGGAGTGGGCACGAAGTACCGCATCGCGCAGGGCAGGCAGATCATCCTCATGATATACTTCGTCCCCTTGAACATAGAGCAGCCAGTCACCGGTACAATGGGATTTGGCTATATCGGTCTGCCGTGCATACTCGGTATTTTTATAGAATTTATGAATGTTCCACTCTGTGTGTATGATCTTGATTTTAGGAGACTTCAGAGATAGGATCTGATTCAGCGTATCATCAGAACCGGTCGCAAGTGCTATCACAAACTCATCGGCTACCGGCAGGACGGATTGAATGGACTCGAGAAATGGAATGTCGTACAATACCGCATTTCTCAAAAAAGAAAATGCTGAGATTTTGGGTGTTTTGGCCATTATCGAAGATACTCAGAGCTATTTTTACGGCAAATTTTGAGTGTACAATGCAATTACACGTCATCAACACAGGAAATTTTAAACTGGACGGTGGTGCTATGTTTGGAGTAGTGCCCAAAAGTCTTTGGAACAAAGCATATCCGGCCGACGACAACAATATGTGTTCATGGGCCATGCGATGCCTTCTGGTCGAGGATGGCGACAAGCTCATATTGATCGATACCGGAATTGGAGACAAGCAAGATTCGAAATTTTTTAGCTATTATTACCTGCACGGAGATGATACACTGCTCAAGAGCATACTCAAGGCGGGTTTCTCGCCGGATGATATCACCGATGTAGTTCTCACCCACTTGCACTTCGATCACTGTGGCGGAGCGGTGCGTCGCACAAAGAATGGAGACGGATTTGAACCCACCTTTCGCAATGCGGTGTATTGGGTGCACGAGCGCCAGCTTCAATGGGCTCTTCACCCCAATCCGAGAGAAAAAGCCTCCTTCCTGAAGGAAAATATCCAACCGCTGATCGATAGCGGCCGGCTATCTACTCTCACGCTCCCTGCCGGCAGGAGCTCTACCTTATTAGGGATCGATATGTACGTAGTCAATGGACATACCGAGGCTCAGCTTTTGCCAATAATCCCCACACAGCACGGTTCTCTCTTTTACATGGCGGATCTGCTCCCATCTTCCCAGCACATTCCTTTGCCCTGGGTGATGGCATACGATGTAAGGCCGCTGATCACCATGCAGGAAAAAGAAGAGGTACTGCGATTGGTGTATGATGAGCAGATGATCCTGTTCTTCGAACATGACGCGTATACGGAGACTGCCCTCATAGAGAAAACCGAAAAAGGTTATCGTGTGAAATCCCGGCAACCGCTGGCGGAGTTTCTCTGAGATTCCTGAAAATGAAAAAACTCCTTGTAAAGTTCTACAGCAGCAATAAGCTGATGAGCCTTCTCGGCAATGGTACAGCCGCAGTCCTCGGATTGGTGAGTTTCGGATTGCTTGCGCGCTCCCTGGACAGAAGCGATTTGGGTATCTGGGTCTTTTTCATGACGGTTTTTACCTTGTTTGACATGGTCAGGAGCGGCCTATTGAGCAATGCACTCATCAAGCGCATCGGAGAGAGCGATACAGAGGAAGAAAAGCACGCCTTTACCGGAGCTGCATGGCGCTTTGGCTTGTGGATCTCAGCAGGCATATCGGTGCCGATCAGTATTTTTTTTTTAATTTTTAAAGATCAATTTTCTCCCGAGCTGGTCTTTGTAGGAAAGTGGTTTTGGCTTATTGCTATCATCAGTCAGCCCAATACCATGGCCATATGGCTGCTCAATGCGTACAACCGGTTTGACCGGCTCTTCTGGACGCGAAGTATATCACAATTCATTTATTTTCTAGGATGCGTCGCAAATTACTACACCAATACAGGTCTGGAGCTCATTCTCTGGTCGTATGTAATGGGTTGGCTGGTAGCCGGCATTTTCACATCCGCCAATGCATGGAACGGAATAAAAAATTTCAGTGCCGGAACAAGGGCACATATGCTCTCTCTCTTCCACTTCGGCAAATACAGCATGGGGACACTTCTGGGCAGCAATCTGCTCAAGAGCACAGATACCTTTCTGCTGATGTTCTTCATGGGACCGGCGCCAGTGGCCCGGTACAATGTGCCGGAACGCCTTTTGGGTCTGTTGGACATACCGATTCGCTCTCTGGTATCCACTGCCTATCCGAAGTTAATAGCGGTCAGGAAACGCACCAGTGAGGCCGCATTTGTATCTGAATACGAGGTACAGACAGGCTTGCTGTTTCTAATTGTACTTCCTGTTGCAGTTTTGACCCTACTTTTTTCGGACTGGCTTGTGATCATTCTCGCCGGTAGGGATTATCTGGATGCATCCGTACTTCTGAAAGTTTTTGCCATTTACACAGCGTTGATACCGCTGGACCGGCTGAGTGGAATAGCCCTGGAGGTGTATGATTTGCAAAAATTGAATTTTTACAAAGTGGTGCTCATGGCCGGTGTAAACGTAGTGGGCGATCTCATAGCCATTAAGGTATTCAACAGTGTTTTGGGAGTTGCGTTGGTATCCATCATCACATATGGGAGCGGTATTGTGTTTGGGTACTATTTTTTAAGAAATACTTTGCCTTTTAGACCGATGAGGATCTTGAAATCAGGTTTTTTCGAGTTAGTAAATGTGCTTAAAAGTTTCAAAAAATAATTTGTGCAATAATAAAAAAATTTCCATTTTTGGTACATATTCCAGAATCTGTTTAGATGAGTGCATTTAAGATTTTTTTGGTGGAAGATGACGAGTTTTATGGCAAACTTCTAAGACATCATTTATCCCTCAACCCAGATTACGATGTGGAGGTATATACCTCTGGGAGGGAGCTGCTCGAAAATATCTACAAGCGACCCGACGTCATCAGCCTCGACTACAGCCTGCCCGATATAAGTGGTGCAGAATTGCTTCGAAAAATCAAAAAGCAGTACTCAGATATACCAGTCATCATCGTATCAGGGCAGGAGGATATTACCACGGCTGTAAATTTGCTCAAGGAGGGAGCCTACGACTACATTGTTAAGGATAAAGACACCAAAGACAGAATTTGGAACTCCATCAAACACATTCGCGAAAACGCCAAACTAAAAGATGAACTTGACCGGCTGCGCGAGGAGGTCAATTTGAAGTATGACTTCTCCAATATAAAAGGCAACAGCCAGAGAATAAAAAAAGTATTTAAGCTTATCGAAAAAGCAAGCCAGTCCAACATTACCGTAAGCATATATGGAGAAACTGGCACAGGTAAAGAGCTGGTAGCTAAAGCAATACATTACAACAGTGCAAGACGAAAGAAACCCTTTGTCGCTGTAAATATAGCTGCCATACCCAAAGATCTGATCGAGAGTGAGTTGTTTGGCCACGAAAAGGGTTCTTTTACCGGTGCAATCAACAGGCGCATCGGAAAATTTGAAGAAGCCAACGGTGGAACTCTTTTTCTCGATGAAATTGGAGAGATGGAGTTACACCTGCAAGCCAAACTCCTGCGCGTCCTCCAGGAAAAAGAAGTAACTCGAATCGGCAGTAACACTCCGGTGAAAATTGATGCCCGAATCATCTGTGCTACACATCGCAATCTGCAGGAAGAAGTATCAGCCGGAAAATTTAGAGAAGACCTCTATTACAGGCTTTTAGGGCTTCCTATTGAATTGCCCCCCCTGCGAGAACGCGGCAACGATATCCTTATCTTAGCTAAATATTTTGCGGATGAATTTTCAAAGGAAAACAACATGGATAAAGTAGTCATCACACCTGAAGCTCAGGAAAAACTGCTCAAATATCACTGGCCTGGTAACGTCAGGGAGCTAAAAGCCGTGATAGAACTGGCAGTGGTGATGGCTGATGACAGAAAAATTACGGACGAACATATCAACTTCACCCGGTCCAACACCATTCAGGAATTTTTTCATGAATCCGGCACTTTAAGAGATTTTACAAACAAAATCATACAATTTTACCTGGACAAGTTTGATAATAATGTACTAGAGGTAGCCAAAAAGCTTGATGTAGGAAAATCAACAATTTACAGGCTAATCAAAAACAAAGAAATAACACTAAAATAAAATCAAAACTATGGGAAATCTTTTTAATCTCCGACAATTAGAAGAACTCTCCGGCGGCCAGTCAGAATTTGTAGATTCAATGATCGAAACGTTTTTAGAACATACTCCCGGACAGCTGAACGATATGGTCAAAGCATACAAAGAAGGTCGCTGGGTGGATATGGGCGGATTGGCACATAAGATAAAACCGTCCATAGACCTCTTCGAAATTCCAGGAGTCAATCAAACTATACGCGAGATCGAAAAAATCGGCAAATCCGGCTCACCTACTCCAGATCTTGAGTCAAAAGTAATTGAAGTTCAGTCCGTGCTCACTGAAGTGTTCAATCAACTGAAAAGTAGATAATTTCCCCTGGTATGGCTAAAAAACAAGTATTAATCATCGATGATCAGCCGGTGATGAGAAAACTCCTTGAGCAGTTTCTTAAGGACAAATATGAAGTGATATCCCTGGAAAATGGAAAGGAGGCTCTCGAATGGATGTACGACGGAAACATTCCCGATGTGGTCATAGCAGATTTGAACATGCCGGAAATCGATGGTTTCGAATACATCAAGCGTGTACGCGAAAGCGCCTTTTTTCAGGATATTCCCCTGATTGTGCTCTCAGGAGAGGACTCATCTACTGAGCGCATCAAATGCCTAAAACTTGGTGCTAATGATTATTTGATCAAACCCTTCAACCCGGAAGAGTTGGCATTGAGAATCAATAACCTCGTCCGAATTCGTTCATAAATCTCCACGCCCTCGGTCATGAACAAAATTGTATATATCGGTGAAGATTCCCAAGTACTCGAGGCCTTCAGCAGTCAAAACGACATTGAATTCAAATCGTTTAAAAACGCTGTTCAGTTTGATAATTATGTAAACAACAATGATTGCAATCCCGATATCATCCTCTGTGAGAAGTCCCTCAAAGGAATGAACGGTTTTGAGCTCTTCAAGTACTACAAGGACTTCATCTTCTCAAAAGACATTCCCTTCGTGATCATTGATGACCATTTCGGAAACTACACCAAGAGACTTTTTCTCAAAGAAAAAGTGACTGAAATCTATTTGAAGCCCATTGATGCCAATATGGTCATTGAGCGAATTCAATTTCTGAAAAACATTAAACTGGCCCAAAAAAGTAAAATCACGCGAATAGCACAGAAAGAATATAAAATACCCATTGCAAAACGGATCTTCGATATTGTTTTTGCATCTCTGGCCCTCTTGATTCTGTCGCCCCTTCTAATTATTGTCATCATCGCCATTCGCCTGGAGTCAAAAGGCCCTGTATTTTACAAATCCAAACGAGTGGGCACGGGCTATAAGATCTTTGACTTCTATAAACTGAGGTCGATGTACACAGATGCCGACCGACGACTCAAAGAGCTGAAGCATATGAATCAATATATGCTCGAACAGCAATCTGAATTAAGCCAACTACAGACCCGACCTATAAAAAAATTTAATTCTTCGGTGACACTGATCCACAGCGACGGCACTCCTCTGTCAGAAGAAGAGTACAAAGAGTTGAAAAAACAAAGCTCCGCTGGAACATTTATTAAAATAAAAAATGATCCGAGGGTTACAAAAGTGGGGGCATTCATCCGAAATACCTCCATTGATGAATTACCTCAGTTGATCAACGTACTCAAGGGTGATATGTCTATTGTAGGCAACCGCCCTCTGCCACTCTATGAAGCCGAGCAGCTAACGTCTGATGACTGGAGCGAGCGATTTCTGGCGCCTGCGGGCATCACCGGCCTTTGGCAAGTAGAAAAAAGAGGCAAATCCTCCATGAGTGAGGAAGAACGAAAAGCTCTGGATAACCAATATGCCCGAAATTTTTCGTTTTGGAATGATATAAAAATCATCTTAAAAACCATACCGGCACTATTACAAAAAGAAAATGTTTAGAAACGCCTTTGCTTTAGTTTTCGTGCTTCTACTTCCTGCACTTCTGTCAGCTCAGACCACCACCGGTACTTCTGAAAAGACCATATTGACCATTGACTCTCTGTTTGTCAATCTCTTGGATTACCTGCCGCCTATCAATGAATTGATTGATACGGCGGTAGAGCACTCGCCGGAAGTCAAATATTGGCACGCTCAGGTTAAGCTGCGTGAGTATGAGGTAAGCCTTGCTAAAAAAGACTGGGCACGAGATGTATATGTTACAGGTCAGTATCAAGGGGGTACCCTTGGAGCTAACATTAATCCCGATGGCTCTGCCATATTGCTTGGATATCTGGTAGGAGCAGGACTTCGGGTGCCACTATCTACAGTAGTTGGCCGCAAGGATCGAATTGGAGCGGCTGAAGCCTGGCTGGAGAGTACCATTTCGAAGAAAGAAGAAGCCATACGCAATATCCGCGAGCTGATTTTCAACGAGTACCAAAAGCTTCTCATGATTCAGCGCAAAATAGCCATCCTCACCGAGACCAATGAATCCACCTCTCTGATTATGGAGATGGCCGAAGAACGCTTCAGACAAGGTGAGTTGACCCTTGACCAGCTAGGCACTAATACAGAACTGAAAACAAAGTATAGCCTCATCTACGAAGAGCTTCGGACTGAATTTTTCAATACCTACACCCAACTCGAAAGACTCGTAGGTATACCCTTCTCAAAATTTGAAAAGCATTAATGAGTCTGATCAAATTTATAAGACTTTTCAGCAGGAATCTAAAGTACCTGATGACCAGTTCTATTCTGTTGGCTGTCTTGGTATTCCTAATGGTGAAAAGCACTCCTAAAGAATATGAATCTGAGACAGAAATATTTACCGGCATTGCCTCCGGACTCAACCTTACCAATGTCGATCGCACCAATGTGGACTTCTTTGCTACTTCCAATGCTTATGATAATCTACTTAACATCATCAAATCCCGCCAGACACTGGAAGAGGTAGGCGAAGAACTTCTGGCACTGCACATATCTCTTGATGGCCCCACGGTTGAAATCATTGGTGAAGAGGCCTGGAGGCAGATGATGGAATTATTAACCCCGGAACTCTTCAACGAACTCAAAAGTCCTAAGGGAAAGGATTCCTGCCTTGTGAACATTAAAAATTGGAAATCAAAAAATTACAACACTTTTAGAGGGAAGATCATCTTCAATCAGGAAGAGTCGCCTTACAGTTTTAAGGCAATAAGCAAAATAAATGTCTCCCGCATCCAGAACTCTGACCTCATAAATATCAAATACCGATATACAGACCCGGGGATTTGTAAATCCACTTTAGAAATACTCTCCAAAGTATTTATACGCCGGATGTACGAAATCAAAGCAAGTCAGAGCAATAGTGCAGTAGAATACTTCAGAAAGCAAGTAGCCGCTGCACGCGAAGAACTCAGCGAGGCAGAAGACCGACTCAAACAATTTAGGGTAAAAAACAACATCATAAACTACGGGGAGCAAACCAAGAGTTTGGCGACGATGAAGGAGCAGATGGAAGACGAGTTTCAGAAAGAATTAGCCGTAAGGGCGTCTACCAAATCCGCACTTGATAAGTTGGAAACACAACTTTCGGTCAATAAGGAGCTCATTCGGTTTTCAGACGAACTGCTTGAAAAGAGGCGCGAGCTGGCCAAAATACAGGCTCAGATCACTACCATGGAAATCTATTACAATGATCTCTCTACTATCAATACCTTAAGGCGGAAAGCTCAGGAAATCAGAGCTGAGTTGTCAGATTTATTGACTAAGAGGTATCAGTTTTCACGTACTACCGAGGGAGTGCCCAACCAGTCTCTACTCGATGAATGGCTTAAATATACCTTGGCTCTTGATGAAAGCGAAGCAAGGCTTCGCATTTTTGACGAAAGGCGGAAGTACTTCGAAAAACTTTATAACGAATTTGCTCCTTTGGGATCTTTACTTGCCAGATACGAGCGCGAAATCGGTGTAGCTGAGAAAAATTATCTCGAACTTCTGCATTCGCTCAACCAGGCCATCATGCGTCAGCAAAACGATATGATCTCTGCCGGAGGCCTTGTAGTATCCGTACCTCCTTACTTTCCCTTAAAGCCATTGCCCTCCAAAACTGCTGTGATGGTCGCGGCATCGGGTATCGTTGGATTTGTTTTGCCATTTATAGTGATTATTCTTCTCGAGTTTTTTGATTCCACACTCAAAAATCCGATTCGTGCTGAAAGCGTCATCGGTAAAAAACTGCTCGGTTCTTACCCTTCGCTCCAACTGAGAAAGGCTGACCGTGGAGTGGATTTGGATTGGGTGAAGAAACAAACCGTTGGTTTATCACTTCAAACCATCAGACTCGAACAATATATAAAAAGCAAAGAGGTATCACGTCCGTTTTTTATTACAGTGATCTCCACCCGGGCAAAAGAAGGTAGAACATTGATGATCCAGGAGTTGGCCAATCGCCTTGTCATGCTACAGTATCGCGTACTGGTGCTTATGCCTGATGACACACCTGAGCACAATGATCCAATTTTTTTTGATAGAGTCGTGTACAAGACAGATAAGACCTTTGAAGCTGCCAGGCGAGTCGAAGACCTTATACCGCCTGGTTATACCAGTACCCTGTACGATTATTTATTTATTGAGTTTCCTTCATTAATGAATAATCAGTATCCGATCAACGTATCCATGCAGGCGCATATGCACATATTGATCGCCCGGGCCAATCGGACCTGGGTTAAGGCTGATGAATATCTCCTCGATGAATACTCCCGAAGCGTTAATACAGAGATCCGTCTATTGCTTAACAGAGTTAATGTGGACGAACTCGAGGTTGTGTTGGGGGATATTCCCAAAGACAGAAGCTATCTGAGGAAGTTGATGAAGCGGTTTGTTGTCGCGGAATTCAAGACGGCCTGAGCCTCACAAAACAGGGGCTCTGTTTACTCATGTCGTCTTATGCCGGCGTAGCGGATAGCTGAAGCCGAAAAATACCCCAAAGCATTCCGGCCATCCTCAAAAAAAACATTGCCATACACAGGTGCTGCAGGTGGGGCGAAGGCGCCGGCTGAGCGAAACGTCTGATCGAGGAGTATGCGTAGATATCGATCGAAAGATGCTGTGATTGAGGTAATTTCGATCCAAAAGGTGTCATTTACTTCCATTAAGGTACCAAGTCTGACCGGAGGAATGGGTGGGTTACCAAAATGAAATCCATCTCCAAACTCATCGGATATCGTAAAGAATACATTGCGAAAGATGGTATCATTCTTCCAACGTCTGATCCTGTAAATATCCCCTGGACCATCCGGCTCCTTAAAGGCAATACTTGGAATATAACCTCCTTCAAAAGGAGGTCTTGGCGGCTGAAAATCGAGAAAGATCGAATCCAGCTCAAAAATTCTGTTTAGCTGTTCAGGAGTGGTGCGGTACTTACCGGGTTCCAATCCTGTGGTATTGCCATTTGGGATTAGAATTTCGATGCGGTAAGAATTCCCAACTTGACCAAAAATAGGCAGCTCATACCTTCCGGCAGCAGTGTCAGATGGCATCATTTGACCAATGAGTTGCTCATTCTCGTATAAAAAAACCTGAGCGTCAGTAACTCGTGGTGTTTCATTTTGTGAAAAGTAGGGTGCAGTGGTAGTGAGATAGACAAAAGCGTGTTCCAGGTCTGTGACCCGACCGTTGACTACTAGGAGAGGTGGATTTTCAGGGGTTTGTAGGTCTATAGGGTCTTCGCAGGCTACCATTACAATAGCGACAGCCAAGAATATCCCATACTGAAAATATTGACAAAAGCTCCTCATTAGAATTTAAAATTATACGTTAGATAAGGAATAATGCTTCCTAAGATGGCTAAACGAATCGCCTCAGTCTGGTTTGCTTGATCTTCTACCTCTCTGAAATACACGGAGAATGCATTTCGGCGATTGTATAAATTGTAAAATCCAAAATTCCAGTGACTCTTCCACTTCTTTCTGAAATAAGATTTTGGATAATATGTCGCCGAAACATCCAGACGGTGAAAATCCGGGATTCTTCCGTTATTTCTCAGTGGATTGTAGGGTGCAATGAGGCCTTCGGTCTCAAATCTTCCGTATGGAATCGTAAAGGGTCTACCTGTTTGGTAAACAAAGGTGAAACCTGTCTCCCAATGCTGATTCCATTGATAGTTGCCTACAATGGCAAGGTCATGGGGACGGTCGAAATTCGCTCGGTACCACATTCCCTGGTTGATGGTAGCACCCGGCAGATTACCACGCACCAACCTTTCTGATCGGGACAGGGTGTAGGCAATCCAGCCGGTGAGTTTTCCCGTATTCTTGCGGATGAGCAATTCCATACCATAGGCTCTCCCCAGTCCGGAGACAAGTTGTGTTTCGATACGCTCGTTGAAGAAGAGATCAGCTCCGTCGCGGTAATCCACAAGGTTTCGCATGTCTTTGTAAAAAAATTCGACCGAGGTTTCAATCCTGTTGTTTTGAAAATTTTGGAAGTATCCCACGGCTACTTGGTCTGCTGTGGCCGGAGCAATGTGCCTGCCGGAAGGTCTCCAAAGGTCTATTGGCAGTGCTGAGGTAGTATTGCTGATCAAATGTATGTATTGGCGAGTTCGATTGTAAGATGCTTTAATGGAAGATTTATCTGACAGAAGATAATTCATCCCCACCCTTGGCTCAAGTCCGTCTGCACCTGAAAATTGCTCTGTGATTTCGCCACGCCGAAATGGAACAATATCAATTATTTCGTTTTCTTTTGGGAAGTCAGGGTTTTGATACAGCGCCAAGTTGTATGGACCCACATTGTAAAACATCGAATATCTCAGTCCATATTGCAGTGTCAGGCGATTCGAGGCCTTCCATTCGGCATTGTAGTATGCTGCCGGTTCCACGGCATATTCATTTTGAAGTCTAAGCGGGATCGTCCCGGTCACATTTGCCGGCATAAAATCATAATAAATGACGTTAAAGCCAAAATCTTCTGTGAGCCGGTTGTTTCGATAGTGAGTGAATTTCTGTCCGAAATTGTAATTTAAAATTTTAGATTGAAGCCTGAAAAAAAATTCTTCTTCTTCCGGAGTACCGAAACTGTAGTCATAGTTGGAGGCGACAAAAGTGGTATTGCTAAACAGGCGTTCGTTGATCACCCAATTCCAGCGCACTGTTCCGGTGATGTTTCCCCAGTTAAAATTTACAAGATTTCGGATTCCCAAAACGTCCCGACCGAAATATCCACTCAGAAAGATTCTGTGCTTGTCGTTGATTCTGAAGTTGATTTTTGTATTTAAATCATAGAAATACAATATGTTGCTGTTGATGTTTGAGTCCGGTGAAAGCCTGAGAAACAAGTCTGCATAAGATCGGCGGCCTGATATCAGATAGCTGGATTTGTTCTGTACGATAGGCCCTTCAAGGGTCAGACGGCTCGAAAGAGTGCCTACACCACCTACGGTTGAAAATCGCTGATCATTGCCTTCACGCTGGCGGATATCGACCACAGACGACAGCCGGCCGCCATATTCCGCAGGGATTCCTCCCTTATACACTTTCACGTCTTTGGTCGCGTCGGCATTTATAATTGAGAAAAAGCCAAATAAGTGAGTAGAATTGTACAGAGGACTTTCATCGAGCAGCACCAGATTTTGATCAATATTTCCACCACGCACATTAAAACCATTTGCCCCCTCTCCTACAGTGGTAATGCCCGGCATCAGCGTAAGCGTGCGAATGATATCCACTTCGCCAAGCAGCTGTGGTACACGGGATATCTCTTTTACATCGAGTTTGGTAGTGCTCATTTCTACGGAGGTCACATTTCGATCCTCTCTCTCAGAACTCACCACAACTTCTCCGAGCTGCTGCGATTCAGGCTTAAGGCGGATATCTACTTTTATGTTTTGCGTGATGGTCAGTTCCCTTTTTTCAGAGGCGTAGCCAATGTATTGGTAGACAATGGTGTATCTGCCCGGAGGGAGATTTAATGCGTAGTATCCATATTCATTGGTGGTTGTTCCTGCGGTTTTATTGATTTCTAGGATATTGACCCCAATCAAGGATTCTCCATTGGTGGCATCACGTACGTAGCCACTGATCGTCACGCGTTTTTGTGCCACAAGACCAAATGCGGTGAGGCATGCTGCCAACACCATATAGTTTTTCATCTGATTACTCTATAACTATACAAATCAACGAGGTTTTTTACTAATGTGTTTATAACAATTTCTAGAATTAAAGTACAATTAACGCAAGAGGTCACCCCAATTCAATAATTTCTAAAATTTAAATATTTAGAATTCAAACAGGTAAAAAAACTCACTGAGGCTTTCCTTTTCGAATTAGCCGTTACAAAAAAAAGTAAGTAAAACCCCAAAAAATAAACAATAAATAGCAGCAATTGATACTATTACATGGTAAACGATTTAATTTAAGGGGGTTCTGTGTTCTAATTTTGTTTTAGATTAAAGTACTTTTTGTCAATTTAGCCAATGATTCGCAATCCGTTAAAATCATTTCCCGGATATCTCAAATACCTTTTTATATCCCTGGCAAGTATTTATGTCGGCATGATGGTTCCGTTGTTTTACTTGTACCCGAGAAACAATCTTCCAAACCGAATCAATTTCGACCTCGAATACTTTGACTCTCTGGCCAGTGGTCTGGATGGCGATTGCTATCGAATAGCCCGATCTTTTATCAAGGAATGTCCGTTTCCGGCTCGCAGAATTCATCTCAATTCTGAGCATACTATAGTAGAAATCCAGCTAAATGGAAAATGGTATGCATATGACCCGTTGTACCAAAAATTTTTTAACCGACAGAACGTCATTCAGATTTCCTTTGACGTATCTAGAGGGTATATTCCGGAATATCTCGAGGATTATCCGTATACCGATGCGTTTCAAAAAGTCCGGTACTACCATAATTTTTATTTCATGATTCTGAATTATACCCATCCTTATTACGACAGGATTTTACGTATTTATTACGGCGTGGTTAAATAATCTGAAATACGGTCTGCAGGACTCCGTTCAATGTAAAATCCAAATATCGGACGATCTCTTCACACAGAGGGCTATGGGCTGACCCCAGGCAGGAGCGCGGGTGTAGTATGTGAACCTAAATCGTTTGGCTTAGGACGTATTTGAAAGATCAGGAATGTGTCTTTTTTAATGTGCAAACAATCATTTATCTCGTGAATAAAAATCAAATTTGATAATCACTTTCAGAAAGAATTAACCCCTGGGGCTAATCGTAATACTGTGATAAATATTTATCTGAATATCCACGAAAAAGATAATTTTTAATGAAACCATTTTTAAAAACACAATGAAGTACATAATAAGATGCAGTCCGTAAAGCCTTACAGTTTAACCGTCTTATAATCACACGAAATCTCACGTAATTATACAAAAAATTCAACGAATCACCTGGAAATTTTGGAAAAAATGTAAGGGCACGTACTCCCATTCGACCCTTTCGACTTTGGAAGCAGGACTGCCCTCTTTCAGAAATTCAATAAACTCTTTTAATTGATCTTCAAATCCTTGTGCAAATGTCAGTACCGATCCGTCAGGCTCATTTTTCACAAAACCCACAAGGTTCAATTCTTTGGCTTTCATGAAGGTATATTGCCGAAAGTACACGCCCTGAACCTTTCCGTACACACGTGCTTTAATGCATTTAAACATCGGTATTTTTTTTAAGTAAACCCGATAAAAATACTTTAATGTTCAGAGGAACGGGAATTAATTTTTTGGGGCAAATCTTTATTTAAAAACAGCCGTCGTCCGGGTTGTTGGTGGGGGTAGCTACTATCTGAATGAAGGCCTCCTGAAGAGGGCTGAGTTTTATATATCCACATCCAAGAAGCATGGTGTTGGGATCAATACCTCTTTTTGCCTCGACGATGAAAATGGCTTCCTTGTCGAAAGTAAATGAGATCTCGCCCGCCCGATTGGTATATCCTGAAAACTGAACTTTGGATTCGGCCACATTGGGCGCTACAAATACAAAAGCTGAATCCACGGGCTGACGCGCTTCATTGACGACACGAATCCGAAAGTGATAAATGGGATCTTCTACACTGCACGAGGGGATAACAAAAATGCAGAATATAGCAACAATGAAGGGTCTTTTCATTCTTTCAATCAGTTTATTTACAGGCACGCCTCGGGTCATTTTCAGGATAAATCGTTACTTCCACGTAAATATTTCCTCGCTGAAGCTCGACGACGTCACATCTTTTGAAGGATGCCTTACCAGCTTCGTACTTGACAATAGCTTTGTGCTGATACGAAAAAGTGGCTTCTCCTGATTCATTGGTGGCAATAAATCCGTCGATGAGTGAATTTTCAATAGGAGTATACAGATAGATAAACGCATTCTGTACTGGCCTTCCGTCGGGCAGGATGACTCTGAATGTAGCTTTGTATGGACGTGTGTCAGGCGAGCATTGACTGAACACACCTGCCACAATCACTAAAAGTAAAAACCGCAATGCCTTAAACATCAAATTTCTGGTCAACGATGAATTTAAAAGCAAATTTAACTTTACTTCATCAAAATCGAAACACCTTTGCAGTCAATTCATAAAACGTCTCTGAAACTGCAGAATTTATTCTTTTAACTTATGCTAAATATTACTGATATTCAAAAATATATAGAAGAAATCCAGCAAATAAATCTCACTACACGGGAGCAAGTCGAGGAATTCAGACGTAAATACATCGGCAGGAAAGGTCTTGTCTCCAGGCTGTTTGATGAATTTAAAACCATAGAAGGTCCTGAAAAAAAACAGTTCGGTAAGCCTCTAAATGATTTGAAAAAGCTGGCAGAAGAAACGCTTGCATCGGCTCTGGCGTCATTAAACCAATCTTCGGTCCGGCGCAGCCTGGAAGATTATACCCGAAGAGCGGATTTCTTAGAAATCGGCCAACGGCATCCTGTGTCGGTCATAATTGAGGAAATGATCGAAATTTTTTCGAGAATTGGGTTTACAGTGCTCGATGGGCCGGAAATTGAAGACGATTGGCACAACTTCTCGGCTTTAAACTTTCCCCCGGAACATCCTGCGCGTGACATGCAGGACACTTTTTTTATCCGGAAAAATCCCGATATAGCTCTTCGTACACATACTTCCAACGTGCAGGTACGTGCCATGGAACGGATGAAACCCCCGATTCGCATTCTTGCTCCCGGCAGAGTGTACCGAAATGAGGCTATATCTGCTCGTTCGCATTGTTTTTTTCATCAGATCGAGGGCTTGTACATTGATAAAAATGTGTCATTTGCCGATTTGAAACAGACCTTACAATACTTCACCGAATCTTTTTTCGGTAAAAGTAAAATTCGGATGCGTCCTTCCTATTTTCCGTTTACAGAGCCCAGCGCGGAAGTCGATGTGTATTGGGGTCTCGAAAATGAAGTAGATCATCGAATTACCAAGGGTACCGGCTGGCTGGAGATTTTGGGCTGTGGCATGGTAGACCCCAACGTACTGATAGCCTGTGGTATAGACCCCAATGTGTATAGTGGATTTGCATTTGGTATAGGCATAGAGCGCATTGCGATGAACCGCTATCAGATCCCCGACATTCGGATGCTCAGCGAAAACGACATGCGATTCTTACAACAGTTATAGCAGAATTTTTTTGTACGTATTAAATAATAAGGCAACTCGCAGAGCCTCTTACATGATGTGAACATTTTATTATTTCATGCTCAATGCCGGCAGAGGAATTGACGAAAGTAAACAAAACACTATATCCAAAAAATGGGATATGTGACCCAATCTGTTGATACTATTTATATTGAAAATATAGTAGCAAAACCTTCTGCTAACTCGTCCTATTCTATCGAACTGTATTAGTAGTATTCCGGAGCGAAAAAGCGAGGAAATATTGTCTCAAAAAATTCAAAAACATGAGTGAATCCTATGATGGATTATTGTATATCTAACGAAAATATTTTTGTAATCTTTTTTTAAATTCTTTCTGTTTAAACTGTGAAATGTATTTGATTTCACATATATTATATCCTGAGCAATAGGTAGAGTGCACCGCATTCATCGGATTTTGGAGTCCATCACCGATAATGATCAAGAACACATCCTTTAGAAGTGAAAGGAAATGCCTTTCTTTGTGGTATTATAAAAATCTGGTCAGTAGTATGCCACACACATGGATGATTGTAGTTATTGCACTAATGTTTGTCTCCTGCAGCAGTTCGCGTACCACACTATTAATCACTATGGTAAGGCATGAGTGCGGAGGAGCCATGGGTCAGGCATTAGCCACAGAGGTTACGCCTCGCAAAGGAGAGGTCTTTTATATCAGCAGGAATAATTCAAAACTGAAACAGGTAGCAGCAGACAAAACCGGCAGCATCACGATCAAAGGCAGTAAGGGCGAAGTAAAATTGTTTATATCAGAAAAAGTAAAAACAGACATTCAACTTTCCGGCGAAGCATGCGATCGGTGGCGCATTACTCCGGATGCCTCATTTACCCTTCAGAAAGGAGAACACACCCTGCCGGTGTATTTTGAAGTCATATGCAATCCCTGTCTGCTACCGAGGCCTTGATACGCAGCTGAATGCGAGGATTTAAAATAAAAACCGGTTTTAATTAGACGAGATAAAGGTTTGGGATATTCTCAATTCCTTTTTCTTTACTTAAGCGAAAGATTTGTTCAAAAATCATTCGATATGAAAAAGATCTTTATCTCAATCATCTTTTTTCCGGTGCTTCATTTCGGTCAGAATCCGTATCCGACAAATGGCTTACAGGTGTTTATGCCCATAGTGAACGGCACAGTACAGAATATGGTAAACAATGGATTAAATCCTGTAGCCACCAATATCCAACCTGACTCCAGCCGAAATGGCATTGCAAATCAGTCCATCCGAATCCCTGACCAGCAGGCTAAATTCACCATTTCGTATGCAGGCCAAGAGTCGTTGATCGAATCACAAGCATTATCGGTGGCTATGTGGGTTAAAGCCGATTCAATCAAACAGACATATTTCAACCTTTTTGAGATCCGGACTTCGTTTTTTTTAAGATTTCGGATCGATAAGATAATTCAGTACGGATACTTTTACAGAATGAATCCGGCGAGCTACGCGACGCGTGATTTGAGTTTTCCTACTCCGTCATTCTACGATTCTGTATTTGTGGGTAAATGGAATCACCTGGCCTTGACAACCAGGCTCGATACCAATCATCCTTCGGGCAGTGTAACCCGGTTTTTCAAATTGTATCTAAATGGTCAGGCTTTTGACTCTGCAAATACTCAGATAGGTTTTTCGGATATAAACATCATTTACCAATTAGATACCACTGCACTCGCCTTTGGATGTCGTACCACTTCAAATAGCTTAAATTTTTTAAATGGTAGCCTTGATGATATTTTCTATTACAATCGTTCGCTGACCGATCAGGAAGTTTTAAATCTTTACAATTACAGCTTTTCAAACGTTGGCATAGCTGAAAAGCCATTAATAGCTGCTCAAATGTACCCGAATCCCGTATCGACTGATTTATACGTATCTTACAATGGGGTAGTGAAATCCTACCGGATTTTTGACATGACTGGCCGATTTATTTCCGAAGATGCCGTGCATGCCGATCAATTTCAGATCAGAGCCCAATCTCTTAAAACAGGATCATACATCATTGAATTAACGGACGCTGAAAATCTCGTAATTCGCCAAAAGTTTTTGAAAAAGTAATCCTTACGAAAATATTCCAAGGCCGGGTTTTACCCGGCTTTTTTATTATGTGTGATAATTAGAACTCTCTCAATGACGAAAAAGTAAAGGATGCTGCAAAGTTTTCCATAAATTTTTTCGTAAGTTCAAAATCACCAGGTTCTGCATGCGCCTGGTTCTCGGTTTCGAAATCTATATATCCACTTGGCCCATCAAATATGGTGCTGACATTCAATAAAATTTTTAATTTATAATTTTTACCTGCCTCAAAAAGGTATGGTTTGTCAAAAGCTACAACGCTCTGACGCAATAGTTGATTGGTACCGGGATGATACGAGCAGGGTATCGGGGGAGTAAAATCTCTTGCCCGTAGCTCCATGAGGACAAAGCGGTACTTCAGATTCCAATTCCAATGCATGTTGTAAAATGCACTGAGCGGATGACCTCTTGGAAAATCAACGGGATTCGATTCATTTGTAGCACTGTCAAGGCCGGGGTTAAATATGAATGATGAATAAGTACCGGGACTTATGCGCATTTTGATTTTATTTGATTCAGACTGGTGTAGTTGTACCAATGCCAAAAATGTGGTATCTTCAAATTGAGCGGTTTCGGATTGATGAAATATCGGATGACTTAAATAGAACTTGAGCTCGGTGACATAGATGGTTCTGTTGTCTTTGAGTTTGAAATCCTGCCCTGTGCTGACTTCCGATGTTCCATTGTGCATAACAAATTCGATGACCACTTCAGCTTCAGTCGATTTTTGATCCGGATTATCTTTTTTACAGGAAACTACAGCTGCAAAGAAGATTGCTATTAAACAAGTGATTCGCATCATTGAAAATCAATATAAAGCTTATTAAAAATATTTTTCATACTGTCTTGCGAACTCAGTGTAAAAGATGTGCCTCCGATGATGGGCGTTTGATGCAAGTTGTACAAGTTAAGAACGCTATCAAGACCAATATAACACTCGAACGTGATAGCGCGCTGGTTGTCGATATTGAAGTTTTTAAATTGAAAGTGATTTACAGGACTGAAATTCTGTAAGTTGCGTACTCTTATCAGAAATGGTTTGGTTTGGGTAGTAGAGTCTGTCACTGAACTATCCGTCACTGTACCCGAGAGCTGTAAATAATCGTATCCGGCATCCTTTTCCCATATGCTTCGGTTGGAAAGAGGATGATTTTTAGGGTAGAAATCGGGAGTTGTACCAAAGTTTGTGGCGCTGTCCAATCCCAAAAAAGTACCGTATCCACCGCCTGAGTAAGTTCCGGCCGGGACAAATCCTGCCGCTGAATTTCCCGAAAAACTTAATGAAAAAAAGTTTCTTCCTCTCAATAGAGAGTCCGTGTAAAAAGTATCCCGAGAGGTAGTGACATAAAAGTTGGAGAAAAGCAGGTTGACGGATTGAAGTCGTATGTAGGTGTTGTAATCTGTGATAAATGAAGTATCCGGACCTACGACTGCCCCGCGGTAAAAGAAGATCGGAAAAATGTTTATATTTCTCCTTTCGTATTCAAAGTCAAGTGTTTGTGATACATCTTTATTGCAGGCAATGAGCACAAGGAGCAGTATAACTGAAGATTTGTATTGCATCCGATTTTCGTTGTTTTACAAAGATAGAATAATATTTTGGTTACTTGCCAAGAAGTGCCGGGGTCGCGGATTTAAAACACTAATTAAGCAACGAAAACCGACAATTTATCATCAAAAAATACATGATTTTGATTATTCCGATGTGTAAAATCCGGGTTTTATGATTCTGGGATATTGAAAATACTCGCTCTGCTCTATGGCGTCCATAATCTGCTTCATGATTTGCTCGGCCGGTTCATCGTAGTTGATTTCGAGGGGTGGCTTAAAGGTGACCTTCAAAGTAACCCCTTTTTTCTTGATGAAAAGCCCTTTTTTGTCAAATGCTCTTCTGAACCCATCGATAACTACCGGGATTACAATGGGTTTTGCAATCTTGATGATTTGAGCCGTACCCCTTCGGCCAATGGCATAAGGCTTAGTTGTACCTTGAGGGAAGGTGATTACCCAGCCTGCATTTAAGGCTTTGATAATCTTTTCGATATCACGGGGGTCCACACCTCTGCTGATTTCTTTACCGGCTTCTCTCCATGTGCGTTTGATAGAAACAGACCCGGCATATTCAAATATTTTGGGAAGAAAGCCCGATTTCATGGTTTCCTTGGCTGCTATAAAATAAATATTCAACTTAGGATTGAAGATAAACCAGGGAAAATTGATTCGGTCAAATACATTGTATTTGGCACAATTAAAAACATTGTATAAAAAGGCTACATCTGCGAAATATGTCTGGTGATTGCTTACGAAAAGCACACCGGTTTCAGGCAAATTTTTTAATATTCGGGATCCGCTGATTTTGTATTTAAATAGTACATTGAATCGATATTGGGTGATGATTCCGAATATAAAAATGACAAATCTTTTTATTAAAAAAGAATACCCGAATGTATCTCTAAACTTTAGGCCCATTTCGGCAGTAAAAATAACTTTTTGGGCAAATCTACATTTTTTTTAAAATCCAGTCTTTGTAAAGGCCTTAACGAGATAATGAATTTCAGCCAATACCATAGAAGTGGCGCCCCATATGAAATTGTTTTGAAGCATTAAACCTTTAACCTGCGTCTTGAACCCCCGAATCGTTACCTCGTTATACTCAAAGCATTGCTCTTCCGAAAGTCTTTGCAGGGGGAGGTACAATACATCTGATACTTCTGATGGATCAGGAAAACACTTGTTTGTATCCTCACACAAAAAGGCAAACGGATACATCAGAAAATTGCTTGGCGGTATGTACAGCTCTGTAAGTGGCGTGAGAAGCTGAGAGGGGGAGAGGCGAATTCCGAGCTCTTCGTGAAGCTCCCGGAGGCTGGTCTGCAAGAGTACTTCATCTCTATCCCTCTGTCCACCCGGAAAGCTGATCTGAGCCGAATGTACCCCGGCGTATTCCGATCTTTTAATAAGAATAATTCGGTAAGCAGAGGGTTGATAGCGCTCTATAACCACTGCGACTGCCGATAGTCGAGGGCGGATGTTTAATTTGTCAATTTCATCTGCCCTAGGCCTGCCTTTCGGCGAAACGAGGTCATGTGCTTTGACTCCGGGCAAAGGAGGCCTTGTCTTAAGGTAATGTACAAATGCGTCCTGCCAGTGGGGTGACAGAGTCATGGCATAAGTTGAATGATTACTTTGGTTTTGACATAAGAGTCCGTGCCTGACATCTGGTTAAACTGCTTTCCTACGGTTTCAAATTCAGACTTTACGAGCAAACCGGTAGACGGGTCTATGTAGGTCTTGCCTGGTGTGGAGACATCATCTCCTACCACTTCGGTATCAAGTTCTAAAAGCCCGTTTACTACAGAAGTTACTGTATACAAAATTTGAAACTTCACATTGCGAAACTGGATCTCATTGATCCAATTGTCTCCGATACGCACCGGTCTGCCTGGCAATTCTATAAATATATTGCTGAATCCGGCTGCCAGGTCACCTCCGTCAGGTGTTTGAATTTTTGGTCTTTTGGTGATTTTTCCGGTTTTGCTCAGTTCAAACATGTAGGTTTCCTGAAGTAGAGAGTTCATAAACATGGCCATCATTCCACTCCGCCCGTCGGCTGCGGCATCGGTTCGGTCGCTGTCGTAGTCCATGCTCCAGCGAGGACTTTCCTGCTTAAACTTCACCCTCAGGAGCTTGATTTCTGCTTGATAGCCGTTTTCTAAAGATTTGGTGATCGTAACGTTTTGATTGAAGAGCAGTTCTCCTTGAAAGATTCCCGTCGTAAGTGCTTCGTCTGAATATCCATACGTGAGGAGGCGGTTTGAATACTTTACTGTTTGCCCTTCATTGAGTCTGAGAATTAGGCTATTGTCGTTATTTGGTGCAAATGACAGTGGCAATCCGATCATTAAAAGAGCCGATATCTTCATTTTAAAAATGTTTTTTCAGGATTAGAACAATGTGTGATCCAGCAAATGTTTTAAAATAGACATTTTCATTGTTTTTATGTCGGAATACAAACCAACCGATAAGACCAACTTCAATGCCATTGCAAAGGTAGCGGCTGCGGGACTTCTTTTTTTGATAGGTATAAATGCTTTGTTTTTTAATAAAAAACATTTGCATTCTCCTCTGGACGAAGTCCATTTCACACAATCATCCCTTTTGTATTTTACAAATATCCGCTCCTACTATTATAACAAAACGGAGGATACTTTATCGGGATTTAATTTGTATCAGCACAGAAAATTCAGATCTCTTTTAGACCCCGGGGATCTGGATATCCTGCTCATCGTGAATCCCAAACTACAAATGGCATACTTGTATCCTGATTTGAAGGAATTTAAAGACAGTATGCAATCAGCCTGTATTGTCATAGCTGAAGATACGATTACTCTATTTCCGGCCAATGCGGCAGGTCTGAAACAGGAATTTGCGAAGCTGAATTCGTACATAGAATCTGGTCAGGATAGTATTTCGCTGATTATCAACGGACAGGTCATTAACAAAAATATGTATACCAACATTAAAGCCCGGAAGCAGTTGTCTCAGATGATTTTTGATTATATGAAGCTCACGTCCGGAAAATAACTACAGCATAAGTGTCTGCGCCCGGTCAGGCCCTACAGATACAAGGGTGATCCGAACACCGGTATACTGCTGAATAAACTCTACATAGTCCTTTAGCTCCTGTGGTGCTTCGTTGTAGTTGGTCAGTTTGGTCAGATCTGTTTTCCAGCCCGGCAACTCGGTATATACCGGTGATAAAAACTGTTCATCAGGCTGATACGGGAGATAGTCGATTCTTTCTCCTTTGTACAAGTAGTGGGTAGCTACCTTGATGGTATCAAATATGCTCAAAACATCGGCTTTCATCATCATTAACTCCGTGACTCCATTGATTTCGATGGCATACTTCAACGCCGGTAAATCAAGCCAACCACAGCGCCTGGGTCTTCCGGTCGTAGAACCAAACTCTCTGCCCTGCTGCCGCATCTGCTCGCCGGTCTGGTCGTGTAGTTCAGTTGGAAAGGGGCCGCTGCCCACACGGGTAGCATAAGCTTTGAAGATGCCTATAATTTTCCGAATCTTGTTCGGAGGGATTCCCAATCCGTTGCAGGCTCCTGAAGCTGTGGTATTGGATGAAGTTACAAACGGATAGGTACCAAAATCAATATCCAGCATGGATCCCTGTGCGCCTTCAGCCAGAATGGATTTACCAAGCTTTAGTTCACGATGAAGATAGTGTTCGCTATCAATGAGTTGTAGTTTTCTGAATTTTTCAACAGCACTCATCCATTCGGATTCTAAGTGCGGGAGGTTGTGGTCTTCGTATCCATAATTACTCAGGAGCTGCATATGCTTGGCGACCAGTTGCCTGTACCGCTCTTCAAAATAGGGGAGCTCGATGTCTCCTACGCGCAGGCCGTTTCGCCCAGTCTTATCCATATAGGTAGGGCCTATCCCTTTGAGTGTGGAGCCGATTTTGTTTTTTCCTTTGGAGGCTTCTGAAGCAGCATCGAGAAGCCTGTGCGTAGGGAGTATGAGATGTGCACGTCGGGATATAAGTATTCGTTTGCGAGCCGTAGGGTCAATTTTTTCAAGGGTTTCCAATTCCTTTAAAAAAATGACAGGATCCACCACCACTCCATTTCCAACCAAATTGATGGCATTGGTGTGGAAGACTCCCGATGGGATGGTATGAAGCACGTGCTTTATGCCTTCAAACTCGAGGGTGTGTCCGGCATTTGGCCCCCCCTGAAAGCGCGCTATTATATCATAGCCCTTCGTCAGGACATCTACAATTTTGCCCTTGCCTTCATCGCCCCATTGAAGGCCTAATAAAACATCGATTGCCATTAGTGACAGGTTAGAAACGTGTTAAAGGTCGTATTATGTATTTTCAGCCGGGTTTTTATTGGCGTAAAAATAAAGCGTGTGGCTCAGCACCTTGACTCCGAAAATTTCTTCAACGGTATTTCGGATCAGCTGAATACGGGGATCACAAAATTCGATAATTTCACCGGAATCCAGACAAATGATATGGTCGTGCTGTTTATTGAAAAAAGACTTTTCATAGAAACTCTGATTCTGACCAAACTGATGTTTTCGCACCAGGTTGCACTCCAGCAGCAGCTCAATGGTATTGTAGAGTGTAGCGCGACTGACTCTGTAGTTTTTGTTTTTCATCCGCACATAGAGAGTCTCAATGTCAAAGTGCTCAGTATTTACATAAATTTCTTCAAGAATGGCATAACGCTCCGGGGTTTTTCGTTGCCCTTTTTGCTCGAGGTATTCGGTAAAAACTTTTTTTACCGTTTCAAATTGCTCTCTTTTTACGTCTTTAGCCTGCATATCTGCAAAGGTATGCCAATACCGCAAGATGAAGACATCAAAGATGAGAGAATGGGCAGCTCCCGGTTTAAAATAGATGGCGAGGCAGTACTTTTGGCCACTGTCCAAAAGATCCAATTCAGCTCCAGCTGATGATTTTATATTTTTTTAAAAATTTTGCTTTTCTGCTCATTCTTAATGTCCTTATTAAGCCAGTATGGGTTTTTATGATTGATATCCCCATTCAGAATACCGTCGGACATGACGTGTATGGAATGTACTTTACAGCGTTTAATTTTTCTTTTATATTCTCTATACTCAGTGACCTTGGCTTGAATCATTACAACAATATTAATCTGGCAGATAAATCTCTTGAAAAAAATCTTTCTGTTACTCAGATTTTACCTTTTAAAATATTGATTTCTGTTGGATATATAGTAGTTACTAGTCTGGTGTCCATTTTCGTTTTTAAATCATCTGCGGTCAGATACTTTGTGCTCTTAACGGCGCTGTTTCATTCGCTCAATAGTCTTGTTCTTTTTGTTCGAACTTATCTTTCCTCGCAGAGACTGTTCAAATACGACTCTGTTTTTTCAATTTTTGATAAGTTTATTTCAACACTTGTTTTGGGTATTCTCATATATTTCATCCATGGAATAGATCTTACAATAGAGCTTTTCTTATTTGTTCAAATTGTATCTCTTTTAATTAGTATTTCTACGCTTTTTCATGTACTTGGTGAAGAAGCACTTTTTAAAATCAAGGTCTATAAAATCCGGTTTTTATGGCTTAGAGATGCTATGCCGTACACCGTTTTAATCCTTTTGATGGGTTTTTACACGAGAATCGACAGCACGCTGATTCAGCTAATTTTAGAGAACAAAGATGCTGGCATCTATGCAGCAAGTTATCGGTTAATCGATTTTTTATCCCAGTTCGGTTATTTGTCATCCGTGATTCTACTTCCGTTATTCTCAAGTTTGAAGAAGGAAAAGGAGGCCTTATCTCCATTGCTTGTATACACCTCAAATTTTATGATGATCGCTGCACTGATACTAAGTATTGTTTTGATGATTAATTCAACGATGATTTGTAAATTACTCTACCGCCATAGTGCTTATGAAATCAATGATGTGTTCAGACTTCATCTTATTGCGTATCCCTTTGTGGTCTTGAATTTTATATTAGGCTCATACATTACGGCATTTAAGTCGATTCGATTCCTTATTTTGATTTCTATAGTCGGGGTATGCATTCAATTTTCAGGCAATATTCTTTTATTGAACTATATAGGACTGGCCGGTGCTCCGTTTGTCATGATTATTACCCAATTTTGGATTTTTATCTCACAACTTCTGTGGATTATTCGAAAGCATGATTTGAAGCCTTTATTTGAATGGGATTCTCTGCTGATTCTCCTCTTTGGTGTAACTGCGTTGGCAGGAAGTTTTTTAAGCATTGCTTTATTGATCTATTGTGCAGCCCTCTTTATTGGAGCTGCTGGCGTATGGGTATTTAGAAGAAGAGATTATATAAGTGGACCGTTGCTTGGTTTGTTCATTGCTAAACTGAGAAGAGGAGAATAATGCATTAGGTAATAAAATGGCACATTCGTAGGTTTGGCAAAAAAATTCAACGTTTAATGAAAAGCCGGAAGCGACCAAAAAATATCTTTGACTCTACGGGTATCGTATTGTTTGCATGGAAGTGGCGCAAACCTTTGCTAATCATATCATTTGCGTCCGCTGTTTTCTCATTTATTTTTTCTTCACCGCCATTTGTGTATCCTCGGTTTAAAAGCACGGTGATCTTGTTTCCATCCACGACGTATTCTGTCTCAAAGGCGCTGCTGCCGCAGCAATTTGGTGTAAATCAGGATGTGCTTCAGTTTGGTGAAGAGCAGCAGGCTGAGCAGCTGCTTCAAATATTGAATTCGGATGAGATAAAAAACAGAATTATTGACGAATTCGACTTAATGAATCACTACCGCATTTCACCTAAAACACGGTACAAGTACACAAAACTTCAAAAGAAGTACAATAAAAATATCTCCTTCAGGCGAACGGAGTTTATGTCTGTAGAGATTAAAGTTCTCGATGAATCGCCCGACACGGCTGCAATGATTGCTAATCGAATTGCCGAATTGTTGGACGAAGTGAAGAATAAAATTCAGAAGGAACGCGCAGTTAAAGCATTATCCATTGTTGAAAATGAATATTTAACTCTAAAAAAGGAAATTGAAGATAAGGAAAATCAACTGACGGAGCTCAGGTTTAAAGGGGTGCATGACTATGAGCGTCAGGTTGCCGCACTGACTGAGCAACTTGGCAGTGCTATAGTAAAAGAGGGTCCGGGTAGCAGAAAGGCCAAGGAAATTAACAATATGCTTGATACCCTTGCAAAATATGGGGGCTTGTATGTTTCGCTTAGAGATGAGCTTTCGCTGCTTAAAGAAGAACTCGTTAAGTTAAAGACAAAATTTGATCAAGCCAAAGTGGATGTCAATGAGTTTCTTCCGGCAACCTTTAAGGTAAATATGGCTTATCCGGCCGAACGAAAGACCTATCCGGTACGAAGTCTGATTGTGCTCCTCAGTTTTCTGAGTTCATTTGTGTTTACGATGATTGTGATTGCAGTGGCTGAAAATATAAGGCGTTCAAATCAGCAGGATTGAGGTCTCTTTCAAAAAATACCATTATATATGGAGCAGGTTTGCTGTATCTCATATGTGTTGCTGTCTTTACAGCCACTGAAAACTACCTGCTTATGGTTATTCCTTTTGGTCTGGCATTGGCTGCACTGACGTTTTTGGCGATGGATAAGGTCTTATGGTTTTTATTGCTAAGCACACCTTTTTCCATTGAGATTTATTTCGAAGATTTAAAATCTGCTGTAGGCATACCTGGAGAGCCTTTTATGGCAGGACTTCTTATTTTGTTTTTTCTCAAATTGATTGTTGATGGGAGATTTCAACCCAGATTTTCCACACATCCGATGTCGATCACCCTGATCGTGTATTTGAGCTGGATGTTTCTGACGGCACTGACCAGTTCGATGCCATTTGTGTCTTTTAAGTACTTTTTGTCCCGGTTGTGGTTTGTGGTAGTGTTTTACTTTTTGTTTTCTCTCTTGCTTAAGAAGAAGTCGAATATTAAGACTTTCTATTGGTTTTATATGGCCCCGCTTACGATTGTGGCTATCTATACTATGGTCAGGCATATTGAATTTGGACTTACCAAACAGGCAAGTACATGGGTGATGACCCCATTTTTCAGGGAACATACCAATTATGGAGCCGCCCTGGCGATGTATGTTCCGATCAGTTTTGCCTTTGCATTTTTTATAAGGGACAAATTGTGGATACGGTTTTTATATGTCGGAGTTTTCATGATTCTTACCGTCGCTCTTATACTATCATTTACACGTGCTGCCTGGATAAGTGTAGTGGTAGCTGCAGGCGTTCTACTTATTTTGGTGCTGAGAGTAAAATGGTATACAATAGTTTCAGGTTTTTTTGTCATCGCGGGAATTGTACTTTTCAATTGGACGGAGATCTACATGACATTGTCCAAAAATCAAAAGGTATCCAGCGATAATCTAGGGGAGCATGTGACCTCTACAACCAATATCAGCACAGATGTATCCAACCTAGAGCGAATAAACAGATGGAAGTCTGCTTTTCGTATGTACAAGGAACGCCCGGTGACCGGATGGGGTCCGGGAACGTATATGTTTCAATACGCCCCTTTTCAGAAACCTCACGAAAAAACAATCATCTCCACCAACAATGCTGATCTTGGAAATGCACACAGCGAATACCTTGGACCTTTAGCCGAAATGGGACTACCAGGTTTGATATTGGTGCTACTGATAGTACTTCAGATTTTCATTCTAGGTCATAAAATTTGCAATTCTGGCTTGGAGCGAGAAACTAAAATTCTTGTGTTAGCTGCCTTTTTAGGCCTTATTACATATTTTTCACATGGATTATTAAACAACTTTTTGGATATAGATAAGTCGGCAGTGTCAGTATTTTCATTCATTTCCCTTTTGGTCTGCGCCGATAGATATTACATCAAAGAAAAAAAAGAGAAATAGTTAATATTCTATTAGTTACAATTTATATTAAAAATCTTACAAGTCATTCTTGTTGCTGTATCAAGAGATTTGTATAATAATTTTTTGTTAAGATTTGGTATCGTTTTGTTGATTATATTAAATTCAAGTTAAAAAAATTTTATGCAAGCATTGTATTTTTTCTAATTTTCTCTCATCTTCGCCCTTGCGTTTAACACAAAATTTACACAAATGAGAAAAAGGAAAAGTTTACTCGTTACCTTTCTCTTTCTTTTGGGTGTAGTGTCAGTCTATGCCCAAGAGATAAGAGTATCCGGTGTGGTGAGGGCCGCAAACACCGGCGAGACCCTTCCAGGCGCTACTGTCGTAGAGAAGGGTACCAAAAATGCCACAGCCACGAATTTCGATGGGCGTTTTGAAATTCGCGTGAAGCAAGGCGCGATCTTAGTCATTAGCTCCTTGGGGATGCAGACACGTGAGGTAGCTGCCCAGCCCAATATGGTCATAGATCTCCAACCTCAGGCCCAGCAGCTTAAGGAAGTAGTCGTTTCGGCGCTCGGTATCGAGCGTGAGCGCAGGGCTGTCGGATACTCGGTGGAGGAAGTAGGAGGTCAGGCCGTTGCAGCTTCCGGCGAAGCCAATATGGTTTCAGGGCTGTCAGCCAAAGCTGCCGGAATTCAGGTTATCAACTCCAGCGGTGCAGCCGGAGCCTCCAGCTACATTCGGGTTCGAGGCCAGTCCACATTTACACAGAATGACAACCAGCCGCTCTTCGTAGTAGATGGTGTGCCCATCAATAACTCACAGCTGCTCACACAAGACCTTCGGTCGGGTGTAGCTCTGTCAAATCGAGCCATTGATATTAATCCCGATGACATTGAAAACGTTACTGTATTAAAAGGAGGAGCTGCTGCAGCTCTTTACGGTACACGGGGTGCCAACGGGGTGATTCTCATTACGACCAAAAAAGGCGCATTTAATCGTCCTTTTCAAATTGAATACAGCGGATCTGTAGAAATTCTGGAAGTTAATAAATTACCTAAGCTTCAGAGTGAGTACGCCCAGGGAATTGGCGGACAGCTCCGACTGTTTGGTCAGACATCTTCACAGTTTTCGTGGGGGCCGAAAATCAGCGATTTAGGATTCTTGCCAGATGGAAGGCTTACCGATGTAGACAGCCTGATGGTACCTGGCTCTAAGGGTACTGCCAAATCTTATGATCCGTACGATTTCTTCCAAAGAGGTACCCGGATAAACAATAGCGTAAGCCTCTCCGGTGGTAATGAGCGCACCAGCTATGCTCTATCCGTTGCAAACCTGACTGAAAATGGAGTTATTCCATTGAATACATTTCAGCGAACTTCAGTTCGTTTGTCAGGTGGCGCAAGAGTTTCTAATTCATTAAAAGTTTCAGCTTCAGCCAATTATGTGAACTCCGGCGGCCGAAGAATCCAACAGGGTTCCAATACTTCCGGCCTCATGCTTGGACTTCTAAGAACTCCTCCCTCGTTTGATAATTCCAACGGAGTGAAAGATCCTTCTGATGAGAAGGCATTTTTAAATCCGGACGGTACTCAAAGAAGATACTTTGTCGGATATGATAACCCTTACTGGACCATCAATCGAAACCCATTCTTTGACAATGTAAACCGCCTTCAAGGTAATTTCCAGATTGATTATGTGCCTGTAGAATGGTTGAGTGTCATGTGGAGGATGGGTACGGATTTCTATCAGGATCGTCGCACACAGATTCTCGCTCTCCAATCAAGGACAGCAGTCAATGGCCGGCTTATTGAGGATAACTATAAATATCACGAGCTCAACAGCGATCTTATAGTAACTGCCAGAAAAGGATATGACAGACTTAAAACCCAATATCTAGTTGGCTGGAATATCAATCAGCGCATTTTGGATAATGTGTATGTACAAGGAGACAACTTTGCTATTGAAAATTTCTACAACCTGAGCAACACATCTACTGTAATCGCATCCCAAGGTATAGACCGTCGAAGAATTGCAGGTTTGTTTGGAGAGGTTCAGTTGTCCTGGGATGATCAGCACTTTGTCACTCTGACTGCGCGTGGCGACCAGGCTTCTACCTTTGGTGACGTTAGCAGAGTAATTTTTTACCCGTCAGCAAGCTACTCATGGCTCTTCAGTGAGACATTCGGGTTGAATGAAGGGCTTTTGTCTCGCGGGCGGTTCAGAGCTTCATGGGCGCGTGTGGGTTTGGAGCCGTCTTTTGGATCTAACAGGACATACTATAGCCGTGCTTCCTCACTGTCTGGTTGGATCGATGGTATTCAGTTTCCATTCCGTGGTGCTACAGGATTTACTTTTGGAAATACCCTGGGAAATCCTGATCTCGGACCGGAATTCACCACGACCACTGAATTCGGTGTGGATTTAGGCTTTTTTGACAACAAGCTGAACGTAGATGTAACCTGGTACAATAAACTTTCAACAGACCTCATCGTCGCCGTACCTATCGCCGGATCTACCGGTCATACCCAAATGTTCCAAAATATTGGTCGCATGCGCAATCATGGCTGGGAAATTTCGGCCAACTACCGCTTGTTTGAAAATAACGACTGGGCTATCGACCTCGGAGCTGTATATACCTGGTACAGAAACAAAGTACTCGAATTGGCTCCTGGTGTAGACGTTATCAACTTGCCCTGGGGATTTTTTGGAGCTAATCAGCGATTGCAGGTCGGAGAGGCCTATGGTACCTTGTTTGGTGATGACTGGCTGAGAGACGAAAACGGAAATGCGCTGATCGATGCAAACGGATATCCGATTTATTCTCCAACTGAAGTAAAAGTCGGAGATCCTAACCCAGATTGGCTGCTTGGTATCAATGGTGGCGTATCTTATAAAAACTGGGCGCTGAGCATGGTCTGGGACATCCGTCAAGGTGGTGACATCTGGAATGGTACTCGTGGAGCCCTCTACTACTTTGGTACTCATGCGGATGTAGGAGGCGACCGAAACGGAACATTTGTTTTCAACGATGTTGTGAAAGGCAATAGCGGTGTTTATGCTCCCGGTACTATTATCAATGGAGAGGATGTATCCGGCAAACCCAACACAACTCCGATCCCTAACAATCATCTGTCCTATGCATCCGGGCCTCTTTCAGGCTTCACCGGCGCAAGCCGTCCTTTCATCGAAGATGGAAGCTGGGTACGCCTCCGTCAGTTGACTATCTCCTACACGCTACCCAATAAGATGCTTGAAGGTTCAAAAGTGCTAAAAGGTATAAGCTTCAACTTTACCGGTAGAAACCTCCTACTTTTCACCAACTACACTGGTATCGATCCGGAGACCAACCTATCAGGTGCCACCAACAGCCAAGGTGCTGACTACTTTAACATGCCGAACACAAGAGGGTACATCTTTGGTGTCAGAGCTAATTTCTAAATCTTAAATCTGATGAAAATGAAAAACGTAAAAATATTCTTAACCGCCCTTCTAGCAGCAGGACTCATGGCCGGCTGCTCAAAAAAGTGGCTCGAAGACTATACAGAAGATCCCACACGTCCATCTGACGTTTCACCACGCGTACTACTGCCAAGTGCACAGGTTTCCTATGCATTAGCACAGGGCGATGTGCTTCCGAGGATGTCATCTCTTTTCATTCAGCAAATGACAGGTACTGACCGGCAGTCCCTTGCGCATCAGCGCTATGCACAGATTGGTGAAGGTGATTTTGACCAGACCTGGGGACCAAACGGCTATGCCGGAGGCATGATGGACCTGAAAATAATCATTGACAAGACTACTGGCTCTTCACCTCACTATTCTGGTGTAGCCAAAGTGATGATGGCCATGTATTTAGGTCTTTTTACTGACATATGGGGTGACATTCCTTACAGCGAAGCATTTCAAGGGGCAAACAATCTGAATCCAAGATATGATACTCAGGAGCAGATTTATGCCACGATACAATCGCTTTTGGATCAGGCGATCACCGAACTTCAAAGCACTACGAGTGCTCTTAAGCCGGGATCGGATGATCTTGTTTTCGGTGGTAATTTAGGTAAGTGGATCAAGACTGCGCGCTCTCTAAAGGCTCGTTATGCGCTGCATCTCAGTAAGAAACCGGGATTTAATGCTGCAAATGTTGTATCCTTGGCATCACAAGGCATTGACAACAATGCAGACAATGCTCAAATGGTTTTTGCCGGCCCACCCAATACAAATCCCTGGTTTCAGTTCAACACCCAACGTCTTGCATACATTACCCAGACCGGGACTATGTATGATATGATGAAGGCTAAAAATGATCCTAGAATTCCTTTGTATCGGTCAGCAGACTCGGCCACAATGCCTTTTTACGGAAGCCAGACCTCTCCTCTGCCGTTTATAACCAATCATGAAACCAAGTTTATCATTGCTGAGGCAAAATTCCGTGCCGGAACTTTTGTACGTCAGGACCTGGTAGATGCCGTGACCGCCAATATGAATTACTTAGGTGTTTCGGCGGCAGACAGAGACAGCTACATTTTGACCATTCCTCTTTTTCCAACATTGGAAGATATTATGTATGAAAAATATGTAGCCATGTTCTCACACATTGAGGCCTGGACGGACTGGAGGAGAACCAACTTCCCGGCATTGACACCAGTGCCCAATGCCAACTTGCCAGCCATTCCACGTCGTTTGCCCTATCCGGAGACAGAGCGTCTTTACAACGATAACTTCATCAATCTCCAAGGAAATGATGCTTTTCTGAAACCTTTGTGGTGGGATGAGTAATCCTGTTTAGAGATATATCTAAGGTCGGCCTTGTGCCGACCTTTTTTTTACGGAACTTTTTTAACACAACTAATCAGATCTTTAATCAGTTTTTATTTCAAGTGCGGATGAGAAGTTTCAATTGTAAAAAAGATCTTTCTTTTCCTTTTTTAGCGCCTTCAGTGTAATTTTTATAAATTTCTTTATTCACAAAATGATCAAGACAGTCTGTCATGAAATTGGTTTTTCAATTGTTGAATTAATATAATAGACACCTCCTTGCTCAATTATAGATTTTTTTTGACCCTTTAAAATTGTTTAAATTTCTGAATGCAGTAGTCAACGTCTGCATCCGACACATCAAGATGTGTAACCATTCGAAGCCACCCCTGGCCTATATGGAGGATTCTGATTCCTGAGCAGTCAAATTTGTGAACCCATTTTAGTGGGTCTTCAGCCGTTTTAAAAATCAGAATATTTGTTTGAGGTGGAATGACTTTTTCTACCCATGTCAGGCCGGACAATCCATCTGCTAATTTTTGTGCACGAACATGATCCAGCCGCAATCGTTCGATGTGGTTGTTGAGAGCATAAATTCCTGCGGCTGCCAACATTCCGCTTTGGCGCATACCTCCGCCAAGCCGTTTGCGTAATCTTTTGGCTCTGGCGATGAATTCAGAATTTCCCAAGAGAAGGCTTCCAACAGGGCATCCTAGGCCCTTCGAAAGACAAATGCTCAATGAATCGATGCTACCGTGATACGCCTCAGGACTTTCCTCGCAGTATATAAGAGCATTGTAAATTCTTGCACCATCCAAATGAACTCTGAGTCCAAGCCGGTGACCTTCAGCGGACAGTTCGTGAATCTGATTAGCGAAATAGCATGTTCCGCCGGCTTTATTGACAGTATTTTCCAACGAAAGCAAAACAGACCTTGCGTGATGTTCATCCGAGACATTGATGTTGGGTCTGATGGTTTGGGGATCTATTATTCCGTCTTTGCCATCGAGCAGGCGCACGCTGCAGTGGGCATTGGCCGCTATTCCACCTCCTTCGTACCAATAGATGTGCGAAAGCCGATGACACAGTACTTCATCTCCGGGTTGGGTATGCGCCATGATAGCTATTTGATTACACATTGTCCCAGACGGACAAAAGAGTGCCTCCTCAAATCCCCAAATATCTGCAATCATTTCCTCCAAATAGCGTGTCGTCGGGTCTTTGTCGATCACATCATCACCTAAAGGTGCTTTGAGCATAGCCTCCCGCATGGCCGGAGTAGGTCGCGTTATTGTGTCACTTCTCAGATCTACTTTGCACTCCATAAAATCAAAATGTTTTACACAAAGAAATTTTGTAATTAGTTTGCATCATGCTTCATACTGATTGAAGAATTAGCATTCAAATAAAGTCATGATTAAAGGATTTTTTGTTTATGTCAAAGTTTAGAATTCTCCATTGTGCGCTGTCTGCTTGTTTGGTAATCCTCTTTCTGACCTCGTGCCAGACTGAACGCCCCACCTCCAAAGCGGAAGATACCTGTAAAAACCAAGGATTGGAGTTGCCGGAATGGGCAAAAAACGCTCCATTATACCAGGTAAATATTCGCCAGTTTACAAAAGAAGGCACACTGACTGCTTTTAAAACACACCTTCCTCGCCTGGCCGAGATGAACGTTAAGATTCTATGGATCATGCCCATACAGCCAATAGGTAAATTGTACAGAAAGGGCCGACTCGGCAGCTACTACAGTATTTCTGACTATCGGAAAGTACATGAAGACTATGGAACGCTGGATGATTTTCGGGAAGTGGTCAATGAGGCGCACCGCCTCGGCATGCGGGTGATATTGGACTGGGTGGCAAATCATACAGCTTGGGATCATCCATGGGTCAGTCAACATCCTGAATGGTATAGACAAAATGAAAAAGGTGAAATCATCTCTCCGATTCCGGACTGGAGTGATGTGGCCCAACTTGACTATTCAAATTCCGGGCTCCGTGAGGCCATGAAAAATGAGATGAAATTCTGGGTTTTTGAGACCGATATAGATGGATTCAGATGCGATGTAGCCGAGATGGTGCCATCAAGTTTTTGGTCAGCTGCATTTAGTGATCTATTGCAGATCAAACCTCTTTATTTTCTAGCTGAAGCCGAAGGAATTGAAATGTATGAAAACTTTCACGCTACATATGGATGGCAACTTCATCACATAGTAAATCGAATAGCCCAAAGGGATTCCACAGCGGAGGCTATAGACAACTATCTTGATAATCAACAGCGAGAAGGCTACAGGAAAAACATGCAACGAATGTATTTTACAAGCAATCACGATGAAAACAGTTGGAATGGCACCGAATTCGAGCGGCTTGGCGATTTTCATAAGGCGATGTTTGTCACAATGGCTTTTCTTCCCAATGCCATCCCAATGATCTACTCGGGCCAGGAAGCTGCTCTCAACCGTCGACTAAACTTTTTTGACCATGACCCGATTGAGTGGCGCGATTATGAATTAAAAGATTTTTATAAAAAAGTTTTCGGACTATTTTCTTCTCATCCGGCTGTTCTCTCGGCTTGCCCTACAGGTGATTTCCTTCGGTTAGACAATGGCGAATACAAGAATCTCTACATCTATATGCGTGCAGCGCAAGACAGAAAAGTACTGGTGATCGCCAATCTGGGAAATGAAATTGCCCGTGTACCCGATTTGGAAATAACCTATGGAGAGTGGACTGACCTGATGTCTGATAAAAAAATCACCCTCAAAGCGGGCTTTAATCCAGAACTATTGCCCGGGGAATTCAGGGTCATGTTTAATTAGTCATCTGCCGGAGAATTCTGTCTTTTTTCTGGGTCAACGGATTTTTTTCTTTTGTTCAATGGCACAAACTGCTCACGTTCCACAATTGCCACCATACTGCCGAGCCGTATGTGGTATTTGTCTTTTCGGATTTCTGAAATTTGACCGATAAGATTGTTTTCTAACATTCTGACCTGATCCCCTGGGTTGACAGGTGCCTGAAGAAGTTTTTTTAGATTTTGGCTTTTGGTCTCCAATTTTTCGATTGACTCTGATTCTCTTTTTTTAATGTTATCCGCGACTTTCTCTTGAATAAGACGCCAGAATTTTTGGCTAACGATTTTTTTGTTGGCAGGTTGTGGGTTTTGCTCCCACATGTTCACCAATTGGCTAAAGCGACTGCCCCACATGAGCTTTTCGCTTTGCTGTCGGTTTATTTCGCTTTGTTTTTCAAGTTTTTCCTCTAGCTGCTTTATTTTTTTCTCCTGCTTTTCCTTAAGTGCCGATAGTTCAGAAAGTTGTTTTTCAAGCTGGTGTGTCTGGAGTTCGAGGTTCTGCTTCTCATGCTGAATGCTTACAAGCAACCGGTCAATTTCTATTGTCGAATTTTCTAGATATTCCTTAGCTCGAGTGATGATTTCTCGGGGAATACCTACATTCTGAGCAACTTCAAATGTGTACGAGCTCCCGGGTGTTCCGGTTTGAAGGTGGTAAAGCGGTTGGAGTGTATTGCGGTCAAATCTCATGGAAGCATTTTGCACATTTGCCATCTGTGCCGCCAGCGCCTTTATTTTATTAAAGTGGGTAGTAATGATTGCCAATGAACCAGCTTTCTGAATTTCTTCCAAAAAGACCATAGCGATCGCAGATCCTAATTCCGGGTCGCTTCCACTTCCGAATTCATCGATCAGTATCAATGACTTTTTGTTCATTTTTCGCAGGATAACCCTCATCTTAAGAAGTCGAGAACTGTATGTAGAAAGTTCATTTTCAATACTCTGCGAATCTCCTATATCGCCAAATATGCTGTGAATCATCCCAAATGAACTTTCCGGATCTACCGGAACGGGAATACCACATTGAAGCATCATTACCAGCAGACCAACCGTTTTCATGGCTACGGATTTTCCTCCGGCGTTTGGCCCGGACACCACCAAGACGCGCTGATGGCGGTTTAGC
This sequence comes from Thermaurantimonas sp., assembly GCA_046295455.1. Classification (GTDB taxonomy): domain Bacteria; phylum Bacteroidota; class Bacteroidia; order Flavobacteriales; family Schleiferiaceae; genus Thermaurantimonas. Next base: position 197,929 of record JBKBNI010000001.1, on the reverse strand, counting down.
TCAATGGTGAGCGGTACAGTTGGTTTGTTTTTTTGTCGGTTATGTAAGAATAATGCTGGATTATAACCATTTATGATTCTAATGACTGCAGGCGATTCTGTAAAGGTTGGAATGCATCCATTTATTTCCAGCCCAAAGAGCGCACGGGCTTTAAGCGAGTCTATATATACCAATAGATCTTCCATCTTCGTGAGTACCGGATAGTAGATGGAGAGTTGGAGTGTCAGTTCGGTAAGTATTCTTTGAATTTCCTGCTTTTCGTCGTCGCACAGGCGCGCAATTTCATTGTTTAACTCAATGGTTTCAGGAGGCTCTACAAAGACAACCATGTTCTTCCCGCTGCTCCCATGAAAAATGCCGTTTACCTTGTTTTTGTAACCTGAAATCACAGCAAGGACTCTTCTGTTTTCGTGCACCGATTCTTTAAAATCTGCCAGCAGGCCACTTGCATCCATTCGTTGGACAATTTTGTAAAAAAGTTTATCGCTCTGATTCCTCTTCTTTTGAAGTTCTTCGCGAATTGAAGCAAGCCTTGGAGATGCCGATGATTTTATAATACCTCTCGGGTCAAATACTTTATCTATTAAAGCGATGATCTTCGGCTCGGGCAGGTGATTCCGAACGATTTCAAAAACATGGGGCGCAAGCTCTTTACTTTGATCTAAAAAGGTAAAAACACTTTCATACACTTCACACATCTGACGAATGGCTAAAAAACCGCGCTCATCTACAGTACCGCTCCCGGTTTTTAAGATTTTAAATGCACGGCTACAGTCATCGTGGCGGAGAGCGGGAATTCCGGAAGTCCGGGAAGTCAGGAGCATCACTTCCTGTACGGAAGTCAGTTCGCTGATTATTTTTTGATATTCGGTGTCGGGCATCCTGTAGCGAATGCCTTCTGCAGATCTACCCAGCACACATTTTTGGCTGATATAATCGGTTATAAACTGAAATTCAAGAGTTTCGGAAATCGTCTTTGGAAATATGTACAAGAGGATTCAATTGATTTACTTTTGCAAAGGTGATCGATCTGGACGAATAAACAAAAAAAAACAGTATTTCCTTTTTTTGGAAAATAATCCCAAAAATGGATAATATTAATTTTTTGAAAAAATATTAAATTGATAGAAATCAATTAGATATAGGTTTGGTATATCTTTTTGATTAATAAAACAAATTAATATAAAATGAGAACTGCAGCACTAATCACCACGCTTTTTGCACTTCTATTAGCAAGTTGCAAAAAAGAAAACAAAGACCTCACACCTCCTGCTCCTACAAAGTTTAAAGATTTGAACGTTAGCCCTAATTTCGATTGGAATACCTCAAAGATATTAACATTGAAATTTATGGGAGTCACCACACTTTCTCCTAATACTAAAGGGACACTCACTGTAACCTCGTTACCGGATGGGGCCGAGTTGTTGAAGGCAAACCATTTAATGAAGGACAACAAAGACTTTCAGCTAAACATACCCGGTCACATTAAAAAGATCAGAGTTCAGTATGGAATTGTTCAAAAGGACATAACAGTTAAAGGGTCAACTGTTGAATTTATGCCTCTTCCTGAGTTAAAAGACGAAGAGTAATAGTAAATAGTTAACAATAAAAATAAAAAATGAAAAATCTTATTAAAACGCTAGCAGCCTTTCTAATTCTCACCAACGGGAATGCGCAACTGGTTTTAAATGCTGAATCAGGAAACAGAAACATCGATGCCGCAAATTGCTGGATTTTTGGAGGGGTATCATACACCAAATCATCAATGCGTATCAATGGTGCATGGAGTATGCAGTCTGGTCAGGCTACAAATACCAGTGTTAATTCATTTTGGATTCGATCTCCTTGGGTCACAAATTTGAGTGGAAATATAACTTTGAAAGTCCGACTCAACGCTGCCAACGGAACCACAAGAGGTGTAGTAATTGGATACCTGGAGTATGATCCTGTAAATGGAAATTCACAAGGTGAAGCGAATTACACCCAGTTTTACACATATCAGTGGTCAGCTATTAACACTGATATTGTAGATCTTACAGCTCCTATACCAACTTCCATTGCTAATTCAAGCGCACCTCATAAAATTATGATTAGCTTCATCGGTACAGGTGGTAACTCAAGAATCATTTCGGACGATATTGTAATCCCTGGGACATATGCAGCGGATCCCGCTAGTGGTTGTAAGCCTGCAGTGTCATTGATGGATTCCGATGGGGACGGAGTGCCTGATACCGACGACGATTATCCAAATGATCCCACGCGTGCATATAGAAATTTCAGTCCTTCCTCCAATACATTCGGGACTTTCGCCTTTGAAGACCTATGGCCTGCTCGTGGCGATTATGACTTCAATGACCTTGTGGTGGATTATCAGATTGAATATGCGACAAATGCCAATAACCTAATGGTTGATCTGACTATGAGACTCTATATTCGGGCAATAGGGGCTTCCATAGCGTCCGGATTTGGAATTTCTTTTGATAATATCCCTGCTTCTCGTGTGGCTTCAGTGTCTGGTACAAAAATTTTTGATAACTACATTAATTTAGCCCCAAATGGGCTTGAAGCCGGACATACCAATGCAGTCGTGATTCCTGTGGACAATGTCATTAAAAGTGTGAAATGGGGAAGTCAGCCTACTTACAATACCACACCAGGCTATCTGGCCAACTCCTCTGATACAATTGTAGTAACAATGACTTTTACAGAGCCTGTCCCCGTGGCTCGATTGAATGTGGGTAATCAAACAATTACAAATTCCACAAAATCAATAGGTCCAGCTACGATCACGATAAATCCTTTCCTCATCAAAGGAAGAGATCGCGGTGTGGAAATACATCTTCCAGGGATGGCACCTACTGTGTTAGCTAATCCTAATGTCTTCGGCACAGTTGATGACGACACCCAACCAGCATCTGGACGCTACTACGTGACAAAAAACAATCTTCCTTGGGCAATACATATACCTGCCCGATTTGATTATCCGGCTGAAAAAGTTGATATCCTGAACGCATACAAAAAACTCGCTGATTGGGCACAGAGCAACGGTGAGCTCTACACAGACTGGTATCTGGATTTACCAGGTTATCGCGATTCAGACTACATCTATTAAAATCAATCTTCAATATGATAAAACAACCGCCCCCCCGGGGCGGTTTTTTTTTATCATATATGACATATCAACAGATTTAAATTTTAATTACTTTTGAAAAAATCAAAAAGAATGAAAAAGTATTCCCTGTTTTATGTTGTGTTGATTTCATGCTGTAACTTTTTTAGCGTTAAGGCTCAAAATACCACTCCTGATGTCGCTCAGGTTCGAAATTTTTTGATTAATCAGAAGATTCACTCTGAGAGTGATCTCGAAGACCTCAGACTATCTTCTCAACACAGCGATTCAAAGACTGGAATTACCTATGCGTATTGGCAGCAAATGTTTGATGGTATTCCCGTTTTTAACGGAATAATTTCATCCGCATTTACCAACTCCGGACAGCTGAAGATCGCTAACTCCAATGCATCTTCCAATCTTAAATCCAGAGCTGGTACTAAAAAGCACATTATTTCGGCAGAATCCGCGCTGCGTGCAGCACTTGAACATCTTGGTATTCCGAAGTCGGTTCCGTCTGTGGTGAGCAGATCTTCCGATGATCTGGTCATCGAATTTGACAATCAAACGCTTAGCTCTGAAAAAGTATTGGTTGAAAAATATTGGCTGGACGCAGGTGATCGCATTCTGCCTGTATGGAATGTAGTCATCCAGCCATACGGAACCATCGATTGGTGGAACATACGAATTGATGCCGCAAACGGAGAGTTTATTGAAAAAAACAACTGGACTTCTAACTGTAATTTTCAAGATCGGTCTACACACATACAGTCTTTCGGAAGTAATGACGCAAATCTCATTCGCAAGAGCTCACCCAAGAAGGGAGCACTTACTGGAGCGACTTACAATGTTTTTGGCTTGCCTTATGAAAGTCCCAATCACGGACCTCAATCTCTTATCACTGATCCACACGACAGTCTGGCATCCCCCTACGGCTGGCACACCCGCAATACCACCAATCTGAAAGAATTTACCATCACGCGTGGCAACAACGTCCATGCCTACGAAGACCAGGCCAATGCCAATGTGCCAGGCTTTAGCCCCGATGGTGGAGATAGTCTATACTTTGACTTTCCTGTCAACTTTGCTGCCCCACCCATCCAAAGCATGCCAGCAGCGGTCACCAATCTTTTTTATATGAATAATATTGCCCATGACGTATTTTACCAATACGGATTTACGGAAGCAGCAGGAAACTTTCAGGTCAATAACTACGGAAGGGGAGGTGTTGGCAACGATGAAGTTCGTGCAGAAGCTATGGACGGCGGGGGTACCAACAACGCAAACTTTTCCACACCTCCAGATGGGCAGCGGCCGCGTATGCAGATGTATCTGTGGCCACAGGCCGGACAGTCCAATGGCTTGAAAGTGGATTCTCCTGTCACGGTGAGTTATCCGTTTGTGCCAGCTGCGATCGGCCCACAGCTTAGTCTCAATCCCGTATCCGGTCAACTGGTTCTGATGAATGACGGCAGCAATGATTCCACCCTTGGATGTCAATCCACCCCACAAAACCTGCAAGGTAAAATAGTCCTGATCGACCGCGGCTCCTGCACCTTTGCCAGTAAAATTCTCAATGCTCAGCAGGCAGGTGCCATAGGTGTAATTGTGGCCAATAATGTTACCGGTAACCCAATAGCTATGGGTGGCAATGGTGCCGGAATCAATATCCCGTCAGGAATGACTACTCTCGGTGCAGGAAATGCGCTAAAGAATTTGTTGAATCAACATGCTGCGGTGTATGTAAGCCTTAGCGACAGCTCTATATCTTTCGATTCGTCTTTTGACAATGGAGTTGTCCTCCATGAATATGGACATGGGATATCTATACGCCTGACCGGCGGTGCCGCCAATAGCAATTGCCTGAACAATCAGGAGCAGGCAGGCGAGGGATGGAGTGATCTCTTTGGGCTCTTTTTCACCACAACCAGTTCCAACACCCCTGTACAGCGCCGGGGTATAGGTACCTTCCTAATTGGTCAGAACACAAATGGCCAGGGCATTCGTCAGGCTCCGTACTCCACCTCTACTGTCCAGAATAACCTTACGTATGACAACATTAAAACGGCCTCCATACCTCACGGAGTAGGCACTGTTTGGGCAACGATGATTTGGGAAATGTACTGGAATCTGGTGGACATTTACGGATTTGATGATGATATTTACTACGGTACCGGCGGCAATAATGTCGCCTTTCGGCTTGTAATGGAAGGATTGAAACTCCAACGTTGCAGCCCCGGATTTGTAGATTCCCGCGATGCTATATTGCAGGCAGACACATTGCTCTATAACGGTCAAAACTCTTGTGCCATCTGGGCAGCCTTTGCCAAGCGCGGACTCGGATTCAGCGCCAATCAAGGACTTTCTACCAGTCGCAGCGATGGTACCCAGGCCTTTGATACTCATCCCGCCTGCCTTGTGGGTGTTACAGAAAATACTCCCGATAAACCTCAACCGGTCTTGTACCCAAATCCGGCCGCTGATTTTGTTTTCATTGATTTGCCCGGTTTTGAGGGGGTAATATCTGTTCGAGTGACTGACCTTACGGGCAAAGTGGTGCTCAGCGATCAGATCGAACTGGACACAGAGAGTCGAATCCTTGTGCCCCTACAAGGTCATCCATCGGGTCTATATTTGGTGGAAATCAGTGATCTGTTTGGTCATAAATGGCATAGCAAGGTGACCATCAATCGTTGATCCAAGGGTATATCCTGCAGGAATGGCTGATATAGGACCTTCACTCGCGAGAGGGTTGTTTCAGTTGTATGTATCATAGGAAGACCCATCCTTACACCACTTTATGAAAATGGTTTTGGACTGTCGTTCAATTTTTTTATAAGCCATCTGGGAGTTGATTGTTTTGATTTATATCAGAATACCTTAAACTCTCCGCGAACGTTTCAGAAGGATGTATAAGATCTCAATACTGTAAACATAGTCAATTATTTTATGATTAAAAACTACTTTCTAACATCGATTCTTCATATTGCAGCAAGGGATACTCACGGTCAAGCCTTTCCGTAGTGCACCCGAACAGGAAGTATCTTTGGTCCGATTAATTTCAAAACTTTCAAATGCAACCCGATGCTCCGATCAAAATACTACAGCAGATTGTAGATCAGTGGATCAAAGAATACGGTGTCCGCTACTTCAACGAGTTGACCAATATGGCCCAGCTTACCGAAGAAGTAGGAGAAGTAGCCCGAATCATTGCACGTAGATATGGCGAGCAGAGCGAAAAGGAATCCGATAAGCAAAAGGACCTTGGAGAAGAGCTGGCAGATGTACTCTTTGTAGTACTTTGCCTGGCCAATCAGACGGGTACAGACCTTCAGGCAGCCTTTGACCGACGTATGGAAAAAAAGACTAAACGCGATCAGGACCGTCATAAAGCAAATGAAAAACTCAGATAAACAGCTGTTTGCAATTCTGTTTTGCTTCTGGTTGAATATGCCTCTGAATGCTCAGATTCAGGGTGATGTACTTCAGCTCCATGCCAGTAAATTCAGGTGGATGATCGATCGCAATCTGGATTCTCTGAGTATGCTCTTACATCCGAAGCTCCAATACATCCATTCCAATGGCTGGACAGAGTCGCGTAGCGAAGTTATTGAAAACATTCGCTCCGGGAAGCTCGTGTATAAAATGGTGGAAATCGAGTCAACTTCGATTCGCAAGCGTAAGACCAGGGCAGTGGTGGTGGGCAAGGGCACATTTCAAGTATCGCTCGACGGAAGTGATATCACCATACGACTCCAATATGAAGAGCACTACAAAAAATCACGGAAAGGCTGGCAGTTAATATACCGCATATCACAGAGAGTGTGATTCAGCTACTTTACCACATTTACTTTCCACCGGTCATTTATTTCAAAAGTACTGTGAGGGTGATATACATGCAGGAGCAGGCCAGCAACTTCGACCAGTACCACATGGTACATGCCGGTGTATTCGGCTCGTAGCAATTTGCATGGCATGCCGTGAGTCTGACTCAGATAGAGTCGGTGAGGCCTTAGGATCACATTGGGTGAGTGCTCTGCTTGGTGTTGGATGCCAAAATTAACTTTCAGCCAGTCCCGGGGCACTAAGTTATAATGGCCAAGCAGCTCTGCGCTGTTTTCATTTACTGGATGTTCGTAAACGAATTTTGGGTGGCCTTTTTGAATGAACCTGCCTTCGTGCAATATGTATAACGAATCACCTAAACTAAGGGCTTCGCTCTTTTCATGGGTTGCAATGATCAGGGTTTTGCGTCCCCTAATCCATTGAATTACGTCTCTGATGTTTCCGGCATTTTTAAAGTCCTGATTGCTCAGGGGCTCGTCCAGCAGCAATACCTGTGGCCTGGCTGCCAGAGCGGAGGCAAAAGCTACTCGTTGCCTTTGTCCTCCGGAGATGCTGTTCGCTTTTTGATCAAGGATGTTGTAAATGTCCAATGTATGGGATACATCAATGATGATTGTTTCCTCTTCTTCAGGGCTAAAGCCATGTAGGTTTTTGCGAATATTTTCTCTGACCGTACAATACGGGAGTAAGTCAAATTCCTGATTGAGAAAAGCGACGTGTCTGAAACCAGGTATTGGTGAAGTGCTCAAGGCATTCCAAATCCGGCCGTTTCCTTCGATATAACCCGATATCGGTAGCAGCTGTCCGGCAATTAGCTTAAGCAGAGTTGATTTGCCACTACCGCTTTTACCAAGGATTACGTGCGTTTTATTACTTTCAAAATGTGCCGAAATTCCTTCAAAAATCAGTGAATCAGTCGTGTACCCAAAGGTTATATCTCTCAGTGTAACATCCATATAGCCGCTTTCTGCAAAAGTGAATGATAAAGTATGTAATGAAAAGGTCTTTTTACAAATACTGTTTTTTATTTTTTTTAAACAATTTTTTTCAGGAAGTCTTGTTCAAATAGAAAATATATATATACATTTGCTGCCCGAATTTTACAAACAATCCTCCTTAGCTCAGTTGGTTAGAGCACCTGACTGTTAATCAGGGGGTCCCAGGTTCAAGCCCTGGAGGGGGAGCTTCAATCGAAAGGGTCGCTATTTAGTAGGCCCTTTTTTTATTACAAGTCCGATGGAATAAAACGTCTTCCGGCTTGTTATTTGGAATACAGCTCTGTAATTACTTTAGTCTAAATCCTATTCCAAAAATCTTTGGATTAAGCCTCGGGATCACCTTCTTTTCCGGTTTTCCGGCGTGTAAGGCCTTCATTTCACACAGCTTTATTCATAACACGTGTGGTGCTCTCCATAGAACGACAAAAAAAGTACAGGAGGAGGTTCTAACCAAAAGTGATCAACTCTTGTGGAGCAGGTCGGTGTGAAGGCTCTAAAATCGCCCTATGCGTGCATCAAGGTGTTTGCTGATTTGACGTATCGGTGACTCCACCTTTAGAGAGTTGGCCCACCGACCAGACGAAATTTTACTCTCGAGAATATCACAGCTGACCACACAGCAGAAAAAGCCAATTTATAAATCAAAATACGAAGCCCACATTCCAACCAAGACTCTTCTGATAGTCGATGGGAGCATCGATTCGATATCTAAATCTGTATCGTTTCTATTTCTTAAATGTATTATTTTCTCAGAAGTCGGCCATAATGCGTTCAAACAATTTGATTATCAATTAATAAGCTTAATAAACCACGGTGCTACGATTAAATCATTGTTAAACTAACATATATCAGTTTTTGACTATTGAGGGGAAAATACATTTGCAAAGTAGAATTAATCTAAATAAAAATACATGAATTCCTCCTTACTCCTAATTACCATAATAAGTTTAAATCATCCGATAAGCACGGATCCGGATACGACACATCTCAATGAAGTGACCATTGTAGGATCGCGTATTCAACGCATTACGGGTTCTGGAGAGGTGCTTACACCGACGCAACTTCAGCGGTTGAATCAGCCGGACTTTACACGGGCAATCAGATTGATCCCCGGAATAAATGTCAGAGATGAAGAAGGTTTTGGCCTAAGACCAAACATCGGAATGAGAGGCACCAGTGTAGACCGGAGCCGAAAAATCACACTTATGGAAGATGCAATTCTGATCGCTCCGGCTCCGTATTCTGATCCTGCAGCCTACTACTTTCCCACTTTTCAACGCATTGAGGGGATTGAGGTTTTAAAGGGAAACAGCCAGATTAAGCATGGACCACATACCATCGGAGGGGCTATAAATATGCTCTCTGCCCCCATTCCTGACCAGTTTATGCTTAAGGCTCATGCAAGCTATGGTAGCTTCAACACAAGTCAGCTGCGATTAACTGCAGGCGACCAGCATGGACGTATTGCCTATGTATTCGACATAGGCAGATGGGGCACAGATGGATTCCGAAGGTTGGACAATGGCGGATCTACCGGCTTTGTTCGCAACGACTTTTTAGGAAAAATTCAATACCAAAGCCCACTGGAAGCCAAAATAAGACAATCACTGATGCTAAAATTTCACGCCATGACCGAAGAAAGCAATGAAACATATCAGGGACTTACGTATTCAGACTTTCAAAAATCACCTTTTCGCCGGTATGCTTCCTCCCAACTCGATCGTTTGGATATGAATCACCAGCATATCAGTCTCCACTATTCTCTCCAACCGATCGAAAATTGGTCGATAAGTGCTCAGTTGTACAGAAATAGCACATTCAGGGATTGGGGGCGTACAGCCTCGGCAGGAGGTGTGTCTGTTTTTAATATTATCCAAAATCATTTGACACACGCAGCTGCCTACAGCTTGCTGACGGGAGAGCAAAATGGCGAACTTGTATACCAAAATGCTCCCCGCGCTTACCTCTCCCAGGGCTTTCAAATGCAGTCCAAAAATTTTTTCAATTTCAATGGAGCAAAAAATACGTTTACCCTTGGTTTCAGACTACACGAGGACCAGTCGGATCGTAAAGCTACCCGATCCATCTATCAGATAAATGAAGGGGTAATGACTCTTACGCAATCCGGCATTCCGGGTAATGCTGAAAATCAAATACGCAATGCAAGCACTGTTTCAGGTTTTTTAGAATATGAAATTGAAATTAAGCGCCTTGTAATCACTGCTGGAGTACGGGTAGAAGATATTTCCCTTACATTGTTAAACTATGGTACAGATGACTTTGCGCGAAGCGGTAAAAATCTTAAAACTGCGCACAATCACCTTTTAGTAGCTATGCCTGGAGTCGGAATGAATTACCAACTTTCTGAAGATCAATTTATTTTCGGGGGGGTATACAAGGGTTTCTCTCCTCCGGGCACTCCAAGACCTGATTCCATTCAACAAGCGAAAGCTGAAACAGCTTTTAATTATGAACTTGGATACAGGGTAATTAATGATAAATTTCAACTGATGTCTGCCTTGTTTTACAACGATTATCAAAACATTCTGGGCTCTGACGCCATGTCCACCGGCGGTATGGGTACAGGTAATCTTTACAACGCAGGACGCGCTACAACTGTAGGATTGGAAATGTCATTTGAGGCCTATCTGAACAATTTTATATTTCAAACAGCAAATTATCAGATTCCTCTTCGATTGGCTTACACATACAATGATTCCCGTTTCCGGGAAACTTTTCAAAATGCCGGTGGCGACTGGGGGGCTGGTTTGATCGAGGCGGGATTTTTTATTCCATTTATTAATCCTCACATGGTGACTGCTGCTATTGGGCTGGACAGATGGCAGCGCTGGAATCTGACCTGGGTGTCGAGATATGCCTCAGCCATGCGGGTCAGACCGGGAAATGAACCTATGATTTTTCCTGATCAGGCGGATCAACTGAGCCAAATCAATGCTATTCGCAGCACCTGGTTTTTTGATCTTTCAGCTAATTATCAGTTCAATTCGTCTCTTACCTTCACAGGGTTGATTAATAATGTATTCAACAACACAGCCCCTGTATCCAACCTGCCGCAAGGAGTACGCTCCGGGCTTCCTTTTAGCGTGCTGGCCGGACTAAGGCTTACATTGAGATGATCAGAACAGAAAAGCTCCGGAGAACACCGTAAAAGAGTAGTGCCCTCTTAAGATTTTAGTGCCCGGACGGAGCCGGTAGAATCCCTCTGATTACGGATACCTTCTCATCTGAGAGCATGTACTGAGGAGTGGTTCCGTCGTCCAATACCACAATCTTGTATGGCAAAGACTTTAATTTCCGGAACAGCTCCTCAGTTATCTTTCCATAAGCTGTGGCATTAAATTCAAACATGATTTGTATCTCATCATACTCCGGAGCATTTATTACCACAATATTCTTTTGGTTTAAGATGTCTGAATGCTGCCGATAAATGTTGATGTTATGGTTTCGACGGACGTAGAAGTCGTTTTGATCCTTCTTCCAGTCTGTATGTAGTTCCTGAACCTTTTCGATATTGAGAAAAAACAAACACAATAAACTTAAAACCACGAACCTGTAAACCTTGCTCAAAAAATCATAATAAATGGGAGAGATCACGGAAGTATTCAGCACCAAAACATCAAAAAATCCAGAAATACCAGTGCCAATAGCAAGTAAAAAAAACATGCTCACTACGGCTGTAAAAGCTGGCATTTTGGTAGCTGCAATACTAAAGAAAATATAGACAAATGCAATGCTTATTGCGAGCGAATACCTTAGATTCCGGTTGGCAATTTTTTTCAAAAATGCCAAAAGAAAAATAAACAGAAGAATGAAAGGTAGGCCATATAACTCTTTAGTCATAGAGAAATGGTATGTCCAGTCGCCGGAATGGTCTTCGATAACAGAAAAAAAGTGCGCTGAATTAAGCGAAAACTCATTGCTGCTCTCAAGAGGATATTTTACCAGTATATACCATTGCCAGGGTACGGCGATCAGCACAGTTACAGACAGCGCCTTCAGCATGTGGATGAGTTCTTTTTCTGTGAAGGAGAAGAGCTTTCTTTCAAGAAGCAGATAAATCGCCCACAGCAGATATACAAGCAAACCAACCAGCCATTTTGTCAGCACAGCAACCCCTGAAAATAATCCAACGAGGAATATCCATTTTTTCTTTCCGGAATTTTGGTATTCAAAAAATGCCCAGAGACTGGCACTAACATAAAAGATTAAAGCTACATCATTGTGGTCTGTATTGAAGTATCCTGATGTCTGAATTAGGTTAAAATTCAGAAAGCAAAAAACCAGCGAACTATAATAGGCAATTTTTTCATTAGAAAGCAGCGTTCCGACGCGAAACAGGATCAAGACGAATAAAGTACTCATCAACGCACTTGGTACACGGGCAGCATAAGCATGAATTCCCAGAACCTTCATACTCAATGCCATTTGCCATAAAAAAAAGGGCTGCTTGTGTAACCATACGTGATTTTTTGTCCAATCGGCATAATTGTATGGTAAAATCGGGTTTTGATACAATGTGGGTTTTAATGGATTTTCAATCAAATTTTTTGCAACAAGGGCATGAAATTGTTCGTCCCATAGATACAAATAATCATTCAGTGTAATGACGAATATTCGCATACTTAATGTACCCAAAACTAATAAGGTCAGGTACTCTATTTTAGGACGATTGAGAAGAAACAGAATCAGACTGGCTGCAACAAAAAGTACAGCAATGATTAATATAATAATGCTAAAATCCTTGAAATAGGAATGAAAGAGTTTTTTAGGATTTTGATTTTGAAAGGGTAAAGAAGAAAAATCGGGTTTTTCTACATTGATTGTAGAGGTATAAGCATCATCTGTATCCTCAGATATATCTTCAGTCTTATATGCATTGAGATGGTATGAATCGATGGTATCCAGGATTATTTTTATATGTGTTTCTTTTAAAGGATTTTCAGATGTATATGCATCATATTTATTCAATTGAATAGTACCGGATCGGAATATGGAATTACGAATAATGGTCAAATTATTTTTCACCTTTGTAAGGGGAGAAAATAGTCTTGAAGCAGGATGGATAACATTGCCATTATTACAATGTACCCTGTGGTCGAATGCCGAATCAGGAAACGCTCTGGAATGATCGTCAAAAATCCGTTCAGATCTTCCTCCAGTGGAAATAACACATATTATTAGAGCCAGGCATAGGATTATAAGTGCATATTTTTTATTCATTCAGATCAGAATTGCTCAATGAAATGTAAAAAAATCTTACATTTTATTTGTCTTTGAGTTGAAAAAAACCTCTTAAAGTGCTTTAATCATTCAAAGCAATACACCTTGGATGGTTCTTATCCCGGGAAAGGAATTTACCCTGACAAATACCGGATTTACTTATCTTTTACTTCTTCGTAATCCACATATTCGCCTATGGTATTTCCTGAGCTCTGACGGTCATTCGGGTTGTAAATCACTTTGATTTTATTTGATGCTTTTTTTGAGGTGGTGGTATCGCTGTTTCCCTTTAAACCTTGCAGAAAAGGATTTATAAAATACCTGTAGATAACCACACTCAGGTATATTGTAAGAAGTAAAATCAGAAAAAAGCGCATTTGTAAGTCCGGTTATGTTATCTGCTCAAATATAAGTTACGTTCGCCATATACTTTTTTAAACACAGGGTCGCGGAGGTTTTGGATAAAGTGGATGGCTTCCCCGGTGGAGCGCATTTGCGGTCCAAGCTCCTTGTTGACATTTGGAAATTTATTGAAGGAGAATACGGGTATTTTAATGGCATAACCGTCTAACCTTGGTTTGAATTTAAAATCACTCAGTTTATTTTCGCCCAACATAAGACGGGTTGCATAGTTCACATAGGGCTCGCCATAAGCTTTTGCGATGAATGGAACGGTACGGCTGGCCCTTGGATTGGCTTCGATCACATACACCACATCGTTTTTGATGGCAAATTGAACATTGATCAATCCTTTTACTTTCAGAGCCTTAGCAATGGTAATGGTGTGTTCTCGAATCTGCTCAAGGACAAGGGGGCCAAGGTTAAAGGGCGGAAGTACGGCATGACTATCGCCTGAGTGAATGCCACAGGGCTCGATGTGCTCCATGATGCCGATGATGTGTACATCTTCGCCGTCGGCTATGGCATCAGCTTCTGCCTCGATGGCTCCGTCGAGGTAGTGATCCAGCAGCACGCGGTTGCCTGGAAAATCTTTGAACAGCTCTACTACGTGGTGCTCAAGTTCTTCCATATTTATGACGATTTTCATTCCCTGACCGCCGAGTACATAGCTTGGCCGGACCAGGAGCGGAAAACCAAGCTCGTTGGCTACGTCGTAGATCTGGTCCGGATCGGTCACAACATCGAATTTCGGATAGGGTATTCCATACTCGCGAAGCAAATTCGAAAACTTACCTCGATCCTCAGCCAGGTCGAGTGACTCGAAGCTGGTTCCGATGATCGGAATTCCGTACCGATGTAGCTTTTCTGCGAGTTTCAGGGCTGTCTGACCGCCCAGCTGCACGATTACACCGATAGGATTCTCATGTAAGATGATTTCGTAAATATGCTCCCAAAACACAGGCTCAAAGTACAATTTATCTGACACATTAAAGTCAGTGGAGACAGTCTCGGGATTGCAATTGATCATGATGGTTTCGTATCCGCACTCTCTGGCAGCAATGACACCGTGCACACAGCAATAGTCAAATTCGATTCCCTGTCCGATTCGGTTGGGGCCGCTGCCCAGTACTACCACTTTTGGTCTATCGGAAACTTTGCTATCATTTACCACTTCTATAGTACCGTCAGCTCGCATGCGCGGCATTTCAAATGTAGAATAATAATATGGGGTCCTGGCGGGAAATTCGGCTGCACATGTATCCACGAGTTTGTACACCCGACGGATTCCGAATGTGTTTCGCAGATTAAACACTTCGCTTTCGAGCCGGCGGAGCATGTGAGCGATTTGGCGGTCGGCAAAGCCCTTTTGTTTGGCTTCGAAGAGCAATGAGGGAGGAAGGGTTTCCAGGGTATGGTCTTCAATCTGCCGTTGGGTTTGCACGAGGTCGTCGATTTCTCTTAGAAACCACATGTCTATCTTAGTGATTTCATGAATCTTACGGAGAGGAATACCCAGCTGTATTGCATCGTAAATCACAAAAATGCGATCCCAGCTTGGGTTTGCTAGCTTATCAAGTACGATGTCCTGATTGGTGTATCCCTTTCCGTCTGCTCCAAGGCCATTTCGCTTGATTTCCAATGACTGTGCAGCTTTGTGAATGGCCTCCTGAAAGCTGCGGCCAATACCCATGACTTCGCCTACGGATTTCATTTGAAGGCCAAGTCGCCTGTCGGCACCTTCAAACTTGTCAAAGTTCCAGCGGGGTATTTTCACAATGACATAGTCAAGTGTAGGTTCGAAGAAGGCAGAGGTCTCACCCGTGATGGGATTGGGCAATTCTGTAAGATGGTATCCGATGGCGAGTTTGGCGGCAATTTTGGCAATCGGGTATCCGGTGGCTTTGCTTGCCAGGGCTGAGGAGCGCGACACGCGGGGATTAATTTCTACGCCCACGATATCTTCCCTCTCATCAGGGCTTACGGCAAACTGAACATTGCATCCGCCGGCAAATTTTCCCAGATTCCGCATCATTTTTATGGCCATATCCCTCATGCGCTGGTATGTACGGTCGCTTAGGGTCACGGCAGGAGCCACGGTGATGGAGTCGCCGGTGTGAATCCCCATCGGATCAAAATTTTCGATCGAGCAAATGATGACCACATTGTCGTTGCTGTCCCGAAGCAGTTCGAGTTCAAATTCTTTCCAGCCAATAAGAGCCTTGTCGATCAGTACTTCGTGTATGGGGCTCTCTTCAAGACCACGTTTTAGCAGCTTATCGAATTCTTCTTTCTGATATACGATTGATGCTCCGGAGCCACCTAATGTAAAAGAGGGTCTTATACAGATCGGAAATCCAAATTCCTGGGCGATCTCTTTACCTTTTAGATAAGAAGTCGCTATCCTGGAGGGAGCATAGGGAATACCTTGCTGGTCGAGAAACTGACGGAAGCGCTCCCGATCTTCGGTGATTTGTATGGCTTCAATATCTACTCCGATAATTCGCACTCCGTATTCTTGCCACAAGCCTTGCTTGTCAGCTTCGATGCACAGGTTTAATGCCGTCTGGCCGCCCATAGTAGGCAGTACGGCATCTATTTTCCGTTCCTGAAGGATTTTCTCGATGCTTTCGACCGTCAATGGCAAGAGATATACATGATCGGCTGTGACCGGATCGGTCATTATAGTAGCCGGATTGCTGTTGATCAGGGTTACTTCTATACCTTCCTCGCGAAGAGAACGGGCTGCCTGTGAACCGCTGTAGTCAAATTCGCAAGCCTGGCCAATAACGATGGGTCCTGAGCCTATGATTAAAACGGATTTTATACTTGTGTCTTTTGGCATGGTGATAAAGAGTAGATGATGAATTGTAAAAAAAAAGGTGTCACCGAATGGCAACACCTTTGTATGTTGTGTTATTTCTATGCATTAACCCTTGTAGTACGGTTCATCAGAGACAGTCAGTTTCTTTCTGCCGCGAGCTCTGCGGGCAGCCAGTACCCTGCGGCCATTGGCTGTACTCATGCGCTTGCGAAAGCCATGCTTATTGACTCTCTTTCTGTTCGATGGTTGAAAAGTCCTTTTCATGTACGCGTATTTTAAAAATATTGAATTTTAAGAAATTATACCTAATAAATCTGCCCCATTATTCGGGCTGCAAAGATACATGTACAGATTCGACTTGCAAGTATCGTTGAAAATTTAAAATTTTTATGATATATAGAATATCCTATTTTTGGATGTATGCGTCCGCGGATTCACGCCTTTGATAGAAATGTGCTTCCTGTGCCGATCGGCAGAGGGAGTATATCGAGGTCTTTTTTTCTGTTTATTTTAAAAATTCGTGTCCGATATCCCTTCGATAATACATTCCTTCAAAGGAAATTTTGCTTATGGCCTCATAGCTTCTGTCAATAGCCTGACTGAGCTGCGGGGCCATGGCTGTCACGCTGATGACTCTGCCGCCGTTGGTGATTAATTTTTTATTTTTTTTGATGGTCCCCGCATGAACGACCAATACGTGCTCCGGCAGGTCTTCATGAATTTGGATTTCAAAGCCTTTTTTGTATAATTCAGGATATCCTGCTGATACCAGCATGACCGTAGATGAAGCCTGTGGTGTCACGTGTACAGGGATTATATCAGATAACGTTCTGTCTGCTACAGCCAGGCACAGCTCTAGAAAGTCGCTTTCGATTCTTGGTAAAATTACTTCTGTTTCCGGGTCTCCCAGACGACAATTATACTCTATTACATAAACCTGGTCATCGACGAGGATCAGTCCGAAAAAAATGAAACCCCGATAAAGAATTTCTCTTTTTTTAAGGCCATACAGGGTAGGTTCTATGATTTGGCGGATGACCTTGGATCTCAAGTCGTCGCTAAAAAAGGGCACAGGACTTACAGCTCCCATGCCACCGGTATTCAGACCTGTATCGCCTTCACCGATTCTCTTGTAATCTTTGGCCTCGGGAAGCAATGCATAATGCGTCCCGTCGGTAGCTACAAATACTGAAAACTCTATGCCCTTAAGAAACTCTTCAATAACTACCCGAGATCCGGATTTGCCAAATTTATTATCCACTACAATTGAGTTGAGTGCTCTTTCTGCCTCGTCCAGTTTATCAGTGATGATTACCCCTTTACCTGCGGCCAGTCCGTCGGCTTTGATCACATACGGAGGTTTCAGACATCGGAGGTACTCTCTAGCTTGATTAATTTCCGAAGCGCTAAATGATCTGTATGAAGCTGTAGGAATGCCAAATTCCATCATAAATTCCTTTGCGAAAGCCTTACTGCCTTCGAGCATAGCTCCTGCTTTGCGAGGTCCGCACACCGCAATCCCAATCTCCTCGAGTAGGTCTGCCAGACCATTAACGAGGGGCTCTTCCGGACCTACGATGACCAGGTCAATCTGCTCTGAAACCGCAAATTGTCTGATGCCCTCAAAATCATGTACATCTATGGGGATGTTTTGTCCGAATGCATCGGTTCCTCCATTGCCAGGGGCTATAAAAAGCTTATGAGCAATGGGACTTTGGGAAATTTTCCATGCCATAGTGTACTCACGTCCGCCACTGCCGATAAGCAGAATTTTTTTCATACCAATTGTTTTTCAATCTTTAATAAACAAGGCTTTTAATTCAGTGGCGTCTTCGGGCTTCATTTTTCCGCTGAGGATTAGAGCAAGCTGGCGCCTGCGGAGCGCACCGTCAAATCGTTTTTTTTCCAGATCGGTTACAGGTTCGACAGGCGGCACTTGTATGGGATTGCCCAGCTGATCTACCGCCACAAAGGTGTAAATAGCTTCATTGGCCTTGATGCGTTCACCTCCTGCCTTTTCTTCAATATACACATCGACAAATACTTCCATTGATGAGTAAAAGGCGCGACTCACCTTAGCCTCAAGGGTTACAATGCTGCCCTCAGGGATCGGATGCTGAAAAGAGACATGATTGACCGATGCGGTGACTACAATCCGCTTGCAATGTCTGTGCGCAGCAATGGCGGCACAGCGATCCATCCAGCTGAGCAATTGCCCTCCAAAAAGATTTTTGAGATTGTTGGTATCGTTTGGCAACACCATTTCTGTCATGATTGTAAGTGATTCAGCAGGATGTTTTGGTTTCATTGCACCGAGGTGAATTTCTACTGCAAATATGCTGTGATTGCATTCTGCCATTCAGTGAAAATATATTTAATCCTGAACATCTTAAAAGACACTCGCTCAGAGCTTACTTGCTCTGAGCGGATGACCAGATGGACCTATCGTTGATTTTCGGGCAACCGTCCCTTCAAATACGGACCACCTATATCGATGAGGTATGTAGAGAGGTATTCGATGCGCTGTTGTGCTTGTCCAATCTGCCGGATGATGTCAGGAAGTTGGTCGGAGACAATGTCGAGCTGGCGTAGTGCCGTACCCGTCGGATCTCCGGAATAATAATACAGTACGTAGACGGCACTGTTTAGCCGGGCAGTGAGAGGTGTAGGCATCGGGATTTCGTCGTTTCCGAGTATCTTGTTGCCGTTTAGCGCTATGCTGATGTCGCCAAGCAGACGTTCGATGGCTGATACCTCTTTTAGTTTTGAAGGATCAGCTCCCGGAATGATTCTCAGCGCATTTTTTATGGAGCTAAGCTGGGCGGTAAGTTCATTATGTTGGTTGAGAGCAGCGGTGAGTTTGCGACGCAGATCTTCAGCACGACGGCGGTCGGCGGTAAGTGCATCGCGATCTGCTGGAGGAAAGATTTCTGCATCAAGGGACATTAATTCAAAAACGTGATCGCGTAGGAGCTGCTGAGTGGTATCGCGCGTGGTGATAAACACAGACAGCCGGTAGTTGCCGGGAGGAGCTTTGTGCGCGGGGGTTTTCAAATCGGTATGTTGCCCGATGGGCATCGCGTGTCTGGCCGTATAGCGTCCGTCCCAGGTTATTCGGCGAAGTCCTGCCTGTGCATCGGTGGTAAATCGGGCTACTTCATCGCCTGTTTGGTCCGATATCACAAATGTAAGATAAGGTTTTTCCTCCTCTTTTTCGGCTCGGAGTTCTTCCAGGGTGGGATTGGGCAGGGGATCGGTGGCCGGATTGGCTTTTTTCTCCAGTTCTTTTCTGCGTTCGCGAAGGGTTTTTGGAGACTCTTTTAAATAAAAAGTAAATGTTTTTCCCACGGGAGGATTATCGGCCATAAAAAAACCATCACCTAAAAATCCGGCCCGACCGTAACCGTATTTGTTTGCCTCCTGAAAAAGCAATCCGGGTCTGTCCGAAGCGACGGCAAATGGTTTATTTTTCCAATCATTGACGACCATTTCTCTGAGTACGGAATAATCGTCAAGTACGTAGAATCCACGGCCGAATGTTGCTATGACGAGGTCGCGGTGTGTGGGTTGGATGGCGATGTCGCGCACGGGGATGGTGGGCAGTCCGCCATTGAGTGGTTGCCACAGCCGGCCGCCGTTCAGCGTGGTGTATATTGAAAACTCTGTTCCCGTAAAGAGTAAGTCCGGTTGCTCAGGATCTTCAGCTATACACCATACGGAGCCTCTTTCGGGAAGTCCTGTTCGGATGGACTGCCAAGTTCGACCGGCATCAGAAGACCGAAAGATGTAGGGCTGAAAATCCCCTTCCTGGTGATTGTTGGCGGCAGCATAGATGGTATTTTCGTCGTGAGCTGACCAAATCAATGCAGATATAAAAGCGCGCTCTGGTACACCGGGTAGGGGGGAAGTCCGGCGCCATGTCTGACCGTCGTCGTCTGTGATGTGTATAAGTCCGTCATCCGTGCCTGCTGCCAGACGGCCTTTGCGGAGAGGAGATTCGGATAGCTGTAGCAAGGTGCCATAGGGAGAAGTGCTTCGGTGGCGGGCTATGGCATCGATACCCCAATAGCGATCCATTACCTTAAGGGTATTGCGGTCTATCTGACGGCTCAGGTCTGGACTGATTTCCTGCCAGGTATTTCCATAGTCCGTAGATTTTAAGACTTTCTGAGCGGCAAAGTAGAGTGTAGCTGGTTGGTGGACACTCACCAGCAGAGGGGCATCCCAATTGAAGCGATAGGCAGGGCTGTCAGGCTCTTCGATGGGGCGTATCATTACGCGCTCTCCGGTAGCACGGTCATATCGGGCAAGCCCGCCATACTGGTATTGGGCATAGATAATTTTGGGATTAAGAGGATCGATCTGTGTTTTGAATCCGTCGCCTCCCTGAGTTACAAACCAGTCGGAATTGGTTATCCCCTGGACGTACCGGGTGCGCGATGGACCGCCTACCGAACTATTATCCTGAGTGCCCCCATACACGTTGTAGAATGGTCCCTCATTGTCTACACTTACTCTGTAGAGTTGTAGTATCGACAGATTGTCGATAAACCTCCATGTACTGCCTGCATCATAGGTTTCATATAATCCACCGTCATTGCCATTGAGCATATGAAGCGGATTTTTCGGATTGATCCAGAGAGCATGATTGTCCACGTGTTTTTTGCTTTCTGTCCAGCGCGTCCATGTTTTGCCGCCATCGCGGGTGATGTGTGTGTATGTATCCATGCTGAAGCACGTCAATTCATCGGTCGGATGCGGGATCAATTCTACATAGTAATTCCCTGAAGAGTAATAGTCATTGGTCTTTTGGAAGGAATTGCCCCTGTCCGTAGAGGTGTATATGCCGTGTCCCTCGATCATCAGGTAGATTCGCATGGGGTTTGACGGGCTTTGGGCCAGCGACATTCGTCCAAGGTCATCATCTTTTGGCAGACCGTTGGTCACCTTACTCCAGGTTCGGCCGGCGTCGTTGCTCACATACAGTGCACTTTCTGGACCTCCGGAGATGTATGTGAAAGTATGCCGGCGTCGCTGATGGGCGGTGGCATAGAGCCTGTCAGGATTGGTGCGATCAATGTGTATTTCATTGAATCCGGTGTGTTCGCTTACGTTCAGGATGCGTTCCCAGGTGAGGCCTCCGTCGGAGGTGGCGTAGATTCCTCTTTCGCCCCCCTTCGACCACAGAGGACCGTACGCAGCTACATATACCCGATTGCTGTTTCGTGGGTCTATGGCTATCATACCTATATGTTCGCTGGTCTTCAGACCTACATTTCGCCAGGTGCGCCCACCGTCGTCAGAGCGGTAGATGCCGTCACCATATCCCACAGACCGCTGATTGTTGTTTTCTCCCGTACCAGCCCAGATGGTATTCGGGTTACAAGGGTCTATAGCCAGACATCCAATGGAGTAAGAACCTTGATTTTCAAAAATGGGCGAAAATGTGATGCCTCCGTTTGTGGTCTTAAATATACCACCGGAGGCTATGGCCAGATAATATTCATTGTAGTTTTCCGGGTTTACCGCTATATCCGCAATTCTACCCCCAAAAGTTGCAGGCCCGATACTTCGCCATTTTAATCCGGAAAGAGAGATAGACGATGCTTCTGTAGAGCTGCTGCCGAATTCCGCTCTGTTTCGCCGTTGAGCCTGTGTGACTATGCTCAGAAATAATATTGAAAAACAGAAAAATAAACGTGACTTAAAATTCATAGACTCCAAATTTTTAGTTTCTCACACATTATGCGGCTTAAATGTATGGATACATCTGCAAAAAAATTCTCTATTTATCGTTATATATTCAAAACTTCACCCCGAAGCCTACAACCCTGTCTTTTTTTCTTTGTCGGGACAGGTAAATAGCGAATGGAAGATTCAGCTTATAACATCTACATTTGTTTGTTTGCTAAATTCTGCCTTTTAATTCCTAAATAGTATTCTATTTAAAAGTCTATGAATACACAGGTCATTCTTTTGATATCGATACTCGTCGTGCTGTTTTTTGTACTCCTTTTATTTTTTAAAAAATCAGGCGAAAAGGAATTGCTGAGTCAAATAGAGCGAAGACTCACCATTCTTGAAACCCAACTCACCAATGTGGATAAATCGGTTAAAGAAAACTTTACCATTCAACGTCAAGAGCTCAATGCTGCACTTGGCGAAAACAGAAGAGAGCTTTCTGAGAGCATTCGCGATTTTAAAAACGAATTAAATACTGCCATAAAAAATATCCACGAACTGTCAGCAAAAAGTCTGGAAACCATCCATCAGACACTTTTTGAAAATTTTAAAAGCCTCCACCAAATTACGGATGATGCCCATCGCGAGAATCGAAATGAAATCAAAGAAACGCTCACCACCTTTGGCAGTGAGCAAAAATCCAAACTCGACGAACTCAATACCACACTTCGGCTTCAGCTGGACAAAATTGAGAACAAAGTTGAAAGCAAACTACAGGCCCTGTCCGAACAAGCAAAAAACGACAGTAATCAAATGAGGGAATCTGTGGGCAAGTCTCTGAAGGATTTTGAAGATCGATTTGAAAAAAACGTAAATAATCTCAGTGAAGCTCAGATTCAAAAATTGGCTTTGCTCGAAAAAAGTCAGACCAAACTGGTCGAAGAAACAGAGAAAAAACTCGAAAACATCCGAACCACAGTAGAAGAAAAACTTGAAAAAACCCTTAGTGAACGCCTTGGCCAAAGCTTTGAAACAGTGAGTAAGCAACTCAATGAGGTACAGCGCGGACTCGGCGAAATGCAGGCCATAGCCTCTGAAGTCGGCGGGCTGAAGAAAGTCCTTTCTAACGTAAAACTGCGCGGTGGTGTGGGTGAAATTCAGTTAGCCATATTACTTGAGCAAATGCTTGCCCCCTCTCAGTATCAGGCCAATGTGATCACCAGGCCCGGAGGCCGCGACGCCGTGGAATTTGCCATCAAACTTCCAGGGCGCAGCGATGATGAGGCCGAGACAGTTTATCTGCCGATCGATGCCAAGTTTCCAAAAGATGTATACGAAAACTTATTGTCTGCATACGACATCGGGCACCCGGAAGAAATCTCAAAAGCTATTTCCAATCTTGAGTCCGTCATCAAAAAGATGGCAAAAGACATTAGCGATAAGTACATCAATCCTCCCCTGACCACTGATTTTGCCATCATGTTTTTGCCATTCGAAGGAATCTATGCTGAGGTGATTCGTCGCAGCGCACTGGTCGACCAGCTGCGTACAGAATATCATGTGACCATTGCCGGTCCGACGACTCTTTCGGCCTTCATCAACAGCTTGCAAATGGGCTTTCGAACCCTTGCCCTGCAAAAACGAAGCAGCGAAGTCTGGAGGGTTCTCGGGGCCGTGAAAACTGAATTTGAAAAATTCGGAGGCCTTCTTGAAAAAGCCAAAAACAACATTCAGACAGGCCTCAACCAATTGGATCAGGTAGCGGGCACACGTACGCGGGCTATACAGCGCCACCTGCGAAGTGTACAGGCGCTACCCGTAGCCGAAAGCCGGAAAATTCTCCCCGATGTGCACCCTGATAATGCAGACCAGGAAGCCGAAGATCAATCGGTATAAACGGGGTATTCCATGCGGTCTTCAAATGAAGAGATAGCCTGCTTGCGTGAGCAATAAAGACTGCCGTTGAGGCTCTTTTTCACAGTCTTCAAGACTTAGGTTTTATAGATTGATAGGTATGTATTCGTTTTTCGGTTTTTCCGCTACCGGCTAAACACACCATTAACACCTCAGAAACAGCCCGACTTTGTATTTTCGCGATCTGAATCCAAAAAATAACCACGGGAAAATGGCTCAATACGAACTAATCATGCCCAAAATGGGTGAAAGCGTGGCAGAAGCCACCATCATCAAATGGCTGAAAAATGAAGGGGACCGCATCGAACTGGAAGAGGCAGTGCTTGAAATAGCCACAGACAAAGTAGATAGCGAAGTGCCCTCACCCGTGGAAGGTATACTGGTTAAAAAACTTTTTAATGAAAATGATGTGGTCAAGGTTGGTCAGGTCATTGCCCTTATTGATACAGCAGCAGAATCGCAGATCGATGCGGCTACCGACCAGCTCCACGCCCATGCGGCAAACCAGGAAGTGGCAGCAGTTGAATCTTTTGTGGCAAAAGCTGCCGAAACCGTGCAACCCGCTGCAGAAATCAAGTCCCAGGCGGGGAGATTCTACTCTCCTCTTGTGCGTTCCATAGCTGCTCAGGAAGGCATTACTCAGGCTGAGCTCGATGCTATTCCTGGCACAGGTGCGGACGGAAGGGTTACTAAAAACGACATCCTCCAATACCTGAAAGGTCGCACCGCCACCCCGGCCCCTATAGCTGCTCCTTCTGCGGCTTCAGATGATGTTAGTAGGTCTGCCCCAGACATACCTCCGGTGAGCCAGGCCGCAGAGCCACCCCGGGTTAAATCACCTGCCATTGAATTAATGCCTGGAGATGAGATCATCGAGATGGATCGGATGCGCAAGCTCATAGCCGACCACATGGTCATGAGCAAGAGCGTGTCACCACATGTGACCAGTTTTGTGGAAGCAGATGTTACCAATATCGTGCTTTGGCGGGAGCGCATAAAAAAAGACTTTGAGAAGCGCACCGGCGAAAAACTTACTTATACACCCATTTTTATTGAAGCCATTGTGCGCGCCATCAAAGACTTTCCCATGATTAATATATCCGTTGACGGGTATAACATCATAAAGCGCAAGGAAATCAACATCGGCATGGCTACTGCACTGCCCAATGGCAATTTGATTGTACCTGTCATTCGCAATGCTGATCAGTACAACCTTATGGGTCTGACCAAAAAGGTCAACGACCTTGCCAACCGCGCGCGAAACAATCAGCTCAAGCCCGACGATATCAAAGGAGGAACCTACACCATCACCAATGTAGGTACCTTTGGCAATGTACTTGGTACACCCGTCATCAATCAGCCACAGGTAGCCATTATGGCTGTAGGGGCTATCCGAAAAAAGCCTGCTGTACTTGAGACACCACAGGGTGATGTCATTGCGATCCGCCACATGATGTTTCTTTCGCACTCGTATGATCACCGCGTAGTCGATGGTGCTTTGGGAGGAAGTTTTGTGCGAAGGGTTGCCGATTATTTAGAGCAGTTTGACCTGAATCGGGAAATTTAATATCCTACTCTTACCCGCTTTATTATGGAATTAAACCTCGTTCGCCCGTTGGCCGTATTTGACCTCGAAACCACAGGCACCCACTACTCCCGCGACCGAATCATAGAGATCTGTATATTAAAGGTCATGCCGGATAACACCTCTCAGATTCGCACCTGGCTGGTAAATCCTGGCATTCCCATTCCTGCCGAGGTTTCAGCCATTCATGGCATTACCGACGAGATGGTCGCCGACAAACCTTGCTTTAAGGAAGTAGCTCAGGATATCAACCGATTTATCGGAAATGCTGACCTTGCTGGATACAACTCAAATAAATTTGATATTCCCATGCTTGCAGAGGAAATGCTGCGGGCAGAAGTGGATTTTGACCTGAGTAAGCGCCGTTTTGTAGACGTGCAAAACATTTTCCACAAAATGGAACCAAGGAATCTTGCAGCTGCATACCGCTTCTATTGCCAACGGGATTTGAAAAATGCACATTCTGCAGAGGCTGATGTGGTAGCGACCTATGAAATACTCAAAGCTCAGCTGGATCGCTATCCAGAACTGAAAAACGATATCGCATTTCTCAGCGAATTCTCTACCCGCTCCCAAAATGCAGATCTCGCCGGTTTTATTTCTTTTAACGCAGAGGGCAAGGAGACATTTACATTTGGAAAATACAAAGGATTGACCCTGGAAGAGGTTTTTGAAAAAGACTCCGGGTACTACTCATGGATGCTCAATGCCGACTTTCCCCTGTACACTAAAAAAGTACTTACGGCAGTGCGCCTGAGTAAAATCCATTCAAAGTGAAAGCGACCCTGATTACCTCTGGTCTGCTTAGGGGCGGAAGGGGATCCGGGGATCAGTTGCACAATCTGTAAAACCTTGACCATTGTATGATTTTAAATATCCCCGATTCGCACACAATGGCTTAGTCCACTCTCATGATCCAATGGACACACGCATGGGTACGTGTCCGTTTACACCATGAAAATGGAATATCCACGCTTAAAAGGTAGTTGAATTATGAAAATTGTCTGTATCGGCCGCAACTATGCCGACCATGCCCGAGAACTCGGTAACCAGATTCCTGAAGAGCCAGTGCTTTTTATAAAGCCGGACAGTGCCCAATACCCCCATAAAAACTATTACATACCTGACTTTACCAAAGAGCTGCACTACGAATGCGAATTGGTCATCCGCATCGATCGGGTAGGCAAGCACATTCAGCCTGAATATGCTCACACCTATTATTCACAAGTCACCCTTGGCATTGACTTTACGGCGCGGGACCTGCAGAATGCACTTAAATCAAAAGGGCTGCCATGGGAAAAGGCCAAAGGTTTTGATGGTGCAGCGGTGGTTGGCACATTTATTCCCAAAGAGGCCATAGGCGACATCAATAATACAGATTTTTACTTTTACATAGATGGTCAATTGCGCCAACACGGGCAAACGAGCCAGATGCTATACTCTGTAGATCAGCTCATATCTTACATCAGCAGGTTTTTTACCCTGAAAAAAGGTGACCTGATCTTTACGGGTACACCGGCCGGTGTGGGCTTAGTAATGCCCGGAATGAAACTTAAGGGCATCCTTGCCACCCATCCCGTCTTGGAATTGACCATCAAAGGGTAAAGCTGCCCAAGGCTCTATCGAGCTGTAGTAATTCCCATCGAATCAAAAAAAGGGAGTCTTTACAGAGTGAGGTGATGATACGAAAATCGCCGACAGCATCTGTCTGGCATGTGTATTCATTACATGAATCAACAATGTGTTTCGGAGAAGGTGGTCATATCGCCCGTTCCCGGCAGGAGGACACTCCTCGGATAGCCTTCTGATTTTAAGGTCCTCCACTGCCCCTTAACTCATCAAAAAAGACTTGCTTAATTTGAAAGGTCAATATTTTTGCAGAGTATGACCGATATCGAAAGATTACGCAAAAAATGGGAACTTCTTGTGCGCACACTCAGCACCACATTTAGCCGGGGCGAGGATATAGATCTGGATGGAATATTATTTCTGATCGGTGTTCAGGAGCTGGGGGTCGGATTCCAAAAGTTTAAAAAAGACGAAAAGATAAATTTGATGCATGTGGCCATATGCCGGGTCCTTGAGCCCTACGGATACTACGCCTTCGAAGGAGTGGACAAAGACGGTTGGCCGCATTACAGGCTCTTGCAGCCACTGCCGTATCTCAAACCCGGAGAGCAAAGTTGGCTGATGAAGGAGGCTGTTATTCATTATTTTGAAGACATTGGTGTAATCTGATCAGAATTTTTGGGATGAAAAAGGTAATTTGGATCACAGGCGCCAGTGCCGGCTTCGGCGCTGCCACAGCCTTGCGGTTGGCTGCAGAGGGACACACCTTGGCCTTGTTTGCACGAAGAAGGGAAAAACTTCTCCATATAAAAGAACGCTGCAAAGCGCTGGGAGTTGAGGCCGAGATATTTCCGGCGGATGTGCGAAGCTATGATGAAGTCTTGAATAAGACCCGAGAAGCATTCGAAAGATTCGGCACTCCTGATGTATTGGTCAATAATGCCGGTCTTGCTTTGGGGTTAGACCGATTTGATAAGGCTTATACGGACCACTGGAATCAAATGATTGACACCAATGTCAAAGGACTGCTCTACGTAGGTCAGGCTGCTGCCAGATACATGATTGAATCCCAAAAGGGTCATATCATCAATATTGGTTCCCTGGCCGGTAAGGAAGTTTATCCGGGAGGCCACGTCTATTGTGCTACAAAACATGCAGTAGAGGCAATCACCAAGGGTATGCGTCAGGATCTTTTTGCATATGGGATTCGGGTGAGCCAGATTTCACCCGGGCTGGCAGAAACGGAGTTTTCAGTCGTTCGCTTTCAGGGCGATACAAATAGGGCGAGAGAGGTTTATAAAGGGATAAAACCACTGACAGCAGAGGACATCGCTGAGTGTATTGCCTTTGTCATTAGCCGGCCACCCCATGTTTGTATTCACGACATTGTGCTCACTCCTGCATCTCAGGCGACGTCTACTTTGGTAAACCGCACTGAGGCATGACTCTCAGTAAGGAAGAGCTCTATTGTAGTCTAGCATTGAACCTGGTGCCCGGAATAGGCCCCGGCTTGTTTAAAACGCTGCTCTCCTATCATCGCAGCGCTGAAGCTATTTTTTCATCGAAGGCGGAAATCCTGTCCAAAACCCCTGGAATTGGTACTACGTTGGCTCATAGGATTTTAAGTTTTTATAAAGAAGAGAGAAAAATCATCGACAAGGAATGGGCATTTATTGAAAAAAATAACATTTACGTACTACCGTATCATTCTCCTGAATATCCCCAAAAACTCAAATCAATAAACGTGGCTCCTTCGTTGCTTTTTTACAAAGGGGCAACACCTGTCAATGCTTTTACCAGGACGGTAGCCGTGGTAGGCACCCGAAAGGCCACCCCTTACGGACTTCACGTTACAAAAAAGATCGTCGAAGAGATGAAAGCCTACCACGTGTGTATCGTGAGTGGTCTTGCATATGGAATCGATGTAGCAGCTCATAAAGCTGCTCTGGAATTGGAAGTTCCTACCCTAGCCGTAGTAGCCCACGGTCTGGACAGGATCTATCCTTCCACACACGCCCCTATCGCCAGGCGAATGACAGAAATGGGAGGCATACTTACCGAGTATCCCAGTGGGGTGAAACCAGACAGAGAAAACTTTCCTTTAAGAAATCGGATCGTAGCAGGCATCTGCGATGTGATCATAGTGGTGGAGGCTGCTGAGTCAGGGGGAGCATTGATTACGGCAGATTTTGCATCTTCATTTAACAGGGAAGTATTCGCAGTTCCTGGCCGGATTACCGACCTCTATTCAAATGGCACCAACCATCTGATCCGCTTGGAAAAGGCTTTTATGTACACCAGTGCCGAAGACGTTGTAAAAAAGGTAGGCTGGGACCACCCTCTTAATTCCTCACACAAGCCAAGAATGGTTCAGATCAATCTTCTCCCGGACCTCACAGACATCGAGCAAGAAGTTTACCAGGCCATTAAGGAAAGAGAAAAAATACATATTGACCAGCTGAGAGATATTACCGACTTACCTCTATCGCGATTAATACCGATACTTACCGAATTAGAAATCAAGGGAGTAGTTCTGGGACTTCCCGGCAAAATATATCAAGCCCTATGAGCTTACAAAACATGCGATGGATCATTCGCAGTCAGGAATTGAATGCAGAGATACTCAATCTCAGTCGTCAGCTGAATTTTCTGCCCGAATTTACCGCAGTGCTTTACAACCGCGGCATCAGGACATTTGAAGACGCACGACGGTTTTTTAAACCAAAACGAGAAGATCTCTACGACCCTTATCTGCTTAAAGACCTCGACAAAGCTGTCGAACACCTTATTAACGCGATGAAGAAGGGTTTTAAAATCATGTTTTATGGCGACTACGACGTGGATGGAACGACTTCAGTGGCATTGATGTCGAGGTTTTTCAAAGAGGTGTATTCCAACTTTGTCACCTACATACCAGATAGATATACAGAAGGATACGGCCTTACTCCCACAGGCATTGACTATGCAAAAAAAAGTGGCGTTGATACCATTGTAGCTCTGGACTGCGGAATTAAATCCATTGAATTGGCTGAAGAAATCCGAAAAGCCGGAATGCACCTGATCATTATCGACCATCACACGCCTGGCCCAGTTATACCGGAGGCAGCAGCCGTAGTGGACGCCAAAAGGCCTGATTGCACATATCCGTTTGATGAGTTGTCAGCTTGTGCTGTGGCCTTCAAGGTGATATGGGCACTATCAGATTACTTAAATATTCATAAAGAAAAGGTATTCAATCTTTTAGATCTTGTGGCAGTGAGCATTGGGGCCGATATGGTACCCTTGAGAGATGAAAACAGAATATTGATGAAACTTGGGCTCGACATTTTAAATGATAATCCAAAACCCGGATTTTCGGCCATCATAAAAACATCGGGCATCAGAAGTCAGGTCACATCTCATCACGTGGGTTTTGTAATCGGTCCTCGCATCAATGCCGCAGGACGAATAGATCATGCCCACATTGCTCTGGACCTTCTGACAACGGACGATATGCAGAAAGCGTTCGAAATCGCTGATCATATCGAGCGACTCAATTCAGACCGAAAAGAAATACAAGACCGTATAGCAGCGCAGGCTATAGACATAGTGCGAAACAATCCGGAAAAGTACGAGTCAGCAATCGTAATCTGCGGGAGTACCTGGCTGAAAGGAGTCGTGGGCATTGTGGCAGCTCGACTTGTGGAAGAGTTTTACAAGCCCTCTGTTGTGTGTACAGAAAGTCATGGAAAGCTAGTCGGCAGCGCGCGAAGCATACAGAATCTCAACATCTATGACGCGCTTGAGCACTGTAGAGAATACTTGTGCCAGTTTGGTGGCCACAGCCAGGCAGCAGGGGTAACTCTTCTTCCCGAAAATTTTGAAAGATTTTCTTCAGCCTTTTCTACCCGAGTCAGCTCTCTCGTACCGGATAGCCAACGTCAGAAGATATTGATGGCTGAAGCAGAACTGCTGCTTAAGCATATCGACGAAAAATTTATAAGACTTTCTACACAGCATATCCAGCCCACAGGATTTGGAAATCCCACACCCCTATACGCATCAAAAAACCTCACCGTACTCCCAAACAGTCATCTCATGGGTCGCAACGGAGAACATATCCGATTGTTTCTGTCGGAAGAGAATAGCTCCGAAGTCAAGGAAGCCGTATGGTTTTCCAAGGCTCAGTATTTTGAGCAGATTAAAGCCGCCAAGAGTATTGATGTGGTGTACAGAGTAGAGATTAACGAGTATAATAACCAGAGAAAAACCCAATTGAAAATAGAGGATATTGCACTGTCGGGGCACTGATTTTCATTTCTTTGGAAAATCATTTTTTACATTTGATCTAAAATAAAACCATGAATATCAAGCGCCTTGCCGCTATTGACATTGGCTCGAACTCAATCAGATTGTTGATAACCAATGTAATACGTTCTCATAAGGAAGTTTATTTTAAAAAAAGTTCTCTCACCAGGCTTCCTGTGCGCCTGGGGAGTGATTCATTTGTACGGTCTAAAATATCAGCCAAAACGGAGAAAAAAATTATCTCCGGGATGTTGGCATTTAAGTACTTGATGGAAGTGAACGAGGTATCTGCCTACAGAGCCTGCGCAACCTCTGCTATGCGGGATGCGCTCAACGGGGCAGATGTGATTGATAAGGTCAAAAAAAATACAGGTATTCAGATTGAAATCATCGGCGGAGAAGAGGAAGCCCGACTGATTAAAAGCAACGAGTTTCTCACAAAACTTACAGAGCAGGAATCCAATGTGCTCTACATCGATGTAGGCGGAGGCAGTACTGAGCTCACGCTCATTCAGCACGGGTTGGTCAGTGCATCCCGGTCATTTAATGTGGGTACGGTGCGCCTTCTGAACGGATTGGTCAAAGAAGAAGATTGGAATGCCATAAAACATTGGATCAAAGACAAGACCCACACACTTGAAGATGTTGTGATGGTAGGCAGCGGAGGCAATATCAACCGCATCTTTAAGATGAGCGGAAAATCCCAGGGAGTGCCATTGACAAGAGAATATCTCGAGAGCACTTATGATTTCTTACAAAAATTTTCCAAAGAAGAATTAATCCTCAAACTCGATTTGAATCCGGACCGCGCTGATGTGATCATATTTGCCTGCAGAATCTATCTAAGCGTGATGAGATGGGCGGATGCCGAATTGATGTATGTACCTAAATTGGGACTGGCCGATGGCATCGTCCGCGATCTATACAGAAAGCATCTTTCCTAACCAAAATAAAAATCCCGGCCATCTGCCGGGACTTCTGCGTGGTGTGGGAGGGAATCGAACCCCCGACACAAGGATTTTCAGTCCTCTGCTCTACCGACTGAGCTACCGCACCGGTTTTTTTTGGGCTGCAAAGGTAAACCGGTGTTCTAAATTTGCAAAAAATTATTCGATTGATAAAAAAAAATTACCTGCTGGCAGATATTGGAAATTCCAATACAAAAATCGAAGTACACACAAATGAAGGCACCAGGCTTTACAAATTCAGTAGTCTTACCCCCGAAGGAGACTTCCCGGCGACCAGCTGGAGAGAAATCATAGATACCCATCACATCGAAACATTGCTGATCAGCAGTGTCATTCCGGGTATGGATGCACAGATACGTTCACTATCTGCCATCGGCAGGCTTATTCTGGTTTGTCCTGACTTGTACTTACCATTTGAGATCCTTTACAAAACACCCTATACCCTCGGTACAGACCGCATCTGCCTGGCAGCAGCTGCAGTATCTGCTCCCGGATGGGATCCCAGCACGGCATCGCTGATCATCAGTGCCGGCACCTGCATCACCTTTGATGTTCTGGTGGGAAGAAAATATCTCGGAGGCAGCATATCTCCTGGCATCCACATGCGTGCCAAGGCTATGCACGCTTTTACCAACGCTTTACCCTTGATACATCCTGCCAATCATCAGCCTGCTTGCACGGATCTGCCGATTATAGGGCAGACCACCGAAGAGTGCCTGCTGGCCGGCAGTCTACAAGGCGCAGTTTTCGAAATAAATGAATACATCACACGTTTATCCGAAAAATATAAAAATTTAAATATTTATTTAACAGGCGGAGACACCAGTACCTTGGAAAAGTTGATAAAATCGGACATATTTGCGCGTCCAAATATGTGTTTGGAAGGTTTAAACATTCTCTATCGACTCAATGCATAGATCCGTAGCCACTTTAGGCATTCTCTGTTTTTTTTCATTTCATACCTTCGGCCAGAGAACCTCTGTATCACCCTACTCCCAATATGGATTAGGAGATCTTCAATGGATATCCAATGGCAGAAGTTTCGGAATGGGTGGAATGACTATCGGGCAATACAACCCTCTGTTTTTTAATGCGGACAATCCATCTACATTGAGTGCACTGGATCTTACAACCTTCGATTTTGGGGTCAACTCCACGATATACAATATTTCAAACGCACAAAATCCAGACGGACTCCGCAACTACTCTACCAACTTCTCTCACATAAAATTTGCAATACCCGTCTACAAAGGTCAGACTATAGCCTTTGGATACATGCCTTACACGTTCATCGGGTATGACATTCGCACTTTGGAAAAAAATGAAGAACCCCTGCCCACGGTGCTGTATCGATTCACTGGAAACGGAGGATTCAATCAGGCATTTTTTGCCTTCGGTTCGAAGCCGATCAAGGGATTTTCCATAGGATTATCAATGCGATATTTTTTTGGAGATAAAGAGCGGTTGAATATAGTCATACCGGACATGGCTAATACCTTAAACACGCGACAGAATTCCGTAATCAGAATAAACGGTTTACTCTACAATACAGGGATCACCTACCAACTTAAATTAGCTAATAATAAAGAGCTCGTCATCGCAGGAATTTTTTCTCCATCCATACAGCTGGTTTCAGAATACAAAGACTATAAGTACAGCTACTCCGGAGGCGATTTTGGAACTCCGGTAGATACCTTCACACGCCAGACTGATGAGTCCCGGGTGACCTATCCCATGCAATGGGGAGCCGCCTTGACCTACCAGGAATATTCTACGAATCATACCATCCCCGTATTGACCGCAGGAGCAGAGGTTCGATACATTCAGGGAAGCGATCTTTCACTGCCCGTGGAGGGTAGCACATGGCAAAACAGTTTCAGATATGCAGCAGGGCTGAGCCTTCTGCCGAGATACTTTTTTCAGGGTTGGGAGCGAAGCACTAAATATATTAATAGACTGGAATATAGACTAGGAGCCTTCTACGAAACGGGTGTAGTAAACATTCAAAATCAGGATATCTCCCAGCTTGGCATGACTTTTGGCTTTTCATTACCGCTGAGAATTCGGGGACTTGCACCGGGAGAAGTAAAGTATAACCACATAAACTTTGGTCTGGTCGCCGGACGCAGAGGCACAAAGACCGGAAATCTGATCCAGGAAGATTTTATCAGATATCAAGTAGGTATAACCCTCAATGACAAATGGTTTATCAAATACAAATACAGATGAGAATGAAGACAAAAATGGCCTCTCTTCTTATGGTTTTTGCTTTCAGCTTTTACCAACGGTCGTATGCTCAAGGTGGCTTCCAAAATGCTAGTGAGGATTGCAAAAACAATTATTCTATATTTTACGAATTGTATAAAACCCGTAACTATACAGAGGCCTTTGATGCATGGAGGTACACCTTCAACAACTGTAAGGACATGACCAAAAACATCTATATTTACGGAACTACCATTGTAAAAGCTAAAATTGACGCGGAAAAAGATCCGAATAAGAAGCGAGAATTGACTAAACTGCTCTACAAAGTTTATGACGACCGCATCACATATTTTCCTGAAAAGGAGGGGTATGTTATCGGCCTGAAAGCTATGGACATGATGATATATGAGCCGGAATCAGAAACTGAAAATGTGTTTAATACATTTCAGAAAGCTCTCGAACTCGAACCTACTGAACACAGCGCTGCTTTTTTCAACAACTACTTCATCATGGTCATTCGCATGTACCAAAAAGACAGTAAGAATTTCGGTCTCAATAAAGTATTCGAAACTTTCAGCCTCATAAGCGAAGCTCTGGAAAACAACAATAATAATTACAACAGGCAAATTGAAGAAATCCAAGCTCGGATCGATCAAAATCAAGCTACCGATAAAGATCTAAAAACAAAGGAAAGACTAGAAAAAGAGCTGGAAAACTACACTAAGGTAGAAACAAATATCGAGCTTCAAATTGCGAAAATCGCTACCTGTGATCGTCTTACAGTTTTGTATAATGATGAGACTTTTAATGCTAATAAAGGTGATATCAACTGGCTGAGAAGAGCGGCCAAACTTCTTCAAAAGGAACGAGAAAATGAGGATGGAGAGCGCGAGAGCTGCATTACCCTACCCATATTCTTAAAAATCGCTGAAGCACTCAATGAGCTGGAGCCCAGTGCAACATCCTCCAGATCTTTGGCCAAAATAGCCCTCTACAATAAAGACTATGCACTTGCTGTGGATGCATTTAAAAAAGCTGCCGAATTAGAGGCAGACCCCGTAAAACGCGCCGATGACTGGAGACGTGCCGGTGAAGCTCTCTATCGAAGAGGCATGCTTGAGGCTGCCAAAGTAGCGGCACAGCGTAGTCTGCAGATTAACCCACGTGCCGGTGAAGCATACATTCTCATAGCGCAGGTGTATGCTGCCGCCGAAGGTACTTGCGGTAACAATGTTTTTGAGAAGAAAGCAGTATACTGGGCAGCTATTGATAAACTGCGTACTGCAATGAGTATTGATCCCAATGTTTCAAACCGGGCAAAACGCCTTATAACCGACTACAGCCGAAGATTGCCCGACAAGGGACTTTCATTCCAGTTTAATTGGAAGCAAGGAGATAAATATACCATCGGATGCTGGATCAATGAGACGGTTCTGGTAGATTTTGATATTAAATAATGAATAAAATCAAGCAGATATTTGGCACTGCAGTACGAGCTGCAGTGCTTTTTTTATTTGCTCAATGCACCAATAATCCTGAGCTGGTGCGTCAAATTAATCAGATAGACACCCTGCCGGTGGAGCAGCGCGAAAACATTCACCTGGTATATACCGACAGTGGTTTTAAGCGATTTGAAATGAAAGCTCCCATAGCAGCTTTTTACAATGACCTTCAAAGTCCGAAACTCGAGTTTCAAAAAGGAATACATGTTTGGTTTTATGACTTCAGCGGAAGTATTGAGAGTGAACTTTCAGCTGGTTATGCCATTCGCTATCCTGCTTCTTCACGTTGGGAAGCCATGCAAAATGTTATTTTTGTGAGTAAAAAAGGTGAAAAACTGGAAACCGATCACTTGATTTGGGACGAAACAGCCGAGAAAATTTTTTCGGATAAAAAAGTAACCGTGACGACTGGAAAAGAAATCATCGTCGGCGAAGGCTTCGAAGCAGACCAATATTTTAATTCATATAAAATTCAAAAAATAACCGGCGAAATACTTCTCGAAGATGAAGATTAAAGATACACTTAAAATCGTGGAAGTTGCATGGCTGATCGTCATCACCATCTGTGCCTTTGAAATCATTCGCGCTCTGGTACAGGGAACACACGAGAAAACATCTATTTACATCATCGTAGGGCTCGGGGCTACGGCCATGTACTTTTTGAGAAGATCTCAGCGAAAACGGTTATCTAATCGAGATAATAATCCTTTTGGAAAACAATGAGTACGATCTCATTTGTACTGTTGTCCCTACTGTTGTCGGCTCTTTTTTCGGGTCTCGAAATTGCTTTCTTAAGTGCAGATCGATTTTTTATAGAGGTAGAGCAAAAAAAAGGCTCCTTTCCATTTAAGCTTGTATCCCTACTAAATAGGCAGCAAGGCATGCTTCTGGCCGCATTACTCCTGGGAAATAATATTTGCCTTGTGCTGTATGGCATATTTGTGCCTGATTTATTAAATCCGCTCTTTTCCGGAATCCCCGTTGGGTACACCTTGCTGGCACTTCAGAGCATCCTTTCCACGATCATTATCTTGGTAGTAGCTGAATATTTGCCCAAAAGTGTCTTTCAGAGCAGGCCTCACGCCATGCTTCAGAGATATGCGGTATTTGCGTGGATATTTTATATAGTGTTGTGGCCACTTGCTTATGTATTGGTGCGTTTTAGCCATGGTATTTTAAAATTGCTCTTTAAAAATGCCGCCAACATCAATAGTGAAAATATCTTGTTTACAAGGCATGATTTAGCGCAATTTTTTAAAGACAAGTATGAAAACAGTTCAGCTTCATCACGTGAAGAAAATGAAATAGAAATCTTTAAAAACGCAATACAAATGGAGACGCGCAGATTGCGCGAATTTATCGTGCCGCGAACGGAAGTAATCGCCTTGGATATTTCGGCCGAAATTGATGACCTCAAAAAATTATTCGAAGAATCAAATCTGAGCAAGATCCTCATCTATAAGGACACAATCGATAATCTGCTTGGCTATGTACACATCTATGATCTAATCAATGAACCAAACGACATTTCAGCTATCCTCCGACCTATTCGGTTTGTGCCTGAAAGCATGACGGCTAACGAAGTGCTAAGACTTATGACCAGAGAAAATAGAAGCATATTAGCTGTATATGATGAATTTGGTTCTTTAGCAGGGATTGTGACCATAGAGGATGTGGTTGAGGAGCTCTTTGGGGAAATAGAAGACGAGCACGATACCGAAACAGATGATAGTCAGGAAATTAGAGAAGATCAAAAAGACATCATCGCCATCGGACGCGTTGAAATAAGCAGACTTAACGAATTGTACGACCTCAATCTACCGGAAGATGAGAATTATAGCACACTTTCAGGTCTTATTTTTCATCATCTTGAGCGGATTCCCGAATCCGGCGAAATGATCGAAATAAATAACATTAAATTAAAAATCGAAAGCATTGAACACACTCGTATTCAAAAAGTTCGAATTCTGGAAGCTCTGAAATAAGTCCACTTGGCAAGGGTGAAGGGTTTTGTATATTCGCAGCCTGATTTTTTTAACTACCAAAATCATACAACAATAGCACATACATGGCGACATTAGAAAAAATCCGAAAGCGTTCTGGCTTGTTGATCATCATTGTAGGTCTGGCTCTGGTGGTATTTATTCTTACCGACCTGTTATCCTCCGGAAACTCTCTCTTGAGAGGTGACGCCATCAATGTCGGAAAAATAAATAGAGAAGCCATTGATGTAATGACCTTTAATGCTTTGGTGGACGAACGAATAGAAATCTACAAAGTGCAGTCCGGTGACTTTTCCCTTCAGAATGCATCCAGAAAAGATTTTGCTGATGTGATCTGGGATGAACTGATCCGCGAAAAAGTCTGGGGTAGCCACATGCAAAAACTTGGAATCATCGTCACAGCTGAAGAACTTTATCAGCGTGTAAAAAGCGATCCGAACATTCAGCAGGCTCCGGTCTTCAAGGATCAGGTTACCGGGTTGTTTTCAGATGCTCTCTTCCAGAATTATATCCAACAAATTCAAGACAATCAAAACAATGACCAGGAGAGCCGCGACCGCTGGAAACAATGGCTCAACTTTGAGAAAGCCATACGCGAGCAATCCGCCCAGCAGAAATACATCAAAGCCGTAGAAATGGCCATTTATATCCCCAAGGCATTTGGCAAAATGGAACTCTACAACAACAATCAATATTTCAATGTCGAACTGGCAGCTAAAACATTTGAGTCCATTCCGGATTCGGTCGTAGAGGTCAAAGATTCCGATATCCGCACCTGGTACAACAAAAACAAGCGCGAGTTTCGGCTTGAAGAACCGATACGCTCTATCCTCTATGCCAGTTTTGCAGTAAATCCTTCCTCTGAAGATGAAGAAAAGATAAGACAGGAACTAATCTCCTTCACCCTTCCCACCGAACGCGTCAATCCCGACGGAAGTGTAGAGAATATCGAGTCCTTTATAGAAGCTGAGGACGACTCGACCTTTGTAGCCATGAGGAGTGATGTACCCTTCAACCGTGAGTACATCCGTGAGTCTAAGCTTGAGAATCAGGATACTATTTTCAGGGGGAAGGAAGCTGGATATATCTATGGGCCATATTTAGTTGATAATGAATATCGCTTGACAAAAGTCAGCAAGGTTAAATTTCTTCCTGATTCTGTCAATGCACGGCATATTCTGCTGTCATTTCAGGGTGCTGAAGGCAGCCAGTCCAACCGCCAGCCCATGGAAGCTAAAGAAATGGCGGATACGCTGTTGGCCTATCTAAAGGCAAACCGCAACCAGTTTGACAGCATCGCACGAGCTCTGAGCGATGACAAAGGATCTGCCTTCGACGGAGGAAATCTCAATTGGTTTGGACCCGACCGGATGGTCAAACCTTTTTCGGAATTTTGTTTTACAAACAAGAAAGGCGATATAGGATTGGTACTTTCGGAATTTGGATTTCATATTATCGAAATACTCGACCAGAAAGGAGCCGAGCGCTCCCTGCAGCTGGCCACTATTGTCAGAGAACTGTTGCCAAGTGAAAAAACAATCGAAGAAATTTATTCGAAGGCGTCCCGCCTGGCTGCTGCAGCCAATGACCCGATCCGCTTCGAACAGGAAGCTGTCGCCCTTGGTACGGTCATCAGACCCGTCACAGATATTACACCGATGCAAGAGTTTCTCGTTGGTCTAGGCAGAAACAGAGATATCGTCCGCTGGGCATTTAATGAAGACAGAAAGGTGGGCGATGTCGATATCAATACATCCGAAGGAAAATCGTATGTGGTTGTTAAACTTACGCAAATCGAGAATGGAAAATACCGGTCTCTGGAATCTGTCAAAAATCAGGTAAAAGAGCGCGTTCTCAAGGAGAAGAAAGCTCAAATCGCTCTTGGCGAACTGACGAATGCCGCCAAAGGCGCTTCAGACCTGAAAACCGTGGCTGACCGCCTAAACTTGGGCGTGACCAATGCACGCATCAACTTCACCTCAAACATCATCCCTGGAATAGGTAATGATCCAAAGGCCGTAGGGTTTGTATGCGGGTTGCCGGCAGGTCTGCATCTCAATCCTTTTGCAGGGGATTTGGCTGCGATGGTCGTTCAGATTAAAAGCATTGAACCGGTGAGTGACGATGGTAACTATGAAAATTATACAAAAGGTCTTGAAAATGCCGTAAAACCCTTTGTCCGCACACAAATATTTGAATCACTGAAGAAGTCTGCCAACATTGTAGATCAACGCTACCGCTTCTTTTGATTTAAATAAGTTAATGCCTCAAATAAAAAAAGCCGATCTGTTGAGGTCGGCTTTTTATTTGTGACTTATACAGACGTCGTCTATCCTTGCTCTAGTGTAGCCAAATACCTTTCGGCATCGAGAGCACCCATGCACCCTGACCCTGCCGCTGTCACTGCCTGCCGGTACACTTTGTCCTGGACATCACCAACTGCAAAAACACCAGGCAGATTGGTCTTGCTTGTGCCTGGAATGGTCTTGATATATCCACCCTCATCCATATCGACAAGACCCTTGAAAATAGCCGTGTTGGGAGTATGGCCTATGGCTACAAAGAAGCCATAGGCAGGAATCACATACTCTCTGTTTTCTTTTTTGGAGAATACCTTGACACCTTCTACAGCGTTTTCGCCCAGGATCTCCACGGTTTCTGTATTGAAGAGTACTTCGATGTGATCTATTTTAAATACCCGGTCCTGCATAATCTTCGACGCTCTCATCTTATCTCCCCTTACAAGCATGGTCACCTTTGGGCATAATTTTGACAGGTAAATTGCTTCTTCACAAGCAGCGTCTCCGCCTCCGACCAGTACCACTTCCTTTCCTTTATAGAAAAATCCGTCACACACTGCACATGCAGATACACCATGTCCCATAAGGCGCTTTTCACTTTCTAGCCCAAGATATTTGGCCGATGCCCCAGTTGCGATGATGACAGTCCTGGCCTGGATATTCTTTTCGTCATCGATTGTAAGGGTGTGCCATCCGCCTATGTCCGATGAAAATTCGACTTTGGTAACCATTCCGAATCGCACTTCTGTATCGAATCGTTCGGCCTGTCTTTTTAGATCCTCCATCATCTGCGGCCCCATCACGCCATCAGGATATCCGGGGAAGTTCTCTACTTCAGTAGTGGTAGTGAGTTGGCCACCGACCTCAAGACCGGTGTACAAAATTGGGTTCATGTTGGCGCGAGCAGCATAAATTGCAGCTGTATATCCGGCAGGACCACTGCCTATAATTACGCATTTGTGTTGTTCCATTGTCAGTTTAGTTATTTACGAATCAAAAACATGACAAATGTAGACTGTACCCATCGGCCTGACCATGTGATTTTAGTTATACAGTATTGTAAAAATAGATTGATAAAAAATTATAATTTAAATGTATGATTTGATTACAAGCCAAATAGCCGCATCACTTCCTTGATCTAGCGAATATACCCTTGTGCATCAATGGTTTTTCTAAACTCATATCAAATTGTGAAAGCCCGGGAGTCCAAATTAGCGGGCTATTATCTTGGTGACCCTTTTAGAGATTTTTATGGATCGAACAAAGTTTCACCTGTTCCCGGTGGGACTATGTGACTTCCGGAGTCGTCGGGATACAGACGAAAACGATGTGTGCCGTGAAGTTTAAACTGTAAAAAAAGAGCACTCAATTCGTACCAATTCATTCTTATTTAGCAAATTCAGGGCAAACAACATTCCTATTTTTGTCCACTCTTAGGTGTATAAAAATGTTGAAGCACAGAAACATTGCCATCATAGCCCACGTCGATCACGGAAAAACCACATTGGTGGATAAAATGCTGATCGCCGGAAAGCTGTTTAAAGACCATGAATCACCCGGCGAATTGATTTTAGATAGCAACGATTTGGAGAGGGAGCGTGGAATTACCATCATCGCTAAAAATGTTTCGGTTCGGTACAAAGAGTATAAAATTAATATAATAGATACACCGGGTCACGCTGATTTCGGGGGTGAGGTCGAGCGTGTACTCAATATGGCCGACGGAGTGCTTCTGCTAGTAGATGCTTTCGAAGGGCCCATGCCACAGACGCGTTTTGTACTTCAAAAGGCGCTACAGCTAGGATTGAAGCCCATCGTCGTAATTAACAAAGTGGATAAGCCAAATTGCCAGCCGGAGGAGGTGTACGAACAGGTTTTTGACCTTATGTTTTCTCTGGATGCAACGGAAGAGCAGTTAGATTTCCCTGTGGTGTACGGATCGGCTAAAAATGGATGGATGGGGCCAGATTACAAAAATCCCACGGATGGAGTAACCTACTTGTTTGACCAAATCATCGAGCATATTCCTGCTCCAAGAGTGCAGTCCGGCACTGTGCAGATGCTCGTTACCTCTTTGGACTATTCGAGCTATACAGGTCGGATTGCTATCGGACGGCTTCACAGAGGTACATTAATGTCTAACCAAC
Source organism: Thermaurantimonas sp. (assembly GCA_046295455.1). Taxonomy (GTDB): domain Bacteria; phylum Bacteroidota; class Bacteroidia; order Flavobacteriales; family Schleiferiaceae; genus Thermaurantimonas. The sequence goes on along the minus strand of JBKBNI010000001.1, from coordinate 155,350 downwards.
CTGTAACTTTGATCAAGCGAGACGGATCCATTCTGAAGTCTCGGATTAAGGAGGTTTTTGTATTCGAAGGGTTTAGCCGTTCTAAGGTGGACTCTGTGGAAGCTGGTGAAATCGTGGCTATTACGGGCATCGAAGGATTTGAAATCGGAGATACGATCGCTGACGCAGAGAATCCGGAGGCATTACCTGGCATTGCCATTGAAGAGCCTACCATGAGTATGCTGTTTACCATCAATGATTCGCCTTTTTTCGGAAAGGAAGGAAAGTTTGTAACCTCACAGAAGATACGGGAACGCTTGGATAAGGAATTGGAGCGCAATCTTGCCTTGCGCGTGAGAGATACCGGTTCGGCTGATTCATTTATGGTTTTTGGTCGGGGGGTACTACATCTGAGCATTCTGATCGAGAATATGCGCAGAGAGGGCTTCGAACTACAGATCGGCCAGCCCCAGGTGATCGTTAAAGAAATCGACGGAAAACGCTGTGAGCCTGTGGAAGAACTGACCATAGACCTCCCGGAAGAGTTTTCCGGAAAAGCCGTGGAGGCCGTAACCCTCCGAAAAGGAGAGCTGCGAAAAATGGAGCCTAAGGGAGACCGCATGCACCTGGAATTTATTATTCCATCGCGGGGTTTGATCGGTTTGCGCAATTACATGCTTACTGCCACCCAGGGTGAAGCCGTGATGGCACACCGGTTTCTGGAGTTTCAACCTTACAAAGGAAATATTCCGGGCCGGTCAAACGGAGCGATTATAGCCCTGGAAACCGGCACCGCTATACCCTATTCGATCAATAATTTACAAGACAGAGGAATCTTCTTTATCGAACCCGGAGAGGACGTGTATGAGGGGCAGGTGATCGGCGAAAACAACAGACCCGGCGACCTGGCTGTAAACGTAACCAAAACAAAGAAATTGACCAACATGCGCTCGAGCGGTGCCGACGACAAAATGAGGATTGCTCCAGCCAAAAAACTCAGCCTCGAAGAAGCTCTTGAATACATCCAAGAAGATGAATACGTAGAAGTTACACCCAAATCTATTCGCCTCCGGAAGATTCACTTGAAAGCTTCTGACAGGGAGCGCGTCAAAAAAGTGAAAGAGTCAATAGGGGGATAGATTCAGGCCGGGCAGCAAGCTTAATAATCAGCCTATGAAGTAACCCTTTCGACGTGGCCGGCAAGTAATCTTCGAATAAGGGGTCTTAATGCTCTATTTTGCCGTATTCGAAGGCCATCGATGGTATAGTCTCGCAAGCCCTGGGGGCGTCTTCAAATGAACCGTTCGTTCTATTATGCATTCCGGTTTCTGTAATGGAATGACAAGATAAATCGACTGAATTTATTGATTCTTCCGGACAAGGGTCATAAATGTGACATTCACATTTATCTCTCCGTCTTTATCAGTAGAAGTGGTTGTATGTACAACTTCCCATTGGTTTTCATCCCACTCCGGAAAGGTGGCATCGCCTTCATAATCGCGGTCGATGAGGGTGATTTCCATCTGGTGTGCCAGTGGAAGCGCCTGGCGGTATATGTCAGCTCCTCCGGCGATGTAGATAAGGTCACGGTCTTTAAATGACTCCAATGCTTCGGAAAGGGAGTGAAAAATACATACGCCGTCCGGCCTGAAGTGTGGGCTGCGGGTGAGGACGGCATTTGTGCGATTGGGCAGAGGCCGTCCGATGGATTGAAACGTTTTTCGACCCATGACAATGACGTGGCCGGTTGTGAGTTTTTTAAAATGTTTTAAATCAGAGGGAATATGCCAGATCAGCTGATTATTTCTGCCGATGGTTCGATTTCTTGCCATTGCGGCTATCAATACAATTTTTGTCATGCTTTTTAGTGGTCTTTGAAGAGAGGATTGAAAATAAAAAAGCCGGCTACATTCCGGCTTTTGGCTGTAAGAACCTCAATCTCATTAAGAGCTGCAAAGTTCGCAGGAGTCTGGATTATCTATACTGCACGAAATTGCGTTTTGACTGCTATTGGATTCAGCTCCATATTCTGAGCCAAATAAGTCCGGCTGCTTGATTTGCTGGCCTGTGGCTTTGGTCGGTGCAGTACGTTGGGACAGAGCTTCAATGCGCTTTTTTGCCAACTCCTCAGCGGCTCGTTTTTCGGCCTCGCGTTCCACATAAGAGTACCTATGAAGTGGGTTGGATATAGCTTCAGACTTAGGACGTTGGAGGTTAGAACTCTTATCAACGGTAAATTTAATGGCATCTGTAGCAGGTTTGGTACGGAGGTAATACATACCTGTTTTCAGGCCTTTTTTCCATGCATAAAAGTGCATACTTGTAAGTTTACCGACGTTAGGTGCATCTACAAAGAGATTAAGCGACTGGGATTGGTCGATAAATATTCCACGGTCAGCAGCCATATCGATAATATCGCGCATGCTAAGTTCCCACACGGTTTTGTAAATATTTCGGATATCTTCGGGGATGATGTCTATGTGTTGTATAGAGCCATTGGATCTGATGATCTCATTTTTCATCTCCTCACTCCACAGACCCAGTGCCATGAGGTCATGAAGCAAGTGCTTATTGACGACGATAAATTCGCCGGAGAGCACCCTTCGTGTGTATATGTTTGTAGTATAGGGTTCAAAGCATTCATTGTTGCCAAGGATTTGCGATGTAGATGCTGTGGGCATAGGTGCAATCAGCAAAGAGTTTCGAACCCCGTTTTTTAGAATTCTTTCGCGTAGTTCTGACCAATTCCATCTGCCACTGAGGTCTTTTTCGTCCACTCCCCACATATTAAACTGAAAGATTCCCTGTGAAATGGGAGATCCGGGATAGGTTTCGTAGGGGCCGTCGAATATGGCCATGTCACATGAAGCATTGAGGGCTGCGAAATAGATGGTCTCGAAGATGTCCTTATTGAGCTTTTTGGCTTCAGGACTAGTAAAAGGCATCCTAAGGCGGATAAAAGTATCTGCAAGACCTTGTACTCCGAGGCCTACAGGACGATGGCGCTTGTTTGAGCGTTCGGCTTCAGGCACCGGATAGTAGTTTCGGTCAATTACTTTATTGAGATTGACCGTGACTCGATATGTAACATCGTACAGCAGCTGATGATCAAACGCATTGCCATCTATAAACATTGGGAGGGCTATGCTTGCCAGGTTACATACAGCGACCTCATCGGGGGAGGTATATTCGATGATTTCTGTACAAAGGTTGCTCGATCGGATGGTACCCAGATTTTTTTGGTTGCTTTTCTCGTTGCAGGCATCCTTGTAGAGCATATATGGAGTACCGGTTTCTATCTGAGATTCGATGATTTTTTGCCAAAGTTCGCGTGCTTTTATGGTCCTGCGACCCCGGCCCTCGTTTTCGTATGTTTGGTAGAGTTCTTCGAATTTCTGGCCATATGTGTCGTACAACCCCGGACATTCGTTAGGACACATAAGTGTCCACGGGCCGTCGGATTCTACCCGCTTCATAAAGAGGTCAGGAATCCATAATGCGTAGAAAAGGTCGCGGGCACGGAGTTCTTCTTTACCGTGGTTTTTTTTCAGATCCAGAAAGTCAAAGACATCCGCATGCCATGGCTCCAGGTAGATAGCAAAGGAGCCTTTGCGCTTGCCTCCGCCTTGATCTACATAACGTGCAGTATCATTAAACACCCGTAGCATCGGAATGATTCCATTGCTTGTACCATTGGTGCCTCGGATATACGACCCTGTCGCCCGGATGTTGTGTATGCTGAGTCCGATGCCACCTGCTGATTGAGAAATTTTAGCACACTGTTTCAGGGTATCATAAATGCCTTCAATACTGTCGTCCTTGGCAGTAAGCAAGAAACAAGAAGACATTTGTGGCTTTGGGGTACCGGCATTAAATAGGGTAGGTGTAGCATGGGTAAAGAAGCGCTTGCTCATCAAATCATAGGTCTCAAGGACGGCATCCAAATCGCGCTTGTGAATGCCAATGGATACCCTCATGAGCATATGCTGGGGGCGCTCTGCTACCTGACCATCGATGCGTAGCAAATAAGACCGCTCCAGTGTCTTAAATCCAAAGTAATCATAGCCAAAGTCGCGGTCATAAATGATGGCACTGTCGAGGAGTTCTGCATTTTCCATTACGATCTCGTACACATCATCAGCTATGAGAGGAGCAGGTTCGCCGGTTTTGGGGTTGATGTAATGATAGAGATCTTTGATGGTCTCAGAGAAGGATTTTTTGGTGTTTTTGTGGAGGTTACTCACTGCGATTCGTGAGGCGAGCATAGCATAGTCCGGATGGCTGGTGGTCATGGAAGCAGCTACTTCGGCGGCCAAATTATCGAGTTCAGTTGTTTTTACGCCGTCGTAGATGCCTTCGATGACTTTCATTGCCACGGAAATGGGATTGACCAGTGGGCTTAAGCCATAGCAGAGTTTTTCGATTCGTGAGGTCACCTTATCAAATTTTACAGATTCCCGGCGACCGTCTCTCTTGATTACGTACATGGTGGTGGTTTTAAAGTTTAAAAGTCTGCATCAAACGTGATATCGTTTGTCAGGATTGCCTCCGAGGATGAGGGTTCATTTATCTTCACGTGCGCTTTGCGGTACTCTGATACCCGTTTTTCGAAGAAGTTGGTTTTGCCCTGAAGCGAAATCATCTCCATAAAGTCAAATGGATTTGAGACGTTGTATATTTTCGGGCATCCCAATTCGGAGAGCAGTCTATCGGTCACAAATTCGAGATATTGGGTCATCAGGTCAGAGTTCATACCGATCAGGCGCACAGGGAGGCTTTCTGTGATAAATTTTCGCTCGATGCTTAGCGCTTCATCCAGAATCTGAGTAATTCTTTCGGGGTTTACTTTGTTTACTAAATGGTGGTTGTGTAGGTGTACTGCAAAGTCGGCGTGGAGACCCTCATCTCTGGATATCAGTTCATTGCTGAATGTCAGACCAGGCATCAGGCCACGTTTTTTAAGCCAGAAAATTGAACAAAAAGCGCCGGAGAAGAAGATGCCTTCAACCGCGGCAAACGCGATGAGCCTCTCCGAAAAGGAAGGAGACTTTATCCAGCGCAATGCCCAGTCGGCTTTTTCTTTGATGGCCTGAAAGTTTTCGATGGCATGAAAGAGCCTATCGCGTTCTTCAGGGTCTTTGATGTATGTGTCAATCAGCAGAGAATAGGTTTCAGAATGAATGTTTTCCATCATGATTTGAAAACCATAGAAAAATTTAGCCTCTGTGTACTGAACCTCATTCACAAAATTTTCGGCCAGGTTTTCATTTACGATTCCGTCGCTGGCTGCAAAAAATGCCAGTATATGCTTGATGAAGTAGCGCTCGTCTTCATTGAGCTTATTGTTCCAGTCAGAGATGTCTTGTTGTAGGTCTATTTCTTCGGCGGTCCAAAAGGATGCTTCAGCTTTTTTGTAAAATTGCCAGATGTCATGATGCTGAATGGGGAAGAGGACAAATCTGTCTTTGTTTTCCATCAGGATTGGTTCTGTAGACTTTTCAAATTTTGTTGCCATTGTTTTTATTTTTAATCAATTGTTTTACAGGTTGTTAAGAGGTTTTTAAAAACTTTAATTCCAAATCGAGTTCTTATTCGTATCAAAACTGAAAATAAAAAACATGAATACCAAATGTTAGTTTTTCACAATATATCTGAATTTTCAACAACCGGAGGGTCTTTTAGATTTACAACCCCCTGAAAATTGGTGTAAACCACAAGTTTTATTTCAATTCATGAAACTTAACACGGAATTAATCCACACGAATTGTTAATAACTGAGGTTTCAAATCGATTATTTCGGTAAAATACTTTAGACCACTTCAAATCCGGAGCGTATAAAAATAGATATAACCTTAATTTTGTCCACATCAATACTAAATCGAAATGAATATTCCGGGAGAACTTTTTTACACCAAAGACCATGAGTGGGTGCGCTTTGAGGGTGATGTTGCCACTGTGGGAATCACTGATTTTGCCCAAAGTGAATTGGGTGATATTGTATTTGTGGAGATCGAAACCTTAGGTCAGTCACTCGATCGCGAGGCAGTATTTGGCAGTGTGGAAGCAGTGAAAACGGTCTCCGACCTGTACTTACCCGTGGCCGGTGAAATTCTTGAAGTTAATGATCAAATCAACTCGGCCCCCGAATTGGTCAATAGCGATCCTTACGGCCAAGGTTGGATGGTAAAGGTTCGGGTTGCTGATCCGACAGATCGTACTGGTCTTCTCACCGCAGAAGAATACAGAAATCTTATTGGGGCTTAGTTATTAGCCCTTTTTAATTGGATTGCAGGGTAGTTGGTGCTCTTCTACCCTTTTTTCATTCAATGAAAAAGCTTCTCTACTGGATTCCGTTTGCTGTGTACAGCGTCGTGTTGGTTCATCTGCTTTTGACACCAGCCGAAAATATTCCTTCTTTTTTTATGAATAAAGGAGATAAGTTCCTTCATTTAACGGCTTTTGCAGGATTAAAATACTTTTATTTTGCTGCACAAACAGAATTCTTCCGGCATTTAAAGAAGGGATTTGGGTTTGTATTGTATGGTATTGTCGGTTTGGCTGCCATGGGGGGCGTACTTGAAATTCTACAGGCTATGGTGCCGGGCAGGTCCAGTTCTATTAAGGATATTTATTTTAATGTAGCCGGGTTGATCATTGGTCTGCTTGTAGCGTTGGCAAATTATTATTGCATTCAGCTTGTGCGCAAGTTCTTGTTATTTAAATAAAAAAACCGGCAAAAGCCGGTTTCTGAGTAAGTCTGAGGAGTCAGATTTTGTTAGATAATACCCGATATTCTTGACCATTTTTCAACCAGGTCAGCCACTCGAGCTGAGTATCCGGCTTCATTGTCATACCACCCAACGACTTTCACAAGCTTTCCGTTGGTAGCTGTAAGGGCTGAATCAAAAATACAGGAATAGGTAGAACCTACAATATCAGCCGATACAATGGGATCGGTGCAATATTCAAGAATTCCGGCTAATTCAGCTTGTGCAGCTTCTTTCATGGCAGCATTTATCTCTTCAGCAGTGACTTCTTTTTCAAGAATGGCGGTCAGGTCAGTTACTGATCCAGTAGGTGTTGGTACCCGTAGGGCATATCCGTCGAGCTTTCCCTTTAGTTCTGGAAGAACCTTGCCCACAGCTTTAGCTGCACCGGTGCTAGTAGGTACGATAGATAGAGCAGCGGCTCTTGCTCTGCGAAGATCTTTATGTGGGGCGTCTTGGAGATTCTGATCGGCAGTATATGCATGTACAGTGGTCATATAACCTCTTTCGATGCCAAATTTTTCGTGAAGAACTTTAGCCATCGGTGCCAAACAGTTGGTTGTGCACGATGCATTGCTGATAATATCATCTTCAGCTGTGAGCGTATTGTCATTAACGCCGAGCACAAACATTTTAACATCACCTTCTGCAGGGGCTGTCAGTATTACTTTTTTTGCACCGGCCTTCAGATGTTTGCTCATTTTTTCGCGATTTCTGAACACTCCGGTTGATTCTACTACCACGTCAATTCCCAGTTCACCCCATGGCAAGAGTTCGGGGTCTTTTTGGGAAAATACTTTTATGGATTTATGGTTTACAATGATTGCGCTGTCTTCAGAGCTGACATTGTGTTTGAATTTTCCGTGGATTGAGTCGTATTTGAGAAGATGTGCCAAAGTATGTGCATCTGTGAGGTCATTGATGGCAATAACTTCGATATGAGGGTTTTCGATCAGATTGCGAAAAGAGAGTCTTCCTATTCTCCCAAATCCGTTGATGGCAACTTTTATAGTGCTCATGATATATAAATTTAGATGGTTAAAATTTTATTGATGCGAATAAGTTCAGGATTTATGTAGGCTCTGCGGGTAATAGCTTCTTCAAACGGGGTATATATGACCTGATTGTGCATAATTCCTGCCATCACATTGCTCCGGCCAATCAGCAAACCTTCTACAGCAGCGACACCTAATTTTGATGCCAGAACGCGGTCAAATACAGTAGGCGATCCACCCCTCTGAAGATGACCCAATATTGTGACTTTAATATCCAAATGAGGAAATTTGGTTTTTAAGTGATCAGCTATCTCAAAAATATTGCCCAGCTTATTACCTTCAGCTACGACGATGATGTTTGAAAATTTTTTGTTTTTACCGGCTTTTTCTATCGAGTGGTACAGTTGGTCAAATGTCAAGTTGTTTTCCGGCATAATTACTTCAAGAGCACCAGAGGCTATCGCGGAGCGCAGTGCTATAAATCCGCTGTCTCGCCCCATTACCTCCACTAGAAACAATCGGTCGTGCGATGATGCGGTATCGCGAATTTTGTCAATGCATTCTATAGCAGTGTTGGATGCGGTATCATATCCAATGGTAAAATCTGTACCATACAGATCGTTATCGATGGTTCCTGGGACTCCAATGATTTGAAATTTGTATTCCTCCGAAAATATTTTCGCTCCTGTAAAGCTACCATCACCACCTATTACAATTAAGGCATCAATGCCTGCAGCGCTCATTTTACTGTAGGCTTCTTTACGGCCTTCAGCAGTCCGAAATCTTTGGCTTCTCGCAGACTTAAGGAAGGTACCTCCCTGATTGAGAATGTATTTTACAGAGCGTGAATTTAACTCTTCATAATTTCCGTCGATTAACCCTTCATAGCCATTGTATATACCAGTGACTTTTTTTTCGTAATAGACGGCGCTTCGTACTACTGCCCGGATGGCAGCGTTCATTCCCGGAGCATCACCACCCGATGTGAGTACAGCTATATGGGAAGGCGCTTTATGCATGAATAGGATATTGATCTAAGGGCAAACTTAGTGTCTGATGTACGCTTACGCAACTGACAAACATCAATGTAATGATAAATAAAAATGTGTTGCGCTTTTTTATGAAAACATTTCCTTCACTTTTTCAAAGAAGGATTTATCCGATTGATCAGGAGAGGGTTTAAAATTCGGATCGTTAACCCAGGATTTCATGATGCGTTGCTGTTCTTGAGTCAATTTTTTAGGAATCCAGACATTCACATGTATGAGCAGATCACCTCTTTCATATCCGTTTATATCAGGTATTCCCTTACCTTTCAGTCGGAGAATTTTCCCGCTCTGTGTACCAGGTTCAATTTTAATTCTAAGCTTTGAGTCAAAATAAGGTATATCCACCTGTGTACCCATGACTGCTTCAGGTATGGATATGTAGAGGTCGTAGTGAAGGTTGATTCCGTCCCGCTTAAACTGGTCATGTTCGACCTCATCGATGACAATAATGAGGTCTCCAGGATTGCCTCCTCCGGGTGGCTCATTTCCTTTACCACGCATCTGTAGCTGCATACCGCCCACTGCTCCAGGGGGTATTTGGATTGAAATAGTATCTTCCACTTTTTCTAACCCATCTGGACCGACACCAGGAGGCATATTAGTTATGACCTTACCGGAGCCATTGCAATAGCTGCAAACGCTCTCTACGCGCATCGCTCCAAATATGGTATTCTGAATTTTATGAACCCTTCCTGTGCCGTTGCAAATTCGGCAGGTACTAAACTCAATACCTTTGGCCAGTACAGATCTTCTGATTTTTATTTTTTTCTCAGAACCATTTATTATGTCCTCAAGGTTCACTTTAATCTTTATTCTCAGGTTTGAACCACGAGATTTTCTGCCATTTGACGATCCAAAATCATCTCCGAATCCAAATATATCCTTAAAACGATCAAAAATATCATAAGGATCCATGTCTGCATATTGACTGCCAGTAGATGACGTTGCAGCATGACCAAAGCGATCGTACTTTGACCTCTTGTCAGGATCGCTAAGGACCTCATACGCTTCGGATGCTTCTTTAAATTTCTCTTCGGCCTCCTTGTTATTGGGATTTTTATCCGGATGATATTGTATTGCTAATTTTCTATAGGCTTTTTTGATTTCATCTGCGGAGGCATTTCGACTGACCCCCAGTACTTCGTAATAATCTCGTTTTGCTGCCATCACCTTTGCATTTATTCACCTACAACTACTTTGGCATATCGTATGACTTTATCACCCAAGATGTATCCTCGCTCTATTTCGTCCACTACCTTACCTTTTAAATCCTCACTGGGAGCGGGAACATTTGTTACGGCTTCCATAAATTCTACATCAAAGTCTTTTCCGATGCTTATTTCCATTGGCTTTAGGCCTTTGTGCACCATTATATCCAGCATTTTGTGATGAATTAGTTTAAAGCCTTCAAGAGTAGGGTCTCCTGAAATTTTGTCACCTAAATTTCTGAATGCTCTGTCAAAATCGTCCAAAACGGGCAGGAGAGCCTGCATTAGCTCTTTATTGGCTGATTGAATCAGTTCGACTCTCTCCTTGGCATTTCTCTTCCTAAAATTTTCAAAATCTGCATACAACCTAAGATATTTGTCTTTAAGAACAGCAATCTCCTCATTATCATTAACATTAAGATCGGAAGATTCAGTGTCTGAATTTCCTTGTTCGTGTGTATCGATGATGGATTGATGAGTCTCTACAGTATTTTCTTTAAAATTTTCTTCCATGTTGATTGAAATAAGATATAACAAAAATGCAGGGGCAAAACCATTGCCACATATTTATTACCGACAAATTGACTTTTTAAGAACTACCGTTGATTTGTTCGAAGGCCTTCCAGCGCTCTTTCCAGGGCTTGTCCACGCAAACCGCGCGCGATGATTACTCCTTTTTCATCGATAAGGTATGTCATTGGAATAGAACTGACATTGTAAATTCGGGCGGCTTCTGATTTCCAAAATTTTAAGTCGCTGACATGATTTGGCCACATAAGTCCGTCGTCGATGATTGCTTTTTGCCAGTCGCCTTTATTTTGATCAAGTGAAACTGAATAAATCTCAAATCCATTGGCTTTTCCAAACTTCGCATCTTTATAATTCCGATATAATCGCACTAGATTTGGGTTTTCTAGGCGACAAGGTCTGCACCATGAAGCCCAAAAATCTATTAAAACAATTTTTCCTTTTAAATCTGATAACTTCAGAATTTTATTCTCAGGATTTGGAAATGCAAGCTCTGGTGCCATATCCCCTACACTAAGACCAACTGATTGAGCCTTTTGCTTATATGATAGAAAGGCAAGGGCGCTAAACGACACGACCGCTAGTGTTATTAAACCAAAAATTTTTTTCACCTTTTAATTCAATTTATATTAATTCAATACAAAAATAGAAAAATTTCCTTTCTTTGTATTGATGTTTATGCGAGGTCAATCTATCAAAGGCCGCAAATTATGAAATATAAACTATCATCAGAACCAACTTTTTTAAAGGTTTCTGTACTGTCGGTTGACAACCCCCAAGATTTATACAGTGGATTGGATACACTTATGACAGCCCATCTGGATAGGCATTTTATTGTAAATGTATCAGGATTAAATCTTAAGGAGTCCTATGCCAAGGAAATTCAAAGGTTACTCGATAAGTTTAAGACTGGCAAGCGGTCTATAATCTTCATTACATCTGTTGAAGATTTAAGTTTTTTTGATGAGCGAAGCCCTGTGGTGCCAACCTTTGTAGAGGCTGTAGACTTTCTGGAAATGGAGGAAATCGAGCGCAAACTTACCGGAGAAGGAGAGGAGGAATAAGAAAGATCTTTTATTACTTCAAATATTTTGAAAAACCATCTGAACTCCAAGTTTGGTATCCTTTGTATTTGTCATAATAGATGAAGAAATATTCATTGTCAGGGTGTTTGGCAGCAAACTCTTTTGCATCCTTTAATCCCATGACCAAGAGTGCAGTGGCTAATGCGTCGGCAGTAATACATTCATCGGAAATGACTGATACGCTAAGTAAGTTGTGATCGGTAGGATATCCGGTTTTTGGATGTATTGTATGCGATAGCCGCGTCCCATCTGGAAGAGATCGGTACTTTCTATAGCTACCTGATGTCGCCAGGGATTTGTCTTTTAGCTTGACGATGGTTTGAAACCTTTCGGTGCTTTCTTCATTATTGGGTTTTTCGATGCCGATCAGCCATACCTTTTCATCAATATTCTTGCCTTTGCAGCGTACTTCTCCACCTACTTCTACCATATAATTTGTGATGCCCTGTCCTTCTAAATACTCAGCAATGATATCTACCGTGTATCCTTGGGCTATGGCATTAAAGTCTAATTTCATCCCGTTGGGCAATTTTACTGAAGAAGAATCAAATGATATCTTTTCAAAACCAATGTAGGCGAGTACGGAATCGACTTTTGAAGAGTCAATTCCAATTGAAAAATTAGGATCCTCTATCCTCCATAGTTGTACCAGCGGATAGACCGTCACATCAAACAGACCGTCTGTAATTTGATATATGTCTCTGGCCACTGATAAGACTTTGTAAAAGTGATTATCAATAGGTGTGGGGATTCCGTTGTTTAACTTAGATATTGTGCTAAATGGAAGATAAGTGCTCATCTCCTGATCTACATAGGCAAATATGCTGTCAATTTTCTGCTGATAATCTGTGCCTTTTGTGGTTACATATTGGATATTGTAAGTACTTCCTTGTGCACGTCCGCGGTTAATTCGTTGTACTTCACCATTGTCTTTAGGGTTGCAACCGATGATAAGCCAAATTGATGAAAATATTATCAACACATGTTTCATAAGTAAGAATTCTTAAATTAAAAAAGCCCCTGAAAAGGGGCTTTGTTTGAAATTATCCGCCAAAGTCGTCAAAAGAAATATTCTCTTTCGGAACTCCCCATTCGTCCAGCATTTTAATCACCGCAGCATTCATCATCGGTGGTCCGCAGAAGTAATATTCAACTTCTTCCGGTTCTGGGTGATTTTTCAGATAGTTGTCGATGAGTGCCTGATGAACAAATCCAATGAATCCGTCTGCTTCGCGATCATTGATGTCTTTAGCAACTTTCCAGTTATCTTCTGGAAGAGGTTCGGAAAGAACAACATAAAAACGGAAATTAGGAAATTCTTTTTCAATTTTTCTAAAGTGATCGATGTAAAAGAGTTCTCTTTTGCTTCGACCGCCATACCAGTAAGAAACCTTTCTTTGAGTTTTAAGTGTGTGAAACAAGTGAAATATATGTGCACGCAGTGGAGCCATTCCCGCACCACCACCGATGTAAATCATTTCCTTGTCGGTGTCTTTGATAAAGAATTCCCCATAAGGACCTGATATTGTTACCTTATCTCCAGGCTTGCGATCAAATATGTAGGAAGAACATATGCCAGGATTGACGTCCATCCACTTATTTTTTGCTCTGTCCCAAGGAGGTGTAGCAATACGAACATTAAGCATTATGATATTGCCCTCAGCAGGGTGGTTGGCCATGGAGTAGGCTCTGAATATAGGTTCGTCACTGACCATTTTCAGAGACCACATATCATATTTATCCCAATCGGGTTTAAATTTATCTGGCCCAGCGGGGTCATCCGGATGTGGCCGAATATCAATGTTTTTGTATTCTACTACTGTTGGAGGTACATCTATCTGAATGTATCCTCCGGCCTCAAAATGTAATTGTTCACCTTCTGGAAGTTTTACTACAAACTCTTTGATAAACGTGGCTACATTGTAATTTGAAACGACCTCACACTCCCATTTTTTGATACCGAAGACTTCTTCCGGTACCTTTATTTTCATATTATTTTTGACCTTCACCTGACATCCAAGCCTCCAGTGTTCTTGAATTTGTTTACGTGTGAAAAAGCCTACTTCTGTCGGAAGAATTTCTCCACCTCCCTCGAGTACCTGGCACTTACACATTGCACATGTACCACCTCCTCCACATGCAGAGGGTAAAAATATTTTGTTGTTGCTTAATGTATTTAGAAGCGTATTACCCGCTTCAACTTCTAACTCAGTTCCATTCACATCTAGTTTTACAACTCCACCAGGGGACAGCTTAGCCTTAGCGTACAATAACACGGAAACGAGCATGAGTATTAACAAAAAGAATACTACGACGCTCACTAAAATCACACTAACATTCAAAAACATAACCCACAAAAATTAAATTTTAATACCCATAAAACTCATAAATGCCAAGCCCATTAGTCCGGTAATCACAAAGGTGATTCCCAAGCCCCTCATAGGTGCTGGTACATTAGAATATCTTATTTTTTCTCGAATGGCTGCGATGGCCACAATGGCTAAAAACCAACCTACACCGCTGCCAAGACCAAATACAGTTGCTTCTGTAATACTGGAATATGCTCTCTCCTGCATGAAAAGTGAACCTCCAAGTATTGAACAATTTACTGCTATCAGCGGCAGAAAGATACCTAATGCACTGTACAAGGCAGGTGCAAACTTTTCTATTGTCATTTCTACAATTTGGACCATTGAAGCGATGACCGCAATAAACATAATGAAACTCAGGAAACTGAGATCAACGCTTGCGAAGGATGAATCGATCCATGTCAGGGCACCATCTCCCAGTACATAATTCTGGAGTAAATAATTGATCGGGACAGTAATACCCAATACAAAAATGACGGCCAAACCTAATCCAACTGCCGTTTTTACAGTTTTTGAAACGGCAAGATATGAGCACATCCCAAGAAAATATGCGAAGATCATATTTTCAACGAAGATTGCTTTTACGAATATATTTATTAACTCTTGCATGGCTTTTCCAATTTAATTGTTTTCAATCAACTTGGTATTTCTTGCTCTTTGTACCCAAATGATGACCGCTACTGTAATCAAAGCCATAGGTGGTAGCAGCATCAATCCGTTATTGGCATAAAATCCACCATTTGCAAGCATCCAGGAGTTTGGTATTACATGGTAATCCAACAATGTTCCGTTTCCAAGCAATTCTCTAAAAAATGCCACAATGATAAGAATGATCCCATACCCTAATGCATTGCCAATTCCGTCAAGGAACGATTTCCAAGGAGTGTTTCCGAGGGCAAATGCTTCAAAGCGTCCCATGATAATACAGTTGGTGATAATAAGACCTACAAATACAGATAGCTGTTTACTGATATCGTAGACAAATGCTTTAAGCACTTGGTCCACTAATATTACAAGAGATGCTACTACCGTCAGCTGGACAATAATTCGAATTCGGTTGGGTATATAATTTCTCAATAAAGAAATTACCACATTACCCACTCCTAGTACAAATAGCACTGATAGCGACATAACAATCGCTGGTTTTAGCTTTACGGTGATAGCAAGGGCTGAACAAATGCCAAGTACCTGAACGGTAATTGGATTATTATCATCAAGGGGATCACTAATCAGTTTTCTATTCTTTTTAGAAAAAAGTGGCTCTTTTTCTGCAACTTTTACAGGTTTTTCAACTACTTCACTCATGACCTTGTGGATTTAAAACGTGTAGGATTTTAAGAAATCGATGTAATTACGTATGTTATCTCTAAGCATTTCATCCACACCTACAGATGTGATGGTGCCTCCTGAAATTCCATTTACTTGGTGGTCGCCGGAGGCATCGCCCTTGCGTACCTCAATTGAAACAAATTCATCGTTTTTCAGGATTTTTTTGTTTCTAAATTGACTTTGAAAGCTTGCCGTATTAATCTCTGCACCCAGGCCTGGAGTTTCAGATTTATGATCAAAGATGGCCCCATAAACAGTATTTACATCCTCATTAAGTGCGATGTAACCCCATATAGGACCCCACAAGCCTTTGCCTCTAAGGGGAATGATGAAAAATTTTTGGCCGTCCTTTTCAGCTACATAAAGCGGATTCAAACGCTGATCAGCTGGTTTTTTTATTTCGTCTGCCAGATTCACCTTCAGTGCATCAACTCCATCAACCAAATTTCCATTTTGGATTACAAGGGATTTTATAATGTATTGATCGAACGCTTTTTCAGATTCGTTTCGACTTACGTCTATACCAATGGAACGGATGATGCTCTGTTTAATTTCAAGGTCTACATTTCGTTGCTGTTTGTCTTTGAGTGATATTGCCGTGAATGATAGCACAGCAGCTACAATGATAACCATTAAAGAAGAGAAAGCGAAGGTATAACCATTACTATTTACATTCATTTTTTATGCTTTTACGGGTTGAAGTTTTACTCTTTTAAGGCGCTTTTTGATGTTTGCCTCTACGACATAATGATCAATCAAGGGAGCAAATACATTCATAAGAAGGATTGCTAGCATGATTCCTTCAGGATATGCGGGGTTAAACACCCGAATCATGATCGCAAAAAATCCAACTAAAAATCCGTAAATCCATTTACCCTTCTCGGTCTGTGCTGCACTTACTGGATCTGTAGCCATAAAGACAATACCGAATGCAAAACCACCCATGATCAGGTGTTGCCATGCCGGAACGCTGAGAAATCCTTGTAATTCTGGTGTAGAGGCATATGAACTAAAAATATTAAAAATAGATCCCATTGCCAGAGCCCCTATCACACCTGACAACATGATTTTCCAACTTCCCACGCCAGTCAGAAGTAAAATTATAGCACCAATAAGTATGGCAAGAGTAGAAGTTTCACCTACAGAACCGGGAATAAATCCTAAAAACATGTCCATCACAGATAGTTGCGTGGTTCCTGTTGTGGCCAGATCACCCAATGCTGTGGCACCTGAGTATCCATCTACAGCTTGCCCTTTCATCATTCCGCCGATCCAGACTTTATCTCCAGACATATAAGAAGGATAGGCAAAAAAGGCAAATACTCTAGCTGTCAACGCCGGATTTAAAATATTCATTCCCGTGCCGCCAAAAACCTCTTTGCCGAATACTACTGCAAATACTACCGAAAGCGCAAGCATCCAAAGGGGAAGATCTATGGGCATGATGAGCGGAATAAGCATTCCAGTCACCAGATATCCTTCGTTAATTTGATGACCTTTTGAAATGGCCATACCAAATTCTATCCCTAAGCCAACTACATAGGAAACAATGATCATCGGGATAATCTTCGATGCTCCATAGAGAAACATGTCCCAAAACGTAACTGCCTCAAGAGCTCCCGTAGCTTTGAAATGTTGATACCCTGCATTGTACATACCAAATAACAGTGCCGGTACCAATGCGATGATCACAGTAAACATAGTTCTTTTCAAATCTATGCCATCTCTGATATGGGCACCTTTAGATGGTGCTGTATGCCCGGGGACAAACAGAAATGTGTAAAAGGCATCATATGCCGGCCAGTATTTGTTCCACTTACCTCCTTTCTCAAAATGAGGTTTGATGGAGTCCATCAAATTTTGAATTGCTTTCATTCTGGTAATTGATTATTTCATTCTACATTTTACTATCCAACTTCTGTTTTGAGCAGCTCCAATCCCTGGTAAATTGTTTGTTGAACTGCAATTTTTGAAGTACATACGACTTCGCAAAGGGCTAGGTCTTCTTCCACTACTTCATATAATCCTAGTTGTTCCATCTTTTCTATATCCTTAACCATTATTGCTTTTAAAAGTTGAACAGGATATATATCAAATGGAAAAACTTTTTCATATTCACCGGTAACCACGAAAGCGCGTTCTTCGCCGTTCATTTTGGTATTGTAGGGAAGTGGTTTGCCGTTTTGAAACCAATTGAGAAGGGCGCGATGAATGGTAAATTTTCCGATGCCCGGCAGAAGCCATCCCAAAAATTCAGGCTCGTGATTTTCTTCCAATACGGAAATAGTGTAATCGTAATATCCCAAAAACCCATCTTCTCCCACTGCCATTCCTGTAAGTATATTACCTGAAATCACTCTTGAGTGACTGCTGTTCAGAAGATTTGTTAATCCTTTTAATGAAGCACCCGAGGTTATGTGATAGTATCCTGGCTCGGTTACCATTGGGCCTGAGATGGCTACAAGTTTTCCTGCATTGTAATATCCGGTTTCAAATAGTTCACCGATCATGACCAAATCCTGAGGATAGAGATACCACACACGTTCACCGCGGTTGATGGGATCTATGTAATGAATATGTACACCCACATTACCTGCTGGATGAGGCCCTGACACTGTATGGGTTTCGATGTTGTCGCTGATTAGCCCGGAAAAAACATCAGGATTGGGGTTTTGTGCCGAAAAGGTCAGATGTACTTTTCCTTTGGTAAGTTTTTTAACGGCAGCAAGACCGGTCTTCAAATATTTCTGCTTTTCCTTGATTACAAACAATGGATCAGCAGATATCGGTGCGGTATCGACACAAGATATGAAAATAGATTTTGGTGTCTCGTCTGGATTAGCAATGCATCCGTAGGGTCTCTGGCGGACAAGAGTCCACAAACCGGATGCAGTTAATTTTTCGATAATTTCTTCTCTGCTGAGAGAGTCTGGATTTGCTTTTCCAAAATCGATGTATTCGGTTGTTTTATCAGCTAAAATTTTTACTGCCAGCAATTTACGCTTTTCTCCTCTTACGATTTCCACGACTTCGCCACTAACCGGACTGGGTATAGTGATTCTGTGGTCGTCCTTGCTGTACAGGACGGCCTGTCCCGCTTTTACTACATCGCCTTCTCTGACAGAAAGCTTTGGATGAAAAAACTTAAAGTCATCGGGTTTCACTGCATACACATCGCTTTTGAGTTCTCCAATGACTTGGGCTTTAGGTTGGCCTGTAATTTTTATATCAGCACCTTTCTTAATTCTGATATTCATCCAATATGAAAGTTTTAAGAGTGTACAAAATTATGGAGCCTGATAAGATTAATTGTTAGATTTCAGACATTTTAAAGGAGGGGAGGTACGATTTTAAAAAATTCTTTGTAACTCAAAAAAACCGGCTTTAAATCGCCGGTTTGTTCTTTTAAGCAGGTTTTTTACCGGCGCAACAACGCGATGACTGTTCTTTTTCCGAGGAGCTGCACCCTTTTTTTTCGGATTTTTCTACTTTGCCGGTCTCTTTTCCAGCTTTTTTCTCAGGCTCGGTAGCCATTGTCATTAGGGGGATGGCAATAATTCCGAGCAGCAGAATAATTTTTCTCATTTTTATGTTTTAAATACTTTACCAAACAAAATTACTCAAAGTGAACAAGTACTTCCAAAATTTTTTCAGCCCTGAGGATCTGTACAGGTGCTGTATCTCCGACATCGTATCTCGATAGTGCTTCCATGTAATCCCGAATGTTTTTGATGGGTTGGTCATCGATCCGTATGATGTAATCGCCTTTGATGATTCCGGCTTTTTCAGCAGGTTTTCCCTTGGTGACACCCTCTACTTCTAGTCCCTTGTTGTCGGTATTATATCCGGGAATAATTCCAAGGGTCACACTTAGGCGCACAGGCCTGCCTTCTTGTTCGTCGTCGGTCGGAGTAAAAAGAGGAGGAATGCTGAGATTTTCCATTTCCCGAATTAGGGTTGCATTCAGGGAGATTACATCCCGAATCCCCTCAAAATTGATGTAACCCGGCAAATCCGTCGGCTTATGGTACTCAGTATGCAGACCCGTAAAAAAGTGAAGAACAGGTATGTTTTGATTGTAAAAAGAGGTGTGGTCAGAAGGTCCTCGTCCACCCCTCGATAGCTGGTATTTCAGATCAAAGCACTGATATTTTCTAAGCATTTTTTCCCATTCCGGGCTTGTGCCGGTACCATTGATTCGAAGTTTGCGGTCATCAGCCAGACGACCGATCATATCGTGGTTAAACATGGTCACAATATTTTCAATGGGATAAGTAGGATGGGTAATCCAATGTTTGGATCCCAGAAGCCCTTGTTCTTCGGCACCAAAAAAGAGGAACAGGTAGTTAAAGGTATTATTTCCCTGATCTAGCAGGTGTCGCGCAAGCGTTAATACTCCAGCTACTCCTGAGGCATTGTCGTCGGCACCGGGATGAAGCTGAGGCTTGCCCTTGTAGGTTGAGTTTTTATCGCCCATGCCAAGGTGGTCATAATGTGCCCCTATGGCAATCGTATAGGGGGAGCCTACGTCCCAAAAAGCTATGATGTTATTTGTGGTGACCTGATTTTCATAGAGTTGTGTCTCTGTCCGGATGCGCTTAGCTCTTCGAATGTTTTCAGAAACATCCGAATCTGCATACCAAACGGGAATACCGGCTGGTTCAAGCACTTCAAAATAACGATCAGGTATAGGTAGCCCTCTTGTCTGGGAAGAGGTAAAAATTAGGGCTCTCGCATTTTTTTCTCTGAGGTATTCGATAAACGAACTAAGTTTAAAATATTTGAAATCAATCCCTTGAGAATCATACAAATTTTTGATGTCGCTCAGATTTACCAGAGCTATTTTTCTTCTTACCGAAGTGGGATTTGACAGAATAGGTTCTTTGTCTTGCAGTATAAACAAGGGTATGACCACCTTGCCGCGTATTTTTCCGTTTGAACTATATCGGGTTGGGTATACATGCTCATCGGGGAAATATTTTCTTCTTCGCACTCTGATCTGAGTGTTTTCGGATATGTGGGCCTGGAGTTTAATGTCGAACTTCTGAATATATGTTCCGCTGTCGCCCATCGGAATCAAACCCATTTCTCTTAAATTCTCAACGATAAACCACGTAGCAAGAGAATCACCTTCTGTGCCTGGGTAGCGCCCTCCGAAACGTTCGGATGCTAGTTCATTTACAATGTATTGAATGGGCTCAAGAGGTATTTGCTGCGGATTTACACAATCTTGTGCTGAGACACTAAGAAGTAAGAACTGAATTAGAAACAGATATGTTATTTTCTTCATCAAGTGAAATTTTCACGAATATAGTATGATGCAGTTAAAGTCATCCAAGGTATACCTGTTTGTGCTTCATTTTCACGGATTGTCAGATAAGTGGTGGGTGTTTAAGCAGATGGGGCGGTTTTCATGGAAGAGAAAATTAATTCAGAAGTTTGGTTTTTTTAAAATGATGGGCACAGGGTCAGGCAATGGATTTGGAATAATTCCGGATTTTGGAACCTACATTTGGATTGTTACCACTGATAATTTAAACGCATTTCTGACGGAAAATCCTATTCCAGAATTTTTAATCAGACTCAGGCAGATGAGGATTTTTGAGATGTTTCCTACCAAGGCACATGGTCTGTGGAATAAAAAGAGGCCTTTTGAAGATGCAGACAGTCAAGCAAATATCGAAGATTTTCCTCTGATTTCGGTCATTACCCGGGGAAGCATAAAACGCTCCATGTGGTGGAAATTTTGGAAATATGTGCCGATGGTATCCCGGCAGATTCCTTCTCACTCGCTCTTTTCCATCGGGATGGGAGAGCTCCCTCTCGTCGAACAGGCAACGTTCAGCATCTGGAAAGATGAAAACGAAATGAAGACCTGGGCATATCAAAATGCTTCTCACAGGCAAGTGATCGATCTGACAAGGAGGCTCGGATGGTATGATGAAGAGATGTTCGCCCGATTCAGATGCAGGGAGATTTATCTTTGATTGTCAACCCAACGGTCGAACCACATTTGAAACATCAGCAAAAACCAAATCCTTTGATGGTCAATGTTTTTATCACCTTGTAAAAAAGATTGAATAGCTCTTTTTATCACTTTCGGATTGAAGAAATCCTGGCGTTTAATTTTTGATCCATCAAAGGATTCATCAAGCAACCATTTCAACTCTTTCCTGAGCCATCTGTGTATGGGTATCCCGAAGCCCATTTTTGGCCTTTCTATGAGTTCTTTTGGTATATATTTATGAACGATCTTCTTCAAAACTGCCTTTTGAATATGCCCGTTTTTTATTTTAAAATCATCGGGTAATGAAAAAGCAAACTCTACCAATCTGTAGTCTAGAAGTGGTTCTCTTCCTTCAAGACTTGCTGACATTGTGGCACGATCTACTTTTGTCAAAATATCTTCAGGTAAATACGTGTAAAAATCCGTTAAAAGTACTTCTGAAAGTATCGATCCTCTTGGAAAATCGGGTAAAAAAACGGAAGAAATTGTGTCATAATACGATGTTGAGGAGAGAAGGCTTTGTATCTGTTTTGGAGAGAATACACTCAATTGATTGAGGAATAATCTGGAAGGCTTTTGATGCGTCAGATATACAAAAAGTTTTGACCCAAAATCGTGCTTACACACATTTGTCTGGTGAGGGATCAATCTGGATAAGCCTGCTCCTGCTGATTTCAGAAAATCCGGTATGGAGAGCACTTTTTGTATTTGATTGACAGCTTTCAGATGCCGTTGATAACCGGCAAAAAGTTCGTCACCTCCATCTGCAGAAAGGCTTACAGTGACGTGTTTCCTGGCGAGCTTACTGACCAGCATTGTGGGGATTGACGACGAATCGCCAAAAGGCTCATCGTAGAAATACGGTAGTTTCGGTACGAGCTCTATGGCATCCTGACTTTTACAATAGAGAGTAGTATGCTCGCTACCAATGTGTTGAGCTATTCGCTCTGCATAAGTAGCTTCATTGTAATCGCTGTCTTCAAATCCTATGGTAAATGTCCTAAGCCTGGCCGAAGATTCAGATTGAAGAAGTGCAGCGACCGCCGTGCTGTCGTATCCTCCGCTCAGAAAGATTCCTACCGGCACATCAGAGACCATACGCAGGCCAAATGAATCCTTGAGCAAGGATTCCAAAGTTTCGGTGAGTTCATGTTGGTTGGCGGAGGGAGGGGTCGTATTTTTAATAGTCCAGTATGAAGCTGTCTTGTAATTTTTGGCGGAGATATCATATTCCAGATAATGCGCCGGGAGAAGTTTTTTTATCCCTTTAAAAATAGTGTCCGGCGCTGGTATATATCCATATGAAAAATATTTAAAAACCGAAGGATAATCAATCTCTTGTTTTTCCTCATCCAATGGCAATAATGATTTAATCTCTGATGCAAACATAATTCCTCGGCCGGACAGTATTTTGTAATACAAAGGTTTGACGCCTACGCGATCGCGAATAAGGAACAACTTTTTTGTTTTTAAATCCAACAGCGATATGGCAAACATTCCATTTAATTTACTCAGAAAAGAGATCCCGTATTTTTTGTATAGATACAGGATGACTTCTGTATCGCTTTCAGATTTGAATTTTATTCCATCTGATAGCAGTTCCTTACGGAGATATCTGTAATTGTAAACTTCGCCATTAAAGACTATGAATATATCCTTTTCAGGTGTGTACATGGGCTGATGACCAGCACTTGACAAGTCAATAACAGATAATCTTTTAAAAGCTAAAAAAGCTGAAAATGTATCGGAAACGATGTGTTCAATTCCTTCGTCGTCAGGCCCTCTGTGATGTAGTAAATCTATTGAATTTTTAATCGATTCTTTGGTCGTAATGCCCGCAAAATCAATAATCCCCGCAAAACCACACATCTATGTACATTTGTAGGCGTCAAATGTATGACCTGGCATTCACCATGACGGTAAAGTTTTTTGATAAGAAGGAAGGTACATATTTTAAAAAAATTAACGACCGGGTGTTTTCGTCGAACCATAAAACAGTAGAAATCCACAACAATATCCCCCGTTTTGTGGCTTCTGAGTCGTATGCCTCTGCCTTTGGTGAGCAGTGGAACCGATTCAGGAAACTCCAGCTCGACAGCTACACCAATACTCATTTTTCCAGAAAACGTCTGGAGCAGGCCTTGTGCGACTCCCCCGAAAGGGTGTTTTCTGATAAAGTAGTGCTCGAAGCAGGAAGCGGGGCCGGGCGATTTACCGAAATAATTGCTCCCTACTGCAAGGAGCTGTATACCTTCGACCTGAGTTCAGCCATTGATGCCAACTTTGAGAATAATCAAGCTGAGCACATTCGGTTTTTCCAGGCAGATTTGCTGGATATGCCGTTTGAAGACAAGGTGTTTGACGTGGTAGTATGCCTGGGTGTATTGCAGCATACACCGGATACAAAACGAGCTATTGAAGAGCTTTGGAGGGTTGTGAAACACGGAGGTTTGCTAATCGCCGATCATTACCATTTTCGATGGGCATATTACACTACTGTAGTTCCTTTTTATCGCTTTTTCCTGAAGAGGTTAAACCCAAAAACTTCGATGGAAATCGTTCAAAAATTGGTCAAAATATTCTTTCCGCTGCATTGGAAATACAGGCATTCGCCGGTCGGAAAGTGGATATTGGGACACTTATCGCCTTTGCTTACCAATATTGATTCTTTTGAGGAAAAGGGATATGAATTTAATAAAGACACTTCTTTTCTCGAAACCTACGATGCACTCACAGATTATTACAAAAGATTGATCACAAAAAAAGAATTAATTCAGATTCTAACAAATCTAAATGACCTGTCAACGTACAGCCTCAAAAAAGGAGGAAATGGATGGGAATTTAAACTAATAAAGAAATAGATGGATAAAACATCTCCTGAATATTGGGATAAATTTTGGGAAACAAATGAATTGCCAAAAGAAATCAATGTTAAAAAAAAGTCCGTTAATGGATATTTGTATTCTGAATTTGACGCATTCTTTCGCAAACACATAGAAGCAGATTCCCAAAAAAGTATCCTGGAACTCGGATGCGGCAATAGCGTGTGGTTGCCATATTTTTATAAAAATTTTAGACTCAATATTACCGGATTGGATTATTCCGTCATGGGGTGCCAAAGAAGTGAATACATCTTCAAGGCTTTCAATACACCGGGAAAGGTGCTGTTAGGAGATTTGTTTTCACCTCCGCAAGAGTTAATAGGGAGGTTTGATTACGTTGTTAGCTTTGGAGTAATTGAGCACTTTTTAGATACAGTTGAAGTCTTGAAAGCACACTCCAGATACTTGACCAATGAAGGGAAGATCATCGTTTCCGTACCGAATATGCACGGATTTCCGGGTTGGTATCAGAAGGTGATGAATCGAGAGGTATTTGATACGCACGTACCCATCGATTTGTCTTATTTGAGAGTGGCTTTAAAAAATGCCGGTTTTAAAAATATAGATGTGCAATATGTATTGCCCGTAGCAGTTTCTGCCCAAATAGATGGGGGAAAAAAGGATTCTTACGTTACGTTTAAGAAGGCATTGACTCTTACGCTATCCCGAATAACAAAGATTCTCTGGGCGATGGAAATATACACAGGAATTCGGTTTCCAAGAAGCAAGATGTTTTCACCTGCAATACTTGCCTATGCCGAAAAATAAAATTCTTTACTTTTATCCTCAAGTTTCGACATTCATTGAAAAAGATATTTCTTTCCTCAGCAAACACTTTTATTTAAAAGATTACAGCTTTTCCCTGAGGAAAAAATGGATGCTACCCTTTTGTTTATTACATCAGATTTTTTTTCTGATTATCCATATTCAATCAAGCAAATTTGTCTTTTGCCGCTTTGGCGGATATCATGCACTTATGCCTGTTTTATTTTCTTATATTTTCAGAAGGAAAAATATGATACTTCTGGGAGGTGTGGAATGCCATTGTTTTCCGGAGATCCGCTATGGATTTTGTACAAATAGGGCTTTAAAAAAAACGATGGAAATCATTCAAAAATACTCCCAAAAAATAGCAGTGGTTCACAAGAGTTTGTATGAAGGAGATTATACCTATGCTCCAACCAAAGGTAAACAAGGCCTTAAACAAATATATAACACGGACCGAAGTAAAGTCATTGAGTTAAAAAACGGATACGACAGCAGTGTGTATTACAATAGAAAATATAGCCGTGACAACTGGTCATTTTTGACAGTGCCGGGAAGGATTGACCATAAGACCTATTGGGTTAAGGGTATTGATATATTAATTGAGTTATGCAGCAGGATGCCTTCATTACAATTGACCGTTGTGGGAGAAATGTGTCTTAATGGACAAATCTCCATGCCTGGAAATATACGGATTCTCCCAAAAATCAAATCATGCGAATTGGCCGAGGTGTATAATCAGCATCGATTTTATTTTCAACTCTCAATGGCGGAAGGCTTTCCGAATGCCCTCTGTGAAGCTATGCTATGCGGATGTGTCCCTATAGGATCCGATGTGTTTGGAATCCCTGAAATAATCGGTGACGCCGGCTTTCTGCTGCGCAGAAAAAATATTGAAGAATTAATTCAAATAATAAAAAATTTAAAGAATTTTGACATTGACACACTTTCTGAAATTGCTGAGCAGCGAATTTTGATGCACTTTCAACTGAAAGAAAGAAATCAAAGTCTGCTTAACCTTATCAATCATAACTGAAATCACAGGTCATGGATGCACGATATTTAGTTTGTTCGGCCTTTCTTTTTAACACAATGATTTTAAACGGGCAAAAGGCGCTGAATTTTTATGAATGTTTGGATTTGGCATATTCGAGAAATTTGACGATTAAACAGGCGTATTTAGCAAAGGACAGAGCTGCATCGCTCAGTAAAGTGGCCACCTACAATCTTACTCCGTCGTTAAATGCATCAATGGGGTACACTTTTAATTTTGGTCTGAATATAGATCCCGTGCGCAATGTCATCGGTAAGGAAACACGTCAAATAGGCAATATTGGCATAAATACCCAATGGGTTTTGTTTGACGGATTGCAAAATACCAGCAATCTGAAAAGAGCCCGGTATTCTCTGATGGCTGAGACCGAAAACATAGAAAATGCCAAAAATGAAGTGACGCTTTCGCTGGCTCAGGCCTACCTTCAGGTACTTGTCAATGAGGAACTTCTGATGATTGCTGAGGAACAACTTCGGCTTACCGAGAAACAGATGAAGAGAATGGAAGAACTCGTAAAAGCGGGGGTTCAGGCTGAAGTGCAGCTTCAAGAGTTTCAGGCACAATATTTCAGAGAGCAGCAGAATGTGGTAGTTGCCAGAAATACATTGGAGATTGCTCGCCTTCAACTGGCTAATCAAATGATGTTTGACGACTATGAACGCCTGCGAATCACACCCTTGTCGTCCGAATTACCCGTCATTGACTACTCCTCCCGAAGCCCATCAGACCTCTTCAGAGAAGCCAGCGAAAATAATCCTTCACTCAAGACAGCTTATCTACGCGAAGAGGCAGGAAGGTTTGAAGTCCGCCAGGCCTTGGGTGCGCGATACCCCCTCATTGCCCTGGTAGCTGGCCTGTCAACTAACTATGCCAACTCAGTGCCAAATGTTACCGGTACACAAAACGTAACGCTGCCTATCGGAGTTACTCAGGATGGAATACCGGTATTCACCACCATCACACAACCGGTGATCGATAGTGAAAATCCGATTAAGCCGTTTAGAAATCAGGTTGTGGACAATGTAAATGAGTTTATTGGCGTTTCCGTTCAAATTCCTCTTTGGTCGCGTTACCAGATATCCAACACCATCGAAAATGCCCGGATTAATTATGAGATCTCCAAACTCAATACCCAGCAAACCCGAGTCACACTCTATCAAAATATCCAACAGGCACATGCTCAATTTATTGCGGCCAAATCTGGTCTTGAGGCATCGATCAAGGCGGAGCGTGCAGCACGCACAGCCTTTGAAAATGCTGAACAGCGTTTTTCAGCGGGATTGTTAGATCAGGTTCAACTTGAAAGTTTTAAAATCAACTACGCCAATGCTCAAAGCCAATTGACGCGCAACAGGTATGAGTACATTTTTCGGTCAAAAATTATTGAATTCATTCTCACAAACACAATAAATCTATAAACAAATACATGAAAAGACGCACCATTATCACCCTTATATCCGTGGTACTCATTGCCACACTTCTCTTTCTCCGCAGTAGAGGCATTCTTGGAGGTGGAGGAGATACCTTCGAAGTAGAAATCGAGGCTCTCACCCGAGGTGATATCATAGAATCGGTGGCTGCCTCAGGCAAGGTACAGCCCGTAACCATGATAAAAATAAGCCCGGAGGTATCAGGCGAAATCATTGAATTGCTCGTAAAAGAAGGCCAACATGTAAAGAAAGGAGAATTGCTGATGAAAATTAACCCTGACATCTACATGGCAGCTGTCAATCGGTCAGAAGCAGCTCTAAATTCAGCTAAATCCAATCTCTTGACAACAAAGGCAACCTTGGTGGAGGCAGAAAGAATCTATAATAGAAACAAACCATTGCTTGTATCCGGCGCCATATCCGCCGGTGAATTTGATGCCATAGAGCGCGCCTACAATGTGGCTAAGTATCAAGTCGAAGCAGCAGAATACCAACTTAAAAGTGCAGAGGCTACCTATAGAGAAGCCAGAGACAACCTTCGGCGTACAACCATCTATGCACCCATCGATGGCCTTGTAAGCAAGCTCAATGTAGAAGTCGGTGAGCGGGTAGTAGGCACGGCTCAGATGGCCGGGACTGAAGTCATGCGTATTGTAGATCTTTCAGAGATGGAAGTTGTTACAGAGGTAAATGAAAATGATATCAATAAGATCAAAGTCGGGGACTCCGCTTCTATTGAAGTGGATGCAGTTTCTGAATTGCCTTTCTTTGGCTATGTCACTCGGGTAGCATATTCTTCTACATCCACCGGAATCAATCAGCAAGTAAGTACAGATCAAATCACCAATTTTGAAGTGCGGATTCGAATCGAACCGGCTTCATACGCCCATATAGCTGAGCGCATTGCATATCCGTTTAAACCTGGAATGAGTGCTTCGGTCGAAATTTTCTGTCAAAAAGTAGAAAATGCTCTACGTGTGCCTGTCAGAGCTGTGACTGTTCGATCTGATTCTACTTCAGCCAAAGTCCGCAAATCTGATGGTACTAGGGACAAAATTTTTGAATGTGTTTTTGTTGCAGAAGGTAATATCGCACGTATCAGAAAAGTAGAACTTGGCATTCAGGATGAAAACTATTTTGAAGTCAAAAATGGCCTTAACGATGATGACCGCGTGATAACCGGTCCTTACACCATCGTCAACCAGAGATTAAAACACAACTCAAACATTAAAGTTAAATCCCGAAAAACGGACTGATGCTCCTTGCTTTTGATACGTCCACGCCCCTATGCAGTGTAGCTATATCGGTCGGAGGTCAGGTGTATTGCCTGGAAGATGTGTTGTCCGATCACTCCCATACCGAAAAGCTATTCGAATACGTGGATGAGCTTTTGAATAAACACGGTTTTCTGCCCCGTCAATTAGAAGGGATTGTTGTGGGCCTCGGGCCGGGCTCCTACACCGGATTGCGGGTGGCAGCCTCCGCAGCCAAAGGGATGGCTTATGCACTTGATATCCCTGTATATGGTGTGAGCAGCCTTCAGACGATACACCGACGTTTTATCCTTGGCGGTACGATTGGGCAGAATGACCTGGTCATCACTGCCATTGATGCTCGCAGAATGGAGGTGTATGCCAGTGCATTTTGCTGGGATGGTAGCGCATTGTTTGAAAACAAAGCGGTAAAAGTGAGCGAAAATACATGGTCAGAGTACCGGTATGCATTTGAGAATGTTCATATTGTAGGTGTCGGTGTATCCAAGCTGCACAAAGTGTTTGCGCAACCTAATGTTCGGATCACAGACAATGTCTATCCTTCGGCTAAAGATTCCCTTCTTATAAAGGAAGAAAAAATAGCCACACCTCTTGACCTCGCATATTTTGAGCCTTTGTACGTGAAGCAGTTTGGTGAATTATAATTTTGCAAAGAGTTCAAAAATCTTCTGTAAAATCGTAAGATTATTTTGTGGTTTTTAATAAATCTTTGATGCCGCCGAGCGAACTGAGTACACCTGTAGCTTCAAAGGGAAGATAAACTGTCTTGGTGTCTTCACCTTGAACCATTTCTTTAAGTGTATCAATGTATTTGATGGCTACCAGATAGTTGACCGGGTCTCCGGAAGTACCGGAAATCGCATCGGTCACCAGTCTGATGGCTTCTGCTTCAGCACGAGCCAGTTGTATTTTGGCTTCTGCGTTTCCTTGAGCTTGTAAGATTGCAGCCTGTTTTTCACCTTCTGCGCGATTGATCTCGGCCATTTTGGCCCCTTCTGCCTCCAGAATTTGTGCAGTCTTTAGACCTTCTGCTTCCAGGATGCGCGCTCTCCTGTCCCGCTCTGCACGCATTTGCTTTTCCATGGCATCGCGAATGTCCTTCGGGGGATTGATGTCCTGAAGCTCTACTCTGTTGACCTTCACTCCCCATTTGTTAGTCGCATCATCGAGTATTCCGCGTAGTTTAGAGTTGATGGTGTCTCGCGACGAAAGGGTTTCATCCAGATCCATTTCTCCGATTACATTACGCAGGGTGGTTTGCGTGAGCTTTTCAATGGCTTGCGGGAGGTTTTCGATTTCGTACAGGGCCTTTTCAGGTTCCACGATTTGAAAGTACAGCAGTGCATTGATTTCGGTGACTACATTGTCACGTGTTATGACGTTTTGCTTTGGAAAGTCAAAGACCGCTTCTCTTAAGTCGATCCGGGGGTTTTGGCGATAGACAGACAGGGTTTCTCCACGGGGTCCTGCCACGCTGTATCTCCAATTGATTGGTCTTGGCTGATCGATGAAGGGAACTATGATGTTGATACCGGAGTTTAGGGTTGTGTGATACTTGCCAAACCGCTCGATTACCATCGTCTCACTTTGGCGCACGATAATAATTCCTTTGATAGCTATGACGATGACCAATACAGCAATAAATATGAGAACAGGCATAGGTGTGCTTTTAATGTGTGCAAAGTAGTAAAAGCAGAGCAATTAATGGATGGCTATATACATATTTTTGCTGAAAATTAATACGATTGAAGATACTGTTTCTCCTGCGTAAAGGGTATCGGGAGTCGGTCGGAGGAGACGTGGTACAGGCGATCAATACGGCCAAATATCTTTTAAAATCAGGAGTGAGTATAGAAATAGCTGAGTCCGGAGAATCATTATCCGGAAAGAGATTTGACCTGCTACATTTTTTTAATCTTGGTCGCCCTTACGACTTATATCCCTATCTGAATACGCTCAGGGTACCGCTGGTAGTTTCCACATTATTTGTCGATTATTTTGAATATGACGTGCGCGGCAGATACTGGCCGGTCAGGGATGTATTTGCTTTCTTAGGCAGGGATTATACGGAATACGTGAAAGCAGCTACGAAAATTCTAACAGGCCAGATCCCTAAGAGCTCGTTTGAATATTTAAAAGACGGGCATCGCAAAGCCGTGCGCAAAGTTGTAGAATATGCCGATTGCCTGATTGGAGCTACCGGGAGCGAACTGGAGCGGGTTTATAATTATGCTGATATTCTGCCGGCCTACGTGGATATCGTGCCATTAGGCATCGATCCGATATTTTTTTCAGGCGATTTCTCGTGGCACAAACGCAAGGGAATCATTTCGGTCGGAAGATTGGAAGGCTTAAAAAATCAGGACAAATTGATCAAGGCAGCTAAAGACCTCGATGAGAATCTGACTTTAGTCGGAAAGCCTGGTAAGAATGCGCTTTTGTATCCCTGGTATCTAAAATGGCTGGCTGGAAATAAGGTTGCATTTACAGGTCAGCTCCCTCAGGTGGATGTGCACAAACTGTATTTGAATCATCGGGTGCATGCTCAGCCATCCTGGTTTGAAACCACGGGGCTCGCCTCTCTGGAAGCAGCTGCCTCAGGATGCAGAATTGTCGTAACCAATAGAGGTGACACGGCAGAGGTTTTTGGTGTGTATGCCTTGTACTGCGATCCTTCCAATGTCGTAGATATTTCTCAAAATTTACTCCTTGCCCTGGAGACTCCTCCGGCCCGTGACCAGAGAGAATATTTTTATGAAAATTTTTCCTGGGAAAAAACTGCGAAAAAACTGTACTCTATTTACAATAAAATACTCGATAGATGAAACCGTGGCCGCTGCCCGATTACATTACTATTTTGGCTACTGAGAAGTAGATAAACAGGCCAATGACATCATTGGTCGTTGTGACAAATGGTCCGGTGGCTACTGCGGGGTCTATCTTAAAGCGGTTGAGTGTGAGTGGAACCAAAGTGCCGAACATGGCCGCAAACACAATCACAGAAATTAAGGCTACAGACACCGTAATACTCAGGTTAAAAGGCTTGCCGAGAGCTGCTGTGACGGCAAACATCAGCGAGGCACACACCAGAGCAGTAACCAGGCCTACGCCAAGATCTTTCAAAAGTTTTTGAATAATGGATTCGTTAAAGGAATCGTTGGCAAGAGATTGCACCACGAGCGCGGCTGACTGTACACCCACATTGCCTCCGGTGGCTGCTATTAGAGGCATAAATGCCGCCATCTCCGGAAATTGGGAAATATCAAAAAAGTCGACAACCCTCGAGCTGATAACTCCTCCAAGCATCCCTATCAATAGCCATGGCAAGCGTGCTTTGGATAGAGCAAATATAGAATCCGCACTCTCAACGTCCTGGGTAAGACCTGAGGCCATCTGATAGTCGCGCTCCGCTTCTTCCTTCATAATGTCCATGACATCGTCAAAGGTGATTCTGCCCACGAGCCTTCCCTCGCCATCCACCACAGGGATGACTACCAGGTCATACTTGCGCATCAGCCGTGCCACTTCTTCTACGTGAGTATCCGTAGAGACCCACACGATTTTTCGGTCATAGACTTCCTCCACAGGAGTCTTAGTAGAAGTAGTCAGCAGTTTTTTTAGAGAGAGAGTGCCAAGGAGCTTGTCATAGTCGTCGACGACATAGATAGCGTGTACTTGTTCTACTTTTTCGGCCTGACGTCTCATTTCGCGCAGGCAGCGCATGAGTTTCCAAGAGGCGTTCACTTTCACGAGTTCCTTAGCCATAATCGATCCTGCCGTGTCCTCCTCATAGTTTAGCAGGTCGGCAATTTCTCTGGCCTGGTCCGGGTCTTCCAGACTTTGCAGCACCTCGTGAATCCGCTCTTGTGGTAGTTCAGAGATGATGTCTGCAGCATCGTCAGAATCGAGATTTTCGATCACCTCCTGAGCAAGTTCTTTTCCGGAATAATCCTGAAGCAGCTGGGCGCGCACCTCTTCGTCGAGCTCGATGATTACCTCGGCGGCCTTCTCTTCCGGCAGGGTATAGAGCAGCGCCTTGGCCTGGTTCAGATCAAGACGCTCCAGTAGTTCGGCTACATCTTCCGGGTGAAAATCCTCGATCTCAGTCAGTACACTCTGCATCCGCTCCGAATCGAGCATTTCAGCGATTTTGTCTACAATAGACTGATTGAGTTTTTTAGTGTTCAAGAATTAAGGCCTTTGATAGTTCGACAAATTCGGTTGGAGAGAGCTGCTCTGCCCTGCGGTCAAAAATAGAGTCTTCAACCGATTCCGACTGAATATTAAGTGTTTTTAATGCATTTCGAAGGGTTTTTCGTCGCTGATTAAAAGCCGTTTTTACCACTAATTTTACAGATGCGAACGCCAGATCATCGCAGAGAGGTGCTTCGCGTCTTTTCATGCTGATTACTCCCGACCGCACTTTAGGGGGCGGGTTGAAGTTTCCGGGCTCGACTGTAAAATGATAGACAACTTCATAAAATAGCTGTGTGAGTACCGATAAGATTCCGTAATCCTTCGAGCCAGGTGGTGAGCCAATGCGAAGCGCAACTTCACGCTGAAACATTCCTGCCAAAAACGGAATTAAATGCCTGTAATCCAATATTTTGAAAATTATTTGGGAAGAAATATTGTAAGGAAAATTTCCTACGACCGCAAATTCCTTTCCGTCAAAATATTGCCTCACATCGTGCTTTAAGAAATCACCTTGGACGACGTGAAGTCCTGGAAAAGCAGATGTTAAGTACTCCACGGATTCCCGATCTATTTCAACGGCAATAAGCTCTTCACACATCTTATGTAGATGCGCTGTAAGCACTCCTGTACCGGGTCCGACCTCCAAGATTCGGTTACACCCTGCGTTTTCAGCCAAGGAGGCGATATCCGCGGCAATTTGTTTGTTTGTAAGAAAATGTTGGCCAAAGTGCTTCTTTGGTTTGATGCCGGTCATGTCTATTTTTGGACAAAGAAAACAAAAGTACTATCTTTGCAAAAAAGCAAATTATATGATATACAAAATTTTAGCAATCATAACATTAAGTGTTTCAGTACTTTCTGCACAAAATGAATTAATACAACTCAGAATTAATGAGTTGAAAAAGCAAAAAGAAATAGTTGACAAAGAAATCGAACAATACAACCAGCAACTTCAAAAAATTGAAGCCCAAATCAGCGACGCGCAATCACGCCGGTCCACACTGCTTGCCAATTATAGTCAGCAAGCCGAAGCAGTTAATCGCGACCAGGCGGCCCTCGCCGGCTACGACTTAGATCAGATGAACGCTACAATAAAAAGTCTGGAATCAAGTATCGCCTCTAACGCGAAAACCATTAAAAAACTCAATGCCAGAGTAGAAAAAAATAACCGAAAGATTCAAAAATTAATGGCTGAAAATGAACAAAACAAAGTTCAGATTGCCCTCATGACGCAAGAGATCGAAACAGCTACCTCAGAAATAAATACCATCCGAAATACTATCAAAGAAAATAATCTGACCAAGAAGTCAAGAAGACTTAACAAGTCTCAGAGAGCTATAGCAAAATTGAATCAAAGAAGAAGTAAAATTGACAGTGAAATCGATTATTACATTAAACAAAAATCTGAAACTGAACTCAAGCGCGAAACTGCCATTCAGCGATTGGACACCATCCTCCAAACACTTAAACTCGAAGAGGCAAAACTCAATTGATTCGATGAGAATTCAGCCACCTGTGATATCGGACAGCATTGCGCAGGTGTTGCTGATAGTCGGCAGTGAAAAGGTGATACCCAGGTTTCTCAGGATCAGCGCACATGTATAAGTAGTTGTGCTTCTCTGCATGGAGCACAGAGAGTAGAGCAGCCTTGGAAGGAAATAAGATCGGCCCGGGTGGCAGCCCCTTGTAGAGGTAGGTATTGTAGGGAGAATCTGTCTTCAGATCTTTAAAATATACACGGCGCGATCTGCTGCCTCTTTCCAGTTGAGTGGCATATACCACAGTAGGATCTGCTTGTAGAGGTATGTTTTTTCTCAATCTATTGATATACAGTCCTGCTACGATAGGCATTTCTTCTGTTTTCTTGGTTTCGCTTTCTACGATCGAAGCCAAAATTCCGATTTCGATGGGCGTGAGTCCAATTTTACCGGACATTTCAATGCGTTCACTTGTCCAAAAATTTTGATAATACGCATACATTCGTTTTGAAAAAATCTCAGGACTTGTGTTCCAAAAAAATTCGTATGTATCCGGTATAAACATCAGTCGGAACGTTTCTTTGCTAAACCCATATTGCTGTGCGTGTTTCTCATTCGTAAAATAATTTAAAAAGGTAGTAGAATCTGCTTCAAGATGCCCGGCAGTGATAGACGCAAGCTCTTCAAAAAAAGAAATTGTATGAAACGTAAGCCGCACAGGAGTCTGCTGTCCGGTTCGAAGGATATCAATAATCATTTTATTGTTCATCTTCTCCGTCAGAACATACCTACCGGGTTTTACCAGCTGAGGATACTTCAAGATTCTGGCTGCAATGGCAAAGCTCATTTTATTAAGAAGTACGCCATTAAATACTAAACTGTCTTCCACCGTGGAATAATCAGCTCCCGTAGGTATGTAGAGGTCAAAGGTTTTTGGTCGAATATTTTCTGATCGAAAGACGTATAAATAAAATGCAAAACCTGCCGATAGACCTACAATTATAAGACCACTCAGAAGTTTGAAAAATTTCATTTGAGAAAGGCGGATAATTTTTTATATAATTCCGGTACTAAATAACGCATTTTTGTCTTCAATGCTTCTAATTTAAAGTCTGCATTTGTTTGCAGATACAGTTGAATTAAATTCTTGTATGCCATTTCATAATCCGGATTTTCTTCGAGTGATTTTAATAAATATTTTTCTGCATTGACAAAGTCTTTTTTTACCAAATATAAATATCCGACATTGCCGCTTACTTCATACAAATGGGGTATAGATGCATTTACATCCAAAAAGATTCGTAGAGCTTCGTCTATATTTCCGATTTTAGTGAGAGATACGGCGTATTTTATTTTAAATTCATAATGGTAGGGCGCGAGTTCTACACTTTTGATGTGATGGGGGAGGGCGCTTTTCACGCCATATACCTTACCTGCTAAATGGGCTGTACGGTACCAAAACCAAGCATTTTCATTTTTGAGAGAGGGGGTGTTGTAAGCGGCAGAATCTTTTACTTCTAGTATAAGAGGATACAGCGATTTGAATGCAGGGAGGTCTCCTGAGAGATATATGTAGTGAACCCACTCTTTTAAAAATGACCTTCGTTTGCCAGATGCCAGAAGTGCACGGGCACTGTCCAGGTACCACTGCAGGGGTTCGAAGCCCTCATACTGTTGTAAGTAGGCCTGCACCTTGCTTCTAATGGAAGGTGATGGATTGTTTATGGCGACCAAAGCTGTTATTTTCTCGCGTTTTTGTTTTGGGTCCAACTTTTTGTGTACACCTATTTTATGGTCGTGAATGGTCACATGTGGTATGTCTATACTACCGGATACAGGCATATGACATGTTACACAATTGTCTGCCAAGACTCGGCGTATTGAAGGCTTCTCTCTGCAGGCAGTCAGGTTGTGACATGACCGGCACTTCTCGTTAAAAAATTCGTCTCCCAGATTACGACTGCTTATGTGAGGGTTATGACAGGTAGTGCATTCCATAGAATTTTTGGATGATTTAAAACACGTGCTTTGTGATAGTCGGTCGGCATGTGATGCCATGATGAAGTGTTCATCATTCTCATATCTTGGCAGATAGACATCCATTACATCTTTGAGCATCATTCCCGGCCGGAAATCAAGAAATGATTTCCCATCGGCCAGTACTGCATTGCCCTGAAGGTGGCATCGCTGACAGAGTTCAAAGCGCAGTTTTACCGGGAGGCGTCTGGGATTTACAATGCTGTAATCGGGGGTACGGGCGGTATCGGTGATGTCACCACGGAGAATTTTGGCCACATGGCCGCTGCCAGGGCCGTGGCACCGCTCGCAGTCGATACCGAGAGGCAATGAGTCGAATCTGTTTTCACTGCCAGCTGTAAATCCGAGAGGCATAGCATTGTGGCAGCTCATGCACTCTATACCTATGGGCCGGCTGAATCGCGTATTGTGTCCGTTTTCAAATCCGGGGGGCAGGTCGGGTCTTTTGGTCTGTGTGTAGTAGGTAATTGGTGCCTGAAATAGGTAACCGTCGCAATTGATCAAGTGCGAATTGGTATGGTGTCCGGACCCTATAATGTAGGTAATCTCCTTCAGATTACGATAGATGGTATCTTCTCCCCGAAGTTTGAATTCCAGCAGCTTAAGACGATTTTTATCAAAAAAAGGCAGATAGTAAAACTGAGTGTTGGGATCATATACAGGGCTGACCCCTTGAAGCGGAATCGCTGATTTTGAAGTGTCTGCTATTCCAAAACTGCTCCCCATCCCCGTATGGATGTAGGTAGAGAAGATGTCGTAATGGCAATCTTTACACACATTAATTCCTACATACCTCAGCGTGTCGCCCATTGACCAAAACAACGATCCGATATCCTCCACAGATGGTTCTGAGCGGAACTTTTGGCAGGACAAATACATCCAGCCTGATGCCAGGGGCAAAAGAACGATCAGATACGAACAGAGTCTTCTCACCTCTCCCAAAGTTGCTCCAGTTTGCAAAATAAGACGTACCGGGAGTTTTTTAAATGGTTGCCGCGGACAGCCTTGGTCAATAATACAGAAATTTTTGGTAAAAAAAGACATCTATGAATCGGCCTTCTCTCCGTATCCAAGCTTTTTTTATCCCTGTGCGTTCAAAGCCACACTTTTCAAACAGGCGTATGCTAGGTTCATTATAATCAGGGATTTCGGCATAGACCTGATGAAGCCCCAAAAATGTTTTCCCATGGTCGATGATCTGCTCCAGAGCCTTGGTTCCATAACCTTTGCTCCTGAACTCTTCGGAAATTACAATGCCTATGGCTGCTCTTTGATATATGGCGTGGTATTCGTAGAAATCGATTAGACCAACTTTGTGATGGCTTGAAATGATTACATATCTCTGTTGGCCCGTGATTGCGATATCCTGCCCCGAATTTTCAAGATATTTCTTCAGAGTGTAGCGGCTCCAGGGCGAAAGGGTGCCACTGATCCACCAATTGGATCGATCATTCTCTATCTTTATAAGGAAGGCTAAATCACCTGGCTCAGGCGCACGCAGTTCAATCTTTTCCATCGCCTCTGGCGTCATTTTGGAAGGTAGTTGCCATCAAATACGAAATGGGCCGGTCCGGTGAGCGAAATGCGATCAAAGGTTTGACTATCTTTAGAAAAGCCTACCCTTAGTGCTCCCCCTTTGGTCATAACGGTCACAGAATCGTTTATTCCATACAGCACTGAAGCGACCAAAGCAGCTGCGGTGACTCCTGTACCGCAACTTAGCGTTTCAGCCTCCACACCACGTTCGTAAGTGCGCACAAAGATCCGCGAACTCTCATCCGGGGCCGACATGAAATTCACATTGACCCCCCCTAATTTGTCAAAGCACTGTGCGTACCGAATCTTTCGGCCTTCCCGATCTACGTCGATGTGTTCGGGGTTTTCGACCGGTACAACCAAGTGTGGTGAACCTGTATCTACAAAATATCCGTGCTCATCATTCCGTGGCAGGGATCGCACATTGAGTTCAAGACTGACGATATCCTCTATGATCCAGGCCTTGTGTTTGCCGTCGATTGCCTCGAATACAGCCGATTTGTCAACGATACCGAGCATCTGGGCGAAGGCTACGATACATCGACCACCGTTTCCGCACATGGTGCTCTCCTGTCCGTCGGCATTGTAGTAGACCATTTTAAAATGAGCATCTTCAGACTTCTCAAGCAGCATGAGACCATCTGCCCCTATTCCGGTCCTCCTTTGGCACATCTGCTCGATGATATTCCTTGATTTTGGAAAAG
Organism: Thermaurantimonas sp.; assembly: GCA_046295455.1. Taxonomy (GTDB): domain Bacteria; phylum Bacteroidota; class Bacteroidia; order Flavobacteriales; family Schleiferiaceae; genus Thermaurantimonas. Next base: position 116,677 of record JBKBNI010000001.1, on the reverse strand, counting down.
TCAATGACCTGTTGTCAACAATAATAAAATCGTTGCCGGTACCCTCAAATTTATAAAACTTCAAGGCCAATTGAGTATGATGTTTCAACAAAATAAATCTAAAACATAAAACTATTTATCGACACAGGAAAAAAATTGGGAGATTTTGTGAACTAGTAAAATTTTTAGATGTTTTAAAAAATAAATTCGTTTTATGATGCAGGTGCCATTTCTCTTATCATTTACGTTTTCTGTCATAATAGCTTCAGGAATTCAAAATTATTTAAGCAAAATGAATAACACGGTATCACAAAACTCCGGCCAGTCATTTTATGATCTAAAAGCCCGCACCATAGATGGTAAAGATTTTTCTTTTTCGACTTTAAAGGGCAAAAGAGTCCTTATTGTAAATGTCGCCTCGGAATGTGGTTTTACCCCGCAGTACAAAAAACTTCAAAGCCTTTTCGAACAATATAAAGATAAAAACTTTGTGATACTCGGATTTCCTTGTAATGATTTCGGAGGTCAGGAGCCCGGTAGCGCCAATGATATCAAGTCATTCTGCGAAAAAAATTACGGAGTTACCTTTCAATTGATGGAAAAAGTATCCATAAAGGGTTCCAATCCACATCCTGTGTACAAATGGCTCACGAAAAAAGAATTAAATGGTAAATCGGATGCCTCCGTTCGCTGGAATTTTCACAAGTTTCTCATTGATGAGAATGGGAATTGGGTCGCAGATTACGGAAGTATGACAGATCCCCTGAATGATAAAATTGTGGCGTTTGCCGCCCGACAAAAATAAATTTTTCATGGTGTGTTGAGAGGACAAGCCGGCCGTGATGGTCGGCTGTTCTTTTTTACTTTTGTCAGTTTATGAATTCGCAATTGCAAGCTGCTGTATTTCATTCCGTCGAAAAAATCCCTTTTGCCGAAGCAGGTATTTTACCATCCATCACCCTTGAGTATCTGACATCATCTAGGGATCTGGAGCCATTCTTCCACCGTCGGTTTAGTGATGAGGAGTTCTACAGTCAATTGCTGGAAAAAAAAACAGAATATACAGCCGATCGAAGAGCCCTTCTGACCAAAGTTTTGAGACGGCAGTATGATTTGGCAGGCATACAGCTTTATAAATCGCCAATATTAAATGCTCAAATCGAAGCGCTTAACGATGACAAATCATTTGTGATCACTACCGGCCATCAACTGTGTCTGCACACAGGCCCCTTGTATTTTTTATATAAAATCATCAGCGCCATAGCAATGACACGGAGGCTGAAATCTCTGTATCCGGAGTACGCGTTTATTCCTGTGTTTTGGATGGCCAGTGAGGACCACGATTTTGACGAAATCAATCATTTTCATCACAATCAGGTAAGATTTCAATGGAATTTACCAAAGCACACATTGCCCGTGGGCAGGCTTCGGATGGATGGATATGCAGAGGTTTTAAATGCATATGCGAGTTTTCTGAGGCCTCACAATGTGTATACGAGGGAATGGCTCGACATTCTGGCAGACAGCTATTTGAATGCTCACAGTCTGAAGGATGCAACACGAAGGCTCGTTCATACGCTGCTTGGTCATTACGGTGTAGTCATTGTGGACGGAGACGACTTCGAATTGAAAAACTCGTTTCGTTTTCTCATTAAAAACGAAATTCTGCACAAGATTTCCTCTCGGGCCGTAAAAGCTACTTCTGAGCAGATCGGTAAACTTTGGTTTGCACAGGTACATCCGAGAGATATCAACTTTTTCTATTTAAGCGAAAACGGAAGATTCCGGATTACAAAAGATGAAAATGGCAGATACCATTCAGATACCCGGGTGTGGACCGAGAGCGAAATGGAGTATGAAATCGAAAAGCATCCCGAGCGGTTTAGCCCCGACGTGGTTACACGACCGCTGTATCAGGAGTTTATTCTTCCTAATCTGGCATATATTGGAGGTGCCAACGAACTTGCGTATTGGTTTCAACTCAAAGGACTCTTCTCGGCACATCAGGTGCCAATGCCTATTCTGCTGCTGCGCAATTCATTTGTCATGCTGAAAAAAAAGGATCTGTCCTTTTTTGAGAAATATGCTGTACCCAAAAGTTACATTTTCCTAAAAACTACAGATGCTTTAAAAACCCTTGTCAGGAAGAATTCTCCGACGGATGCACAATTTGACCACTATGTCAGACAAATCAGTGAACTCTACAACAAAATAGAGCAGTACAGTACTTCTATAGACAAAACATTGACAGGCAGCGTCTTGGCTCAAAAAACAAGGCATGAGAAAGCCTTGGAAAAGCTGCGAAATAAGGTTTTAAAAGCTGAAATGAAAAGAAATGAATGGCTGACTCAGAAGCTCCTTCAGTTGAGACAAACAGTCTTTCCAAACGATGTTTTGCAGGAGCGCTATGAAAATGCCGGTCAATACTACTGTCAATATGGGAAAATTTGGCTGGATCAATTGGTCCAAACAGCAGAAATGCCCACATTGGATGTGTATGCCGTCTTCTTATCAGACTAAAACCGTGGCCTACACTCAACTTTCCAGGCAGAGGAAACTGCCGGCTCTCCCGCAATCCGGCTGACATCGTTTTGCCATTTACCGCAGTAGAGGATTCCGGAGCACTTTATTGTCAGCTGGCACACATGTTTGATAGTAGCACTCAGCTTCAATTTTGCATTTCACGCTACTTGCGGGAAACGGTTGTTATGCGCTCGGCTTTCTATTTCTGACATTCCTGCCAATTAGTTCAAAAATAAAATCTGTCAAAGTTTGCATGTGCCTTGCATATATCGTTCGTAAACACATCTGTCTTGTGGCGGATGGACATTTAGTTTCAGGCCTTTTTCTAAAGCCAGCAGTCGTAATATCTCTCTTTGTGTTTGTCTGTTTCCTTCTCTGAGTGGGTGTAAATAGTTGTCTTTATCTAAAATTTCTGCCAATTTCTTGGGGAGCAGTTTTTTATAGTTTTTTGAGAATTTTTTTATGCTCAGCAATTGATTGGTCAATGTATCTGAAAGAATTGGCAGTGCGTGAAGTAAGGCAGAACTGTTCGCCGTCTTTGCTTATTTATTGTCTTTTTTTACCTACCCAAACGTAAATGTGTAAAGATATCTGTCAATTTAAAAAAGGCTGTCAATACTTTTGATTTTTAAAGGGTTTTCGTTTAGTTCTTGTAGTCATCTGGTTACATCACTACTCTCCACAAAGAGCAATACAGCGGGGTCGCTAATGTCTTGTATATTTCTAAAAAGTCCTCTTTTGGGGTCAGTGTAGGTGTAGTCAGGGTCGAAGTATTTGTAGCATTTAGATGTAGGCTTTTTGTATGGAAAATGCCACAAGTTTTGTTAGCGTTATTATCCTGTCATATAGTCCCTTGTGATTTCAATTCCTTTTGGTACAGGTTTTAATCCCTCAAACATATTGCTTCCAAAGCGTTTGTAGCGCATTCAAGCGTTATCAAATCTGAAAAAATTATACCCATTATGGGAAGATAACTTCTGTCAATTTCTAACGATTTGAATATATTTTTTATCTTAAAATCCCTTCAAATTCACAAAATTTTAGATCAAATCCCTTGTTTTCTACCGCTTTTTAATGGCTTATATCATCAATATTGATTAAATCACGCTCAAAGAGTTTTTCCTCTCTATGTTTTGAATTTACTTTGTCACGATAATGGCTGACACCTATCCGATTCCGACTGTTTTTTGGATTACCCCGTGGTATCCGAGCCGGATTCATGCCACTCTGGGAAATTTTGTCGAAAGACATACTCGCGTCGCGTCACGTAGAGCGGAAATTTATCTGTTGCACTTCTTTAGCAGTAGCCATTCAAACAATCAGATTGAACCAATAAAGGAAGCTGGCTTTCAGGGACATCACTATTTTTACAAAAACTCTATGACCGGAAAGGTCAGGCTGTTTATCCATTTGATTCAACAGCTGCGAACCCGGTCTGCAAGGACAGCCATTGTACATCTGACGATCTTTCACGAAACCTACTGGATCGCAGTATTATGTAGGTTAATCATTCGTAAGCCAGTAGTATGTACCGAGCATTGGACAGGATATCACAATGGAAAGTTTCAGGAATTACCCCTCTGGAGAAGGATGATGATCCGCTGGTCGAGTGGTTTCGTGGATGAGTTTCTGCCTGTCACGAAACACTTGGGTCAGTGTATGGTACAATGCTTTCATCGCAGGATCTCTTACAGCGTCTTGCCCAATGTAGTGGATACGCAGGTTTTTACTCCCGGAGCCGAAGGGGGGAAGAAGTTTGATTTCGTTCACATATCTACCCTTGATACACAACACAAGAGACCTGAAGCGATTCTAAGGCAGTTTGCCAAAGTCAAAGACCAATATCACAGTGCTACAATGTCTATGGGTGGTGATGGCGACAACCGTGGTTTGATAAAATTGGCAGAAGAGCTCGGGTTGGGCAATTCTGTCACTTTTTTTGGGGAATTAAAATCACGGGAGGTGGCAGAGAAGTTGAGGCAGTCCCGCTGCCTTGTGTTATACAGCAGATATGAAAATTTTCCGTGTGTGATTCCGGAGGCGTGGGCTTGCGGGACTCCAGTCATCGCCAGTGATGTAGGCGGAATTCGCGAGTGGCTTACAGATGAGCTGGGCTTATTGGTAAGCCCTGATCGCGAGGACGATCTGGGTGAGGCCATGCTTTTATTTATGAAAAATAAGCACATATATAAGCGCGATGTGCTTGCTGAATATGCCTCTAAACACTTTGGTGAGGAATCTGTCACACAACTGGTGAATACGATCTACAATCGCCACTTAATGCATGTTTAAGAAACTCCTCCAAACGACTGCCGCACGGGCAATTTCTGCATTTCTTGGTCTGGTGATTTTAGCCACCAATGCTCGCTATATTGGCAGCGAAGGCGTGGGTCAGGCAGCCCTGTTTAATCTTTGGGTGAGCATTTTTCTGAACGTCGGAAATCTTTTCGGTGGCTCAGCTATGGTATACTACGCTCCCCGGTACAAGTCATCCGAACTTCTCACCGGGTCGTATGCATGGACCTTGCTGACGGTACTTTTAACAGCAGTTGTTTCTTCTCATTTTTCCAAATTGCTTCCCGGACTGCCATATCTCTTAATTGTCGTATTTTTTTACTCCACAGGATGGGCACACCAGTATGTACTAGCCGGAAGAGACAAAATGAGCCTTCACAATGCCGCCTCCCTTTCGGTAAATACGATTCTTTTAGGGGTATTGATTCTTAGATATATGTACCGGGAGCCAATGGTCGAACACTATTTTATCGCCTTGTGCTTTGGCTCGGGGGCACAGTGGTTTTTGTCACTGCTGTTCTTGTTGCCAATATTGAAAAAGGAGGGTTTCGCCTTTAGAATCAATGCAGATATTGTTAAGCGGCTGTTTAAAGATGGCTTTCACATACAGCTTGGCAATTTGGTGCAACAATTCAATTACAGATTTACGTATTTCTTTTTAAATGCATGGTGGGGAGCCGGAGCAGTAGGAATTTTTTCGGCTGTTGTGCAGTTAGGTGAAGGAATCTGGTTGCTGGCTAAGAGTGCGAGCCTGGTAGTCTATGCCCGGGTATCACAAGCCAATAAAGACCCCAATGCCGACATCATCACTTTTGTGACAGCCAGATGGGTAGCACTCCTCAGCGCATTGGCCATGCTGCTGCTAGCTGTAATTCCGGATTCAGTTTACAACTGGTTTCTGGGCAAGGACTTTTCAGGTCTTGGTCAGTGGCTGCTTGCGATGACACCGGCTGTATCCATATTGGCCGGAGGCATGATTTATTCCCATTACATTTCAGGGCGTGGATTTTTCTTTAAAAACTTCGCGATATCCCTGATTGCATTTCTGCCGATACTTTTATTGGGAAATTTTCTGATTGCCAGATTTGGATTGTACGGAGCTGTCGTCGTCAACTTTGTATCCTATTCTATCACCGCCTTAGGGTCTTTAATTGTATTGCTAAGGATGGTACATCCTGATAGCAAGGCGTATATCTGGAGATTTAAACCCGATTTCCGGGTGTTGGGAGAGTATCTGAAACTTTTGCGCAGGCAGTAGGAGTATATTCCCTTATTCATCTTGTATCGGAGTGGATATGGCAGACATATGAGGCAGTCGCGCACCGGATCAATATCAGGTCCGCTTTTTAGTAGAATGAACCCGAAATCGGGGTATCGCCCGTGGAGGCAATGATTCGCTCATTGAGCACGCTCCTCCATGCACAAATAGATTCCTCCTGCATCGGCACCCACGGCTTGTGATGGATGAGGGATTTTTTACAAGAAAGAGGATCGGGAGCAATGTATGGTAGGGCTTATTTACGTATCCCGTGGCAGATAGCTCTCCGAACCCCAATTTTTGTATTGATTCAGACGACGGTTTCCTTTCCTGCGATTGAAATGGTGATGGGTTCACCCGAATGCCGGACAATGTGTGTGGCCTCCTGGGTGGCATTGACCTCGAGGATGCGGCCGTCGAAAATGATTTTGAAGCTCAGGCGCTTCCAATGGCGGGGAAGCAGGGGATCAAAATAGAGTTTTTTGTGGCGTACTCTCATCCCTCCAAATCCTTCAACCACACTCATCCATGTGCCGGCCATGGAAGTAATATGAAGGCCTTCGTGGACTTCCTTGTTGTAGTCGTCCAGGTCTAGGCGAGAGGTGCGCAGATATAGTTCGTACGCTTTGTCTATTTTGTGGAGTTTAGCGGCCAGTACTACGTGGACACAGGGGCTAAGTGAAGATTCATGCACGGTACGGGGCTCATAAAAGTCAAAGTGCCGCTCGTGCTCTTCGTATGTAAAGTCATCTTCAAAAAAGTAAAATGCCTGAAGGGTATCTGCCTGCTTTATGAAGACAGAGCGCAGAATTCTGTCCCACGACCAATGCTGGTTGATGGGACGCTCACTCAGGGGCAAGTCGGACGCAAGCCTCTGCTCCTTGTCGAGAAAGCCCTCTTGCTGGAGATATATCCGATAGGAATCTGAATAGGGAAAATAAATGTTTTGGATGATGTTTTGCCAGTTTTTTGGTTCGGCCGAGAGGTCAAATCCGGTTTTCTGCAGTACAATTTCCAATTCGCGTGGGTAGTGCTCTTTGAGTCGCTCAATCATTTCGAGGGTATACTGCATGCACCAGCGGGCGATGTAGGAGGTGTAGAAGTTGTTGTTGATGTTGTTTTCATATTCATTGGGACCGGTCACGCCCAGCATGACATACTGTTGCTTGTCTTCGCTCCAATTGAAACGCTGAGCCCAGAATCGTCCGATGGCAATCATGACTTCAAGACCGTATTCTGCCACATAGCAAAGATCGCCCGTATATTCGAAGTAGCGCTTGATGGCGATAACCATGGCGCCGTTTCGGTGAATTTCTTCAAAGGTTATTTCCCATTCATTGTGACACTCCTCTCCATTGATGGTGACCATCGGGTACAGCGCAGCTCCGTTTGTAAATCCAAGTTTTTTTGCGTTTTCGATGGCTTTTGGCAAATGTCTGTATCGATAGAGCAAGAGATTACGGGCAACTTCCGGGTGGCGTGTACTTAAGTAAAAGGGAAAACAGTAAGCCTCTGTATCCCAATAGGTTACACCTCCGTATTTTTCACCTGTGAATCCTTTGGGCCCGATGTTGAGCCGGGGATCATCACCGGTGTAGGTTTGATTGAGCTGAAAGATGTTGAATCGAATACCTTGCTGCGCTTCGGGGTCCCCCTCGATGATGATATCGGAAGTTTCCCAGATGCGTGCCCAGGCCTCTGACTGTTCTGTCAGTAGCTGGTCGAAACCGATACGCATAGCCTCGGAAGCCTTTTGGTCAGCCTCTTCGGCTACTTTATTTTCAGGGTAGTTTAGAGAAGATGTAATAGCCGCATACTTATGAAGGGTGTAGGTAGTTCCATCCTCAGATTTGATTTCAAAACGGTTGCCTACATATTTTTCGCGTTTAATGTTTTCGGGATAAAGAGTGATGTGGCGTCCGTTTGCGTCGATTTCGTACCGCATGGCAGCAGCTACGTGGAAGTTGGTCTTTTTAGTGGAGGCGACGTTGATAGCTTTTTGGGAAGCTACTGAAGTAAATACTTCCTCCCAAAACTTCTCACCATAATTTGAGTCCTCGTTGTGCACGTCGAAGTCCAGATAGGGTGTATATGTAATGATCGGGGAGAATCCCCTTGGCGTGATGGCGTATCGGATGGCTCCGATTTCATGGCGCTTCATGGACAAAAAGCGAACAACTTCCACCTCGAGATATTTCTCTTCGCCGAAGTGTGCCGTAAATCTGCGCAGGAGGTAACCTTCTTTCATATTGAGTTCGCGGTAGAATCCTGAACTGCGCACTTTAGCAAGGTCAAGAGGCTTGTCATCGATCAGGAGGTCAATACCGATCCAGTTGACCGAGTTGATGACTTTGGCAAAGTATTCGGGATATCCGATTTTCCACCAGCCTACCCGCGTTTTGTCCGGATAATACACTCCGGCTATGTAGCTGCCTTGGAGTGATTTTCCGGAATATTGTTCTTCGAAGTTGGCGCGTTGACCCATATGACCATTTCCAAGGGCAAATAAACTTTCGGAACATGGATGCAGATTGGGGTCAAAGTCTTTTTCGATGAGCTTCCATTCATCGGTTATGATGTACTTTCTGTGCATGGTGTCATTATTATTTTGAATGCTTCAAAACTTCAGTAATCACGATAGAGGGTGTAAGAAACTCCAGGGATCCGGCGTGGAAGTCAGCTACATCTTTTGGCAGCATGTATCCAATGCCTACTGTATACATATTTGCGTTTTTTGCGGCCTGAATGCCGGCCAACGAATCCTCGAAGACAACGCACTGCTCAGGTCGGACGTCCAATTGCAAAGCTCCCAGCATAAAGACCTGAGGATCAGGTTTGGATTTAGGGGCTGCATTGCCGTCAATCAGTACATCAAAAAGGTGCCGTACACCGAGTTTTTCGACAATGGGGATGGCATTTTTACTCGCTGAACCAAGCGCAATGTAAATACCTGCCTCCCTGGTTGCCAACAAGAAATCACGGGCTCCGGGAAGCAGATCTCCCGGAGTGATGTCCTGGATGTATTCCAGATACCACTGATTTTTTTGCTCGGCAAGGCGAATTTTATCTTCCGTGGAGACCGTGATCCCACCCCATTGGAGGATCTTCTCCAGACTTTCAGCCCGGCTTACGCCCTTAAGTTGTTCGTTTTCTTCTTCGGTAAAGTCAAATCCGAGTTCATTGGCCATTCTCCTCCACGCTTTGTAATGGTATCTGGCAGTATCAGTGATCACACCGTCGAGGTCAAATATGAAGGCTTTAATCTCCTGATTCATGCACGACGGGAGGTTTCTTTTTTGATCAGGCCCAGGATGATGAGCTCGGCTGCCTGTGTGTTGGTGGCTATGGGGACATTGTGATTGTCGCAGGCATCGAGCAGATTTTGAATATCCTGGTGATAGCTTTGGCGAATGGATGGGTCGCGCAGGAAGATGACAAAAGATATTTCACCGTTCTCGATCATACGGGTAATTTCGATATAACCTCCGCTTTCACCCTTGTTTACGTGCAGGATATCGAGTCCGGGCTGACTCTCTTCCAGGGCATCGGCCGTGCGACCTGTAGCTACAAGGGATTTCCCCCAGAGCCAGTCCTTGCGGTTTTTCAGAAAATCACAGAGCACAGGCTTAAGCCTGTTGTGAGCAATTACTGCAATTTTTTTCATACAGCAGAATTTTCCAGAATATTCAGATAGTGGATGTGATAATGAATAAGCCCCTGGAGGGGTTTCTGAATGATATTATTGATTTTCAGGTCAAAAGAATTCGCAGCTTCGAGCAAAATTTGCCGAAAATGGTATGCGACAGATCCTACAAAGTTGATTTCCAGTGATTTGGCATTCTTGTAACAGAGCACATGCGTCTTTAAAAAAAGTTCGAAACCCTCCCTTACCATTTGCTGAAAAGCCGGCAGGTGAATGTGCTTGTGCACAAAAAGGCTGAACCCGGCCAGAAAGACATTGGCATGAGGCTCATTGTATACCTGGCGGAAGATGTCGTCTTTAGTGAGCCGATACGTTTCGTAGAAGTCCTCGGCGATATCCGCAGGCAGCTGCTTGTAGAGATACATGGCTATGAGCCTCTTACCCAGCCAACTAGCACTTCCTTCATCACCAAGTATGTAGGCCAGTGCGGGCACTTCTTCGTAGATCGTCTTTCCGTCGAAAAAGCAACTGTTTGATCCGGTGCCTATGATGCAGGCGATCTCGGGATTGCCGGTGTATGTGGCATAGGCGGCAGCCACCAGGTCATGATCTACGTATACCTTGGCATTTGGAAATACCCTCCGAAGACCTGACGCGATGATCTCTTTGTAGTAGGCAGATGAGCATCCAGCCCCGTAGAAATAAACCTGGGATACTTGATTTTTATGGGTTTTGATGGTTTCTATTTTCGACAATTCACTGTAAACCAAATCAGCGGAATGAAAGAATGGATTAAAGCCCATGTGTTTAATTTCTTCAAATACAGATCCATCATCGTTTATCAGCACTGCATCGCATTTTGTGGAGCCGCTTTCTGCAAGGTAAATCATCAGAATATTGAATTAACGTGAATAAACAGGTGTCAAAAATACACTTAAGCCGTTTGAAGTCCTAAAATTTTCATGATTTGAAATGTAAATGAATACCGAGCATATGGGTGGTGCATTCAAGCCCGCTGTCGATTTCATATTTCATACACAGGCAGGAGCAGTAGGCTACAGGTTATACAGGTGCTATGGATCAGATGCTGCCAATATCCGAATTATACTTGTCGGGTATTGGCATTGATTCGCTTTTCGGATTGGATTCGGAATGTAAGTTTGCACATGTATGAGCAACACATTGGGGAGAATACTGAGACTGACCACTTTCGGGGAGTCACACGGGACGGCCATAGGCGGAGTGCTGGACGGATTTCCGGCAGGTGTAGAGATTGACTTTGAAATGATTGCTCACAAACTTGCCCGTCGCAGACCCGGCCAATCTGCCGTGACTACTGAACGCTCTGAAACAGATACACCGGAATTTCTGTCGGGTATATTTGAGGGGAAGTCAACCGGTGCACCCATTGCGTTTATCATCCGAAATACTGACAAGCGCTCTCGTGATTACAGCGCGCTGAAGGATGTGATGCGCCCCGGACATGCTGACGAAACATACGTGGCCAAATATGGTCATCGCGACCATCGGGGCGGTGGTCGCTCCTCGGCAAGGGAGACGGCCAACTGGGTATTGGCTGGTGCGCTGGCAGCTCAGCTCATCAGAGATGTAGAGGTCTTGGCATACACTAGCCAAATAGGCCATATATGCCTGGAGCACAGCACGTACATATCTCCGGACCAGGTCGATGTGTATCCCACCCGGATGCCCGACGCACAAAAGTCTGCAGAGGCTGAGCGCCTGATCACAGAACTGAAACAAAGCGGTGACTCGGTGGGAGGGAAGGTTGCTGTGCGAGTCCGCGGACTTCAGGCCGGTTTGGGAGAGCCTGTATTTGACAAACTTCATGCCCGCCTTGCCCACGCTATGATGACCATCAATGCAACCCGAGCTTTTGAAATTGGAAGTGGCACCCATGCAGCAGCCATGAAAGGAAGTGAACACAATGACACACCGGTGGACAGACTAAGCTTTCAGTCCAATCATAGCGGTGGGGTATTGGGAGGCATCAGTACAGGCAGAGATCTTTATTTTGAAGTGACTTTTAAGCCGACGGCTTCAATTGCACGTGCGCAGAAAGCCCTCGACGTGGAGGGAAATGTAGTAGACCTTTCAATTCAGGGACGGCACGACCCCTGTGTAGTGCCACGGGCAGTACCCGTAGTTGAGGCGATGACCTGCCTGGTATTAGCAGATTTTCTATTGTTGCACAGAAGTATAAAACCATTTTGAAAACACGTTCAGGCCTACCCCTACACTGGAAGATTATCATTGGTATGCTGCTGGGCATCGTGTACGCCGTCATTTCCGTACAATTGGGATGGAACCGGTTTACGGCTGACTTCGTCGCTCCTTTCGGCACCATTTTTATGAACCTGCTAAAACTCATTGCCGTGCCATTGGTCCTCTTTAGCATTATCAGTGGTATAGCCGGTTTGGGTTCGCCAGAATCTCTGGGTCGGTTAGGACTCAAAACGCTCGGCATTTATTTTATTACCACAATCATAGCCGTTTCTCTTGGATTACTGATCGTGAATCTGATCAAACCGGGATTCAGCCGCGATTCAGCTCTGATGCTGGACAACCGCATCCGATACGAACTTTGGAAACAACAAACCAATGCGGGTGATCTGGATACCATCTGTGAGCTATGTAAGCCTGAAAATGCTGAACGTGTCGCTCACCTTTTGGCTCATTCAGCTGCTGGTCCTTCTGATGATTTGATTGTCTCAAAGATGGAGAAGGCCGAACAAACCAAAAACCGAGGCCCTCTGGCATTTTTGGTAGATATAGTGCCGGATAATATTTTTACAAGTCTGAATGACAGCAAGTTAATGATTCAGGTAATATTCTTTGGCATTTTTTTCGGGATATCTTTATTATATATTCCCAGCCAGCGGCAGGAAGTACTGCTGATGTTTTTTCAATCGATTACGGATGTTTTTCTAAAAATGGTCGACTTGGTCATGAAGGCAGCTCCTTTTTTTGTATTTGCGCTTATGGCCGGTACCATCAGTCAGATTGCTGGCGACGATGTATCTAAAGTTTTACCTGTCTTTAAAAGTCTGGGTTCATACACGCTCAGTGTCGTTGTGGGATTGATCGTCATGGCATTTGTCATCTATCCGACGGTTATTCATTTTTTTGCTCCGGGTATTCGGTTTATGGAATTTATTAAAGCAATAAGTCCGGCACAGTTGCTGGCATTTTCCTCATCGAGCAGTGCGGCTACACTGCCTGTCACCATCGAGTGCATGGAAGAAAACATGCATATTCCCAAGAAATACACTTCTTTCGTGCTACCCATCGGCGCTACTGTCAATATGGATGGAACCAGTCTCTATCAGGCAGTAGCTGTAGTATTTCTGGCACAGATGCACGGGGTCGATTTGACCCTTTCGCAGCAGCTCACGATCATAATGACGGCCACTTTGGCATCCATAGGAGCAGCAGCTGTGCCCAGCGCCGGATTGATCATGCTGATCATAGTGCTCACGTCTGTGAATCTCAATCCGGCCTGGATCGCCATCATCCTGCCCATTGACAGAATATTGGATATGTGCCGCACCGTAGTCAATGTGACAGGTGACGCGATGGTTTGTACCTTAGTAGCAAAATCGGAAGAGCCTACCGGTCAAACTGAAAACAAAGCATCTTATGAAACGAGCAGTTAAAATTTTTCTGATTCTTTTTGCATTTCTGATTGCATTTGTCATCCTTGCCCCGTTTGTGTTTAAAGATGAAATCGTCCGGAGATTTAAAGAAGAGGTAAACAATCAATTGCTGGCCGATGTGGATTTTGGGAAATTCAGGCTTAGTCTAATCCGGGACTTTCCGAATCTACACTTTGGCGTGTACGACTTTGTCATCACTGGGAGAGACACATTTGCCGGTGTGGAATTAGCCAGAATAGGCGAGTTTGATTTGTCATTGGATATTCTATCTGTATTTAAGGGCGATCAGATCAAAATACGCAAGTTTGGCATTGAAGACGCTCGTTTTCATATTATTACGCTGGACTCAGCCACAGCTAATTACTTAATAACACCACCCACGACCGAGGAAGTGCCCGCTGAATCGGATACCAGCTCAACGACATTTGATCTTGGACTAAAAAAGTATTATCTTAGAAACGTGGACATTATCTATGATGACCGGTACAGTGGAACGTACGTCTCCATCCATAATCTCTCGCATGAAGGCAAAGGCGACTTCACCCAAGAGGTCGTAGATCTTAAAACCAGAACTACGATCGACAGTCTCGATTTTCGTACCGGCGGTATCACCATGCTTCGGAAGGTACGCGTCAACTCTGACTTCGACATTCGCCTGAACCAATCTACCAAGGAAGTCGAGCTGGGTAACAACTATTTGGCCGTCAATGATTTGCGACTTAATTTCAAAGGCCGTGTCCGCATGCCGGAGGATGATATAGATCTCGATCTGGAATTTGATGCACCACAGACTACTTTCAAAAGCATCATATCACTCATACCAGCAATTTATTACCAGGACTTCAATCAGCTCATTGCCAGAGGCACGGCGCGTCTGGAGGGGAAAATTCAGGGTACCTTCAACGGCGATAGGGAGATATATCCAAAGTTTAACTTCTTGCTGAGCATACGGGATGGCTTCTTCAAATACCCTGATCTGCCCTCCTCTGTAGATGCTGTAAATACAGATATACGAATATCCAGTACAGGAGGCAGCCTCGATAACACTTTGGTATCCGTACCAAATTTTTCCATGAAATTTGCTAACAATCCCATTACAGCATCTCTCACGGTTTCAACGCCGATCAGTGATCCCTACATTGATTTTGGTTTAAATGGAAAAATTGACCTCAAAGAAATTACCCGCCTTGTCCCTTTTGATCAGAATGTACAGATGGCCGGCCTTATTGACACAAGAGTAAAACTGAAGACAAGGCTATCGTCTGTCGAAAAGGAAAAGTTTGAACAAGTAGAGGCTGGTGGTACAGCCACTGTGTCTGACTTTTTGTACAGTGACCCTTCCACACTCACGCTTCCGGTAAACATTTCATCGGCAGCCTTACAAGTCCGACCCGAAAACTTTACACTCGAAAATCTTTCCATGCGGTTAGGTCGTACAGACATTCGTGCTGACGGGCGATTTGATAACCTTTTGTCATACATTCTCAAAGACACCACCCTCTACGGTCGCTTCAATGTTTCGAGTACTCTATTTGATTTAAACGAATTGGCCGGTATATCTGCCGATACCACCCAGGCTCCTGCAGACCAGTCCATGGAGGATGATTACATTCGGTTACCGGAAAAAATTGATTTTCGATTGAGCGCCCGTGCAGATCGCGTTTTGTTCAGCACTTTGGATATTAACGACTTTTCTGGTTCGGTTGTGCTGGCCGATCTGAAAGCCTTGATGGAAAATGTACGTATGACGCTGATCGGCGGGCGTGTGATTCTGAACGGGTACTATGATTTAAAGCCTGAGGTTCCGACTTTCAACTTTACAATGAACCTTGAAAATTTTGGTCTTCGACAGAGTTTTCAGGCGTTCAATACTATTCAATCGCTTGCTCCGATAGCTGAAAATTCGGAAGGGTCATTCAGTACATTTCTCAAAATGGAAGGGCCATTGAAAAAAGACATGACGCCCGATCTGTCTAAAATATCCAGCACCGGAAATCTGCGCACCTCTGATGTTTTGCTCCGATCTCAGGCATTGGCACAGATCGGCTCCTTTCTTCGCAATCAGGACTACTCGACTCTGGCTCTGCGCGATGCCAATATTTCCTATAAAATTGAAAACGGACGGGTCACTGTCTCTCCATTTCAGGTTAAAACGGGCAATCTCACGGGTACGATTTCCGGATCCAACGGATTGGATCAGACGCTGGACTACGATCTCGATTTGAAAATTCCCGGTGCAGCCCTTCGCGCAGACCAGCTTCTGGCCTCGCTCGGCGGGCGTGTGCCACAGACCATCGACCTAAAGGTGAAAATCACCGGCACATACACCAATCCGAAAGTATCTACATCCCTTGGCAACATTGCAGGCGACCTTGTTAGCCAGCTCAAAGACAAAGTCACAGAAACCGTCCAACAGAAAGTGGAAGACCTCAAGCAGCAGATCAATGCAGAGGCCGAACGAATTATGGCCAATGCCCGGGCACAAGCCGATCAGATCCTCACTCAGGCTCAGCAACAGGCTGACCGTATCCAGGCAGAAGCTAAAGCATCTGCCGATCGCGTGCGTGCTGAAGGTCGTACACAAGCACAGCGATTGCGCGATGAGGCTAAAGGCAATATTATCAAAGAACGCGCTGCCAACGAGGCTGCCCGACGTCTCGAACAGGAAGCTGAAGCCAATGCCCGCCGTATCGAAGAGGAAGCTGCCCGTAAGGCCGACCAAATCATGCAGCAGGCCCGCGAGCGGTCCAATCAGATTCTTTCAGAAGCAGAAAACAAGGCAAAAATTAATTAATTACACTTGCCTGAGCGATGCACTCTCCGTAGCGCAGGTCGCAGACAGGTCAGCTGCCGATGTACTACACCTGCTTTTTTTCTGCATTGGGGTCATATTTTACAAAAAAATGAATCCATAAGGAGCGCGACAGCCGGAATAAAACCGGCGACAATACGATCATGGTGACAAAGTAGCTGATCAGCAGTATATCAATCTCATTTCTTCCAAAAAGCGTGAGAATGACCAGTACAGCCACAAAAACAGCCACGGCGAGAGCATAGCTCGCATACATAGCTCCATAGTAGAAGTTTGGCTCTATTTCATAAGGCTGTCCGCAGTTTGGACACGCATCGTGCATATTAAAAATCTTGGAGAGTTTGTATGGGTTGGGATGGGTATAAAGAGGTCCTTTTCTACATCTGGGACACCTCATACGCAATATATTGACTATAAGACCGAACATAGGAATTGAAGTAAGATACAAAGTTATTAGTCCGGACGGATCACGGTTGTGTTACTAAAATCACTTTTACCTCCCTCGACGCTCATCTTGTACGATATGACCATCCTCCATAGTGATGACTCTGCGCGCGACTTCTATCACACGGTAGTCGTGGGTGCTGAAAACAAAAGTCACTCCAAGCTCCTGATTAAGTCCTGCCATTAGGTCGAGCAACTGCCGGGCCGTATGGCTGTCGAGATTGGCTGTAGGTTCATCGGCAAGCACAAAAGCGGGTTTTGAAACCAGGGCACGGGCGACAGCTACGCGCTGCTGCTGACCTCCAGACAGCTGAGAAGGCTTATGATGAATTTTGTTTTGTAATCCGACCTTCCTGAGTATATCCTCTGCTTCGCGGGTATATTCTCTTGCCGGCCGCCCCTGGAGCTGCATGATAAAGGCTACATTTTCTAAAGCGGTCAGTACCGGAATCAGATTATACGATTGAAAGACAAATCCAATATGCATCAGGCGAAAGTCAATCAGCTCATCTTCACTTAGGTTGCTTAAGTCTGTATCCCGGATGATGACAGAACCTTCGGTAGGCCTGTCGAGCCCTCCGATCAGATTCAGAAGGGTTGTCTTACCGGAGCCTGACGGGCCGATAATTGCAGTAAATTCTCCAGGATTGATCGTAAAACTGACTCCGTCAACAGCTCGCACCTCCACCTCTCCGGTTTGATAGATTTTAAAAACATCGCGCACTATAATTACCGACATGTACCTGACTTTTTGTTTGCAACGAAATACAAGCTCAATTGGTTTTCATTTCCTTAAGAAACAGATGTTTTAAGCTTTTTTAACATTAAAAAAAGCTGTAACCACTCTTCGCAGCCGCCCACAAGGCATGGATATAAGAAAATAATAACAGTAGGTATTTTAGATACAGATGAAGCATCGGGCTGCCTGTAGAGGCATACTCCGCTTCTGTTGATTGTACATTTGTCCCCTGTATATACTTTAAAAAGAATCAACAATGAGGTTTTCAAACACAAAAAATCCGGAAATACATTTCTTAATTCTTATTGCAGATGTAGAGGAATTATCACCGAGGCTAAGCGAAATTGAAAAACAGGTACTGGTCAAAGACTCCGTAAAGTTTATTCGCCAGGGAAACACCTGGTTGGTAAAGACCCCTGATAAAAATCTCTCTGAACACGAAGCACTTGAATACCTCCGGGTGGCCGGATCCGATTTGGTTTCGGAACTGGTAAACTGGACAACAGGCGAGGCAATGATTTCAGGTAAACCCACCTATGTAGTGGCCTTGTCTGAGGGATTAGCCCTGGGTTCATACAGATTTTCGAAGTATGTATCCAAAAAGCCTGAAAATGAATTAAAGCAACTTTTTATACCGGATGTTTCAGAAGAGGAGCTTGTGCGTCTTCAATCCGTAGTGCAAGGGGTATTTACTGCACGTGACCTTGTTAATGAGCCTGTGGTTTCGCTCAATGCCAGTGATTTAGCTCAATTTGCCACACATCTCGGAGAGAGATTGGGCTTTCGGGTGGAGGTATTGGAGAAGAAGAAAATTGAAGCTTTGAAGATGGGAGGACTTCTCGGGGTAAACAAGGGGTCGATAGATCCTCCGACATTTACCATAATGGAATACAAACCCTCAGAAGCCGTCAATGAAAAACCAATCGTACTCGTTGGGAAGGGGGTCATGTTTGACACCGGAGGTTTAAGCCTGAAGCCAACGCCCGGCTCCATGGACAGCATGAAGAGTGATATGAGCGGAGCAGCAGCAGTGCTTGGGACTTTCGAAGCGGTAGCCTCACTTGAGATGCCGGTCTACCTCGTTGGATTGATTCCCGCTACGGACAACCGCCCCGGAGAGAATGCAATAACTCCCGGCGATATCATCACCATGTACGACGGAACCACCGTAGAGGTGCTCAATACAGATGCTGAAGGGCGCCTGATCCTGGCAGATGCATTGGCATACGCCAAAAAGTATGAACCTGCTTTAGCCATAGATCTTGCCACGCTCACCGGTGCAGCAGTGATGGCCGTGAGCAAGCATGCAAATGTCGTGATGGGGACAGCAGATGAGCACACATTTTCCATGCTGGAAAAAGCTGGATACACCACCTATGAGCGCTGTGTGAGGCTGCCTCTTTGGAAGGAATATCGCGACATGCTCAAAAGTCAGATTGCCGATCTGAAAAACATCGGCGGCAGAGAGGCAGGTGCCATCACTGCAGGTAAGTTTTTAGAGCATTTCACGGCTTATCCATGGATTCACATTGACATAGCACCCACGGCATTCCTCGAAGACAGCGGAAATGCATACAGAGGAAAAGGGGCCACCGGGACAGGAGTACGTCTTTTAGTCGAATTTTTTAACCTTTGGGTCAATGAGCACAACAGATAAGCCGGTCATTGGCATTACATGTGGTGATCTCAACGGCATTGGCCTGGAGATTATTATCAAAACCATGCTCGACAACCGGATTACAGAAATCTGCACGCCGGTGCTTTTTGCATCGTCCAAGGTGGTTTCATATCACCGAAAGGCGCTGAATATTGTTGACTTTAGCTTTAACATCATTCAGGACTTAAACCAGATCAATCCTAAGCGCCCAAATCTGCTTAATGCCTGGAAGGAAGAAGTGTCTCTGGAATTTGGGAAGGCTGACTCCACCGTGGGAAAATTTGCGGTAAAATCCCTTTTGGCAGCCGTACAAGCACTGAAAATCGGAAAAATTGATGCCGTGGTGACGGCCCCAATCAACAAGCATGTAACCCAATGTGACGAATTTCGATTCGCCGGACATACCGAATTTTTTGAGCACCATTTCGGAGGTAGTGCTTTAATGATTCTTTGCGCTGAGGGTCTGCGCATCACTCCTCTCACGGTACATGTGCCCTTATCCTCAGTGCCCTCCTTTCTCTCGGAAGAGCGAATTCTCAGCACCATCAGCAGGTTTGAAAAGAGCCTGAAAACGGATTTCGGCATCCGTCGGCCAAAAATTGCCGTTCTCGGCCTGAATCCACATGCCGGAGATTCCGGACTGATCGGCCTTGAGGAGGTTACTCTCATTACTCCTGCGATCGAAAAATCTTTTGCATCCGGTATATTGGCCTACGGTCCTTTTTCGGCAGATGGTTTTTTTGGAAGTGGAGCATACAAGAAGTTTGACGGTATCATCAGCATGTACCACGATCAGGGACTTATACCTTTTAAACTCCTGGCCTTTGATGAAGGTGTCAATTACACGGCAGGACTACCTGTCATACGCACCTCACCTGACCACGGCCCTGCCTATGACATTGCCGGCAAAGGAGTGGCTGATGAGACAAGTTTTAAGCAGGCGATGTGGATGGCGATCGACATCATGCGGAACCGAAAGCTTCATGCCGAAATCAGCGCCAATCCTCTTCCATACTCTCAGCAGCGGAGCGGGCCAGATGAAGACGTAGTTTTAGATATGTAAAAGCACACAAATGCATGAGACCTGTGGCCATCACCCGTGTAGTATGGATTCTCTCTCTGGTGAGTCTCTTCACGGATATTTCCAGCGAGATGCTCTATCCGGTGCTGCCACTCTATTTACAGAGTATCGGCTATTCCTTCGCATTTATTGGAATATTGGAAGGTGTAGCAGAAGCGGTGGCCGGGTTAAGCAAAGGTTTTTTCGGGCGATGGTCTGATCAGCTGGGCAAAAGGCTTCCCTTCGTACAGATTGGGTATGCACTCAGCGCTGTATCGAGACCTCTGCTGGTAATCTGGACACACCCTTTCGGAATCTTCACCTCCCGGACTACAGATCGACTTGGCAAGGGAATCCGGACAGCAGCCCGCGATGCCCTTCTGGCTCTGGAGGCTACACCGGCTACGCGTGCCACGGTCTTTGGGTTTCACCGGTCGATGGATACCCTGGGTGCCGTAGTCGGACCATTGCTGGCGTTTGGATTTTTGTATATGTATCCGGGTGAATATTTCTGGCTTTTTATCCTGGCATTTGTTCCCGGTTTGATCTCTGTAGGTTGTACATTGCTTATCTCAGAGAAGAATACAGAGAAGAAGTTGCATCCGAAGATTCCCTCCTTTTTCACTTCACTTTCATACATATTAAAGGCAAATTCAGAATACAAGCGGATTGTATTCGGGTTGCTTGTATTTGCCCTGTTTAATAGCTCTGATATGTTTCTGCTGCTGAGAGCTAAGGAATTAGGGACTACGGATACCGGTGTAATCCGGCTGTACATACTATTTAATCTCTCTTATGCCCTTCTGGCGTGGCCGGTGGGTGGTGTAGCCGACAGGCTTGGGAAGAAAAAAGTTGCCATTGCTGGCTTTGTGGCCTTTGGCGGAGTGTATGTGTTCATGGCTTTGATGTCTGACAGTGGGTTAGTTTGGCTACCATTTGTGCTCTACGGCGGATTCTATGCGTGTACTGAGGGCATTTCAAAGGCGTGGATCTCTGACATTACACCCGGCCATGAATTGGGGGAGGCACTGGGTACCTTCACTGCCTTGCAAAGCGTGGCGATGCTTTTGGCCAGCACTTTGGCAGGAGCTATTTGGCAGTTTTATGGGTCTTGGGCAGCTCTGCTGTTATCTGCATTGGCTGGTATGGTTGTAGCCGCATATTTTGCCCTTATCCAATTTCGTAAATCGTCTTGAGTCATAGTCCGCACGAGGCTCTTTCCGGAAGATCAGGTACTGTCCTGACCATAGCTTCAATTGAAAGATTTTTCCAAAATTGAGGTCTCATTCAGTAAAAATTCGAAATCAAAAACATGTAGGGCAGACGTGGGTCTGACTAACATTTCAGGTGTCCCGGTAGATTAAACACCAAAATTGACATTGATTTAAGGGATTTTCAATTTTTATTAAACAATTCGTTAAGGAATTTCAGTTTGTATGCAATTTTTTCATTTATTGCATCCGAAATAGTTTGTTTTTAAAACCCTCCCTATGACCAACGAAAAATACCTGAAATGGTATTCCAGAGAGCTGAATATGGACATCGAAATGCTCACTTACGGCTTCAAGGGTATGCCCATCATCATCTTTCCGACTAGCATGGGCCGATTTTATGAAAGCAAAGATTTTAGGCTTATTCATTCGATAGACTGGTTTCTGAAAGAAGGATTTTTTAAAGTCTATTGCATCGACGGAATAGACAGGCTCAGCTGGTATAACCGAAAGATTCACCCGGCTCAGCGAGTCAAAAATCACATTTGGTACGATCTTGCTATTTACAACGAGCTTGCTCCGTGGGCTATGCACGAAACCGGCTTCAGCAAGGTAGTGGTAGCGGGTTGTAGCTTCGGGGGCTATCATGCGATGAATTTTGGTCTCAAGCATCCGGATAGAACCAAATACATCATCAGCATGAGTGGTGCCTTTAACATCAAAGGAAGGCTCGATGGCTACTATGACGACAATGTATATTTTAATAATCCTCCTGATTTTCTGCCCAATGCCTGGAATGATCACTTTCGCGAACTCTTTGTGTTTCTAGGTGCGGGAGAGTGGGACATTTGTTTGGGAGACAATTATGAAATGGCCGATATGCTCGGCCGTCGAGGTATCCGAAATTGGCTGGATATCCGTGCACGTGAAGTGCACGACTGGCCTTTGTGGCGCATGATTTTTCCCCATTACTTATCTATGATTGTCAATTCTCAGGTCTAAATTTGATTAAATTTTCCAATCTCTATGAAAAAAATAGGTATTCTTTTTGGCATGGAAAGGTCCTTTCCCAAGGCCTTCATCGATCGCGTAAATGAAATGAATGTGGATGGAATCACAGCCGAACCTGTAAGTGTAGATGTCGTACAGCAGGCTGTCGGTACGCCTTATGCAGTCATCATCGACAGGATCTCTCAGGACGTACCCTTCTATCGATCATATCTTAAAAATGCTGCCGCAGCTGGCGCGGCTGTCATCAATAATCCTTTCTGGTGGAGTGCCGACGAAAAATTCATCAACAACAGCATCGCTATAGCTGCAGGGGTGCCCGTACCCAAGACAGTGCTTCTGCCCAGCTTTGCTCGGCCGGATGATACTACGGATGCCTCGTTTACAAATCTTGCATTCCCGTTGTCCTGGCAGCAGATATTTGATTATCTTGGTTTCCCAATTTTTATGAAACCTCATGCGGGAGGGGGCTGGAAAAGCGTGTTTAAGGTCAATAATGTCGATGAAGTTTTTCACGCGTATCATCAGACAGGCCAACTGGTGATGATGGCTCAGGAAGCTATTGAATTTGAGGAGTACTATAGAATTTATTGCATTGGTCGTAAATACGTGCGAATCATGCCTTATGAACCCCGAAATCCACATCACCTTCGTTATGTGTGCGACAAGGTTCCTACGCCGGAGATGGAAAAGATGCTTACCGACTATGTGCTGCGACTAAACAATGCCCTGGGTTATGATTTTAATACAGTAGAGTTTGCCGTTCGAGATGGAGTGCCTTATGCCATCGACTTCTGTAACCCTGCACCGGATGCCGATGTACACTCCGTTGGTCAGGAAAATTTTAACTGGGTCGTCGAGCACGCAGCTAAATATGCCATTGAGCGCGCTCAGCAACATAGAGACGGACAGATGAATCTGACTTGGGGAGATTTCGTGAAGCGATCGGTATCTGATATGGAAAAGTCAGAATCACCCAAAAAAGCTGCTAAACCTGCTGCTAAAAGCAAGAAAGCGTAGAACGTATATACTTTAATTAATAAATTTCCAAGCATATGGCTCTGCCCAAGTTTACCCTCGGTGTAGAAGAAGAGTACATGGTGGTACATCCTGAAACCCGGGAGCTGACCAGCCATGAACAAAAAATTGTAGAAATAGCTTCCAGGACCCTCGACGATAAGGTGAAGGCAGAAATGCATCAGGCTGTAGTAGAGGTAGGTACTTCCATTTGTAAGGATATACATGAGGTTCGGGATGAAATTTCTAAGCTTCGAAAAAACGTGTCCGATATTGCCGGTGACCTCGGGCTAAGGATAGGGTGCTCAGGTACGCACCCATTCTCACACTGGAGCAAGCAGCTCATCACCCCTAATCCAAGGTATGATGAAATCGTCAATGAAATGCAGGAAGCCGCCCGCAGCAACCTCATTTTTGGACTCCACGTGCATGTAGGCATGCCTAACAAAGCAACAGCGATGCACATTGCCAATACCATGCGGTATTTCCTTCCGCATTTGTACGCACTAAGCACAAATTCTCCGTTTTGGGAAGGACGCAACACAGGCTTCAAATCATTTCGGAGCAAGGTCTTTGATAAGTTTCCACGTACCGGGATTCCAGATTACTTCTCCAGTTATGAAGATTACATCCGATATGTAAATCTACTTGTGAAGACCAACTGCATCGACAATGCCAAGAAAATTTGGTGGGACTTGCGCGTTCATCCATTTTTTGATACCATCGAATTCAGAATTTGTGACGTGCCCATGCGGTGTGAAGAGACTGTTTGCCTTACTGCATTGTTTCAGGCTTTGGTAGCAAAAATTTACAAATTGCGCCAGCAAAATATGGGCTTTATCATCTACCAGCGCGCTCTGATCAATGAAAATAAGTGGCGCGCAGGCAGATATGGAATCGATGGCAAGCTCATTGATTTTGGTAAAGAGGAGGAGGTTCGGGCGCGTGTATTGATCGAAGAAATTCTCGACTTTGTCGATGATGTGGTCGATGAATTAGGATGCCGAAATGAGGTCATGTTTGCTCTTAAAATAATGGAAAACGGCACCGGTGCTGACCGGCAGCTCAAGGTGTATGAAGAAAGCAACGGTGATCTGGTGAAAGTAGTAGATTATATTCTGGAACAAACTATCTGTGATTGCACCAAATAGTGAAAAGTTAACACAAAGAAAAACCGGCTAATTGGCCGGTTTTTTTTGTTTCGTTTTTGGGAAGAACATAGAGTGATTAATCATTTCAAGATTATTCAGCAGCATAAAATTAAAATTCCAAAAAACGAAATAAAGTATCAAAAAGGGAAAATTGCTTTTTTTTTGAGATTTGATTAAAAGATTTTTAAAATTCAAAAAAATTTTTATAAACAATTGATATACAATGTTATATGACCAAATAAAACCTGCCTTTTGAGTATCCGGATGAGGGTTTTGCATTTGGCACAGTTTGGGTTTCAGTAATGTAAAATTGAATTACCATGAAACCCTTCATCCGAATCATCGCCCTTTTGATTAGCTTACCGGCCTTTGCACAAGTAGCATTGGTCACCAATACCAACGATGCCGGACCGGGTTCACTTCGTCAGGCTATCATAGATGCCAACAGCAATTCTTCTATCACAAGCATACAATTCAGCATACCGGCCTCTGATCCGAATTTCCACGCTGCACATGGCACTTATACCATTGCTATATCGACCATGCTGCCCACAATCAATCGTCAGGGCCTGGTGGTAGACGGATATTCTCAAAAAACCAATCAGACCCCTGCCAATACAGGATTAATTGGTTCCGCAATACAAACAGGATATCCTGCAAGTGGTACAACAGCTTTAATCCCCGTACCTGAAATCAGAATTATACCCCGCGATACCAATCTTCAGCGTGGAATTACCATTGCTGCAAAAAATGTGACTATCCGTGGACTTGGCATTGCAGGTTTTGGATTCAATTTTACAAACAACGACGGAAATATCGTCTTACTCGCCGGCGCAGATGGCGCTGTCATTGAAAGCAACGTACTTGGTTCAATGAATCATACCCTGGCCATACCTGCCTCAAACAAAGAAAAAACGGCCGGTAACAACGTAGTTGCCTTTGATGTAAAAAACGGTAAACTAAAAGACAACATCATTGCATTTGCAGGATCTATGGGAGCATATTTTAATTATCAGTGTTCCGGCTGGGAAGTTCGCGGCAATGAGTTTGCAGCCAACGGTCGTGTTAACGTAATCTGTGATAATATCGACATTGCTTACAAATCATCTGATTTCGTTGTGGAAAAAAATGCAATGTATGCTGCCGGCGCCAATGGCATTGATCTGCACAATGCCACCGGTAATCACATCATTCGCTACAATACGATCTTCAACAGTGGACAGTTACGCGTCGAAAACAGCGGGATCCGCGTGTATGGCCACAACAACAACATCCACAACAACAACATCTACGCAAACCACGGTGCCGGGATTATGGTCACTACAGATGCTGTGTACAATACCATGCAATCCAACCGCTTCAAAGACAATGGCAACTACCAGGTGGGCTCTTTCCCAAAAACAAACAATATTGCCATCAATCTGAACGCTCCCGGAGAGAACAACCTCCGCGGTACAGCACCCTTCTACACACTTAACGATGTAAATGATGCTGACAACGGCGGTAATGAGCTACACAATTTCCCGGTTATTGACCAGGCATACATTCAAGGAGGCATGCTCCACGTCAAAGGATTTGCGCGCCCGGGTGCTCAGGTCGAATTATATATAGGTGATCTGTTTACAGGCGCTGTTTTTCCTCAGGGTGTCGAGCCTTTAGGAATTTTTACTGAAGGTTCAGCAGATGACAATGACGCTACAACCGGCTCCTACGGTCCTGGAGCAGTGCTTGGCACTGTGGTGGGTCAGGATATGACAAACCGCTTTCACTTCATACTTCCGAAACCCGCATCAGTAAATGCTGGCACTCTGCTGACTGCTCTCTCTACATCAAACGGGAACACATCTGAATTTGGTAATTCTGCTACTGTAGGTACTCAGCCGATCGCCCTGTTTCCCTCCCTGGAGTGCATCTACCTGGACGAAAATGGCGTGTATATAGCTACCTTTTCGTACACCAATACTACCAATGCTCCCATTACTATCAATGCCGGATCCAACAATCAGGTATCCGGAGGTACTGTACTCGGCACACTGCCCACGACATTTCTCCCAGGCACGGTTTCCGGAGCCTTGAAAGTAGCATTTACCACTTCGGCTACCTGGACAATTAGTGGTCAGTCAGCTTCCGCTGATGTTAATTCGGTAAAGTGTCCTGTAGATCTTGCCGTGACTGCTTCTGTAGACAACAGTGCTCCTGACGCTGGAAACAATGTGACTTTCACCTTTGAGTTTACAAATCTGTCAACTACCATCCCCACGGCTGATGCCATATTTCAGATTAATCTTCCCGATTCACTCCAATACATTTCCCATGTGGCTTCAGGTTTCACCTTCACCCCTTCCACCGGTGTGGTCACCATCCCTTTTATCAATCCGGGACAGACCTTTACATTGGTGCTCACTGCCAAAGCTAATGGTTCAGGTCTTTTGACTGCAGAATACATCAGCTCTGTACAGCCCGACAACAATCCTGTAAACAACTTTGCTTCCGTTAACATTACCACACAATGCGCCAGTGGTGGCAACGACGGAGGTATCGAAAGCCACGGCTCTATGTCAGCAGCAATCAACCAACGCAATTTCAATCGCCTTAAGTCAGGTCGTCATCAGTTTTATACTCATGTTGAATCTCTTCCCTTAAAAGCAGATGAAGGGTCCTTGCTAGCAGGTAGAAACGGCCTTTCTCTTAGTGATCTGCTTCCGGCCAATGGACCTGAAAATACAACTGGACGTGTGGTTACACCAAAAGATCTGATGAATATTACCAACGCTCTGGACATTTACAGCCTCGACTACTTCCGCTCAGGAAGTCGCCGTATCGGTTCTATCCTCGGCATCGAAACACCTGCTGGCGAAGTCTATGAACATACCAAAGTGGTATGTGATCGTCTCAATGGTGCAGCTATTCCAAGAATCTTCCACATTCAGGCTGCAGGCCATCCGTTTATCATGGCAGAAATGATTCAGGAAAACGGTGATATAGACTACAACATATCCTTTGTAGTGTACCAAAATACCGATGGCTCTTTTTCAATCGATAACCGTTGGAATCTTACTGAATATCGCCCACAAGGTTCTGAACGGGTTTTTAACCTTCAGGTTTGGGCAGTCTCTTCTCACCTCACTGTTAAACTCGTAGAAGATATACTTGCCAACATCAGACTTCACGGCAGCATACACTTTTTAAATCAGTCACCTGCCATCATCCCTACTGTTTGGGTAGAAAGTGGTCGCTACATCAACGGCAAGCTCGCTCTCAAAGTACGCAATACCGTATCAGCTACAGATCTGCTCATTGATGGCAGTATTACACGTCACGAAAATCAGGGCCGTCAGCCTCTCTTCTTTCAGTATGGTATTCCGGCCTCTGAGATCAGCTATGTAGAAGTACCAATGGGTTATCTGTTTGATGCAGGATTTTCAATTGTAAACAATGTCTCAGGTGGCCGCGACCAGCTTTATGTAGCAGATGGAATGTGGGGCATTGATTATGAACAAGGAGGCCTGCTTCAGCCGGTTTTCCAAACCACCGAAAACCAATCTTCTGCCTCTGAAGGTCTGGTATTGGAGAGGTCAGCAATGGCCGGAGGTCTTGTAAAAGAGTACTTTTCCATCTATCGCACACTTCGTCCCGGCGCCAACCGCACTCTTGAACTCAACGAATACAATGCTATACGCTTCACAGCAAGCGCTACTCGCGAAGTAAAAGTTGTAGTTACTCTTCCAAAAAAATCCATCAAAAACTGGAGTGAGCAATACCGCACTACCATCACACTGAGTCCTGTAAAAGAGGTGTATGAAATTCGTTTTGAAGACCTTAAATCCAGCCTCGGAGATGAGTTTGATCCCAGCGACCTGGTTGCTATCACATGGACCATCACCGGAGAGTCAGCACAGTACAGCGCCATTAGCATGATGATTGAACAAGTTGCATTTATCCACAAGCAAGGTGCCGGAGACATAGCCACTGCTGCGGGCGACAAGGGCATCTCTGCATATCCGAATCCTGCATCAGACTACACCAATATCATCTTTGATCTCCCCGTAGAAGGCCGTACCAGCATTGAGGTGACAGATATCACCGGCCGCAGAGTAAAATTTATCCAAGGTATCGAATGCGCACAAGGACTCAATCAGTACCGTCTTGGCACTGCCGATCTCACAGCAGGAAGCTACATCATTACGGTTCGCAGTGGACGTTTGAAAAAATCTACCACAGTCATGCGCATGTAACAGCATTTTTGGGTTGATGGCAAACTCCGCAAAAGCCCCGGCATGTATACCGCAAGGCCGGGGTTTTTATTTCTGATGCTTTGCTTGAAATAAAAAATACCCGACCTGGTCGGGTATTTATTTAATGACTGAGTAAGAAGAATTATTGACCCTGGCCTAATGAGAATGCCCGTTCGCCATTGAAGTAATACAAATTTTCTGTTTTAATAACGTCGATGCCCGCAGCCTCGGCTTTGGTCAGCAGATCAATGATTTGATTTTTTGTCATGTTTTTGCCGTTATTGGTCTTAAACCGGCAGCGCCAGTGGTCGGTGCAAAACGTAGCCTCAAAACCATCTGGATAAACTTTTACACCGCGATTGGTGATCATATCGAGATATACATTACCATTATTCAGCGTTTCAAGTTTTTTGCCGATTTCATTGGGATTGAAACCCGGCCAGTGTACAAAGAGATCTACACCGACCAAATCCTTTTTAGCGGGTGACTTGCGCTCGTATTTGGGCAATTTGAATGCAGTTCCGGCTTTAAAACTTACGGCTTTAAGGGTTTTGGGGATTTGGCCCAGTCTCTCGATTACAGCATCGGCAAACTGGCTTGTCCCGACCTTAGCTTTACTGACACCTTCTTTATATATATCATATGTGTGAATGCCGTCTTCCAGGGTTTTGAGCCATGCATTTTGTACACGTTCGGCCACATCCCCTTGTCCGATGTGTATCAGCATCAGGATTGCACCCTGAAGTAGTCCTGAAGGATTAGCAACATTCTGGCCTGCTCTACGTGGAGCTGATCCGTGAATGGCTTCAAACATAGCATACTCGTCACCAATATTGGCAGAACCTGCAAGACCCACCGAACCGGTAATTTGGGCTGCCACATCACTGAGAACATCCCCGTACAGATTCGGCATTACAATGACATCGAATGCCTCTGGTGTATCGGCGAGTTTGGCTGCACCGATATCGATGATCCAGTGCTCTTTTTCCAAATCGGGATATTCCTGTCCGATTTCGTCAAATACCTTGTGAAACAAACCGTCCGTTTGCTTCATGATATTGTCTTTTGTAAAGCAGGTCACTTTTTTGCGGTTATAGGCGCGGGCATATTCAAATGCGTAGCGAATGATTTTTTCGCAGCCCGGACGACTGATTAACTTGAGACATTGTACTACTTCGTCCGTTTGCTGATGTTCGATTCCGGCGTATAGATCTTCTTCATTTTCTCTTATGATGACAACATCCATCACAGGATGCTTGGTCTGCACAAAGGGATGCAAGCTGCGGCATGGGCGCACATTAGAATAGAGTCCGAGGGTTTTGCGTGTTGTGACGTTCAGAGACTTGTACCCTCCGCCTTGGGGAGTAGTAATGGGGGCTTTCAGAAATATTTTGTTGCGAATAATGATATCCCAGGATTCTTTGGATATACCGGCCGTATTTCCTGCCAGATAGACTTTTTCACCTACTTCTATTTCATCAATTTCAATTTGTGCTCCTGCTGCCAGGATGATTTTTAATGTGGCATCCATTATTTCAGGCCCAATGCCATCTCCTTTTGCTACGGTAATTCTTGTTTTTGACATTTCCAACGATGTTTTTAAACGGTTATAAATATTGCAAATATCGTCTTTACATGACAATTTTCGACGAAGACAGACCTAAAAAATTTATTTTCAAATAGTTAATGTAAGTGTATAAAATACACCATTCTTAATTTTATCCGGCTCAGGTTCTTTGCTCCTCAAGGTGTACAGCCATCAGAGTTTGTGAAAATTATTCTTCAGTGTTATTTTCTGAGGGACTGTATTAAGAAGTCCGGCTACAGATGCGCTGTTTATGTTATAAATCTGTAATATTACCTTCGTCTGAACAATTTTTCATCTTATCTCTCCGGAATTATTCCGATTAGATAAAAAACTCATGCTTTTATTTAAAAGAAAAAGATAATAAAATGATCTGGAGCTCGTGTGTACCCAGTGAGTCACTGAAAGGGTGCCCCATATGAAAGTTACAAATAGCTATTTGAATCGACTTTTATCAGGTATTAGTCATCTTTAGTGAAAACGCCAGCTACAGAAACCGGTGCTGTGTTTCGGATTTTTTAAAAAAAAATTTCACCAAATGAGCCTTAAAACAATTCAGAATAAAATAAAATAATTGCATAATTTGGCCACTTAATTTTGAATAAAAAACGAATGAATACCGCAAAAAACTCTAAAATACTTGTGCCAATCGGATTTTCAGACCAAAGTTTACTTGCCCTCGAACAAGCAAAAATTTTTGGTAAAGCCATGAACGCCAGACTTTACCTGCTAAGCGTGATCGAAGATCCGGGATTTTTGAATCGTCTTTTTAGTGAAGACAGCCAAACAGAAGCTAAAATCAGAGCTACTTTGGAAGAAAAATTAGAGCAACTTGCTATCGAAACGCGAAACTCTTCCGGTCTGGAGGTGGAATACCTCATTGCTAAAGGTACTGTCTATGAAGAAATTGCCAAGACCACAGAGCTTATTGATGCTGACCTGGTCGTGATGGGAACTAATGGTAAACCAACTAATTTCAAGAAGAAATTTTTAGGATCCAATGCATACCGCACCGTTACGGCTGTGCAGCCACCTGTATTGGTAGTAAAAGGAACAAAGAATCCGGAAGCTGTAAAAAAAATTATCTTTCCTGTCTATGTAGATGTAAAGTCACGCGAAAAAACACCGACGGTTGCACATTATGCAAGACTCTTTAACGCAACTGTATCGCTGATAGGTCTTTTTGTCGGGGATGAAGAGAAGTCTAAACTACTTGTCATTCTAAAACAACTTGATCAGTTTTTTACAGAGGCGGGGATCAATCATGAGGTACATTTCAGAGAGATCGACTCTAATCGCGATAAAATAGAAAAACTATTAGAATTCGCCTATCAAAATAATGGGGACATTCTCGCCATCACGGAAGAGGGAGAAGAGCCTGATCTGGCCACCCGGCTGCTGGGTACAGATGTACAAGATGTACTATATCACTCTGAGATTCCAGTATTGGCCATCACTCCTCGTCGCGATATTTTCAAAGGAGTGATTGGATCTTAAAAAAAATATGAATATGATTTGAAAACATTAATTGTGATAGGGGGGCCGACGGCCTCCGGCAAGACCGATCTGGCCATACGGTTGGCCCAATATTTTGATACACAAATCATTTCATACGACTCACGTCAGTTTTACAGAGAAATTCCCGTCGTTTCGGCTCAGCCCACATCAGAGCAGCTATCTAAAGCTGTCCATCACTGTATTGGATTTCGGAGTATCTCCGAACCGCTGAATGCCGCAGATTTTGCACTCATGGCTGACAGAATCCTTTCAGAGGTTTTTGAGATATCGGATGTTTGTATTGCTGTGGGTGGCAGCGGAATGTATGCAAAAGCCTGGATAGAAGGTCTTGACAATATTCCATCGGCCCCGCAGGAATTACGAAATTCGCTGGAGGTGATCTGGCAAACTCAAGGGATAATATCGCTGCAAAAGATGCTCAAGCGCCTCGATCCGGACTATTACCAAAGAGTAGATCTCTCCAACCACCGCAGGCTGATCCGGGCTTTGGAAGTGTGTATCCACACCGGTAGACCCTACTCAGGATATTTAAAGAAGGATCACACCTCTGTAAAGAACTTCAGAACGGTCTTTCTGGGGATAAATCCAGATAGACAATGGCTGCACCGCCAAATCAATCTACGAGTAGAGGGCATGATAGCGCGAGGCCTCTTTGAAGAGGTTATGCCGCTGTATTCTCAAAGGGGACTCACACCTCTGCAAACCGTAGGATGCAGAGAAATCTTTGATATGATGGATGGTAAATTATCGAGAGACGAATGCATCGAACAAATCAAGGCACATACCCGGCAGTATGCACGAAGGCAAATCACTTGGTACAAAAAAGTGCCCGATATCATTTGGTTGAAACAAACTCCAGCCAGAGAAGCGATTCGGTCCCTTGCCGAAAAGTTAATTTCGGATATCTGATTCTGGTTTAGAAAAGCTTGCGAATGATGTCGTCCGTTCCTAATCCATCGGCCTCTGCCTGGTAATTTCGGACAATTCTGTGGCGAAGAACTGGTAGCGCCATTTTTTGAACATCTTCTACGTCGGGGGTAAATTTTCCGTGAATGAAACCATAGGCTTTGGCAGCCATTACCAAGTATTGCGATGCTCGTGGTCCCGCGCCCCAGTTAAGGTATTTTTTGGTTATTTCAGGTGATTTTTCATTGGTGGGACGGGTTCTGCGCACCAAGTCGATGCTGTATTCATAAATGAAATCTGAGACTGGCAGTTGCCGGATGATGGAGGAGGATTGCCAGATGTTTTCTTCCGTAAATACCACTTCAGGTGTCGGGAGCACATCCGAGGTAGTCCGTCTTACGATTTCAATTTCTTCCATACGGTTTGGATAGTCCAGCACGATGTTAAACATAAATCGATCGAGTTGTGCTTCGGGAAGGGGATATGTACCTTCTTGCTCTATGGGGTTTTGAGTGGCCAGTACAAAGAAGGGAAGTGGTAGTTTATGGCGCTGACCGGAAGCGGTCACCGCTTTTTCCTGCATGGCCTCCAGCAGTGCAGATTGAGTTTTTGGGGGCGTTCTGTTAATCTCATCTGCGAGGATGACATTGGCAAATACAGGGCCTGGTATAAATTTAAATCTCCTGTTTTCATCGAGAATTTCAGCGCCGATTATATCCGAGGGCATCAGGTCCGGTGTAAATTGTATGCGATTAAACTGAAGCCCGAGAGATTTAGCCAGGGTATTGATGAGTAGTGTTTTGGCAAGTCCTGGTACCCCGACGAGAAGTGAATGACCCTGGCACAGAATGCAGATTAAAAGTTGCTCGACGACCTCTTCTTGACCAATAATTACCTTTGAAATTTCGTTTTTCAGTACCCTGAATTTTTCGATAATGGCTTTTGCCTCCTGGATTTCTTTGGGATCACTCATTCGTTGCTAAATTTTTTACCCAGTTGTTTGTGAAAGAACAGTTGTAATAATTATGATTGATTCTGACATAGGTTGTTTGAAGTTTTCGATCGATCCATGCCTTGAGCACTTTATTTTGTTTTTCCATCTGGGCCAATTGTTTTACTTTATTGTAATCGTCCTGGAGGTTCAATTTATGGGCTTCGGTGCGTTTGTTAAGCCGAATTATCCTAAAACCTTCTTTGCCGTCCGGTTTCCGAAAAAAGACCGGCTCCGAAATCTGTCCGGGTTTGAGATTTTGAACGACGGTGAATATATCGCGTTCCAAATTGCCCAGCTCCCAGGCGGGATCCAGGGTGTACGGATTTATGTACAAGCCTTTGTTAAACTTTGTGTTTTCATCCATGCTGAATCGCTCTGCAGCTGTTTCAAAGTTGAGAACTCCCTCGATAATCAGTGTTCGGATTGAGTCGAGGCTTCTGCTGGCTTCTTCGAGGTCTTCATCGTCTATTTTGGGCTTGATAAGGATATGGCGAAGGTCCAATTCTTCCCCCCTCCTGGCCAGGAGCTGTACGATGTGAAATCCGTACTCTGTCTCAAAGGGGTCTGATATTTCGCCTTTTCTCAGGTTGAAGGCTACGGCTTCAAATTCTTTTACAAACTGACCTCTTTTTATCCCGCGGTATTCTCCTCCGTTTTTGGCTGATCCCGGATCTTCGGAGTAGAGCACAGCCATGGATGCAAATGAGGTTCCCCTTTCGATGCGCTCTTTGAGTCTTTTTAATCGTTCGATGGCGTCTTGTTTGGCTTCCTTGCGAATTTTGGGATAGATGACAATCTGTGAAAGCTCTACTTCTGCATTTACGATCGGCAGACTATCCGGGGGTCTTGAGTAAAAATATTCGATGATTTCTGTTGGAGTCACTTCAATTTTTTCTGTGATTTTTCGCTGCATTTTTTCTGCGGTCAATTGGTCTTTGATCATTTCACTCATTTCTTCTTTAATCTCTATAATAGATTTTTTATAAAATTCTTCAAGTTTCTGAACTGATCCGATTTGCTGCACGATCATTTGTATTCGTCTTTCCATATTGGCATCTGCTTCTTCCTCTGTGACGACCACCGAGTCTATTTCAGCCTGGTGGATGAGCAGTTTTTCCAGGAGAAGGTCTTCAAATACAGAACACATGTCCTCCTTTGTATTCTCCAACTGACCTTGACGTACCAGATTGTCATGGGCAGCTTCTATTTCACTTTTAAGTATTATGCGGCTGCCCACCACAGCTGCTATTCCGTCTATGACGGATTTCTTTTGTGCAAAGAGTTTTGTGGGCATCAGTCCAATCCCTAAAAGACTCAAAAAGACGATGGAAAGATTCAAAAATTTGTTGTGCATCATTCTACTGCTCGTGTGTATTATCGGTAACGATGATTTCTATTAAATTCTGTTGCAATGCCTGGTTGAGCAAATTGGATTCCAATCGACTCAGCAGTTCCAGTTTTCTTGTATTCAAAAGAGTGTTTCGAATGGATTCGGATACATAGTCCAAAGGAGCTGGAGAATTTTTAGTTTTTATTTGACGAATGTGAAGCAGATAAATAAAAGCCTCGTCCTCAAATACGAATTGTTTGGGGCTCGCTACTGAAATTAATGCCTCAGACACGAAAGGTATGATTTTAACAATTTCAGGTAAGCTAAGCCAGCTGGTATCACCGTAAGCATACACTCGTGCATACTTGAGGGCAGCCTCTTCTACCTGGGCAATCTCCTTTTTAGTTTTAGCAGAAAAAAAATACTTTCGGATGTCTGCAATCTTCGGCGTCGATTTCGGAAAAATTGCATAGTCGCATACCACAATATTTTCTCTTAGCAGAAAGTTGTTTTTGTTGTTTTGGTAGTATTCAACTATTTCATTTTGTGAAATATTGGTGTCAAGATTTTGATTGATATAAGCTTGCTCATACGCATAAATGATCAAATCTCTTCTGTAGTCTTCGATCTGTTTTTCAAATTTTTTGATTTCATCACCGAGATTCAGCATTGCTTTATCGATCAGCACTTTGTTTTTGAGCCAGTTTTGAGCGATTCGGTTGATGATATCGAGGCTGTCACTTTTGTTTTCGGCACCGGTCAGAGACTCTGAAATGTCGCTTAGGTAGAGGTATTCGTTTTTATATCTGGCGATAGGTATTCTTCTGTCTGAAGGTGTTTCATTTTTGGGCTTTAAAAAATCTGAACAGGCTGTAATGGATACTACCATCACAGCCTGCAGAATGCTTAAAATGAATAACAGAGGTGTTTGGGACATTACAGCTGATTGACAATCGACTGAAACACATCCTGGTTGAGAGTTACCTGATAGCGGGCACGAAGAGATTCAAGCCACTTTTGTTCCAGATAATTCTGATAGTCGGTGATGACTGCTCCTCTGGTTTCTTCAAAAGTTTTAGGCCCGGAAGGCAGATATTTGTGGATATCCACGATTACGGTTCGTCCATCTTCTTTGTCAGGCAGCCTGTAGAGGCCGTTTCGGCCCCAGACTATATCTGCGATTTGATGAGTTCCCTTTTCGAAGAGACCTCTTTCGAATGAAACTTCCAGAGGATTGATCTTGTTGGCACGCGCTGCAATGGTGTCGATGGGAATGCGTCTTCTTAGATCCCTCTCTACCTGTTTTGCCACAGCGTCTGTGGTGACTTTTACAATCGTAGCATTCATGCGTTCATTCCATTGATAAAGCTGCCGGTGCTTGTTAAAGAAATCCATGAGGCCGGCTGAGTCTTTCAGAGCTTTTCCCCAGACTTCTTTTTCCATAATTTCAAACAACAGAATTCCATCGCGGTATTCATTGACCAGATACCTGAATTCGGGATATTTTTCTTCGAGCCGGCTGTCTTCGTACGAGAATATGTAACTTTCCGTAAATCGACTAAAATTCTTCCAAACTTCTCGTTCCAGGGTTTCGCTCTTAGCATCCTGTGCCTGATTGAGCAGCATAAAATCGATCAGGTCAGATTGTGTGAATGTATTGCCTGCATACGTAAATATAGGTTTATTCATTTTTCTGCTGTAATTCTCAGGTGTCCATTCATTTTTTAAGTATTCAGGCTTGAGATATTTGACAATGGCCTGAATGTTTTTTGGGTATTCTGTGTAATTGTTCTCTCTTTTTAAACGTTGTAAAACGGCTTCTTTGCTCAGATTCGCGCGTCCGTCTCGTTGTACTTTGGCTTCCAATTCTTTTCTCGCCTCTTCAAAAGAGGGGATCGGGTAGCGCTTAATCAGCTGAACAATGTGAAATCCATATTGGGTTCTGAAGGGCTCGGTGTAGGTCGATGGCACAGTGAGGCTAAAGGCTTTGTCTTCAAACTCCCGAACCATGACATTTATGCCAAACGGGGGGAGTCTGCCTCCGTTTCTGGCTGAGGCTTTGTCGTCAGAATATTGGCGGGCGAGTGCATCGAAGGATTCAAAACTTTTGATGCGCTCAAAAATCTCATAAATTTTCTTTTGCGCTTCTGCTACAGCTGCTGAGTCGCTTTTCGGATCCACAGCGATCATGATATGGGCGACTTCTACCTGACCACGGGCGGGTCGCTCCTCATATTTTTTTATCAGGTGATAACCAAACTGGGTTCTTACAGGCATGGATATCTGACCGATGGGCGTATTGTAGGCTGCCGATTCAAAGGGATAAACCATATTGAAAACGGTAAAAAATCCCAAATCCCCACCATTCTGGGCACTATAGGTGTCTTTGGACAGACGTCGAGCAACCTCTTCAAATGTTGTCTTGCCGGAGAGTATATCTTGTCGGATTTTCATAATCTCATTGTACGCCCGGACTGTATCGGATGGAGCTGCGTTTTGCGGCAGCTCGAGCATGATATGACCTGCCCGGATATCTTTTTGCATACGCTCATATGCTTCCCTGATCAGCGATTCATTCACGGTATTGTCCGTAAAATAAGGTTTTGCCAGGGATGCGCGATAACTCCTGAATTCGTTTCGAAAATTTTCGAGTGTATCTAAACCTTGGGCGCGTGCTTCCCTGACTTTCAGTTTGAAGTCAATGTACATTCTGAGGTACTCTTCGGGACTTTTGGGGTCGATCTGCTGGCCGATCTCTCTGTTTTTCTGATAGATTGCTAAAAATTCATCCGCGAAAACAGGTTCATTATCGATTGTAAAAAGTGGGTCAGTTGTTTTTTGAGAATAAGCCGAAAAGGTTATACTTGCAATGCATATACCTTTAACCAGACTACTTTTAAACATAGTGATTGATTAAGTTTTTGGGCAAATATAGATTTAGTGGTAATTATCTGCTGTAGTTGGGGGCTTCACGCGTGATGATGACATTGTGCGGATGGCTTTCGGTAACTCCTGCCTGTGTGATGCGTACAAACCGGGCAGTTTTTTTGAGGGTTTCAATATTTTTTGCCCCGCAATACCCCATTCCTGCTCTAAGACCACCGATAAACTGATAGACCACCTCGGATAATTCGCCCTTGTAGGGAACCTGCCCTACGATGCCCTCGGGGACAAGTTTTTTGACATCGTCTTCTACGTCTTGAAAATAACGGTCTTTAGACCCTGATTGCATGGCTTCGATGGAGCCCATGCCACGGTAGGTTTTGTATTTACGACCTTCATAGATGATAGTTTCGCCGGGAGCTTCTTTCGTGCCGGCAAGCATCGATCCGAGCATGACCGAATCAGCGCCGGCAGCCAGGGCCTTGACAATATCACCTGTGTAGCGGATCCCACCGTCGGCAATGACCGGAACATCTGTATCGGCAATGCTCTCTGCCACATACATCACCGCACTGAGCTGAGGAAATCCCACGCCCGCCACCACCCGGGTAGTACATATTGATCCCGGCCCGATACCAACTTTCACAGCATCTGCTCCCGCATTTACCAGATACCGGGCTGCCTCAGGAGTGGCTATGTTGCCGACGACTACATCCAGCTCCGGATACTTTGCTTTTACTTTTTTCAGGGCGTCCACTACTCCTTTGGAGTGTCCATGCGCAGTATCAATCACGATCGCATCCACAAAGGAGGCCACCAAAGCATCTACGCGGTCCAGAATGTCCGGTGTGATACCCACGGCCGCTGCCACACGGAGGCGGCCGAGTTTGTCCTTGCAGGAATTAGGTTTAATTTTGAGCTTATTCACATCTCTGTAGGTGATCAGACCTACCAGTATGCCATTTTTATTTACAATAGGAAGTTTTTCGATTTTGTGAAATTGCAATATGGACTCGGCCTCCTCCAGGCTTGTATTTTCATTTGCAGTGACGAGTCGTTCGCGGGTCATAACCTCACCTACGATTTTGGAATCATCGTTCTCAAATCGCAGGTCTCTGTTGGTGAGAATCCCGATTAGATGTTTGTTTTCATCCACAATTGGAATGCCACCGATTTTGTATTCGCTCATCAATTTTTTAGCCTCAAGCACTTTGGCATCCGGTCTTAGGGTCACCGGGTCGATGATCATCCCGCTTTCGGCGCGTTTTACCTTTCGCACCTCGATGGCCTGCTGTTCGATGGACATGTTTTTATGCAATACACCGATGCCGCCTTCCTGGGCTATGGCGATGGCCATGGACGACTCTGTTACTGTGTCCATAGCAGCACTGACAATGGGCACTTTAAGCGAAATATTTCGTGTAAACTTTGTGCTGATATCTACCTCCCTGGGGAGAATTTCTGAATAGGCAGGCACGAGCAGAACGTCATCGTAGGTATATCCTTCGTACAATATCTTTCCTAGGTCCATAATGCAACATGTGAGGTTGCGCGCAAATGTACAACCCTTAGAGGGTAGATGACTTTGATGCTATGTAAAAAGCAATATCCATTCTCCTCGGATGAAAAGGAAATTCTGCAGCCCCCCAATAATGTAGGACAATATTAAATAGTTAATAAATGCCTAAGATTTTGCAATGGTTTTTACGTTTGTGTTAAGGGCAGGAGCAATCAAAATTTTTATGTTGTACTTTGTAAAAAATTATAGTAAAAAAATGAAAAACAATTTACTAGCTCTTTTTTTGATCTCAGTTTTAACCGCAAATGCTCAACAGCCGACTCCCTTTAATCTGAGCAGCGGAAATTTCACATTCAATCAGTGGCCTTCTGCTTCACCGGCAAATACTTATCCGGCCAATATGATGTTTTATTTCAGTACAGATCCTACAGCTGCCACTTACGACAGCACTGCACCCGGTACTGCCCCTTGGGATTGCGCATACAACCTGACACAGCGCAACAGAATAATTGGCGAAGGCGCCAATGGCATCTCGTTTTTGGCGACTGGTTCTGCTTTGTGGGATAACTGTACATCAGGCAGTGCTTCCCCGACGAGATTTGTGGGCAGCGCTGTGGCAGCACTAAATGCAACAGGACGTGAAAATATCCAGGTTAGCTTTCTGGCGCAGACTTTAGTGCCGGGCGATGGCGGTGCCAATGCGCGGGTATTTAGACTCAGGTTACAATACAGATTGGATACGACCAGCAATTTTATCAGTGTCCCGAATGCTTTCTACACATCATCGGCCACGGCAAATGATTCTGCCATCATCACGGCTACTCTTCCTTCTGCTTGCAACAATCAGCCTCTTGTGCAAGTGCGCTGGGTGTACTATCAGACCGGTACGGGTTCGGGCACGCGCCCAAGAATTCGCCTGGATGATATTTCTATCACCAGCTCACAACAAGCAACTTCCGGATTGCCGATTTATCCCATAGCTGCACTCAAAGGTGTAAATGCCAGTGGTGTAGCGGATTCACTCGGCGTAAATTGCCGCATTGAGGGTCTGGTGTCAGGAGGTAATCTCCGTACACCGGCACAAGGAGGGGTCGAGTTTTGGTTTATAAGTCCAAATAATAATGCCGGTCTATTGGTGCGTCAGACCAATTACAATTCGTACACAGTCACTGAGGGTGATTTGCTTCGCATCACCGGGACGGTAGGGCAATTTAACGGTCTAATTCAATTTTCGGTAGATACTATTATTATTCTTTCCCAAAACAATGCCCTTCCTAACCCCGCAATCGTCAACAAGCCGGACGAAAGCACGGAAGGACGGCTTATCAGGATTGACAGTCTTCAACTTACTGCGACTTCCACCTGGAACATGTCCGGATCGTTTAACGCCACCGTGTATAATACTGTAGGAGATACCTTCACGCTCCGTATCAATGGAAATACTACCGCATCAGGCACAGCTCAGCCGGTAGGCTTCTTCACTGTCACAGGTCATGGAAACCAATTTGACAATACATCTCCGTTTACTTCAGGATATCAAATTCAACCGCGTCGCGCATCAGATATTCAGGCGGCTACTGCTCCACCTCCCACGACCATTCCCACCTACAACATAGCACAGCTCAGAAGTGTCAATGCTCAGGGTGTACTTGATTCGCTTAATGTGTACTGCAGAATAGAAGGTATCGTGTCAGGAGGTAACCTGCTCAGTCCTACGCAGCAAGGTGCCCAGTTTTGGTTGGTAAATGACAATAATACAGCAGGCTGCATGGTCAGAAGGGTTGGTCCTGCGCTGGGTTCCTTTGTGCCGGTGGAAGGTCAGCGTCTGAGACTGGTAGGAAAAGTTTCCCAATTCAGAGGTCTTTTTCAATTCGAACCAGATTCATTGACCATAATTTCTACCAATAATCCTCTCCCTGCTCCTGTAGTAGTCACGCAAATCGGGGAGAATGAAGAAGGTCGGATTATTGAATTACAAAACCTCACCTTAGTAGACCCTGCCCAGTGGCAGACACCCAGCACCACCGGGCTCAATGTAAATGTGACGAATGGTACAGACACTTTTCTACTCCGAATCAACCAATGGACTACGCTCAACAATGAGCCTGCACCTACTGGCCCATTTACCCTGCGCGGCCATGGCAGCCAGTTCGCAGGTCCCAATCCACCATTCGTAGGAGGTTACCAGATTCAGCCTCGCTACAAAGAAGATCTTATTCCGACTGTAAACATTCCGCTGCCAAAACTCTATGTCAGCGAAGTAATGTTTAACTCCGTAAGTACCAATACCAACCTCAACGGAGACTGGTTTGAAATCATCAATTACGGAAATACCCCTGTATCCCTTAACGGATTTTCATGGGATGACGACAAGCTTCGGCCGGGAGTCAATATATTTCCAAACGGAATTACAATCGCACCCAATGAGGCGATAGTCGTCTGGCACGGATTACAGGCAAACAAGGCAGATTTTGCTACCATGTGGAAGATGCCAGCCAATGCAGTTCAGATCCTTTGCCGGGATCAGTTTTCAGGCACCGGCGGCTTCCCTGGACTTGGTACAGCTTCAGACCTCGTAGTCATTTATGACTCTCTCGGACGTGAAATCATGCGCTCAGCCTGGACCAACGGTACTCCTGGCTTCACATTTAACTTCGATACTGCCGGTACAAACCTTGGTCTCTCAGTCAATGGAGTAAACGGGGCCTACACTTCTACGGAGGGTGATGTCGGAAGTCCGGGAAATTTTCAGGTTTCTGTCAAAGAATTGATGGCAGATATCGGAAAGATATATCCTAATCCTGCCACTACTCTGCTTACAATAGAGGTATCAACTCCTGCTCAAGTGGAAGTCTTCAATATACAAGGACAGAAAGTCTATGCTTTTGACGTGTCCGATAAAACGTCAATTAATGTCGAACAATGGCCAATCGGTGTCTATGTACTACGGATGATCACTACATCCGGTGTGTTCACATCACGAGTGGTTAAAAAGTAATTACTGATTTTCTTTCTATTTAAAGACCGCCCTTTTCTTTGGGCGGTTTTTTATTATCGGGTCAAAGGCTGTCCACAACAAAAAATTAATCGATCTTGCTATAGTCTTGAAGTATTAAACCCCTCAAAGTTTTTTTCTTTGTTGCCCATGTTGATTGAGAAAAAATTGAAAACGCACTTAGCATGTCCAATGGTTCGAATGACGAACAGTATGCATTTGCGTTTTTTATGGTTGATGATAAGCTATTTTGTAAGTCATTTGCTCACGGCTCAGGATCCGATTCTATCCCAATTTTACATAAATCGATTGTATTTAAATCCCGCTTATGCAGGTGTAAACCGCGACCTGACAATAGGAGTAGTTAACCGCCAGCAGTGGACCAATATTCGAGGGCCACACAGCATCACCCTGGCCACGGCAGACATAGGATGTCCTACATCGGGAGT
Source organism: Thermaurantimonas sp. (assembly GCA_046295455.1). GTDB lineage: Bacteria > Bacteroidota > Bacteroidia > Flavobacteriales > Schleiferiaceae > Thermaurantimonas. Next base: position 73,792 of record JBKBNI010000001.1, on the reverse strand, counting down.
GGGTTTTGGGTTGCGCCTGTTTGATCATCTGGTCGGCACGGCCGGCTATCATAAAACCGATCTGGCCGGCTCTGTGTCTGTAAACATTCCGGGATACTTTGGCCGTGTCTGGCCCTTCCGGCAAATGAGAAAGGCTAAGTACCTCATCGGAGCTGGCTTGCAGTATGGTCTTGGTCAGAAACGCATTGATTGGTCCAAACTTGTGTTTTCAGATCAGATCGACCCATTTCAGGGTATTGTTTCTCCTAACACTTTCCTCAATATTGGAAATGATGTGTCTAATTTCACTCACGATTTGTCAGCAGGTCTGCTGTTTCGGGGGGAGCTCTCAAGAGACGGATCATTCTTTTCATTGGGCATATCAGGATTTCATTTGAATCGTCCCCGCGAAACGATGATCGGTCTCGATCACAGAATTCCCACCCGATATACGGCACATTTTTTTACCCATTTTCTGCTGGGTTCACCTTATCGAAACAAGGATTTACACTATTTGTCCGTCGGATATGTGCGCAACTGGCAGACCACCCTTACGAGCAATGCTGTGCACGTAAGCTCTAATTTTGGGGAGAATGTACTGGTAGGCCTGGGACTTCGCAGCGAGCTTTATCCCATCGTAGATCGTCGCCTGGAATCTTTAATCTTCAACATCGGGTATCAATTTTCGGGATTTACCATTTCCTACAGTTATGACATAGTCCTTTCTGCACTAGGTCCTCAGAACACAGCCGGAACACACGAGCTGGGTGTGGTCTATCGATTTGATAATGTGTATTTTTGTCGGGAGCGCAGCGCCCGGAAAAAGGCTCAGGCTCGTTGCCTTCTGATCGATCGAGACACGAGAGGGGCCTTCGATTTGTTTAATTTTTAATAAAAGGTCAGCTTACAGGCGTTGCTTTGGTTCCGATATACGGGTTGTACCTTTGCTGAAATATTAGAACTGAAATCCAATAATATATGCTAACACATTCATCAACTCTGCTCACATCTGCCGATGCCATCGACCTTGAAAAAAAATACGGTGCATACAACTACCACCCGATTCCCGTGGTGCTGGACAGGGGAGAAGGAGTCTATGTGTGGGATGTGGAAGGTAAGAGGTATTTTGACTTTTTGTCAGCATATTCTGCTGTAAATCAGGGTCATTGTCATCCCAAAATCATTGACGCACTCGTGAAACAAGCCCGAAAGCTGACACTGACGTCAAGAGCTTTTTACAACAGTGTCCTGGGGCGATACGAAAAATATATTTGTGAACTCTTTAACTATCAAAGAGTTCTGCCAATGAATTCCGGTGTCGAAGCCGGTGAAACCGCTGTAAAACTTGCGCGAAAATGGGCGTATGAAATAAAAAAAATACCTGAAAATCAAGCTGTAATCCTATTTGCTGAGAGCAATTTTTGGGGAAGAACGCTAGCGGCTGTCAGCTCTTCGACAGACCCCGAAAGCTACACCAACTATGGTCCCTACATGCCCGGTTTCAAAATCATCCCTTATAATGATCTGCAAGCACTTGAAAAAGAGCTTTCGGCGAATCCCAATATTGCTGCCTTTATGGTAGAGCCAATCCAGGGAGAAGCAGGGGTGGTAGTGCCCGATGATGGCTATTTGGCAGGTGTGAGAAAATTATGTAGCCATTACAATGTGCTCTTCATAGCCGATGAAGTTCAGACCGGGATAGGACGTACAGGTAAGATGCTCGCCACCGATTATGAAAATGCACGTCCGGACATTCTTGTCCTTGGCAAAGCGCTGTCCGGTGGGGTCCTGCCGGTTTCAGCCGTATTGGCAGACGATGAGGTGATGCTTACCATCAGACCTGGCCAGCACGGCAGCACCTTTGGTGGTAACCCGTTGGCTTGTGCCGTGGCTATGGCAGCCCTCAATGTGGTCATTGAAGAAAATCTGGCAGAAAATGCCATGAAAATGGGAATCATATTCAGAGAAGAAATGGAAAAGGTGAAAGCCCTTCGGCCCGATTTGATCGCCTTTGTGCGGGGCAAAGGGCTGCTAAATGCCGTAGGTATCAACGACACACCGGACAGTGAGACCGCGTGGAATATTTGTATTGCCCTCAAGGACAATGGCCTTCTTGCCAAACCTACTCATGGCAATATCATTCGCTTTGCACCCCCGCTGGTCATTAATCAGGAACAATTGCTCGAGGCCTGCGGTATTCTAAAAAAGGTATTTACAGAATTTGAAAAATGATCCAATCCGAAATAGACAGAAAGTCCTGGCTTGCCTCCAAGGTAGCCGGGGCTTTTTCGTTTGAGGAGTATCTTGATGATATTGACCGGCAAGTGCGCGAAGGAAGGAGTTCCGGCGCGAATCCTTCACCCGATTACGCCGAATATACCAAATTGAATGCTCAACGAATGAAGAGATGGCTGAAGATATTGAATCCGGAACACTTTAAATTTGATTTTGAATTACAATTTCCGATCATCTTTCTTACACTGACGGAAAGCTGGTGTGGTGATGCAGCACATATCACTCCTGTCTTATACGCAATAGCTCTCCAAAACGGATTTACCCTTAAGTTTTTATACCGGGATGAGCATCCTGATCTAATGGATCAGTATCTTACCAATGGAGGAAGAAGCATACCGAAGGTGGTCATTACAGATGTCCACTTTAATGAACTCGCTTCCTGGGGGCCGCGTCCTATTCAGGCTCAAAAACTCTATAATGCCCTGAAGTCAAAAGGAAATATTCACGAAATCATCATGGGATTGCAGAGGTGGTACAATCGGGATAAAGGCATGAGTACCAGAAAGGAAATTGAAGCACTGGTCAAATCATTAGGACAACGTGGATAGATAGTCCTCGGGCTCTGTCAGTTGCGACAGATAAGTGAAGAATTCTCTTTGCAAAATTTTTTTTCGCACCACCAATGCAACGGGAGGTACCAAGCCGGTCGCAAGCAATGCATACGCCTTCCATTGCAATGGATTCAACAGAATGCTCTGAAAAACATTCAAAAGAAAATCTTTCGGCCTGGAAATATAAAAAATACAAATTCGAGCCAGTGTGTAGTGGTAATTAGCCTTTTTTATGCGTGAAGATACCTTTTTTTTTGATATTGAAAATCCTGTAGTGACAGAATGCGGCACAATCCGATACAGCACCAATGGTACTGGTACATTGGCCACTTCACCGATCTGGCTCAGTGCCTTCATCAGTTCGTAATCTGCCAGGTACTGGTGCACGGATTCATTGTATCCTCCAGCCTTCTTCCATGCATCCAGCCGATAGATGACGGAGCTGTGGGTAAAGACATTTCGGATCTGGATTGTACGGGATATCGCAGGCCAATCCGTTACTTTCGGTTCAACATACAATGGATTCCCATCCTTGTCTATGACTCGGGCAAATGTTCCCAAAAGGATACATTTTGGATTTTGCTTTAAAAATTTTGTTTGGATCTCAAGCTTCAGTGGGTGCCACACATCATCGGCATCTATGACAGCGATCCAAGTTCCACGGGCTTTTTCAATCAAAAAGTTCTTTGCTCGGGCGACACCACTATTCTGTATTTGAAATGAGGTAATGCGCCGATCAGAATATGCGCGAATGACTTCCCACGAGCCATCTGTCGATCCGTCGTCTACTATGAGAAACTCAAAGTCCTTAAAACTTTGATTCAGTACGCTTTCTATACATTCCTGCAGATAGGGACGGGCATTGTACACGCTGAGAATGACTGTGACCATAGGATTCATGACGGGCTGCTGGCTTTAGTAAACGCACCCTTAAGCCACCACCAGGCCAAAGCGACATAGACCGCATCCATCAATGAGCGAAAACCCGCACCACCAGGAGCATCAAAGTACCTGATAGCCCAATAATTTCCAACAATGGATATGACCACCATCACCAAGTGTGCCTTAAGGTGAAGGTCATCCCTTTTAAGCTGAATAAATGCCTGGTAGACAAATAAATTTATAAAAACAGCAAACACCAGTGAGGGTAAAAATAGATTAAAAATCACATGTGTACCGGAAAATTCGGCACCAAAAAGCAATCGTACAATCCAGGGAGAAATTGTAAAGATAGCCAATACAGCTGCGATGGTTGCAGCCAATATCCATTTTAAAAACCGAAACAAACTTCTTCGATATTGTTCCAAACCTTCCTTTAGTTTTTTGGATAGATGAGGCAATAATGTCATATGTACCGGATAGAACAATATGCTTTGTATCACGAGGTAAAGTTTATGCGCGGCACTGAACCGACCCAACTCAACACCTGACAATAGCATACCTGCCCAATACATTCCCGAGAGTCCGTAAAATTTATTTGCCATACCTGCCGCAAAGACATAAAATCCGTTCTTTAAATTTTTGATTAGCAATCTGAATCCCGGAAAATAAACCCTTAAACCGGGCATCAATTTAAATGAATACAAAAAAGTAACTATCGAAACTATGACATATCCTGCAGTGGTACTCAATGCTACCAGATAGTAGTCGGATTCTTTCCTTACAAGTACAAACAGCAGCAGTGCAAAGATGAGTTTAAACCCTACACTTGATAGAGCAACGATTCCAAGCTTTTGAAGCCCTTGATAAAACCAGTTTTGACTGAGCATAAATGCAGTTGTAATGAAGTAATAGCAAACCAAGGGAGCGAGATATGGTCGCAGTGTTTCGCTCACTAATAAAAGCATCCCAAAAATCAAGGTGCTTAGAAGCCAAAGCAAGGCCTTACTCCAAAACACAGCACTGAAAAGTCTGGATACCAAAACTTTATTTTCTGATATTACTGCCATGCGACGTGTAGCGGTAATATCAAAACTGTATTCGACCAGCTGAATAAAGTATAGGACGATGGTGTACGAAAACTCGAGTGAACCAAATTTTTCAACTCCAACTACGCGGCTGATGTAAGGGATGGTAATGAGTGGAATTAAATAATTGGCAGCCTGTGACAAAGTCACATAAGAAAAATTCCGAAACAATACAGCCGACATGGCGCCAAAGATACCATGCCGGCCGTCGCTACTGATTTGTCGGTTGTAATTCTATTTTTTAATAAAACCCTGCATGAATTTTCTGCCGGATAAATCTTCCAATTGAATCACATAAAGTCCCGGTTTTAATTCACCAACAAAAATCGACGAACCATCAGACTCCCGGCTATATACCATTTTTCCACTCGTGTCAAAAATTGTCAGTTTTCTGATTGGATCTCCGAATTCTACATTTAAAAGCTGATCTGCGGGGTTGGGATATACTCTGAAGCCGGAAAATGAAAATCCGCTTATCGATAATCCGGATAGAAGTTGTGCCGATTTGAAAAACGCAAATGCGCACGAATCTTTAAAATGGGTTACACTTAGAGAAAGTTCTCCGGGATTTGCTGGTAAAGTAATGGTGACATCAGTGGAAGAAACCACTTGTGCAAGCATCCCGAGTGTAGAATGAAAAACATTAACCTCTATCGAATCAGCCGTTCCAACGGGTATGGTCAGAACTTCCCCGAAAGAGAATGTGTCTTTCACTGTCAAAAGTGGATTGGTAGGAGACGGCACCTGAGTAACTACGATTGAATCGGTAACAGTACAGTTGCCTTGTGAATAAATAACCCTGTAGATCCCTGCCTGAAAGACTTCAATGAAAGGCTGGTTGGAGTAGGGAAGGCCATTCAGAGTCCAACTGACCGATATTCCCGGATCGGGTGTCAGAGCAATGAAAAGGGTGTCATTACCGCAGAGTTGGTAATGGGCCCCGTTTGTGCCGGGAGAGGATAAGAGAAAATGATATTCAAATGATTTCCCATTATTCAATAGAGAGGAATCTTGACTGATAATGCGTGCATACATGCTATCGCCATTGGATACAGCTATGGGCGAATTCACCAGAGGCAGAGTGTAGAAAGCAGCAGGAGGAAGTATTTCGGCCAGTGTCCTGTGGAAGAGCCCCGATGCGGTCCAGAGCTCTGTACTCACCGGATAATGATCCACGGTCGATGAGTTGTATACCACTGCTTCCGGCTGGTCAACGGTGACCGGACTGCAAACGGAATGATAGATCACCGAGTCCAACCGGACATCATAAGGACTATTGATCACCCGGATATCGTCGATTATCCATACGCCCCCGTTCGCTCCGTTTGATGAGATGATAAATCTCAGTTGTACATCCATTTGATTGGGCAGGGGCAGTATGGCAGATCTTCTGGCCGTGTTCTTCAATTTGGGAGAAGACCCGATGGAGATATTGGAGGTGCCATCCAGGAAACCATTTGACTGATAAATGGTGGTCCATTGAATTCCATTAAATGCCTGAATGGTCATAGTCATTGTGCCACTCAGGGGAGGCAGAATATACTCGTTCCACTGCACCAGCGGATACAGGGCTCCAGTGGTACTGAATACTGGAGTAATCAGCCATGCACTATCTCCTCCCGGACCGAAAAAGCCGGTCTGGTAAGATGCAAACGGAGCGACAAAAGATTGAGAAATTCCGGTCGACTGCGGAAAAGGATCGTTGAACCTCCAGGTTCTGTTTGGAAGAGATGACTGATTAAACCATCCTGCAGGAGGCTGTACACTGTCGGTAAAAGCACAGAAGTTTTCCTGAAAGAGTGTGGGATAGTGACCGTCATAAGGGATGGAGTACACCAGTCCCTGATTACCGGCTATGTAAATTCGGTCTCTGTGGCGATAGGTGACCCTCATGGCCTGACTGGTGCTCAAGTCTACGACCTGACTCAGCCCTGCAGAATCTGTCTGCAATGCAACACCCCCGTTACCCACGAGGAGGTATCGCCAGGGTTTAAGCATTATCCCACTGTTGAAAAATGTTGTAACGTTGTAACTGACCTGCACCCAGCTGAGACCTCCGTCTGTAGTTTTATAGACACCACCGTTCTGACCGCAGATCAATCCATTCTGATTGTCAAAAAAATCCACAGATGTCAGTGTACCGGCGAAGGGACCAGTCACCGCGGTCCAGGTAAACCCCTTGTCCGTAGTGCGAAAGACCGTGCCTTGTACTCCACACAGTACAAAAGTATTGTCCGTGACACGTGCTATGCTGAAGGGAGATGCAGGAAGTGTACTTACAACGGTCGTCCATGTTTGTCCATAATCGCTGGATCGAATTACAACATTGCCACTTGCGGCTCCTCCTCCTACAGCCATTACTACTGAATCCTCGGCAATCACATCCAGCAAACCGGCAGTAGTACCCGAAACAACCGGTGCCCAGGATGCTCCGTGGTTGGTGCTTCGCAGTAGAGTGCCGCTGGTACCTACCGCTATTCCGATGCTATCGCCAGTGAATACTACAGCCCTGAGGCCTGCTGTAGTAGAGGTGGTCACAGAACTCCAAGTTCCGGTGCAGCCGGCTGACCTTCGTATGATCGTTCCGTTGTTTCCGACCATAAAGAGCTCGCCGAGATTATTTTCGCCTGCGCCCCACAATCCTTGTGTGGTAGGCGTCTGTTCATTGAGTACCTGTCCAAAATTTTGTAGGCTAAAAATCAACAGAAAAAGAAGAAGCTGATGTTTCATTTTATATTTAGATTAATTCTAAACAAATGTAATTTAACCATAGCTGCCTCAAGTTAAGCAATAGTTAAGTGTCGGGATATTAAATTTTATGAAAAGCCAAATATTCTTTTAAAAATAATTTTTTCAGAATTAAATACATTGGGTTTAATAGAAAAAAGGTGAATAGGATGCCCTTATTGCGACGAAAATAAGTCCGATAATTCATCTCGAGTGGGTTACATCTCTGCTCGATTAGGATGAATATTTTATGCATGCATAGCTTTTTTTGACCTATTTTTGACCTATTCTAATTTGTTAAAATTTTATTTATGAGTGCTCCCAAAAACCGTTGGATAAAGAAAGTAGCAGTTCTAGGCTCGGGCATTATGGGCTCCCGCATTGCTCTTCACCTTGCCAATGCCGGTATCCCGTCACTCTTGCTGGACATTGTACCCAAAGAGCTAAATTCTGATGAAGAGAAAAAAGGACTTACACTCCAAAGCCCCGAGGTTCGCAACCGCATTGTCAACCAATCACTGTCTGCAGCTGTCAAGAGCAATCCTTCACCCGTTTATTCACAGAAATACGTCTCTCGAATCGCTACGGGTAATTTTGAAGACGATTTTCCGGCGATCAAAGAGTGTGACTGGATCATAGAGGCTGTAGTCGAACGCATAGATATCAAAAAAAGTATATTTGACAAAGTCGAAAAGTACCGCAAGCCCGGCAGCCTGGTCAGCTCCAATACATCGGGGATTCCTATACATCTGATGGCAGAGGGGAGAAGTGAGGATTTCAAGCGCAATTTCCTCGGTACACATTTTTTCAATCCTCCACGCTATCTGCCCCTTCTGGAGATCATTCCAACACCCTACACAGACCCATCTGTTGTGGAGTTTTTCATGCACTGGGGTGACCGATATCTCGGTAAAACAACGGTTTTATGCAAGGATACACCGGCTTTTATAGCCAATCGGGTTGGGGTATTTGGCATTATGGCCATATTTCACGCCATACGAGACCTTGGACTTACAATCGAAGAGGTAGACAAACTCACGGGACCTGTCCTTGGCAGGCCTAAATCAGCAACCTTTCGCACAGCAGATGTTGTCGGTCTGGATACACTCATCCATGTAGCCAATGGTTTGTATCAGTCTCTGCCACACGATGAGCAGCGCGAAGTGTTTAAGTTGCCCGATTTTATTCAGGCCATGCAACAGAACAACTGGCTCGGCGATAAAACGGGTCAGGGTTTTTACAAAAAAGTGAAAAATCAGGATGGTTCATCTACTATTTTGAGCCTGAACCTGAATACCCTCGAATACATTGAGCAGAAGAAAGCCAAATTTACTACTTTAGAACAAACAAAAAATATTGACAAACTCTCCGATCGGTACAAAGTACTCATTGCTGGGCAGGATAAAGCAGGTGAATTTTATCGAAAGTCCTTTGCTGCACTATTTTCGTATGTAGCACATCGTATCCCTGAAATTTCTGATGAAGTCTATCGCGTAGACTCAGCCATGCGCGCCGGCTTCGGATGGGAGCACGGCCCGTTTGAGATTTGGGACGCTTTGGGAGTCTCTACTGGTATAAAACTCATCCGGGATCAAGGTTATCCGGTACCCAAATGGGTGGAAGATCTGGCATCTAAAGGGATAGAACACTTCTATCAATCAGATCAAAACACCCAACTTTATCTCGATATATCTACATCCCTGTATGAGAAAAGACCTGATTTAGAGGGTATCATCATTCTAGATCACCTTCGTTCCACATCCACTGTATGGAGCAACTCGGAGTGTTCTGTCATTGACCTGGGAGAAGGCATCCTCAATATTGAATTTCGCTCCAAGATGAACACGCTCGGCTCCGGAGTTCTTGCCGGTATAAACAAAGGCATTGAACTGGCAGAGCGAGATTTCAGAGGAGTGGTCATTTCCAATCAGGGCCAGAATTTTTCCGTTGGAGCCAACCTGATGATGGTCTACATGATGGCAGTAGAGCAGGAGTATGATGAGCTCAATTTTGCCATAAAGTACTTTCAGGACACTGTCATGCGCATCCGCTACAGCCATGTTCCCGTCGTAGTAGCACCGCATGGTATGACTTTGGGTGGTGGTTGCGAATTGGTGCTTCATGCTGATGCTGTGCAAGCAGCCGCCGAGACGTATATGGGGCTTGTCGAGTTTGGTGTGGGTGTCATTCCGGGAGGCGGAGGCACCAAAGAATTGTCCCGACGCAGTGCTCTCAGATACATTAAAGACGACATAGAACTCAATGTTCTTCGCGAAAATTTTTACAAAATAGCTATGGCCAAAGTCGCAACTTCGGCGACGGAAGCATTTGAAATGGGTTTCCTCGTCGAAGGACGCGACAGAATATCTCTTAATAAAAACCGCCTGATCTCAGACGCTAAAAACCTTGCAATCTCCCTTGCTGAGAGCGGCTATGTAATGCCTACGCGCGATAAGTTTAAAGTTCTTGGCCGCACTGCCCTTGGTATGTTTACTGTCGGAATACACCAAATGGTCGAGGGAGGATATGCCACAGAATATGAAGCACATATGGCCAATAAACTGGCATGGGTCATGGCAGGTGGTGACCTCTCAGAACCAACGAATGTCAGCGAACAATACCTTCTCGATCTTGAGCGTGAAGCATTTTTGCACTTATGCACCCAGCGTAAGACACTGGAACGCATTCAGCACATGCTAAATACAGGAAAGCCCCTGAGAAACTGATCGGAAAAACTCATTCGTCAATTTGTGATTGGCTATATTACATAGGTCTCCGGGACTCTTTATTGCCTGTGATTGCCATATTAATTTTACATGAATCTTAAAAAGATTCATATTATTGGATTGTGATCCGAAATTTGTGTCATTAATCCAATTCAAAGTTGGAAGACGTACGATTTTCTTTCCAAAATGTAATAAGGTATCTGTTAAAGCACAGAGAATTTTTCTTAATTTTTGCAGGAGTGCTTGCAGTTGTATCTATCACCAGGCTGGATCGCAATGAAATGCCTGGTTCGGATTTGACTATTCAAATTGATCAGTTGCCAAGAATTTATTTCTTAGACACTACAAAACTTAAAGCAGAGGTTTTTTATTTGAAGTCGTCGGCTGAAAAAAAAATGCCAAAGAGTATTGTTGTGAAATTTCATCAATTTAATTTTCACATACCAACCAATCGGTGGTATCTTTCAAAATATGATCTGCAAAGTCTGTTACCTGATTTTACCATTATACGCATTGAACCTGATACAATCTGGTTCAGTCCCTGGCATTCTGAAGTTAAGTATTTGCCGGTACGCCTACTAGTGGATGTACCTCAGCCATTTGAGCTGGTTAATATGACCATTGAGCCCGATACAGTACCAATTTTGTCTCGAGGTACAAATTCTTACAATGACACTTTTATAAATTTAGGAAAAATAAGGGCCAAAAAGGATTACCGGTTTCAGGAATTTGCATTTAAAGCCAAAGAATACCTTCCATACGGTACAGCAACAAGCATTCAGGATATAAAAGTCAGGGTAGAGATTGGTCAGTGGAAGCCAAATTTTGTTGTTATTAATTACAAAACATCCACAAAAAGTTATAATGCACTTGTTTACATTGAAATACCTGTGGATGATTCTACAAAAAATGTACATCAATGTATCCAAATACATTCACAAAACAAACCACCTCGCTTTTCAGCCAGCGTGGCAGATTCTCTGAAGTGCAGCAGAATTCGACGAATAAAACTACTGTCAATTAATGAAATTGAAACATAAATTGCCCCTGTGTGTGGGTCTGACGGGAGGGATGGGAAGCGGAAAAAGCACAGCTGCTGTAATTTTCAAGTATTTTGGTATACCCGTGTACATAGCGGATGAAGTGGCCAAAAAACTAATTGATACTAACGAGGAAATACGAAAAAGCATCATACGTCACTTTGGCAAAAAATCGTATACAGAAAAAGGCCTCAACCGAAAGTACATTTCGGATTGTGTATTTACAGACTCTGAAAAACTTTCCCTGCTCAATTCAATCACGCATCCGCCGGTTAAGAGGCACTTTTTGTCATGGTTGAGCGCACAGACAGCACCTTATGCCATTAAGGAAGCTGCAATATTGTTTGAAGCCGGTAGTTACAGGGATTGTGATTTGATTGTCAACATTCTGGCGCCGGAAGAGCTGAGGGTTCAAAGGGTTATAAAGCGTTCCGGCCTGAGTGCACAGGAAGTTGAGAGCCGGATAGCACAACAATGGCCGGATTATAAGCGGGCATACCACTCTGACTACAATGTACTGAACGATGGAAAACATTCACTTATAAACCAAATCGCACACATCCATGAAGATATTATCCGCAGAGCAAATCAGAGAAGCTGATCAATATACCATATTACAAGAGCCCATTTCATCGGAGAATCTCATGGAGAGGGCTGCACATGCATGGGCTCAAAAATACTTAGAATCAGACTACTACGAATATCAGAAGCCGGTGGCTGTAATATGCGGCCCGGGAAATAACGGAGGGGATGGATTGGTCATTGCACGTATCCTTGCCAATTTTCACAAAGTATCGGTATATCTGCTTTGTGCAGAGCGGTATTCTGAAGACAATCTGCTCAATCAAAAACGCGGGAGAGATCAAGGATTGGTCATCAATATGGTTGAAAAACCGGAGGACATTATCATTCAGGCGGATGCTGTAATCATTGATGCCCTCTTTGGAACCGGTCTGTCACGTCCCCTTAATGGCCTGGCTTCAGAAGTAGTGCGTTATTTAAAATGTTATCCTAATCCAAAAATAGCGGTGGATATACCTTCTGGCATGTTTGCAGATAACAATGATGCAAATGACCCGGAAAGCATCTTGCCGGTAGATTGCACCATTACATTTCAATTTCCTAAGCTTGCATTTCTGATGATGCCTACTGGTCCACTTGCTGGAGAACTTCGGATAGCCGATATCGGACTGCATCCGCACTTCATAGGACAATTGGATACACCCCATCATCTGATGCAAAAACAGGATGTGATCAAACTGTACAAACCGAGGAATCCCTGGATACATAAGGGGCAGGCTGGCAAAGGTCTTCTGGTCGGTGGGATAGGGCGTACTTCGGGTGCTGCTATATTGTCTGCTGAAGCGGCTCTGAGGTCAGGCATAGGATTGCTCTACACCGCATGTGGAGCCAGAGCACTTACTGCGATTGCTTCAGCGAGGCCGGAGGTTATTGGGATTGACTTAAATCGGGAAGATATTTCTGAAGTCATATCTGCTGTAGAGCCCGATGCTATGGCGATAGGACCGGGTTTAGGAACCACTGAAGAGGCTGCAGCCTTATTGGATTTGATACTGGAGTACGATCTGCCTGTAGTTTTAGACGCTGATGCCTTAAATCTCATATCTATACACAGGTGGCACAGCCGGCTTTCAGCCAACCACATCCTTACCCCACATCCCGGGGAGGCTTCCGGGCTTTTTGGATCTAAAAAACCAATGGAACAACACGAATACATTCGCGATTTTGTTAAAAAGTCCGGATGTATAATCGTGTACAAAGGCAGATTTACACGCATCTATACTTCCGATGGTAATGTATTTTTTAACAGTACCGGAAATGCCGGAATGGCCACGGCAGGATCAGGAGATGTACTTACCGGAGTTTTACTGGCGCTTTTGGCAACGGGCTATTCGCAGCCTGATGCCGCACGTCTTGGGGTGTATATTCATGGCTTGGCCGGAGATCTGGCTTTTGAAGATCAGACCAGTCCGGAAGGTGTGATTGCGGGTGATATCATCAGTTTTTTAGGCAAAGCTTTCGGAAAAGTTCTGAAATAATTTCAACTCTCAACAATGTAATGTGCGTCTAAAAATAGTATAGTTTAAAATTAAAAAAAGTAATAACCTTAAACCCAAATTCAGCAATAGAGAGTTGACATAGTACAAGTCAAGGGTTAATCACGATCAAGCACATGGGGCGTACAAGCAGCCAGGACTAAGTTTAAGAAGAAAAGTCAAAAAGCATTTACCGCAAAGAACAAAACACAACTTAGAGCGAGCCCCCATATCGATCATACATGGAGCGTGGATTTTATCAGTGATGTATTAGATTATGGTCGCAAGTTTTGTTGTTTTATTAGCATGGACGACTATAATCGGGAAGTCCTGCACATAGAAGTTGATTATTCTGTTAAAAGCAGCTTGAATACATGACTATAACTACCTAAGACCACAGGAAGTATTAGGAGAAAAAATACCGATGATGTTGAAATTCGAAAACTTTCAAACTCACAAGCCTAAGCAAAGGTTACCCCATTTCACCATCATTGGTAGTAAATAATTTGAAAAAAATTTGATATGAATGTTAAAAAAATCTACTTTTGAATTTTAATAAAACAGGGAGCTTACTCAGTACTGGTAATATGCTGCAACAAAACCTTTAAAAAAGATAAATATTTTGTCGATAAAAAAAAAATACAGCGAGGAACAATTGGTTGATTTGCTAAAAAGCAAGGACAAAGAGGCATTTAATATGCTTTATGACAACTACTCTCCCATCCTTTACGGCATTATTCTTAAAATTGTAAATTCAGAAGAATCGGCACAGGATGTTTTACAGGATTCATTTATTAAGATTTGGAAAAATATTTCTACCTATGACTGTACAAAAGGAACCTTGTTCACATGGATGCTTAACATTATCCGAAACAGCGCTATTGATTTTAACCGCTCTAAACATGTTAAATATAAAATCCGTTTAAACGATGAAATCGTAGGTATTACTAATGAACAAACGTATACTAAAAATTTTGACCATATAGGGATAAAAGAAATAGTAGCAAACCTGAAACCTGAACATAAAGAAGTTATAGAAACCATTTATTTTTCAGGATATACTCATGAAGAAGCTTCACAGGAGTTAAATTTACCTTTGGGAACGCTGAAGACTAGAGTACGCACTGCAATAAGACAATTAAGAGAATTATTAAAAGAACAATCAATTGGACATTAAAAAATACATATCATCTGGCATCCTGGTGGATTATGTTCTCGGCTTGGCTTCTGAACAAGATGTACGTGAAGTTGAGCGCCTTAGTAAATTGCATCCTGAAATACAGGAAGAAATCAGGGCTATTCAATATTCGTTGGAACACTATGCAACCAAGTATAAGATAAACCCTCCGCCATCATTAAAGGAAAAAATCTGGTCAACTATTCAAAAAGAAGAGAAGGTAGCACATGATAAACAGGGAGAAAGTGCGAAAATCATTCGGGTAAATCGATACAATTATAGAAAATGGCTTGTTGCAGCATCAGTAATATTTTTAATAGGATCTTCAATATTAAATATTACTTTATTTACAAAATTGCAGTCTGTACAAAAAGAACTTAAAGCGATAAACACCGAGAAAGAATATTATGCCAAGGAGTTTCAAATTCAAAAAACAGTTTTGGAGCAAACGCAAAATGAATTGGCTTTTCTGTTGCAGCCGGCAACAGAAAGCATTGTATTAAAAGGCGTTCCTCAATTTTCGGATGCCCGTGTAACGGTTTTTTGGAATAAAGATTCGAAAGAAATTTATTTAGCCGTAAATAATTTACCTGATCCTCCGTCTGATAAACAATATCAATTATGGGCAATAACTGATGGTAAGCCGGTTGATGCGGGGGTTTTTGAGGTAGATGAATCAAGTTTAAATGCAGTTCAAAAAATGAAAACCATTGAATCTGCTCAGGCTTTCGCCATTACGCTTGAGAAGAAAGGCGGAAGCCCTTCTCCTACTTTGGATGCGATGTATGTGATTGGCCAATTATAGCCAACTGTTCGATTTTTTTCCTTTCTACTCAATCCGATTTTAAGTTTTAATCGTAAGTATTGGAGATTTCAAAATTCAATAAAAACTTAAAACCAATTAAAATGAAAAAAGGAAAATTACTTTCAACTGTATTTGCTTTGATTCTCTTTGCTTTCAATGCAAAGGCCGGCCATTTAAAAGACAATCTTTTAGTTTCGGCTAAACTAGACGGAGCGCAGGAGGTTCCTGCCGTTTCCACAAATGCGCTGGGTGTTGCCAGCTTTATGATAAATGCAACACGCGACACAATCTGCGTAAACATCACCGTTACCGGCTTAAGCGGACCTATCACAGGCATTCATGTTCACGAAGGTGATCCGGGAGTTAATGGCGGGGTGGTGATAGATCTTACTCCGTTTGTCGCAGGCAACAGGATTGTTGCCACTTTGACAGGATCGGCTGTTTCAAAAACAAATATTTCGAAATTACTGAGCGGGAAGTTCTATCTGAATGTGCACACTTCTGCACATCCGGGTGGAGAAATAAGAGGACAGTTGTATCTTGAAACCGATTGGAGCTTTTCGGCGATCCTGGACGGAAGCCAGGAGGTTCCACCTGTGTCCACAATGGCTTATGGAGTTGGGGTTT
Source organism: Thermaurantimonas sp. (assembly GCA_046295455.1). Lineage (GTDB taxonomy): Bacteria > Bacteroidota > Bacteroidia > Flavobacteriales > Schleiferiaceae > Thermaurantimonas. Next base: position 57,841 of record JBKBNI010000001.1, on the reverse strand, counting down.
TTAATCTTTCTAAAGATTTATCCAAAATCAAATTCAATGTAATTACTCAAGGACTGAGCGGAGCAATCACAGCGGCACATCTACATTTTGGAACCAGCGGAACAGTAGGAGGAGTAGCAGTTGACTTATCATCTTTTATAAACGGAAATGTCATATCTGGAACGATTGCAGCTCCATCACAATCTGTTATTGACAGTATGATGGCTTCCAAGATTTATCTGAATGTGCACACGGCTGCAAATCCCGGAGGTGAAATAAGAGCGCAGCTTTTGAATAATAAAAAATATCTGTATTTTGATGCATCACTTGATGGGACTCAGGAAGTGCCTCCCGTTATGACCAATGCCAGCGGTTCAGCTACACTTATGCTAAATACAACTTTCGATACTCTATGGTATGATGTGGCAGCAAATAATCTCAGTGGACCTATAACAGGTGCTCACTTTCACAATGCTGCTGTTGGTAATAACGGAGGCGTTGTGTTTGATATGTCGCCCGATATTATGGGAAACCGAATAACCGGGAAAATTACCGGAGCTTCTCTGACAACTTCGCTTGTTAATAAATTTTTGAGAGGAGAAATTTATATAAACCTTCATACTTCAGCCAATCCAAATGGCGAAATTAGAGGACAAGTCTACCGTTTAGCGCGGGAAGGTTATACCTTTTCAATGGACGGAATGCAAGAAGTTCCGCCAGTTACAACCTCTGCAAGCGGTTCGGGTTTGGTTTCCATTGATCGTGACCAGGACAATGCACATTTCATGATTGTTGGAAATGGACTTACACCCACAGCAGCACATTTTCATAAAGGGGTTATGGGACAAGTCGGAGGAGTGCTTTTTGATTTAACTCCATTTTGGATGAATAACGGGGCATTCGGATATTGGCAAAGTACAAATGCAACGCCTTTCACGCTTGCCAATTCAATCCAATTCCGAAACGACAGTGTTTATGTAAATGTGCATACCATGGCTAATCCAAACGGAGAAATAAGAGGACAGGTGATGAGAGGATTTACTTGCTACAATGTAACCATTGGTATCGAAGATAATTTGTCATCTCCTTTTTATATGCTAAACATCTATCCTAATCCGGCAACAGAAATTTTGAATATTAATATTGATGATGCCGGAAACCAAACCTTTAAGGTAAGTATTACAGATGTTTTAGGTAAACAAGTTTATTTTGCTGAATTCAATTCCAATCAAGGCAGTATAAATCAATCTATCAGCACTGCTAATCTAGTGAGCGGACTATACTTCGTTAAAGTACAATCGGGCGATAAACAAACAGTGAGAAAGTTTATAAAAAAGTAATCTGATCCATTGCATAAAAAAGGCAGGCGCAATTCTTCGTCTGCCTTTTTTAGTTTCAGCAGCCATAAGTCTGAAATCCTTTTCATTTCGATTGTAAATGTAATTAAACCCAATTTATGCATTAGAAATCTTCTGGAGGCATCCAGAAAGACAAAGTACCTATGAAGTCACTGTTACAAAAAAAAATATAACCACAGAGAATACAGAGAAACACAGAGGAAACAAACCCATTAAAAACAGCTCCAATGTCGTTAATTGCCATCGAGGTAAAACAACTTGGTTGATCCCAAGTGGTTATTTCCATGAATTGATGGCTAAAACACAAATACAAATGCTTTGCAGTATAACCGGTTTTCTTATTGCATCATTTGGGTGAAACGAACTCATAAGGCTCAGAACACTGGAAGAGGAAAATGCTCAACCCGAACGGATGCATGCGGAGCTGTCATGAGATTCAGAGGCAGCCCGATGGGTGATTGAAAAAAGTTGTAAAGCCCTGCCAAAAGAAACAAATAGCCTTAGAACTCATGGATGAAAAACCTATTGACAAACACAGGGCTTGTCGTGTTATGGTTATCAGCAGCTCGGTACTTTCCTAAAAAAGACGGGTTTTACCTGACAGACATGACCTTCTGACAAGACACCGGTTTAACTGTTGGACTGTTCGATGGCATCTAAACAGTAAAGAAAGCCTCGTCACTTAGCGATTCAAAATTCACAAATATCAGGAATGCAGCGTTTAATCAGAAATCTTATAGAATTTAAAACGAATTAAACTGGCCAGTATAGAAATGGTCAGTATGCTGAGCACTACCATCAGCGATTCTAATGCATGAATTCCTAGATCATCAAAAAAGTGCTCAAACACAAGTTTTAAACCTATGAAAATCAGTAGAACACCAAGACCATATGTCAGATAATGAAACAAATCCACGACTTTAGCCAGAAGAAAGAACAAACTTCTGAGACCCAAAATGGCAAAAATGTTTGAAAAAAACACAATGTACGGATCAAGCGTGATGGAGAAAATAGCCGGCACACTGTCTACTGCAAAAATTATATCACTAAACTCGACGATAAGCAGCACGATAAACAAGGGCGTGACGTACGTCCTGCGCTCTCCGGGATGGCGAAACACCAATATCGATTTCACATTTCGCGGAAAGACATTTAAATATGTACTCGTAAACTTCACCAGAGGGTGACCTTCCGGAGTAATCTGGTTGTCTTCCTTTTTACTGGTTAAAATTTTGAATCCTGAATAGATCAGAAAAGCACCAAATAAGTAAAGCAGAAAGTGAAATCTTTGGATTAACTCCGCACCTAGGAAGATAAAAACAAACCGGAATACGACTGCACCCAGGATCCCCCAGATCAAAATGGTTTTATAATCCCTCTTTTGAACTCCGAAACTTCGGAATATCATAAGGATAACAAAAAGATTGTCGGCAGACAAGCTGTACTCAATAAAATATCCCGTCAGATATTCCAGGGCAATGATGTTTCGATACTGTTGAAGCGCCTTTTCGAAAGATAGTCCGGTAATATCGAGCTTCTGGCGGTACTTTTCGGTGATGTAAATAAGCTCGTCAATCGTTTCTGGATTGTGTATCCAATGGCCATAGGATTTCAAAAAAAAGTAAAAACCAATGGACAGACCGAACCACAATCCCGTCCAAAAGAGGGCTTCTCGGAAGGAAACTTCATGTTTTTCCCGATGAAAAATCCCTAGATCGAAGGCGAGGATAAAAAAAACACCCCCCAAAAAAACGGCAAAAAAAATCTGTTCGCTCATACCCATTCCGCAGCAAATGTATTCAGATAGCTATGGGTTGAGTGGCAAGGCTCAATTGAAGTTAAATGTAATAATTCGTTAATTCAGATTGACCAGCCACTTTTCTTTACAGGAGGATACCACCACTACCGATTTTGAATAGGCAATTAAGCGGTCAATGGTAGATTTTTTTGGTTTTTTGGAAGAGAGATCCGAATTTTTGATCGATGGGGTAGATGTTTTTTGCATAGGCGCACATTTTTTTCTATATATTGTTTAAACGAAATGAATATCTCAAATATTTCAACTAAAACACATTTAACCTCAAATTATGTTATCCGAAAACAGCTTGGATTTTTTGGCGCAATTGCGTGACAACAACCATAAAGAATGGTTTGCTCAGAACAGAGATTCTTACGAAAAATATCGAAGTGAACTGTTGACTGCAGCCGAGAAAATTCTTCAGGCAATTAAAAGACATGACCCACACCTTGCCAATACAAAACCCTCTCAGTGTCTGTTCAGAATCAATCGGGATATCCGCTTCTCCCCGGATAAGCGACCCTACAAGACCCACATATCCCTTGGTTTTGCCCCCGATGGAAGAAAAGGTGACTTAGCCGGATATTACATTCACTTTGATCAGGAGGAAAGTTTCGTAGGCGGTGGAATGTATATGCCGCCGGCACCAATGCTAAAAAAAATCCGAAAAGACATAGATCTGTGCTGGGATGAATTTACTGAAATTCTCCATGAAACCCAATTTGTAAAGTATTACGGGGATCTTGACATGGAAGAATCGATGATGCTCACCCGACCGCCGAAAGGGTATGAAGAGAATAATCCTGCAATTAAGTACTTGAAGCTAAAATCCTTTACCGCCACTTCACCATTGGAATACAATCAGTTAAAAGACCCACATACAGTCTCTATGCTGATTGACCGCCTCTTGCCGTTGCGTGATTTTCTTCACTTTTTGAACAGAGCGGTTTTATCTGAAGATGAGCCGCAGATAATTTTAAAGCCTTTTTTAAAAAATTGATTCGAGGGCTGCGTCAGCTCAGGCGTATTTTTGTTTAAAACCGATTTACATGGAACGCTACATCCTCACCACACAGCAGAAAGCCTTAAAAATCAATTTAAACAGTGTCATTTATGGGACATTTGCCGAAATTGGTGCCGGACAGGAAGTAGTGCGACACTTTTTCAGAGTAGGGGGGGCTTCAGGCACCGTAGCCAAGGCGATGAGTGCCTATGACAAGGACTTCAGTGATGCAGTGTATGGTAGAGAGCCTGACGGTCGCTATGTGACCGAAAGCCGCCTGAGAAAAATGCTCTCCCAGGAGTACCGACTTGTGGAAGAAAGAATCGACCGCTCAAAAAATCCGGACAAGTGTTTCTTCACCTATGCCAATACTGTTGCAACCATTGATTTTGCCAAGCGATATAAAGGCCACGGCTGGATGGGATGTAAATTTCAATTAACCCCCGATAGTCCTCCTAATGAAGTTATCTTTCACGTCAGGCTCAAAGAAAATGAAGCAGTACTCCAACAAGAGACCATTGGCGTGATGGGAGTCAATCTCATATATGCATGTTTCCATATAATTAATGACCCTAACGAGCTATTGAAATCGCTTTATGATAATTTGTCCAGGGATAAAGTAGAGATTGACATGATCAATGTTTCAGGGCCAGATTTTGAAGGTGTAGACAATCGGCTGCTGTCGCTTCAGCTGGTCAAGAATGGCTTTACCGATGCTGTGATTTTCGGGCCGGATGGGAACAATCTTCTACCGGCCGGACTGCTTTACAAGAAAAATATTTTGGCTCTGCGGGGTAGCTTTCGTCCGGTTACCAAGGTAAATATGGACATGATGAAGAAGGGGTACGAATACTTCATACGCGATCCAAAAGTAAGAAAGGACAATGTTGAAGTTCTGTTTGAGATTACTTTAAACAATCTTAGGGCAGAGGGAGAAATTGACGAGCAGGACTTTTTGGACAGGGCTGAAATCCTTTGCTCGCTCGGATACAAAGTGTTGATTTCAAACTTTCAGGAATACTACAAACTCGTCCATTATTTCTCTGAATTTACAAAGGCTCGCATGGGGATCATTTTAGGTGTCTCCAGTCTCAAAGATGTGTTCAATGAGAAGTATTATCGCACGCTGTCCGGGGGTATTCTGGAAGCAATGGGTATAATGTTCTCCCGCGATTTGAAAATTTATGTGTACCCCTCAAAACCCACTGACGACAGCCCGCTCGAAAATTCTCAAAACATGTGGGTGCATCCGAGACTACGTCCGCTCTTTGATTATCTGACTTTTAACGGTCGTATAAAAGACATTGAGACCTATGATCCGAATATTCTCCATATTTTTTCGCCACGTGTGTTAAGGATGATTAAAAAAGGAGAGCAAGGGTGGGGTAGCATGCTCCCGGAAGGTGTGGAGGAAATTATCCGCACGAAGAAACTCTTTGGATATAAGGAGGTTGAGTCCTTGGCGTAGTAGTGAGATTGTTTTAAATGAATGATTTGTAAAAGTGAACCGGCATTTTATATTTGCAACCCGATTTTTAACCTATTGCCCGATCGTCTAATGGCAGGACTACGGATTTTGGTTCCGTCTGTGTTGGTTCGAATCCAGCTCGGGCAACTTGAGATTACCCACCATATGGTGGGTTTTTTTATTTCTGAAAATAAAAAAACCTGATCATTTGACCAGGTTTTGAATTATTCTTATCCTGATTTCACAGGTGAATAACCTCTCCGTAAGCATCGGCGGCCGCTTCCATGATAGCTTCACTCATTGTGGGGTGAGGATGCACGGATTTTATGATTTCATGTCCGGTGGTTTCCAACTTGCGAGCCACCACTGCTTCAGCAATCATTTCGGTGACATTTGCGCCTATCATGTGACATCCTAGAAATTCACCGTATTTGGCATCGAAGATGACTTTTACAAAGCCATCTTTGTGTCCGGCGGCTGAAGCCTTACCACTGGCTGAAAAAGGAAATTTTCCGACCTTAATTTCATACCCGGCCTCGCGGGCTGCCTTTTCGGTATATCCTACGCTGGCGATTTCCGGTGAGCAGTAGGTGCAGCCTGGAATGTTGTTGTAATTCAGAGGCTCGGGATGGTGTCCTGCAATTTTTTCAACGCATATGATACCCTCAGCTGATGCTACGTGTGCCAGCGCCTGACCCGGCACGCAATCTCCAATGGCGTAATAGCCTTCTACATTGGTTCGATAATATTCGTCTACTACAATTTTTCCTTTTTCAGTTTTAATTCCTACTTCTTCAAGACCGATGTTTTCAATGTTTGCAACTACACCTACGGCAGACAGCACTACATCGCACGTCATGGTTTCTTCTCCTTTGGGGGTTTTTACCGTTACGTGTACTCCATCGCTTGTTGGATTTGCTTTTGTCACTTCGGAAGATGTCATAATCTTTATGCCCATCTTCTTGAATGAGCGTTCTAATTGTTTGGAGATTTCTTCATCTTCGATAGGCACGATGTTGGGCATGTATTCTACGATGGTTACTTCAGTACCCATGGCTGCGTAGAAGTACGCAAATTCGACTCCAATGGCACCAGAGCCTACTACCACCATCTTCTTCGGCTGTGTCGGTAGGCTCATTGCCTCGCGGTAGCCGATGATTTTTTTACCATCTTGCGGAAGGTTTGGCAGCTCGCGGCTTCTTCCACCCGTGGCTATAATGATGTGTTTGGCGATATATTCTGTTTTCTTGCCATCGGCATCTGTCACTTCAATTTTCTTCCCGGGTTTTACCTTTCCGAATCCTGAAATGACTGTGATTTTATTCTTCTTCATCAGAAAGTTTACCCCGTTGCTCATTCCGGCAGCTACCTGACGGCTACGCTTGATTACAGATTCAAAATTGGGTACAGCATTGCCATGAATCTCGATGCCGTAATCCTTGGCGTGTTTTATGTATTCAAATACGTTGGCACTTTTCAGAAGAGCTTTCGTAGGGATACAGCCCCAGTTAAGACAGATTCCTCCGAGAGATTCCTTCTCTACTACGGCCACTTTCATTCCCAATTGCGATGCTCTGATCGCAGCTACATAACCGCCCGGGCCTGTACCTAATACGATGAGGTCAAAATTCATATGTTCTGTATTAAAAATTCCTCTGCGAAATTAGGTTACAAATCCGTGTATGGTTATTAAACAGTTGCTTAAGTTGTACCTCTACATGTATGGACTATGGACAATAGAGGCCAATGAGGTAAGTCAGATGATTGGAAGAGATCATTAATTCGTATTACAAACTGTTGGTGGATCCGATGAATATCTTTGAATGGCTTGGATCAAGCCGGGTGATTCTAATGATAAACGGTAAATAATCTCCGGGATAGATGCTTATAAATCAGAAAGTAGCCTGGCTCATGTGTACTTTTGTCGAATATAGAATGACGACTATATGGAATCAGCCATAGTCCAATCAAAATCACAAAAGCAGCTCGAATTGCCGCATGAAGAGCACTTTTCATTTTTCCGAAGAAATATAATTGGTTGGGATACAAAACTGAACACACCCTACGGAGAGAAACCATTGGTATACGCTGATTGGATTGCCAGTGGTCGATTGTATAAGCCGATTGAAGAGTGGCTATTTCAACAGATTGGACCAATGGTAGCCAATACGCATACAGAGACCAGTTACACAGGGGCAATGATGACACATGCATATCATTTAGCACGAGAAATTGTGAAGAAAAGCGTAAATGCAGGGCCTGACGATGTGCTTCTGGCAGTAGGCACAGGCATGACGTCAGCCGTCAATAAATTTCAACGCATTTTAGGTATCAAATATCCGGATTGTCTAACGAAGTATTTTAATATTCCTGAGGAGGAGAAGCCCATCGTATTTATCACCCATATGGAACATCACAGCAATCAGACTTCATGGCTCGAAACCATCGCCAGAGTGGAACTGATCAGAGCAGACTCCAATGGGTTGGTAGATCTAAGCCACCTTGATGAACTTCTCGAAAAATATAAAGACAAAAAGTATAAATATGCCTCAGTGACCGGATGCAGCAATGTCACAGGGATCGAAACACCTTATTATGACATCGCAGAGCGCATGCATCTGGCAGGTGGATGTTGTTTTGTAGATTTTGCCTGCTCCGGCCCCTATGTGAAGATCGATATGCATCCTTCGGATAGACCTCTTGGATGGTTGGACGCCATATTTTTAAGTCCGCATAAGTTTCTCGGGGGACCAGGTACTCCCGGACTGCTCATTTTCAATAAAAAATATTACCGACTTAAGTCGCCAGATATCCCGGGTGGAGGTACGGTGACCTGGACCAATCCTTGGGGGGGACACAGCTACTATGACGATATTGAAATTCGAGAAGATGGTGGTACACCCGGTTTTCTCCAAATGATCAAAGCAGCAAAGGTATTTCAGCTAAAGGAAAAGCTTGATCCTGAAAAAATTTGCGAGCGCGAGCACGCAATGGTAGAATACATCTTTGACAGACTTCAGAAGGTTCCCCGGCTTCATATTCTCGCAGGAAACAACAGAGTGCGACTGGGGGCGATCTCCTACTACGTAGAAGGATTACACTACAACTTAGGAGTGCGGTTGCTCAGTGACTTATATGGCATACAGGTGCGGGGGGGGTGTAGTTGTGCCGGTACCTATGGTCATTATCTGCTCGGAGTAGACGAAGAGAAGTCAAAAATGATCACTGACCTTATCGACAGGGGAGATATTTCGCTGAAACCAGGTTGGATACGTCTGTCTTTGCATCCTGTGATGTCTTCAGAGGAGCTCAAATACATTGCAGACGCCATCATAGATGTATCACTGAATTTTGAAACCTATGCAAAAGACTACGTGTATCATCCTGAGTCCAATACCTTTACGCATCGTAAAGATTCTGAGAACATTGAACAAATACGTGCTGCAAGCTGGTTTGAATAGCATAATCCTTACCAAAGTCCATTGATTTATTTAGATTACGCATCGACCACTCCACTTTGCAAGCCTGCCAAGGAAGCCATGATGCAGGCCATGGATGTCTGGGGAAATCCTTCGAGCCTTCACAGCCAGGGTCGCAAGGCCAAGGTTCAGTTGGAACTCTCCAGACGAAAAATAGCTTCGCTGCTCGAAGTTCTACCGGCGGAGATCAACTTTACTTCCGGAGCTACCGAATCGGCAAATTGGGTTTTTTACATGGCCCGTAAATCCGGAATCAAAACAGTAATTACTTCGCCAATAGAGCATAAAGCCACACTCGAGGCCATTCAGCATTTTACTGTCGGGGACAACCATGTAAAGTACACACACCCGAAACCTGATGGAAACTATAATCTGCAGCACATCGAAGAACTGCTTGCATCGGCAGAAAAACCAGTACTTGTCGCCTTGCTTTGGATCAACAATGAGCTCGGCAACATCACACGGATTTCAGAGATTTCGAAAATATGTCGTACGTACGATGCACTGCTCTATATCGATGGAGCACAAGCCATTGGAAAATACCAGGCAGATTTTCATCAGGCCGATTTCATCGCTGGCTCGGCCCACAAGTTTTATGGCCCCAAAGGGACAGGTTTTCTGTTTGTCAACAGAAGGATGCAAAAAAAATATCCATTCATTGCGGGTGGTGGACAGGAGAGAAGTCTGAGAGGAGGCACAGAATCTACCATTCTGGTACCCGGTATGGCAGCAGCTTTGGAATATAGCATGAGTCAGTGTTCAGACATGCTCAGGCGTTTTGAGCATTTAAGTATACAGTTAATGGAGCATTTGCAGCCTCTCAATGTGATTTGCAATGGGCCGGATGTGCGTTCTGATTATCGTTATCCAGGAATTGTCAATATCAGTATCCCACAAGAGCCTGATACGGGGCGCCTGTTGTTTGCCCTGGATATGGCCGAGGTGGCGGTGTCTGCTGGCAGTGCGTGCAACAGCGGAAGCCTCAAACCCTCGCATGTAATCAGTTATTTATACCCGGAGAGGGCTAAGGCGGCTCATGTGAGAGTTTCTATGGGGATAGACACTACCTCAGAAGAATTAAGACAATTTGCTGATATTCTCGGTAGACTTATACAGTATCACAATTGATGTGTAGATAAAAGTGCCGATAGCGCGATACCGGTGGCCACAGCTACATTTAAAGAAGCAGTGGATCCACACATTGGAATCTTTACCTCAGTCTGGCAGAGCTTTCTCAAGTCGGTAGCGATGCCGTTTTCTTCATTGCCCATCAGCAGTGCCAGCGGCTTGTTTACACGGGATTCATAAACAGAGCGATTGGCTTTTTCAGTACAGGCAATGGTGGTAAATCCGCAATTGTTCAGATATTGAAGTGTATTCCTCAGGTTGTTCTCACGGCAAACAGGGAGTCGAGTCAGAGCACCGGCAGAAGCTTTTACCGCGTCGCTATTTACTGATGCACTACCCTTTTTTGGAATCACCACGGCATGTGCACCAAGGCATTCGGTAGTGCGCACAATGGATCCAAAATTTCGCACGTCGGTTATTCTGTCCAGCAATACCAATACCGGCAGAATACCTTTGGCCAGTAATTCGGGCACCAAGGATTCCACCGAATGGAAGTCTACCTCTGCCAGCCACGCAGCTACAAACTGATGGTTTTTGTTTTTAAGAAAAGAAAATTTTTCAGCCGGAACCTCCTGAACATACACGCCCAGATCGCGTGCCTTGATCTTTATTTCTTTAACTATGGGAAGTTCGTGTTGTTTTTTTACAAGAATTTTGTCGATACTTCGCCCGGCCATCAGGGCTTCGAGCACCGGTCTAGAACCAAAAATAAGGGTATCGCTGAAACCGGAGTTGTTGGTCTCTTTCATCTTGTTCGCGCTTAATTTCTTTGATGGAATAAATGCGGCCGTTTCTCCATGCATCCACGGCTTGTCCCCAGATAAAACGGTAATTTTCGTTTCTTTCCAGGACGTGATAAAAGCCGGAAAAAGGAAGCCGAATTCGTGTAAATGTAAATCGATACTGAAGGGCACTATTGTCGTCACCATAGATCCAAACTTCGCGCTCAGCATATCGATACACTACATTAGGTGGGCCAAAGACGATATAAATCATGCCGCGGTCTGTTTTCCATCCTTCCTTGAAGGAGGTAAAGAGTTCATTGGCACGCTGCACTCTGCCGTAGTAAGCCTTGACCAGATTACGGGCACGCTCAACACTCCCGGCACGCGCAAGCCAGAACTGATCCGCCAGGTATTTGATCGAGTCTGGTTGTGAAGCCTGAAGATCTGAAAATTCCTTTTGAGTAGTCAGATAACGAAGTGGTTCTACCAATTGATGACGCCTGTTGACCAGTGGATAGTCCGAATTGGTCACCATGATGTAGTACCCTTCCATCGACTTGATGTCGTATTGAAAAATGTACATCCCGGTTTTTGTAAACTCAAAACATCCGGTCGATGAATCAGTGTATCCAACGATTTTGAAATCTTCTGTGTCGATGATTTCATGATCAGAAGAGAAGGGAGGCAGTGCTATGGAAAAATTTGCATTTGAATATTTAACAACCAAAGGTTTATCTTTAAAGGTAGAATGCCTTACACACAATTTATCACCCAATCGTGCAGTCGGTTCAAAATAGATATTACCCACTGAATCGATAGCCAGGTAATTCTGGGATGTATGTGTACTTTGCCGGTCAGCGTACAGAAAATAAGGGTATTCCAGATTTCTGTTCGCATCGCGAATGGTGATAGCCACCAAGAAGTCGTGCACCTCACGCTTGCGGTGCAGCATCAGAGGAATGTGGCCGGCAAAAAATCCTAGAGTATCAGTCTTTGGCTCTTTGATGTAAATTGTTCCGCTATCGATGATCTGGCCGGGAAGTTCGTAGTGTGGCACCACAGCATACCGAATCTGTATATTGGACTCAAAAAGCTGGGAATTGGGGGATCGAGCGTACAAAAAATCATCCTTTCTGATTCTGAAATACATCACTGAAGAATCATCACTAATGTGCTGTATTACAAAGTCAGGCTTGATCAGCACCTCTGCCGGCTGATACAGATAAGCAAAATTTGTATTTGAAAAAGTGTACGTTTTACTCCTACAGGAATGTAAGGAAAGGATTCCCAAAAAAAATAAGACCCCAAAGGCAGTATATCCCGGGCTTAGGATACCGTTTCCTACTTTTTGCACTGTTGGTCGGGCATCGCTCCGCAAAATCCGCACGGTTCGCCTTCTTTGTTCAAATATGGTGAATTGGATGCGCATGTTCCCGAAAATTTGCCGTCTTTCTTTGCCCAGATCTTTATGGCTATGCCGGCAAATGCCAGTCCAATCATCAATAGGGTTATCAGAAATATCTTCATCGTGATCACGTTTTTACAAAGATAGTTTATTGGATCTTACCATTCATTTCCTTATTAAGGATTCGCTCGATTTTTCAATTTCATTAAGCGAGTCGGTAATCTGGACCATCTGCTGTATCTTTTGATTGTTGCATTGCGGACTCAAAGGGCAGCAGTTGGGAATTTTTCAGTTTTAATTGGGTGTTTTGTGTCATTAGGTATTTTGATATAAGTAAAAGAAGGTGCCGGGCGGTATTTTGTTTGTTCGGCAAATTTTGATGCCCGGTATCTTCCTTTAAGTTGTTTTATTGAACCTGATAATCCAACTTGAGTGTAATGGAAGCAGTCTTTTTGCGGCTATCCGTATTGAAAACGCCACCCCATGTGAAATCCCCTGTCGAATTTTGGCCTACTATCTGAAATACACCCATAGAGGCGCGTTTAAGTTTGTGTACCTTACTGCCTGAATTTGAAGCAATTTTTTTTGCACGCATGTATGCATCTTTGGTGGCTGCTTCGATCATTTCGAGTTTGAGTTCTGCAAGTTTTGTGTAGAAATACTGCGGCTTTTGAGAGTAGAACTCGATCCCGAGGTTGATCAGTTCGGTGATAGATCGGGCAATATTTTCCACTTTGTCCACTTCATTTGACTCGATGGTTACAGTCTGTATCAGATTAAACCCCATGAATGTGCTTCGCCGTAGGTTGTATTGAGCGTCGTACTGATTATCAAATTCCCTATTGATCACAATACTTTGAAATACAATATGTTGGTCGTCTATACCTTTAGAATTCAGATATTGTTTTATCAGTTCCCTGTCTTGGTCTATTTCAGTGTACGCTCTTTTCAAATCTTTATTGCCGTGAAAAGGTACCGCTTCACACGATTAAATCACTGTCGAAATCTTTGCTTCCAAGACCTGTCACGGTAATGACGTCATTGGCATGTACCTTATTCAGATAGGTATCTCTTCCAATGGCTGCAATGATGATCAGAGCTACAGCGATGATACCTATGGATAAAATGTTGAATTTGTTTTTCATGTTATTTGAAAGTTTAATCCAAAGGTATGATTCGTTTTTGGACTACTCGATTGATTCCCATATCGATAGGCAATATATACACTACCCTTCTAAATTAGGAAAAAGGGGTTTTCGCAAAGAGATGGGGTCTTCTTAAGCTGCTGCGATTTTAACCATATACAACTAAGGCTTGCCTACTGCCGGCAAGCCTTAGTTTATAATCAAATTAGTGGAATAAAATTTTCCGAAGAAGAATGATGGGTCAAAAAAATTCTTCTGCAGTAGAAATCCGAACTGTTAAAAATCACACAAGCACAGATTCCCGGTGTTGAGTAAGGTCGAGTCCGTCTGCTTCCTGCGCTTCTGATACACGCATTGGAATGGCCATCTCTGTCAGTTTGTACAATGCCCATGAAACTCCAAAAACGTAAGAAACTACAATCACAAGTGCCAGGAGGTGAGCACCCAGCAATTGCAGTGATCCGCTGATGACACCTCCTTCGGTGGCAAACACAGCGGTAAATATCATACCACTGATACCGCCGACTCCATGACAAGGAAACACGTCGAGGGTGTCATCGAGTGAAGAACGCTCGCGACGACGAACAGCGTAGTTGCTAATGATGGCCGCTGTAAAACCTATAAACAGAGAGGCTCCGTATCCGACAAATCCTGCAGCCGGTGTGATGGCTACCAAACCTACTACTGCGCCTATACATGCTCCGAGGGCACTGATCTTACGACCCCGATATACATCAGTGAGTACCCAGGCGATCAAAGCCGATGCGCTGGCCAGGTGAGTATTGATAAATGCATCCACAGCCAAAGCATTCGCTCCGAGAGCAGAACCTGAATTGAATCCAAACCATCCAAACCACAGCAGACCTGTGCCGAGTATTACATAGGGGATATTGATAGGTGCCGGAGTAGTATCACGTCTGGGCCCCATGTGAATGGCACCTGCAAGCGCAGCTACGCCCGCGGATATGTGTACCACTGTGCCACCAGCAAAATCCAGAACTCCCAACCGGGCAAGGAATCCATCCGGGTGCCAGGTCCAGTGGGCTAGCGGACAGTACACAAGTAATGAGAAGAGCATCATAAAGATGAGGTAAGCCCAAAAGCGAATACGCTCGGCAAAACTTCCTGTAATCAATGCAGGAGTAATAATGGCAAATTTCATCTGAAAGGCTGCAAATAAGATAAACGGTAAACCACTTCCCAATTCGGGATGCTGAGCTGTGCCAACATTTCGGAAAAAGGCATACGTCATCGGGTTGCCTATAAAACCGCCGATAGAATCTCCAAAAGCCAAGCTGAATCCTACAGCATACCAAAGGAATGTAACGATACCTAAGGCTACAAAACTCTGCAGAAGAGTAGAAATGATATTTTTGGGACGTACCATTCCCCCATAAAAAAAAGATAAGCCCGGGGTCATCAGTAATACCAGACCTGCTGACGTGATCATCCAGGCCAGGTCTCCGGAAGAGGCCGAATATTCACCAGCCGGGTGTTCAGTAGGTAGTAAGGCTGCTAAGGTTGCGATGCCAAACAAGAGAACTACAATTGTGCGAATGAGCATTTGTTTTCTTTTTTCTGACATATCTGTTCGATTTAAATTTTTGGCAATAGTATTCAAAATATCAAAATAAAGTATAAATATTTTGTAAGTATCCCTAAAAAATACATAGTAAACATCCAAAAAACAGTATATATTTTACATTTAAGATCAAATAAATGGGGGGGGGTATACAAAAAAATAATAAAAATGAATTTCGGCAAAGACGATAAAATAATTAACAGAAATAGACCAAAAAGTACTTGAGTTGCGCAAATGGAGAATACAAACAGCCTTCTGAAAACATCTTATCATTGTCTGATTGTTAATCAACCAAATTGAAACGATGAATGTGTTTTACAGGGAATTTTGCCTAGACGCTCTAAAGCAATTACTCCTTACATACACGGTTCTGTAATTGTTTTAAGCTTAATGCATTAGAATCGGGCCAAATTCATTGTAAAAAATTGAATTCGATAAAACACATTGGTCTGCTTGACTAAAAATATCCATCTGAATGATTGAGTTTACATCAAAAGGCATTTACTGTCGAGAGGGTGATTTTTTTATAGACCCTTGGAGACCCGTAGAAAAGGCAATAATCACCCACGCACACAGTGACCATGCCAGACGTGGGATGGAGTCTTACCTCTGTACGCCGGTTACGGCAGCCGTCCTGAAGACTCGGATATCTCCAGACATTCAAGTATCGGAGATAGAATATGGGCATTCTATTCGGATAAATGGAGTTAAGGTGAGTTTTCATCCGGCCGGACATATACCTGGAAGCGCCCAGATCCGCCTAGAGAGAAAAGGATTTGTCACTGTGGTAAGCGGAGATTACAAAGTCCAGGACGACGGGATATCCGTCCCAATTGAGCCGTTGCGTTGTCATGAATTTGTGACAGAGAGCACATTCGGCCTTCCGTCTTTTCACTGGAAGCCTCAGGAATTTCTCATGGTAGAAATCCGTAGGTGGTGGATGTCAAACATCCAATCCGGAAAAAATAGCGTACTGATAGCCTATTCCCTCGGAAAGGCTCAACGACTTATAAAACACCTCTCTCACTGTGGCCGCATCATTGTACATGGAGCTATATACTCTGTAAATCAAGCGCTTATAAATGCGGGTATAATCATTAACGGGTGCGAGCGCATATCGGATATCGTGGATAGGAAGGAATTGAAAAACGTACTTGTCATCGCTCCTCCCTCAGCGATCGGGACTCCCTGGCTTCGTAGGTTCCATCCATACTCTCTGGGGGTGGCCTCCGGATGGATGGCTGTGAGGGGCATTCGCCGGAGGAGAGCCGCAGATATCGGTTTTGTGATTTCTGACCATGCCGACTGGTCGGGTCTTTTAGATGTGATCAGACAGACAGAAGCTACTAGGATTTATGTAACTCATGGATATTCCGATATTTTCTCCAGATACCTCTGTGAGAAAGGGTTGGAAGCCATTCCGGTCGAAACGCGTTTTTCTGGTGAAAGCGACGAATCGGACAGTTCTGAAATTACTCCGGTAGATACCGAAAGCGATTGATCGTGAGCTGTAGTTCATCCTTCTGGATACGTTCAGCAGGTTCCGCCCCCTCAAAAAGCCACAAATTGATATGTATCCTGAAATAATCCGGATGATGGGTTGTGTTTGAAAATCTATAAAATGCTTTAGCTTCTTTGAGCGTAGGAATTTTGAGAGAATATTTTCGGTCAAGGTAGTAGAAGGCAACTTCACCCTGAGTCTTGTGGATTATAAATGTGTGAAGATTGCTCATGGGTGATAAATCGAAACGATACACCTCAGGAATGTCATAGTCGGCATAGTGCGCAAATTGAGCATTTTTATTGTTTTGTAGACCCCATCGGGAGATTTCGATATCCGATTCGTTGTAGTGGTGTTCTCTCGTTTCATTGTAGGTAAAAAATCCAGCAACCAATTGTGGATGGAGCTTCTGAGCTTCACTGCCAACCTCGAATACATACAGTCCGTTGCGCAGGAGTTTTGTCGTAAATATTTCGGCACAACTCCATCCCTCAGCCATGGGCAAGACAGATAATTTAAGTGCTCCTGAACGAAGAACTTTTACATTTTCAGGATGCAAACCGAATATGTTGGGGCCCGGACCGGCGGGGTGTTCCTTGATTTTGACCTGCCACTCATATCCACACCAATCCAGAAGGATACCCGTTTTTCCGGGAGACAAGGCAGGGGATTCGGATCCTTGCCCCAAAAGAATGATGTACATAATCCAAAGACCGGACCTTGTGCTCACCTCGAAGGGCTGAAAAATTGATTGTATTGATCTATCTGATTGAGAATTTCCTCTCTTCCTCTGCCATCTGCCGAAGATGTAATGATTTGTGGAGGGAGGGATTCCCAGGTAGTCATCATAACGGAGTGGTACTGTATCAGATTATTGGTGAGTTCTGTTTTACTGAGTTTATCGGTTTTGGTAAATAGCAATGTGAATGGCAAATTATTGGTAGCCAGCCATTCCATAAATTCCATATCTACCTTCTGAGGCTTCAGACGCGAATCAATCAGCAGATAGGTGTTCACCAGCGATTCTCTGTTGAGCAAATACTCCCTTACAAAGTCAGAAAATTTTTCTCGCATTTTCTGGGATACCTGCGCATATCCGTAGCCTGGCAGGTCCACCAGATACCAGCTTTCATTGATCAGAAAATGGTTAATAAGTCTGGTCTTGCCGGGTGTGGCAGAAGTTTTCGCAAGGTTTTTTCGCTGGCACAGAGCATTTATCAGCGAAGATTTTCCAACATTACTACGACCAATAAAAGCGTATTCAGGCTTGTCGGGCCTGGGAAGTTGCCTGATGTTTTCACTGCTCTTTACAAATACAGCTGATTTAATTTTTGTTTTATTGGTTTCCATGTGTTTTAACCACCTTTTGAAGCCAGCCTTCCAGGATTCTGTTAAACTCCGCAGGTCTTTCCATCATGGCTGCGTGTCCGCATTCCGGAATCCAGTACAATTCGCTGTTTGGTAGCAATTCGTGGAATTTTTGGGCAACTTCGGGGGGAGTCACCTGGTCATTTTCACCCCAGATGAGACACGTGGGTTGGTGCATTTTGGAAAGGTCATTGGCCATGTTATGCCGTATGGCTGACTTTGAGATAGATAAAGTGCGAAGCACTTTGTTGCGATCGTTTACAATTGAAAAAACTTCATCGATGAGCTCTTTTGTGGCTACCTCCTTGTTGTAAAACACATCGCGGGTTTTTGTTGCAATGTATTCGTAGTCACCCCTTCGGGGAAAACTGTCTCCCATGGCACTTTCGTAGAGTCCGGAGCTACCCGTCAGCACCAGTGAGTGCACGATCTCAGGGTGATTTTTTGTGATGATCAGGCCAATATGTCCGCCTAATGAATTACCGACGAGGGTGATTTTACCGAGGTTGAGCTTTTTGATAAAATCAACTACATATGATGCAAGAGTGGTAACATTGGTCGAAATCAATGGCAATGTGTAGAGAGGAAGTTTGGGTATGAGTACACGATATCCTTTTGAGCCGAAATGATGAAATACTTCGTCAAAATTGCTCAAACCTCCCATTAGCCCGTGTAGTAAAACCAATGGATGACCCTCCCCGGCTTCGGCATACTCGTACTTTTTTATTTTTTTTAGTGAAATCGACATATTGTGACAGATGTGAATCGCTATTAAGCTTGCAAAAATAGATGTCCAATAAACAATAATGAATTCAGGCTGATTTTAATTATATGGAATCGCTTTAAATAATATTTGTCACAAACTTTTGTGATAATTGTTAGATTTCGCGGTTAACATTCGCCTATAAATTTGCCAGTGTGATTGAAATGAAAGAAGAGAAAAACATGAAGTATCTGGCCGAAGAGCAAGATTGTCAGGGACTCAACGATTTTTTTGTTTTTGGTATTAATTACAACAAGGCCTCTGCAGAAATCCGTGGTTTGTACTCCATCGACCAGCAGATGGCTGAAGTCATTCTCTCACCTGGGTTCACTCAATCGGCGACTGATCTGATCGTGCTGAGTACTTGCAACCGGACGGAGGTCTATGGACTCGGTGATATGGATTTAATCATCGAAGCCGTGTCAAAAGTCATTGGCCGGCCATCGGATGCATTTTACACCTTTGGATACCGGCACAAGGCAAAATCGGCCGTGTATCACCTCTTCAAGGTTGCCTCAGGTCTGGATTCACAGATTTTGGGGGATTTTGAAATTGCCGGCCAACTCAAGCAGGCCGCGATGCTATCAAAGAAATCAGGACGTCTGAGTGCGCTCACAGAGCGTCTTGTCAACTTTGCACTTCAGGCCTCCAAAGAAGTAAAATCCAAAACACTCCTCTCAAAAGGTACGGTTTCAGCTTCTTATGCAGCTATTGAGCTCATTCAGGAGATCCATCCAGACACACAATCATTAAATATACTGCTTAGCGGTATGGGTTCTTTTGGAGAGAATGTGGCAAAAAATATCCGTCATTATTTACCGGATGCACGATTGACAGTGGCCAACCGGACTCTTTCAAAGGCAGAAAACTTTGCCCGGAATTACCGGTGCAGTCTGCTGGCTTTTGACCAGGTCTCTGAGCGGCTAAATGAGTTTGATGTGGTCATTAATACCGCATCGGTAGAGTCACCCTACATTTTGGCTCATCACGTCCGGAAGTCGGGAATTGCCTTCCTCGACATGAGTGTGCCGGGGGGTATTGATCCCAGCGTAGCTCAAAAGGAGGGAATTTATTACAATATTGATCATATCTCGGCAATGCTTCATAAAACCCTTTCCGCACGACAGGCGGAAGTACCTCACGCTATGAAAATCATTCATCAGTACATTCTCGACTTTGTTGAGTGGCATAAGGTGTATTTACAGCGATGGCTGATCTACAGGGTAAAAGATTTTCTCTACAACCTCGACTGCACAGAGTCCTATATCCCGAAGGATAAAAAGGTTCAAAATGCAGTGAACCATCTGGTTGTCAATATTAAGAAAGACAATTATAAAGGATGCCATTTTCTGGGGGCTATCAATGAATACCTGAAAAACTGATTGTACTGTTACCGAGACAAGTATCAGATTTCTACATGATGTGCTGTCATTGCAGAACGGCAGTTGCCAGTTTAATTTAAATATATCCGGAAGTTACAGTCATGGCATGCATCACATCTGTGTATTTGACCGGATTGTGGATCATAGATTCACAACTTTCCTGACCAGTATTGGCTGTTAGCTCCTGTGGTTTCCTACATTTGCCGTCCTTAAATTTTGGTATTTTGGCAAAACCTAAGCGATATCTCGTAACGGCCGCTCTCCCTTATGCAAATGGGCCTGTTCACATTGGCCATCTGGCTGGTTGCTATTTGCCGGCGGATATTTATGTCCGGTATTTGCGCCTTGCCGGTGAGGATGTAAAGTTTATCTGTGGATCAGATGAGCACGGAGTGCCCATCACCATCAAGGCACGCAGCGAAGGAATCTCCCCTCAGCAGGTGGTGGATACATATCACCTCCTTATGAAGAATGCTTTTGCTGACTTTGGTATATCATTTGACATTTACGCTCGAACTTCATCTGAACTTCATCATCGGATTTCATCCGACTTTTTTAAAACACTTTATAACAAAGGGGTCTTTACGGAAGAGGAGACTGAGCAGTACTATGACGAACAGGCAGGCCAATTCCTTGCCGACCGATACATCCAGGGCACTTGTCCGAAATGTGGATTTTCCAATGCATATGGCGACCAATGCGAAAATTGCGGCACATCGCTCAATCCTACGGATCTGATCGAACCGCGCTCTACCTTGTCAGGTTCCAAACCCGTACTCAAAAAAACAAAAAATTGGTTTCTCCCACTGGACAACTACCAAAAATTCATTGAAGATTACATCGAATCACTCAAAGGTGTACTGAAGCCCAATGTATATGGTCAGGTGAAATCATGGCTCAACCAAGGTCTGGCACCCCGTGCCATGACACGGGATCTGGACTGGGGAGTTCCTGTTCCTCTCGAGGGTGCCGCCGGAAAGGTACTTTATGTATGGTTTGATGCGCCTATCGGATATATCTCCGCCACACAGGAACTCCTCCCCGATGCATGGCAGTCTTACTGGCAGAGTGAGGATTGTGCCTTAATTCATTTTATCGGAAAAGACAACATTGTTTTTCACTGCATCATATTTCCGGCTATGCTTATGGCTCATGGTGATTTTATCCTGCCTGCTAACGTCCCCGCCAACGAATTTCTGAACCTGGAAGGAAATAAAATTTCAACTTCTAGAAATTGGGCAATATGGCTGCATGAATATCTATCTGAAATGCCAGGTCGGGAAAGCGAGCTTCGATACGTGCTCACGTCCATTGCTCCCGAAACCTCAGACTCAGAGTTTACCTGGAAAGATTACCAGGCACGAGTAAACAATGAATTGGTTGCCATACCGGGGAATCTTGTCCACAGGATTTTAACACTGATTCAAAAATACTACGGCGGGGTCATACCTTTTGATCTGTCGGAATTTGACAATGCTCCTCAGCTGGAAGAAGCTGTTCGTACGGCCGGGGAGGCAATAGATTCATCCATTCGCCAGTTTAAATTTAGAAATGCCTTGCAATCATGGATGGATCTCGCCCGTGCCGGAAATAAGTATCTAACCGATACCGAGCCATGGAAGCTACATAAAACCAGACCTAAGGAGGCGCAGAGAATCCTGTTTAATGGTCTTGTGTTTCTCGGTCATTTGGCCAAATGGATGATTCCATTTATGCCACATGCCGCTGATAAGTTGCTTAGAATGCTCGGGAATAAGCGCATCAGCCATGTTGCAGACCCCATTGTCTGGAGTGCAGACGAAAAACTTCCAAGCCCTGAGCTGCTATTCCGAAAGATGGAGGATATCGAATTGGAACCCCAAATCCTCAAACTTTCTGCCATCAAGAATCAAGAGCTCAATACTAAGTCTACCCCGAAACCCATTAAAGAAACCATAGCTTTTGAAGATTTTCAGAAATTAGACCTCAGAATAGCTCACATCATTGCCGCCGAGCGGATTCCAAAAGCAGATAAGCTTCTGAAAATAACCCTGGATACTGGTGTCGATCGTCGCATCGTGGTATCGGGAGTGGCGCATCAGTATGCTCCTGAAGATCTTACCGGCAGAAATGTGCTTCTACTCGCGAATCTTGCTCCGAGAAAGATTCGCGGTATTGAAAGCCATGGAATGATTCTCTTTGCAGAAAATTCCGATGGACAACTTATCACCATCGAACCCTCAAAACCTGTGGATAGAGGCAGTTCCGTTTTCTGAACACAGATATCGTAATATTGGTCAGAACCTCGACAAGACCTTTTCTTCTGTTTCTAAATATTGGGAGAAATCTACTGGGTCATCGACTATTTCGTCCGTCAGAGCCAATTCTATCACTTCAGACATTTTGGTCACGAAGTGAAAGTTCAGCCCGCTTATGTATTCCTTTTCTATTTCGAGAATGTCCTTTTCGTTTTCTTTGCACAATATGATGTCTGAGATTCCTGAACGCTTGGCCGCCAGAATTTTTTCTTTTATTCCACCTACGGGTAGAACTTTTCCTCTGAGCGTAATCTCACCGGTCATGGCAAGTTTTTTCCGGACTTTCTTCTGAGTGAGCAGAGAGATGAGAGCGGTAAGCATGGTTACCCCGGCTGAGGGACCATCTTTGGGAGTAGCTCCTTCCGGCACGTGAATGTGAATATCAAATTTTGAGAAAATACGATGGTCAATCTGATACTTTCGTGCATTTGCTTTGATCCAAGCCAGAGCGATTGTAGCCGACTCCTTCATTACATCACCAAGGTTTCCGGTCACTGACAATTTGCCCGAACCCGGGTAAATGGTAGACTCTATAAACAGAATATCACCGCCAACTGGTGTCCAGGCTAGTCCGGTAACTACTCCGGCCACACTGTTATCTTCCGCCATATCCCTGTCGAAGCGGGTCGGGCCGAGGATCTCTCGGATAGCATTCCAGGTGAGTCGCGGGTCATAGGTCTGAGATTCTGCCTTTTTCCGGGCTATATTCCTGACAATTTTGGCAATGGTCTTTTCAAGGTTGCGCACCCCTGATTCCCGCGTGTAGGAATCTATGATTCTTTCGATGACGGGTTTGCTCAGCTTTAGATCATTTTTGTCCAGGCCGTGCTCCTTAAGTTGTTTTGGGATGAGGTGGCGATGTGCAATTTCATATTTTTCTTCAAGGGTGTAACCGTTGAGCTCAATGATCTCCATACGGTCACGCAGGGCAGGTTGTATGGTGGATAGATCATTGGCTGTGGCTATAAAAAGCACCTTCGAAAGGTCATATCCCAGCTCGAGATAATTGTCATAAAACGCCTTGTTTTGCTCGGGATCAAGTACTTCAAGCATAGCAGAGGAGGGATCGCCCTGCATTCCGTACGATAGTTTATCAATTTCGTCTAAAACAAATACTGGATTATCAAACCCAACTTTTTTGAGGTTTTGGATGATTCGTCCTGGCATGGCGCCGATGTAAGTTTTACGGTGACCTCTGATTTCCGCTTCATCGCGTAAGCCTCCGAGCGAAATCCGGCTGTACTTACGCCCAAGAGCATCTGCAATGCTGCGCCCGAGCGAGGTTTTACCCACACCTGGAGGCCCGTAGAAACAAAGGATGGGTGCTTTTAAGTCTCCTTTTAATTTCAGAACGGCGAGGTATTCTATGATTCGGTCTTTTACCTTGCTGAGGCCGTAGTGGTCGCGATCCAGGATTTTTCGTGCTCTTTTGAGGTCAAAATTGTCTTTGGAGACTTCCCCCCACGGCAGGTCGAGAAGCAACTCAATGTAATTTCTTTGGATGCTGTATTCAGGCATTTGGGGGTTAGCGCGTTGAAGCTTGGCGATTTCTTTTTCAAAGTGTTTTGACACATCCTCACTCCACTTTTTAGTTTTTGCCCGTGCTTTAAATTCTTCAACTTCCTTTTCTGCACTTACGCCACCAAGTTCTTCCTGAATGGTCTTCATCTGCTGGTATAGGAAGTATTCTCTCTGTTGCTGATCAAACTCGGTCTTTACCTTGTTTTGGATCTGATTTTTCATTTCGAGCATCTGCATTTCATTGATCAGATGCTTCAATACCATATTTGCCCGTTTTGTCAGATCTACCTCTTCGAGAATATCTTGTTTTTGGCGAACGTCTATGTTGAGATTCGAAGAAATAAAATTAACTAAAAATGGCTCACTTTCAATGTTTTTGACAGCAAAGGCTGCCTCTGATGGCAGATTAGGGGATTCCTGGATGATTCGGATGGCAGTTTCTTTGATGCTATCGATCAACGCCTTAAAGCGTTGTGTCGTCTTTTTGGGCAGAATTTCTTCCCGGGCCACCACCCTTGCTTTAAGGTAGGGATTTACATCAATCCATTGGCTTACTTCAAACCGCTTTTTTCCCTGGATAATAATGGTTGTGTTTCCATCCGGCATTTTAAACATCCGGATGATTTTGGCCACTGTGCCAATTTCGTATAAATCTGAGGGGTTCGGGTCTTCAATGCTTCCATCACGCTGAGCTATGACGCCAATGGTTTTGGAGGTGTTATAGGCATCATTTATCAGTCTAATGGATTTATCTCTGCCGACAGTAATTGGAATCACCACTCCCGGAAACAATACTGTGTTCCGGATCGGTAAAATTGGCAGGTCTTCTGGCACGGATTCAGCCGAAAGTTCTTGCTCGTCTTCCGGAGTCATCAGTGGAATAAACTCTGCTTCATCTCCGCCAAATGTGCTAAATGTGAATTTGTTATCAATTTTTATTTCGTCTCCAAACATGCGCGTCTTCTTCTGTGCCGATTAAGGGATATAAGGGTCTCAATAAATACGCCAAATTATCTAAATTCTTTTGTCAGTTCGTATATATGTGTCAAAATGGCGGTTTCTTCAGCGTCGAGTTCTTTTTTACGCCGTGCCATCACCCTGGAGGCCGTTTCGAGGGCCTTTTCCAATTTATATTCGGTCATGCCTTGGGCTCCTCCCCAGGAAAATGAGGGGATAAAATTGCGTGGAAATCCGGATCCGAAGATATTGGCACTTACGCCCACGACAGTTCCGGTATTAAACATGGTATTGATACCGCATTTGGAATGATCTCCCATAAACAGACCGCAAAACTGCAGGCCGGTACGTTCAAAACTTCCCTTGGCATAATTCCACAGTTTTACTTCTTCGTAGTTATTCTTAAGGTTGCTGTTGTTGGTATCGGCCCCTATGTTACACCATTCACCGAGTACACTGTTACCCAGAAAACCTTCATGGCCTTTGTTTGAAAATCCGAAGAGCACAGAGTTATTCACCTCTCCACCCACTTTACAATATGGGCCTAAGGTAGTGGGGCCATAGATCTTAGCGCCCATATTGAGTTGAGAATGCTCGCACATAGCCAATGCTCCTCTGATGGTCGCGCCCTCCATCACTGTTACGTCTTGCCCGAGGTAAATTGGGCCAGAAAGGGTATTGAATACGGCACATTCTGCCCAGACTCCATCTTCGGCAAAAAAACGCTCACCGAGTATGCGGTTTGAACTGCTGATCATGGAGGAAGTACGTCCATTTGTAAGAAGTTGAAAGTCAATCTCCAGCTCGGAGCCGTTGTGCTGAAAAATATGCCATAGACGTTCAATCTTGGTCAGATGATCTTTAAAGTCAATACATTCTCCAGCAAAAGAATGAATCTCTTCACCGAATTCTGTATCCTTCACACACACTGCGACTACATTGCCTTGATAGCGGAGACCCTGTCCCTGCTTGAGATCCGAAAGAGCTGACACAAATGAATCTGTAGGACATAGCGAGGCATCTACGACCACATCCACATGGTCTTTGGTAGCCGGAAATTTTTTAGACAAGTAGTCTCTGGTCAGGTGAGAAACTTGCGCCCCACGCTTTTTATACTTCTCGGCGATGGTCAGTATTCCAATACGGATTTCGCCAATTGGTCGTGTAAATGTAAAGGGCTTAAGGTGTTCATAGACCGACCCTTCATACAGAAGTATATTCATATAACATGATTAATTATCAATCTGGCTTCAAAGTAATGACCTGGAACAGTGACGGAGGCTTCCTTTTTATTAAAATTTACACGAACTGTCAAACATAGTAAATCATTACAGGGTAGCATCAATTATTATCTTAGACATTATTGCTGAAGGGTTTTCAGACCGATTTCTTCCACATATTTTTGGTCAGAAAAAAGACTCTAGAAAAGGGATTGATTGTGCTACTGAGAGTCTCAATCTGTAGAGAGTGACCATCATCGTTATGATGAGATTTGTCCGATAGTCCAAGGCTTATTTCTTTGTAGAATTGAAATTAAAGGCGAGAGAGAATCGCAACGTGTTTTCCAACGGACTTCGGACGATGGCTGATTGGGGAATCAGGTAGGAAAAGTCAAATGAAAGCATAGAGTATCTAAGACCAAAACCTACGGTGAAATACTTCCGGCCACCCTTGGTTTCATGCTCATACTGGTATCCTCCTCGAATGGCAAAAGTGTTGTCATACAAAAATTCAACCCCGGTATTGATCAGAAATTCCTGAAGCTCTTCTGTAAATCCACCGGGAGCATCATTAAATGACTGAAAAATTCCGCGGATTACATTCACATCATCGTCTTTTCCGGCCAATATGCTGTCGTTGATATCCCTTACGGGAGGAGTTGGCACAAGCAATTTATTGAGTTCCAAGTGGAAGCGAAGCTGATTATATTGGTCAAGCCCCCAGATAAATCCTCCTCCCAACCTCATATTTGTGGGAATAAAGTCCGCTCTTCCGGTTTCAGTATACCGAATTTTATTACCAATGTTCGATATGTTTAATCCGGCGGTAAATTTTCCGGTTTGCCCTCCTTCCATCGGGATTTCATTTCCGATATAATAAGCTGAGATATCTGCCGCGAAGGCTTGGCCTGCCTGTGTCTGAATGCCTCCCACAAGCTGTTGACCTTGGGTGAGGTTCGAATAAATGTAGCGGAGAGCGATAGCTCCTGAAAGATTTTCGCTAAACTTCAGAGAGTAACCGGCATCGATGGCAAATTCATTGGGTTCGGCAAGGAAGAGATTTTGATTGTTTTCGTCTGTAAATTGAATTTCACCAAGGGTGAAGTATCTAAAGCCAATTCCGAACGCTTGATTATTATTGATTTTCTGGTTGTACGTCACATATGTCATATTGATATCCGGCACCAGACGGCTGAGGAGTGGATTATACGAAATACTCAGAATCTGGTCATCATCGTTGAGAAACGCCAGCTTGGCCGGATTCCAATACATTGAATATGGGTCGACTGTAGTAGAAACTCCTACATCACCCATAGCACCGCTGCGCGAGTCGGGTGAAATAATCAAAAAAGGTACGCTGGTCGTAACCACTCTTCGGTCAAATCCTTGGGGTCGGGGTTGTTGAGCGATTGCAAAGTGTGCAGCAAGGTAAAGACCTATCAATGGCAGAAAACGGTTCATTGGGATATTATTCAATAGTCTCTGTTAACGTAAAATAACCAATTTTTCGTATTGCTCTGCTTTAGATTCGTCGATTGCAGAGCGTACTTTCAGGCGGTAAATATAGACACCTTTACCAATTCTGTCTCCAAAATCATCCAGCCCGTCCCAGTGGATATCAGTGACTCTGGAGCCTGGCGATTGCACAAACTGGTGGATCGTCTTGACCAGCCGGCCGGCCACGGTAAATATTTGTATAGTTACTTCCAGCGGGTGGTTGGGTCTATTGTGTTCAAATTGAAACTTTGTACTGGTGGTAAAGGGATTCGGGTAGTTGAGCAGATGTCGGATAACAAGATCTGTGCTTGAGGTCACGATGAATTCGGTGAAGGCAGTGTTGGGATTGTTGTATGTGTCCCATGCCCGCACTGATAGGGTGTAGTGGCCTTCGGCAAGGTTAAAAAACGGATACCGGACGACACCGCTTTTGAACGTGTTCAAATCAGCCTTGTAATACTCGTTTAATACAATGGGCTGATCTTCCAATCCATTGAGAATGGCCACGATGTCGCGGCCTATCGAATTTCCCAGGGCATTGATGCCCGAGGAGTCAGACAATTTTACGATAAGTAATGGGCTTTGACCGGTGATTCCACCCATGACAAAGTTTTCATCATTCAGGTATATGGAAATATCAGGCCCTGTCCGGTCTTCAGGAGCATTTTCGTTGAGGCCTCCTACGATTGTCTGGTCATAAAACCCGATCGCCTGATCTTCATCATTAAGGGAGTAGAGACTGAATCTCCCGTTACCAAAGCTGAGATTGATGTCTTTTGGAATAATAAATTCAGCGGAATAACTGCCGTTTTGTACCGAGGATCGCCCACGGTAGATCAGTGCATTTTGTGTTTCAAAGTCGAAAGGCAACCCCACACCATCGTTTACCAGGGTGGTCCGCCTGACAGGTTTGTCAAAGACGCGAATCTCCGATTCACCTATGAAGGATGTAAGTACTTGGTTGTTCGGATCGGTGATCTTGGCCTCTATCCTGACCTTGTCCAGAGCTTTTAAGGTATCTGTAAACTGAGCAATTGGGGTAGAGTTGATCGCTGTAAGAAGAGAATTATTAATTGGTATAGGCAACCTCAACGCCGGATCACCTATGTAGGAAAACCGGAGCCGGTCACTGTTTCCGGTTCCGTTTTTTGCATATTTGGTCACGATGCCAAGGGGCAGATAGCCGTCAGGGTCTTTGGTGAATATTGTATCAAAAATAAGTTCATTGAGTTGCATTCCTGTAAAAGCACCTACTGCACGTGTAGTGGATATTAGAGCGATTCCGGCACCTTTGGGATTGGTCAGGACACGTTCACCGGCGGACACCCGCCAGACCTCATCGAAGCGTGTAAACTCACAGGTGATGGTCACAAATAAGGGCAGATTGTCGAGGTTGTTCCAGGCCTCAATGTCCTCTATTCTAAGGTATTGCTCATAGCCCCATCCGACTTCTCCTCCATGACCTATGTAATTGGTAATCAGATTTCCTCTTTGTACACTTCTGAAAATATCTTCTCTGGCCTCCGGATACAATTGTGTACCGCTGGTAGAGATTTGGACATAGGCATCTGCATATACTTTCTGATGATTAAAAAAGGGATACCGGGCCTTCACATGGCCTGAAATCCGCTCAGAGGTTTCCATAAAAGACCTTTCCCAGGCGGCATCCACATCGTCTGTTACCCATAGGAGATCACTTCTCCAACTGCCGCGGGCCTGTGCTGCGGTTTCATAGTGTATAACTTTATTGACAACAGCTGATGCTTCGGCGGCTGTTCGGACCGTAAAACGACCAATGGCCACATCCAGATTACCAGCCAATAGATTCCCCCCTTCGCCTGCATCCAACTGGCCGTAAAAGTCATCCGTTACGAAAGAAGTGAAGAGGTTGAACGACGGAATGGACTGATATGCAGGTACAAAGTTTGTGTTATCAGACAAGACGTCTCTGTAGTCATAAGATGCTGTGCCCATCAGGGCGACATATTTCAGCCCCTGACCGGCGGGTGCTTTGGTGTATTGGTGTCGGAGAAAGTCTCTAATTGCGGCAATGTCTTGAACACCTGAACTATATTCATTGTAGATCTCCTCAGTTGTCACAACCAGAGTTCTGTATCCGTTCTTCTGCGCCCGGTATTCGTCCAGCTTTTTAGAAGCATTGAGGAAGGAGGGGTGCGTGATGATAATGTAATCGGCAGCAGATTCGCCATGGAGATTCTGATTGGGAACCTGATTTAAAAATGCTGGCGTCGGAAAATTTGAACCTACAAAGGCAACAAATTCTCTTAGTGTATCCGTGTGTTGGAGGGATTGCCACGTGTTGGAGGTGATAGTACCAGTAAGAGCATGGTATTTGGCAGGGTGTGATACATCCCAAACCATGAGTCCTTGGGGTGCATTTTGAATTTGAAACTGGGTAATTTTACCCTGGCCCACAGTTCGGATGTCTCTAAAGATAAGTTGATTGGAAGTCATAGAAAGCTGTCTTCGACCGTTGATTCGGATCCAGTCCAGCCATGCAGTAGCTCCCGGATTGGCTGAATTGTTAAATACCAGGTTAAGGGATATGCCTCCGTTGCCTGGATTTAGATTTCCGGATTGGGTGACAGCAGTGTAGCGATCTGAAAAATCGCCTTGTGCTACTGCCGGAAAATTGAGTTGTACAATGGGCTGATTACCCAATCTCGCTTCCAGAAATGTACCTGGTATGGTAGAGCGGGCTATTGCTCTTATGGTGATGGTGTAGGGCTCGCCGGCGACAGGGTTGGGAAAATTAAACGAGTATAAATAGGACAGGCGAAAGTCAAATACATCTCCAAACCACTGGCGGCCGGTACGCAGCATGTTAAATTTTGACTCTTCCAGGAAGGCATAGTCATCAAATGAATTGCAAATGTCGGTCGCCGGACCTGATGCCTGTTGGGTGGGTGTTATTCTCTTAGCTCCCTGTTGATCTAGGCGAATGAAATACACTCCCCGATCGGCGTACCAGTGATAAATGTGCTGAAAGTTTCCGGTCGATGAGTTGTACTCCCATCGGTGCGCAGCTTTTGCGTAAAAAAGAATGTAATCGTTTCCATTAAAGATGCCATCCCCATTTGCATCGAACGCTAAGACAGCATTTTCGATCAGATCATCAGTTTTTCTGGCACCCGCTACCTCAGGAAGCAAGCCTTCAGCATTGCCATAGACTGCAATCTCATCGATTCGAAAGTCGCCTGTGATGCCGTTTGCGGCTAAAAACTGAGGAGTGATCCGGTAAATACCATCTTTATCGACACCTACCTTCAGCCATTTGCCCGTGTTGAGTACCGAGGTTCCGGCAAATTGTTGGGTGCGCTTACGGTGAACTCCAGGGGGGAGAGATTTTGTAGTGATCTCAATGTTTCCGGATTGAAGAATGTAATATGTATTGGATTCAAATTTGATCAGCGAAATTCCAACTACACATTCAAACTGGCCGCCCCGCTCAATGATAGAGTGCCAGTAGGGAGATTTTGCCAAAGAAAAATTTTCTGCAAGTGCTACATCAGCTACCCCTGTCAGATCACGCCACACCGCTTGAGTGATGATTACAGTATCCAATTCGGATGAAGAGGGTAGGGGGGTGGAATAATGGTAATATGGCATGCGATGCTCGTCATACCGGACGTTTTTATCGGCAGTATGTGGTAATCTGGCAGTATGTTCGGACGAAAAGTATTCCGTTTGGAATGTCCAGTCAAAATGAACCTGTACAGAATGGCGTTTTTGAGCAATGGCATCAACTGTTGCAAAAACTAAAAAAACAATTGTCCAAAACGAATAAAGGCTTCTGCTCATCAAATGGTCAACGTGCATTTGCACGGTAATATTATTTATGGTGATTGAGCACAAATGTAAGGTATGATTCATGACACCTCTTTGAGATGATATAATGCCTTAAACGTTTCAAAAAACGCATAAAAAAGTATCTCATCTCAAAACAAGAAGGAAGCCAGAGTGTCTTAATTTTGTCACTTGATTGTAAAAAACTGAAATGAACGCAATTCTGTCGAGCTATCTGACCCTTGGAAAGTGGAGAGACTTTTTAATTCTCGGGAAACTCCGTCTGTCATTTAGCGTCGTTTTTTCCACAGGTGCCGGATACTTGATTGGTGCATCTCCATTTGATTGGGGTGCTTTCACAAGGCTAATGATCGGAGGTCTGTTCATTACAATGGCTGCCAATGCATTCAATCAGATCATGGAGAAGGACACCGATGCACGTATGTCGCGAACACAGCATAGACCCCTGCCCACGGGAAGATTAGCAGTACCTGAAGCCTACTTGGTAGCTGTGGTTATGACGGCTATTGGCTTGTATTATTTACTAAAGGTAAACGCTCTGACTGCCTCCTTTGGACTCATTTCGCTGATTTTGTATGTCTTTGCATATACTCCTTTGAAATCAATGACCCCGTTTGCTGTATTTGTAGGTGCCATACCCGGTGCAATGCCTTTCATGCTGGGATGGGTGGCTGCCACAGGGCGATTCGGGATAGAACCTGGAACCCTTTTTGCAATTCAGTTTCTTTGGCAGTTTGCGCATTTTTGGTCCATAGCGTGGATACTTCACGAAGATTATAAAAAAGTACACTATATCCTGCTTCCAAGCGCCGAACCGGACAGTAGAAGCTCTTTCCAAATCTTAATGTATGCAATAGCTTCTGTAGTAGTAAGTGTGCTGCCGGTTTTTAACTTCACGGGAGAATTACACCTAACGGTCTTTTCCACAGTGCTCGTTTTGTTCTTTGGGTTTTACTTCGTCCGTTCAGCATACCTGCTGC
Source organism: Thermaurantimonas sp. (assembly GCA_046295455.1). Taxonomy (GTDB): domain Bacteria; phylum Bacteroidota; class Bacteroidia; order Flavobacteriales; family Schleiferiaceae; genus Thermaurantimonas. The sequence continues at coordinate 25,457 of JBKBNI010000001.1, read as the reverse complement.
ATCGCAAGCCAACGATGTACAATGCGCGTGGTGTGATGAGAACAAGCATTGTGTACCTCACGTTGATTCAATTGGTTTACGTTTTGGATAAATTCTTGTTTCAATGAGTGATATTTCGGAAAAATATTCCAACACAACAGACGATAAAATCCTTCTCAAGCAACAGCGAAAGCGCGCAGCCAAGCCTCTACTCTGGGTGTCAATGGCAAGCATTTTTATGGCATTTGCCGGATTAGTAAGTGGATACATTGTAAGCAGAGGTTTTTTACTGGAAAACGGTCAATGGGTTGAATTTAAACTTCCCATTCAGTTTGTTTACAGCACGATAGTGATCGTTATATCGTCTGGTTTTCTTTTGATTGGTCAAAGTCAGGCTAAAAAAGACATTCGAAAAGCAGGATTGTACATGGTACTGGCGCTCGTCGCGGGAGCACTGTTTTGCTATTTTCAGATTGCAGCATACCAAAATCTAATCGCTCGCAATATCTTCTTTACTGGACCTGGCTCCTTTACCTCCGGAAGCTGGATATATGCAATTTCTTTTCTACACCTCCTTCATATATTAGGGGGCCTTATTGCACTATGTGTAGCCTCTGTCAAGGCATCGAAGAACACCTACACAGAGAATGATCATCAGGGCTACACATTGGCCGCTCTCTTTTGGCATTTTTTAGGGTTTGTATGGATTTTTTTGTACACCTTTCTAACTTTTTATCGCTAAAATTGCACCAATTTTAACTAATCAATATCTGTATGGCAACACAGAGTCTGACGACAGACAATAATGAAAATGTTTGGGGCGGTGGCAATGAGCCATTTGGCGCCAGCTACGGCAAATTGATGATGTGGTTTTTCTTGATTTCAGATGCTCTTACCTTTTCAGGATTTCTAACTGCATATGGTTTGATTCGGTTCAGATTTGCCGATACCTGGCCGGTACCCGAGAGTGTATTCACCCACTTTCCGGGGCTGGAAGGAGAGCATCCCCTCTTGTATGTGGCCCTTATGACTTTTATCCTCATCATGAGCTCGGTTACAATGGTGTTGGCAGTAAATGAGGGAAATCAAAAAAATAAAAATGGAGTGATATTTTGGCTGTTTTTGACCATCATAGGTGGGTTAATATTTCTGGGTTCGCAAGCTTGGGAGTGGTATCACTTCATCATTGGAGACAAAGGATCGGTCAAGGTCGAAAATTCCATTTATTACGTAGTTGATTCTGAAAAAAACCGGATCTCTTTATCAGATTTGGTCCACGGAAAAAGTAACCATAGACATGCAGATCACCATGAACGTTTTTCAGATGAGCAGGTCCTTTCGTCTTTCATGGCCAATAAAGATGTCCGTCTCATGGATCCCGGAAAGATCGGGAATGTTTATTCCAGAGCGGAATCTGAAGTGCTTATAAAGAATGCAACTGTGATACAAGGTGCTAATCTCACCACCAATGAGTATGGGCACACATTGTTTGCTAATTTTTTCTTCTTCATCACCGGATTTCACGGATTTCACGTGTTTTCAGGAGTCGTTATAAACATAGTAATATTTGCTAATGTGCTACTTGGCACCTATGAGCGAAGAGGTCATTATGAAATGGTAGAAAAAGTTGGCTTATACTGGCATTTTGTGGATTTGGTTTGGGTTTTTGTTTTTACCTTTTTCTATCTTGTCTAATTCCTAGAATAATACCAAAATTATGGCACACGCTCACGATAGTAAAAAAATGGTACGCACCATATGGATTGTATTTTTCATCCTGTTGGTCGTCACGACAGTAGAGGTAGTACTTGGCTTGCTTCACCCGCCTGCGCTGATGGTGGAGGTGATGGGTACCAGGTTATTAAACCATATATTTATTATACTTACCCTAATAAAAGCCTACTACATCGTAGCCTACTACATGCACGTCAAATATGAGAAGACCAATTTGATATGGACGCTTGCTTTGCCGACATTGATATTAATACCATATCTAACGTTCATAGTACTTACAGAGGGGTCTTATCTATATAAGACAGGATTTTAAAACCATTGTCAAAGGTTATCTGTTAGTCAAACAGATTTAGACATTTAGCATGAACATTGTTTTCAAGCGGGCATTATTGGTAGCTATACTTATAGTGCCTGTTTTGATTTATTTGTTATTTGTGTTTTCTACCAGAGAAGTATTTTTTAAAACGCTTGAATACTTTGGTCCGGTAGATGTGGTATCGCGATTAAATGACGACGGCACGACGGAATATGACACCCTTAGATACAGCGTACCGCCCTTCCTTGGTCTGGCTCATACCGGGGATACAATTACATCAGATTCACTGAAAGGGAAGATTACAGCAATCAATTTTTTCTTTACAAATTGTCCGAGTATTTGTGGACCGATGAACTTTCACGTCAAGGAGCGGATATATGATCGATTCAAAGGCTTTGAAAACTTTCAAATCTATTCTTTTACAGTCGATCCAGATAGGGACAGTGTTGAGGCATTACGCTCATACGCAAGGCAGATAGGTGTAAAGCCTGCCGGTGACAGGGAGGTTTGGAAGTTTGTAACTGGCGAAAGGGATCAGATATATGATTTAGCAAGTGCGTTGTTTTTAAACGCAATGGAAGATGAAACGGCCCCCGGAGGATATCTACACTCTGAACTGATCGTACTTGTAGATTGGGAAGGCAGATTGCGCTGCCGGAGAGACGAATTCGGCAATCTGATCGGAGCCTATAGCAGCCTTGACCAAATGTCGCTCAAAGAAATTCAGGAGGACATTTCCGTTTTAATCGCTGAATACGAGAAATTAGAATCTTTGAAACGAAAAAAAAATAGAAAATCCTGAAAATGTCAAACACCCTTAGAAAAAAGGATCAAATCATAATTCCTCTGATAACCATTCTGTCAATCGTCATTCCCGTGGCGGTAGCCCTCCTGATGCTGTTTCCTGAGTTTTTCAGCTTGAAGAGTACATTTCCTCAGGCCAAAAAGCTGCCGGCATTTCATGCTATTTTGAACGGAACTACCGCCGTGTTGCTCATTCTGGGTGGATTTTTCATTTCCCAAAAGAAAATACAGCTGCATAGAGCCGTGATGGTGGGCGCATTTGGCCTGTCAGCCATATTTCTGGTGTCCTATGTGATTTCCAAAATTTCAAATCCCCCAGTACCTTTTGGAGGGGAGGGTGCGATACGCGCCTGGTATTTTTTCATTCTTATTTCTCATATTGTTCTTTCGGTTCCCGTTTTGCCCCTTGCAATGTTATCTATTTACAGAGGGTCGACCATGGAAATTTCAAAACACAAAGCATTGGTTAAATATACCTATCCGATATGGCTATATGTGGCCATTACCGGTGTTTTGGTTTATGTTTTGATGTCACCCTATTATCCGGTTTAAATGACAATGAAGAAGAAGTTTAATGTTATCCTGATAGGTTTGGTTTCATTGTTGATTTTTACAAATCCAGAAGTTCAGGCACAATGTGCTATGTGTAAAGCAGTAGCGGAATCTTCCAGTGGACAGATAGGTGCAAAAAACCTCAATTTCGGTATTTTATTTCTGATGTCAATTCCATATATTCTGGTATCAATCATTGGATTTGCTATGTGGAGACACTACAAATCCTCAAAAAAATTGATGTAATTTAATATTCATTTAACTTCGTCCAAAATTATTCCTCATTGGAAAAAAAAAAGAGAGCACTGCAACGGTACATTGAGGTTTTACACTATGCTAATAAGAAAAAAGGTTTTTATGCCTTTTTAAGTAAAAATGTTTGGAATCTTCTCTTGACTATTTCGGTTTTTATGGGTATTTTCTGGATTCTCACGCATTATGTTTTTGACTTTAATCAATTTGTGTGTGAGCATCTCAATCAGTACCCTGCTTGGATGATTATGGGAATATTATTTTTTTCAGAATCATTTACCGGAATATTGTCCCCGGATATATTCATTGTGTGGGCAAAAAGTTTTGAACATCCGTATCGGATAGTTTTTATACTGGCCACACTTAGTTACATAGGTGGAATTATCAGTTATGGATACGGAAGGCTACTTTACAATGTTTCGTTTGTCAAGTACTGGATTGACGAAAAATTTCAAAATCAGTTCAGATTGCTAAAAAAGTTTGGTGGGGTGCTCATTGTGGTCTCTGCACTTGCACCTCTTCCATTTTCGCCGATGAGTGTAGTGACGGGTGCCGTCAGGTATCCATTCAGAAGCTACCTATTACTGGCTGTTACCAGATATGTCAGGTTTTATGGCTACGCTTGGTTTTTGTACTTGGTGGTAAAGAATTCAGGACCTTGTTAAATTTTGTTGACAAAGGCTTTCATTTGCTTAATTTGGTCTGCAAGCATTTTTTTCTCATCCAGTTGTTTTGCTTTGTTGATCCACATGGTAGCTTCTGTTTTCCTTCGGCGAGACAAGGCAATACCAGCCATTTGCAGACATGCCATTGCTTCGTCTGTTTTCATACGAAGGCCTAATGCCATGGAGCGTTTGATGTATTTTTCTGCCTCATTGAGATTTTGCTCCTGACCACTTACTAATCCTTGAAGAAGGTAGTAGTATGCTGCTTGTGACTTGATCAGAGATTTTTCAGGATCTTTGATTCTGGAGAGCCACTTCTTCACTTTGTTAAACTGCTGAGACCGCAGATACCAAAGTGCCATGATCATATTTTCATTTCGAAAATAAGACAACAAGACAATACAGCTTAGTAAAAAAAGAAAAATTCCATTTCCGATATTTCCAACCGCAAACTGCCAAATGCTCATGGAAAGAACAACAACAAATAATGTGATTCGAACCAATTTATTCAACATATAGATGGTAAGTAAATTTGTGCGCTAAATTAGAGAAGAGAGGCTTGTAATGGAAAGCTAATTATATTGTAACATAAAGTGGATGAACAGTTGGATTTACAATACTTTGACCGTCTTTTTGATTTGTTGACTGAACACAAAAAAAGTCTGTTCGCACAGATTGTTAAACAAAGAACCAATCATATAGCCTGGCTTACTGACAATCTGTATCATGAGCAGAATTCCAGTGCCATTGTGCGTACGGCAGACTGTTTTGGATATAACAAGGTATTTATCCTGGAGGACAAATACCATTATAAAGTTAATAAAGAAATTGCAATGGGTGCTCAAAAGTGGGTGATTCACCATACAATACATGTGGAGGCCAACAGATATACATCGGCAGTACAAAAGATTAAAGATCTTGGATACAGGCTGATCGCTGCAAGCCACCACTCGAAAGAAACTACTTTAGAAAACCTCGATATTTCTTCGCCTCTTTGTATAGCTTTGGGCTCCGAGCGCCATGGTCTGCACCAGGATATTATGGAATCAGCCGATGGATTTGTACACATTCCTATGATGGGCTTTACAGAAAGTCTGAATGTATCCGTCACTGCCGGAATACTGATGTATGGGCTAAGGAAAAGATTGGAGTCGGAAGTTACAATGTGGCAGCTAACTCCCATGGAAGAAAAAGAAACAATATTTCAATGGATGCTGAAGACCATACCAAATGCCTCAAAAATGATACAGCGCTGGAATGAGGATGAATCGGTGCGTATGCAATAATTATAGTGCATACAGATATTAAAATCCTGCTGAAACCCCTATGTGAAGCCTAGTGTCGCGCAGATTTAGGGGCAGTCCGGGGAATTTTCCGACGCCGACATCAATATGAAATATTCCATTGCCTACCGGCAAGGCCAGCCCGGTGCCCACTCCTTGAAAGTATCCACCCTCTCCAGACGAAATTTTTTGCCAGGCCCCATCATAAAAAGCCTTCAAGAATGTATTGGAATCCAAAAAAAACCTGTATTCCGCTACACCTATCACAGCAGTGGTGGCAAAAAATAACCATTCATTGAATCCTCTTATTGAGCCAACTCCACCGGTTCGGAAAGATTCATTGAGTAATATGTCCTCTCCACCCAGATGAAACATTGAAAACCGATTGTAGATTTTGTGATTGGAAGATAGGATTTGTTCAGATTCCAAAATAATTTGAAATTTAAAGCGATTAATTTCATTGTCCCGGTTACGCAACAGCCCTACACCCACATCACCATTACCAGAAACACCTGTTCGGTACACACCTGATCCGTTCATCTTTTTGTAAAGCAGTCTGACGAAGCTATAATCAGATGTAAATGAGTTAATATCTGCCTGAAGTGCGCCCGGGGCGGATGACGACTCACGTTGAAACCCAAACCCAGCTGAAATTGCAGGCGAAAAAAAATACCTGGCAGTGACGTCTCCAGAAAATGTAGCAAATGTGGAATCCTGCCTAAATAAACGCACATTGGCAGACCATCCCAGCGGAGTGCGGAACACAAATGGAAAATCAACCTGAAGGTTTAAAAACTGCTGCTGCTGCGCAGGTGCGCGCCACTGCAATGCGATGCTCTCTGCATTCCCAAATACATTTTTTAGAGCCAGATGCATTTCACCGGTAAGTATGGTTTGACTCCGATCATTGGAATTGACCCCAATGACCAGATCTGCGAAAACTCTTTGCTTTTTTTTAAGATATAGATACAACGTACTTCCTTTTTCAGAATATAAAATGGATGCGGGTGCGGTTAACTCCAAAACACCTGAATTCTCTAGATTCCGAATGGATTCCTCAATCTTTTTGCCATTGTATCTCAATGGTAATTTGAGTCCTGAATATCTGTATATAAAGTGAAGTTTGGGAACATTTTCAGATTTAATAACCAGACTGTCGATGATAATCATTGGGCCTTTGTCCAGTTCGGCTTCAATGACGGGCAGGCCATTACTAAACGATTGTATAACAGGCGTAATTCGCGAAAAGGGAAATCCAGCATTTCTTTCTTCTTCCAGAATCTTTCGCACTCTGGAGTCAAACGCCTTCAGATCAATGACTTCATCCGGCTGATGAGGATGTGAAGCATAGCGCACCTTTACAGAGTCGCCAATTGAAGGACCCGAGCGCACGCAAAGTCCTGTACACAAGCCATTGTCAATCTTGTTGATTACATAGAAAGGGTAATTGTTTTTCTTGAATACAGAATCAATCCGATAGACTACATCGTCAAAACTTTCAAATGAAGTATCGGATTTAAACACGCTTATCAGGCTATTGGCCACAGAGTCGGCCGGCATAATCAGAAAGCATGAGTCGTCAGCATATATATGTACTAGAAATAACAATCCTATCAGAGACTCCAATCAATGGGTGTTTTTCCTTTTTCAGTTAATAACGCATTGATGCGGGAAAAGTATCTGCCACCAAAAAAACCTTGGTAAGCACTAAGAGGTGAAGGATGCGCACCTGTAATCACAAAATGACGCGTGGGATCAATGATTGTCTGTTTCTTTTTGGCGTAAGCACCCCATAAGACAAAGATAATATTTTTACCACGCCTTTGTACACATTTCAATACATGGTCCGTAAAAAGTTCCCACCCTTTGTTTGCATGACTTCCCGGCTGGCCTTGTCGCACAGTAAGCACGGTATTTAGGAGCATCACTCCTTGCCTAGCCCAACCGGTCAGGTCACCATTTAATCCTCTGTCAATACTTAAGTCGTCGTTCAATTCTTTGAAAATATTTACCAATGAAGGGGGTAAGGCGACTCCCCGAGGCACTGAAAAACAATAGCCATGAGCCTGACCGGGAGCGTGATATGGGTCTTGACCAATGATGACCACCTTGACCCTGTCCGGTGGTAAGGCAAGAGCATTGAAGACATTCCTCTTCTCAGGAAAGACTGTAAAGTGTTTTCTTTCGTTCTCTATAAATGATGCCAGACGCCGGAAATAGTCGGATTCCACCACCTCTCTAGTACAATATTCGGGAAACAGGGTGCTTAAGATTTTGAGCTTGTCTTGCAGCACTACACGATTGGATGAATAAAACAAAAGTAGTATGTTTGTTGATTTATAAACATATCATTTAATTCTTATATATGAAGCGTTTTCTTATCGTTTTTGTGTTTCTTGGAATGTTCATCGTTCTGATGTCTTCATGCCGTTCGAAAGAGAAATGCCCATCTTACTCAAATATTAATCCACCAGCAGAAATAAAAGTGTGAAGCCAGCATCCGGTATTTATCTCCTACTTTTTATATGGGTATGTGTACATGCACGTGCTCAGGAGGCAGGTAGCGGGGATTACCGGCGAATTATTTACGAAAACGACTTTTCAATAGGATTGCATTTACATACAAGGGGTTATGGGATTTCTTTCAGAAGGGGCTATTATCCTACCAATTTTAGAAAGTACGGTTTTGAAATTGATATTCTAAACTTAAGGCACGAAAAAGAAATAAAGACCTTTGGAATCTTGCCGGGAAACAACAGAGGTTTCGTACTTAACAAGATTAACAGTTTTTATTCCATTCGAACAGGCTGGTTTAGAGAAAAAATATTGCATGATCGTTATGATAGAAATGGAATCATAATCTCATGGTTGATGGGCGGAGGTCTTTCCATTGGTTTCATTAAGCCAGTTTACATCGAAATGGAGAATACAGAATCTACATTCGGACAAGACCGGATATTGATAAGACGATACAATCCCTCAGAACCACAGCAAAACATTCTCGGCCAGGCGGGCTTTTTTCAAGGAATTGGTGAGACAAAAATCGAACCCGGATTGTATATAAAAACATCTTTTATATTTGATTACTTAGGAACAGACGAAAGCATTAAATCGTTAGAAGTTGGAGTGGTGACAGATGCATTCCGAAGAGAAATTCCTATTTTTTATGACTTCGTAAACCCGTCTGTTTTTTTTCAGTTATATTGTAACATAAATTTTGGTAAACGATGGAATTAATGCCACCAGGCGAAACAACTACTTTCCAAGAATCAGAACCCATACAACAAACCGCAATCCAAAAGCCAAAGTGGCTTAGAGTAAAATTGCCAACGGGAGACCAATTTAAGAAGGTACGAAAGTTAGTAGACAATTACAAGCTACATACCATCTGCGAAAGCGGAAACTGTCCGAACATGGGAGAATGCTGGGGAGCAGGTACTGCTACTTTTATGATACTTGGAAAAATTTGTACCCGATCTTGTGGTTTTTGTGCTGTCGCCACAGGCAGACCTGAGGCTGTCGATTGGGATGAGCCGGAGCGCGTGGCACGCTCGATTCGTCTTATGAAGGTCAAGCATGCAGTGATCACTTCGGTGGACAGAGATGACCTACACGATGGGGGCAGTATCATCTGGGCAGAGACGATCAGGGCAGTCCGAAGAATAAGTCCAGGCACTACCATGGAAACCCTGATACCAGACTTCAAAGGTGTAACGCGCAACATTGACCGAATTGTAGAGGCCGCCCCTGAAGTGATCAGCCATAATCTTGAGACTGTTCGACGGTTAACCAGGAAAGTGCGCATACAGGCCCAGTATGACCGAAGTCTTCAGGTTCTTAAATACATCAAAGAAAGCGGCCAACCAAGGACAAAATCTGGGGTCATGCTCGGCCTTGGGGAGACGATCGAAGAGGTCTTGGAGACCATGAGCGATTTAAAATTCGCAGGGGTAGATATCATCACCTTAGGACAGTATCTGCAGCCTACCCGAAGACACCTGCCTGTTGCGAGGTTTGTCACCCCTGAAGAGTTCGAATTTTTAAGAATTGAAGGACTCAAAATGGGATTCAGATATGTAGAAAGCGGTCCTTTGGTCCGATCATCCTATCACGCCGAAAAACATTTGGTCTGATTGATACAAAAGTAAAATTTTTGATATTTTTGAAATTCGAATTTAATAATTTGAAAATACATACCTAAGATGAAGAAAAGAATGTTGTTGAGCACTCTGGGAAGTGTTTTGATGCTGGGAGGATTAATGTTGTACAACCAATTGCTACACACAAATCAAGTCTATGACTATCAGCCCAGGATCTCCGTGGCGCAAAAAGACAATGCCCGGGGAGCAGCTGAATGGCTGCACGCCATACGTGCTAATCAAATTACCGGTGTAGTAGATCCTGCCGATGAGATCCAGGCACAGCAAGAGCACTCTAAATTCATGAGCCGTGCAGCGGGACTTGGTCTTAGTTGGGTTGAGCTGGGGCCGGACAACATTGGTGGTCGTACCAGGGCATTCCTGCAGGATAAAGACAATGCAAGTTTAATGTTTGCAGGTGGAGTAAGCGGAGGGTTATATCGATCTACCAATGCAGGGGTCAGTTGGACACCTGTCAATATTATGCAGGAAAACCTGGCTGTAGTATCAATCTGCCAAACTGAAAATGGCAATATTTATTACGGTACTGGTGAAAGTATGTACTATGGTCCTTTTGGTACAGGTGCAGGAGGAATTCTCGGTCAAGGAATATTTAAATCTACCGACAGAGGACTGACTTTTCAACAGCTATCTTCAACAGTACCCACTCCAAACAGCACAGGTGCAGATTGGGTTGCTGTAGGCGCTATGGTGCCATTAAAAGGTCAGCAGGATGGTTTACTTGTAGGAACCAATAGGGGTATTCGATATAGTTTAGACGGTGGACAAACTTGGACAAATCCTATTTCCGGACCCACTGGTACGATCAGATGTACCGATCTCTCTCAGGATAAGGACGGAGGTGTATGGGCCAGCATTGGGATGCGCACCTTTTATTCTCCTGATGGGATTAACAACTGGACGGAAATATCCAAACCATCAAATCAGGCCGGTCCAACCGATCTGCCGGTTGAGAATGGTGAGAGAGCCATCGTGGCTGTATCACCCCAAGATCCAAATTATGTTTATGTCGTTACTTGTGACGCTCAACGAAACTTTCAAAGAGCTTTCAGAAGTACAAACAAAGGTCAAACATGGACTGTCATTGGTCAGCGTTCGACCACTTTTAATCCAATAGATCAAGGTCAGTTTGCCATGATGCTGTATGTATCACCTATCAACAGGGATAAAATTTTTGTTGGAGGTCTTCACTTGTGGGAATGGTCTCTTACCGGTGGTTGGAAACAAATTTCGTCATCTTTCAAGTCACCTACTAATCCCTTTTATGTCCATGTGGATCAGCACAGAATGGTTGGAAATAGATTGAATGGCGCCATTCTCTACGCAACTAATGATGGTGGAGTATTTCGCTCTATGGACGACGGATTTACCTGGACAGAAGTAAATATCGGATACGTGACTACACAATTCTATTCAGTATCATTTTCTTTTGACGGTGAAATAATGGGTGGCACGCAGGACAATGGAACTTTGTATGTAAATCAGGAAGGGAATACAACTCGTTCGGGATTCAGAACAAACTTTATTGAATTCAGAGGCGCACTGAGAGATGGTGATGGTGGCTATGCTGAGATTTCTCAATTGGATAAAAGGGTTCAATTTAAGGCTATGCAGTACGGTATTCTCGGACGTTCCAACACCTATGGTCTTACATACACTGATTTCTATGATTTTCCAAAAATGGACCCCAACAATCAATCTACAGGTCTAAGCCCTGCATTTGCTCCCTTCGTTACACCCTTTTTGCTTTGGGAAAATGTAAATGATCCATTCAGCTGGGACTCCCTGTGGTTTGTGGCTAATCCGGCAACTCTTTCCTTAGGTTTTGGCCAGAATCGAAGAGATTTTTCCGGTACACTTCCAAGGCCACAGGCACCAGCAATATTCATTCCCGAATCTTTTCAAATCATCATCGCGTTTGATACTGTCAAATCGAACAATCAAGGTGTGCTATCAAGTCCACTGATTGAAAATGGAAACTTTAATGCCACAACCGGTGAATTTAGTGTTCGTTTTAAGCAAGGTGTAACCCCCGAAATCTTAGTTAAATGCAATGTGCGTTACACAGCTGGATCTGTTTTGGCAATCGAGTCCAAAACGCTAAGACAGAAATTTAATTACACACTCACAGCACCCCTTGAAGCCCTTGATTCTGTAAAAATCCAGGATCCGGTTCAATCGATGTTTTTTGTCGGACTTAATTCTCAAGCCAATTTAGTAGGTGGACTTTTCATGACGCGAGAGGCCTTAGATTTCACTAAAACCCCGCGATGGGTCAGGCTTGGGCATTTTGGAACAGGCACCCAGGTAAGCGCTTTAGCTGTTTCAAAAGATGGCGATGTGCTTTTTGTAGGTACTAACAACGGGCAACTCATACGATTTACAAATCTGAAACACTCCAGAGATAGTGTATCTGCTGATCTTGCCAATGCAAACCGACAATTACAGCAGGCTACTATTCGCACATTTCCCGGGCGATATATCACCTCTATTGCCATCAATCCTGATAATCCAAACAGGGTAGTAGTCACATTGGGCAATTATGGAAATCAAGACTACATATTCTATTCGAATAATGCGCTTGCAGCCTCTCCAACTTTTGCAGTCAAAAGTGGGAATATGCCTAAATTTCCCGTTTATTCAAGTGTGATCAATTATCAAAATCCAAATCAGGTATTGGTAGGTACTGAATATGGAATTTATTCAACTGCTGACATTACTGCTGCAACTGTGGTCTGGAATCGCGAAAATGAAGGAATGGGCAATGTGCCAGTCTTTATGCTCCGTCAGCAACGGGTGGGTATAGATAAGCAGACCGGTGATTGGGTATCAGGAAGAATCTATGCCGGTACCCATGGACGTGGTATGTTTTTGACCTCCACACTCTCGACCATAGGAATAAAAGAGCACGGAGAAGACAATCAAACTCCTCTCAAAACTGCTCTTCCTCTCTATCCGAATCCGGCTTTTGGATTTACAAATGTTGAATTGTCCCTTTCCAAATCATCACAGGTAGAATTTATTATTCGTGACCTTACCGGTAAGACTGTAAAACGCCTTCGCTTCGATCAGATACATCCCGAAGTTAAGTCGATGCGCATCGATGTATCAGATCTGAGAGCAGGGACGTACGTCGTTGAATTGTACTCCGATGCCAATTTCACAGGAAGTTCTAAATTGATTATCGCAAAATAATAGTTTTAAAACGATCATTTACATACCGCACCTTTGAAAAAAGAGTGCGGTATTTTTTACTATGAAAACAATAATTGTTACCGGAGGCTCAGGAGGTATTGGCCTAGAGACCATAAAACGGCTGATCAAATCAGGTCACAGGGTAGTAAATTTATCAAGACGTCAGCCACCCGTCGGGGCAGATACTGATAATTTCATACATCTACCTACCGATTTGAAAAATATCGATTCGGGAAATCTAAGGTTAAAACTCAATGAACTTGGAAAAATTGATATTATTTTCAACAATGCCGGGATGCTCATTAATAAGCCATTTCTCAGCATCACACATCAGGAATTGGTGGATGTGTATCAAACAAATGTTTTTTCAGTATTCACACTCGTTCAAATTGCTTTTGATTTTTTAGCACCTGATGCACATGTTGTAAATGTCAGCAGTATTGGCGGCATAAACGGAACACAGAAATTTCCGGGGCTATCAGCATATTCATCCAGTAAGGGTGCCCTGACTATTCTGACAGAGTGCTTACAGGCAGAATTTTCAAACACTGGTATGTCTTTTAATGGATTGGCTTTCGGAGCCGTTCAGACAGAGATGCTTGAGAATGCCTTTCCTGGCTATAGAGCACCAATCACTGCCGACAAAATAAGTGAGTTTGTTGTCTGGTTTCTTCTGCATGGAAATACTTTTTTCAAAGGAAAAATCCTTCCGGTGAGTATTTCCAACCCCTGAAGTGCCTACACCACCGGTTCCACACGCTTGCTTTTCCAGATATATAATCCAAGTAAGGCGACAAAACCCGCAATCAGTGTCATTATAAACTGACCTGAATGTACGAGAGTGGCATATGCCATTCCCGTATCAGATGCGATGCCAAGAACACCCATACCCGTCACGACTGCATAATGGTACGAACCGATACCCGCCGGGGCTGGTACCAGCATACCGAGACCGGCGACAATCATTATAAAGAGCGTATCAGCAAATGTAAGTGTACTTGTTGCCGGAAGAGCATAAATTACAACATGTACCATAAGGTAGTAACACAGCCATATAAAAATCGTGTGTAAAATGAAGGGAATCCGTTTTGGAGTGTGCATTACAGATAAAATTCCCTCTTTAAAACCTGTCCAAAGCTCCCGGATTTTGCTTACAAACGGAAGGGCTTTAATTCTATCCCGAATCAAGTATAGAAAAATGGCGGATACAAGGACAAATAACAAAACGATCCATTTTGTATATGTAGGACCTTGGCCGGAGCGTTCTGCAGATGCAAAAGTTTTGTTGTAAAAGGCAATTAATTTCGGTAAATTAAATGCTAAGGAAATTACAAGGCTTAATATGAGCATGAGCATATCCACCACTCTCTCAGCCACTACCGTACCCACCAGACGATTCACCGGCACTTTAGAAGCCTGGTGCAAAGCGGTACATCGGATGATTTCTCCGGCTCTTGGCATGGCTGCATTTGCCAGATAGCCCAAGGATATAGAATGTATAGACTTCCAGACAGGCACAGAGTATCCCATGGGTTCGAGCAGGTAATTCCAGCGGATACCCCGTGAAATAAAAGCTGCGTAGCCCAGAAGCATGCTGATGAGAATATACTCATACCTCGCACTCAGTAAATCATACCAAAGTTTTTCTACATCGATATTTTTAAGAGCCAGATATAATAGAAATCCACCTATTGAGAAGAAAATCAGAATTTTAAGTAGAGATTTCAAAAAGCGAACGAACGAAGAATCCACACTGTTTATCTAAAGAGGTTACCTAAGTTGATTGGTAGTTTCGTCAGGAAAGATAATGACGGGTTTAAAAGATTTTGCTTTTTCAAAGTCCATAATTCCGTATGAAATAATAATGATGATGTCGTCTTTCTGAACCCTACGGGCAGCGGGTCCATTGAGTGTCACTTCTCCACTTCCGGGTGCACCTTTAATTACATACGTCTCAAGTCTCTCACCGTTATTTACATTTACAATAGAGACTTTTTCTCCTTCAATGATGTTTGCCGCATCCATCAGGTGTTCATCAATAGTAATGCTTCCTATGTAATTTAGGTCAGCACCGGTCACACGTACTCTATGAATTTTTGATTTTACTACCTGTATTTGCATAGTACAAATTTCTAAAACAATTTTATATTATCAATTAAACGAATGTTATTAACATAAACTGCGGTAAAAGCCCTTAGTTCGGACAAAGGCGTTGAATGAGTAGCTGATAGCAGGGTTCGCTGATCTGCAATCAAAAAGTATTCTATCTTGATAATTGGGGCGTGAATTTTTAAATGATTTTCAAAAATTTTCCGACATTTCTCAAAATCCAAATCATTGACTGTGGTTTGAACCATTTTTTTTACCTCGATCAATCCTTTGTAAATCTCGGTTGCCTGAGCCTTTTCATATGGAGTCAAGCGCATATTTCTGGAGCTCAGTGCTAAACCACCCGGTTCGCGAATCGTAGGTACGGATATGACCTTAATGGTTGGAAAATATTTCTGAGCAAGTTTTTTAACGATAAGAAGCTGCTGAAAATCTTTTTCACCAAAAAAGGCGTATTCCGGCTGGACCAATTCAAACAAGCGATAGACTACAGCAATCACACCCTCAAAATGGCCGGGTCTGTATTCTGCTTCCATGACCTGATTTAGACTCCCAAGCGGAAGCTCAATACAAATATCGAAATAGCCGCTAGGATATATTTCGCGCTCTTCAGGCAGAAAGAGCACATCGCATCCGTTGGAGGCAAGAAGTTGTTCATCAGATTCGACTGTGCGCGGATACGAATTAAGGTCCTCAGGATTGTTAAACTGTGCAGGATTGACGAAAATACTTGCCACTACGCAGTCAGAAATTTCTTTTGCCTTGTTAATCAATGATATATGACCATTGTGAAGAGCGCCCATTGTAGGCACAAATCCTATTTTCTTCCCGGAATCTTTGATGTGTGCCAGAGTATCCAGCAGTTGGCCGGCGGAGTGCAAAACAATCATCTAAGCAAAATGAAATACCCGGCAAAATAAGGGTTCATTTTTTTATATGATGTAAAATTTGTACCTTTGCACGTCTATGTTTCAATTATTTTCCCTTTAATCATCCAATGTACTTTGTATGAGTAAAAAACGCATCTTGTACATTTCACAAGAAATTACCCCATTTTTACCTGAAAACCCCCTTTCAAAACTTTCGCTTGATCTGCCAAAAAAAATGGTAGAGGCGGGCAATGAAGTGCGCGTTTTTATGCCGCGTTTTGGTGTAATCAACGAACGAAAGCATCAGCTTCACGAGGTCATTCGCTTAAGCGGGATAAACATCGTGGTGAATGATATGGACATGCCACTTATCATAAAAGTAGCAAGTGTTCCGCATGCCCGTATGCAAGTGTACTTCATCGATAATGACGAGTTTTTCAGAAGAAAAAATACTTTTTTTAACGATGAGGGCCAACCCTTTGAAGACAATGACGAACGCTTTGTGTTTTTCAGCAAGGGAGTGCTGGAAACAGTAAAAAAACTGTCATGGTCGCCGGATATTATTCATATTTCAGGGTGGCTTCCTGCTCTTATACCTCTTTACATCAAAAAATATTACAACAACGATCCTCTTTTCTCCGACAGCAAAATCATATATACGAGATATACATTTCCGTATCAGCAAATATTGAGAAGTCCGAATCAACTCAATGAAATTCTCGCATTTGATGGACTATCAGGAGATTCACTTGGTGATGAAGTTATTGATGTAGAGAAATTTTATGCACTAGCAGCGCCTTATTGTGATACCTATACCTATTTGAATCCACCCCCGCCTGAGGGTGAACTTAAGAGCTTAATCAACCCAGATGCCGCTGTGTTTGAATTGTACAATTTAACCGAATGCGATTCGTTTTTTAAAGAACATTACAATCAAATACACAACTTTGAAAGCGTAGAGAGTTGATGAAGAAAATCAGAAGCTTTCACCTCCTTGGAAGGACACTGCTTGCAATGTGTCCTTTTTTGTTTTTAAACTGTGAAAAAGATTTGGGCTCTTTAGGATTGGAGCAAATCAGCGATCAAAAATCAGATTTTTTATTTACAGACTCTCTGAGTTTTGTGACCTATACAGGTTTTGATGACTCCATCCCGACATCGCTTACGGGCAGATTGCTGCTTGGTAAACTTCAAAGTCAGGAGTTTGGCATCTCAAAAAGCGCATTTGCTACTAATTTCCTGCTCGAGCAGATAAATCCAGTGTTTCCTGAGGGTACACTGCTCGATTCTGTAGAATTGACTCTGCGCTACGTGGGGCACTATGGCGACACCAATCAGCCCATGCATATCCGGGTGTTTAAACTTGAAGACAGATTGTATTACGACTCTACCTACTATTCAAATCATGAATTTAACAGAGGCCAACTCCTTGGAGAAGCTACCGTCAACCCAAGACCCAACACGCGAGTTCCTCGAGGGGCAGATACCATTAGTCCTCTGCTCATAATTAAGCTAGACAGGGATTTTTTCAAATCATTCATCGTCGATGGTTCAAGGACCAATCCATCAGATTTTATCAACCAGGATGCCTTTATGGACTATTTCAAAGGTATATATGTCGAAGCAATTACGGGTAATGCAATTTTGTATTTCAACCCGTTTATGACGGCTACAGCGATCCGGCTCTACTTCAGAGACAGCGATACTTCTTCTGTCTTCAGGACATTCAGATTGCAAGGAGATAATTCGCCTCTGCCTATCAATGCCGTTGTAAATCTATTTACTAATGATTACAGTGGAAGCAACATTCATTTATCACAAGATACCATTAATGGAGAGGCCGTAACCTACGTAGCTGCAATGAATGGCCCATTTACCATTTTTAAAATTACAGATTTCGGGAAACTTAAACAGCCCGATATCGTAATCAATAAATTTGAAATTCTCCTGCCGATACATCCGGGCATCGAAGCAAATCACATATCACCAACTCGGATTTCAACACTTGTGTTGAGTGAGGATGGTAAACAAAAGGTTATAAAAGACGAAATGATTTCTTCATCAGAATTTTCGGGGCTTTTAACAAGAGGACGATTCAGATATGCTTCTTATTCAATTACTTTGACACGACAAGCATCTGAGGCACTTCTGAACAATATGTCTGACCTGAAATTAGCAATCAAAGCGCAAAATGGAATCTCTACTGCCAATCGCACAGCGCTTGCGGGTAGTGCGAGTCAGGATCTGAAACCTCAGATAAGAGTTTTTTATACAAAATTTTGAAATTTTATGTGTGGAATCGTTGGTTATTTAGGCTATCGTGATGCATATCCAATTCTGATTAAAGGTTTGAAAAGGCTTGAATACAGAGGGTATGATTCTGCAGGTGTAGCCATCCATGATGGAAAAAATATACATTATTACAAGAAAAAAGGAAAAGTTTCCGATCTAGAAAGTATCTCAGACGCATCCCCTCATGACGGACATATGGGGATCGCGCATACCCGTTGGGCTACTCACGGTGAACCAAGCGATCGAAATTCGCACCCCCATAAGTCAATGTCCGGAAATTTGTTTTTGATCCACAATGGGATAATTGAAAATTTCCACTCCATCAAAGAAGCCTTGTTAGCAAGAGGTTTTAAATTCAATAGCGACACAGATACAGAAGTCCTTGTAAATCTGATCGAAGATATACAAAAAGCAGAAGACTCCAGTTTGGAAATGGCCGTGAGACAAGCGCTCAACCAGGTCATTGGCGCTTATGCCATCTGTGTTTTCGATCGAAGAAATCCAAATGAAATCATCGTGGCAAAAATGGGCAGCCCTATTGTAATTGGCCTTGCCCCCGATGAATACTTTATTGCCAGTGACGCTACCCCCTTTTTGGAATATACCAAGAAGGTAGTCTATCTGCAGGATGGGGAAATGGCAGTTGTCAAAAAAGGTAGTCCGCTGATAATCCGTGAAATTACTACCAATCTGTCTATCAATCCCTATATCCAGCAACTTCAAATGGATATCGAGCAGATTGAAAAAGGAGGGTTTGAACACTTTATGCTCAAGGAAATCTATGAACAGCCAAGATCCATTCGCGATACCCTCCGGGGACGTCTTCTGCCGGAGCAAGGGCTGATAAATATGAGAGGTATAGATGAATACAAAGAAAAGTTTCTTAACGCCAACAGATTTATAATAGTTGGCTGTGGTACCTCATGGCATGCGGGACTCGTAGGCGAATATATGATCGAGGATCTGGTTCGGACTCCCGTAGAAGTTGAATACGCATCCGAATTCAGATATAGAAATCCAATCATCACTGAAAAGGATGTAGTCATTGCGATCAGTCAGAGCGGTGAAACAGCAGATACCCTTGCGGCTGTAAAGCTGGCCAAATCCATGGGGGCAACCATCTTTGGGATATGTAACGTGGTGGGGTCATCCATCGCACGCGAAACCCATTCGGGAGCATATACCCATGCCGGCCCCGAAATAGGCGTAGCCTCCACAAAGGCTTTTACGGCCCAGATTACTGTACTTACCCTTCTTGCGCTTAAGCTTGGATATATCAAAGGTACTCTAAGTGAATCCAGATACATGAGGCTAATATTAGAGCTCAATACTATTCCGGATAAAGTGGAAGAAACACTCAAATGTGATCCAATCACAAAATACCTTGCGGATATTTACAAAGATTCAAACAATGCTCTCTACTTAGGTAGAGGGTACAACTTTCCGGTAGCACTGGAAGGGGCACTTAAACTCAAAGAAATATCCTATATCCATGCAGAAGGGTATCCTGCAGCCGAGATGAAACACGGCCCGATTGCACTTATAGATGAAAATATGCCTGTAATTGTGATCGCCCCAAAAAATGATCAATACGACAAAATCTTCTCAAATGTACAGGAAGTAAAAGCCCGCAAAGGAAGAATCCTGGCCATCGTAAATCACGATGATACAGACATCGCTTCCATCGCAGATCACAAGATCGAAGTGCCTGAGACTGAAAATATATTCTCACCAATTATAAATACTGTACCACTTCAACTTCTGTCCTACCACATTGCATTGATGCGCGGCTGTAATGTAGATCAACCCAGAAATCTAGCTAAGTCTGTTACGGTAGAATAATTTCAAACACTCCAACGAATTATTTAACCCGGTATGTGAAAACATAACCGGGCTTTTTTTATCCAATAATGGACAGTTTCTTGTAAGGAGAAAATACTTTGACATTTTATTATTCAAATTTGAACGAACATTGATAAGATAATATAAGATTAAAGACTATGATTAAAAGATCTAACTTACTTGGATTGTCCCAAATTAATTAATCCAACTGTGATAAATTAAAATTTAACACTAAATGTAGGTGTATTAAAATTACTTTTGTCGTCAATTAAAGTGAGCACGATGAAAAACAAATATATTGATCTGATTGAGCAGACTTTTGATTGGCCACAAGATGAATTTAAACTTGAGGGGGACTCACTCCTGTGGCATAATATAAACCTCATGGATATTATCAAACAGTATGGAACTCCTCTAAAGGTATCCTACTTACCTAAAATATCTCAACAGATTCAGAAAGCTAAAATGCTCTTTAACGTGGCTATGGCCAAAGTTGATTACAAAGGCAAGTACAATTTCTGCTATTGTACCAAGAGCAGTCACTTCTCTTTTGTGCTGGACGAAGTGCTAAAAAATGACGTACATCTAGAAACTTCTTCTGCATTTGATATCAACATTATTGACGCACTCTTTGAAGAAGGTAAGGTGACCAAAGAGACGTACATCGTTTGTAATGGATTTAAGAAAGATATCTACATTGAAAACATTGCTCGTCTCATAAACGAAGGTTTTGAAAATACCATTCCGGTATTTGATAACATGAAAGAAGTAGATCAGTTGGACGAACTTCTGGAGATTCCATGTAAAATTGGTATCCGAATCGCAGCTGAGGAAGAACCAAAATTTGAATTTTACACCAGCAGATTAGGGATCGGATACAAAGACATTGTACCTTTTTACCTCGAAAAAATCAAGGATAATCCTAAATTTGAGCTGAAAATGCTTCACTTCTTTATCAACACAGGTATCAATGATAATGCCTATTATTGGAGTGAGCTACTCAAGTGCGTAAATGTTTACATAGAACTCAAAAAACACTGCGACACACTTGATTCTTTAAATATAGGTGGAGGATTTCCGATTAAAAACTCCCTGAACTTTAGCTATGACTATGCGTATATGGCGGAGGAGATCATCGCTCAGATAAAACTTGCTTGCAATTCGGCCGGAGTACGTGAGCCACATATATTTACAGAGTTTGGTTCTTTTACTGTAGGCGAAAGTGGAGCTACACTTTTCTCAATTATGGGTCAGAAAAAGCAAAACGACCGTGAAGCATGGAATATGATCGATGGCTCCTTTATGACCACACTTCCGGATGCATGGGCTATAAACAAGCGGTTTGTGTTGTTGGCGGTCAATAATTGGTTTGAAGAATATGAAAGGGTTTTATTGGGTGGGCTTACCTGCGATAGCGATGACTATTACAACTCTGAACAACATGCCAACGCCATTTATCTCCCAAAATACAAAGATGACAGACCTCAGTACATAGGATTTTTTCACACTGGAGCATATCAGGACAGTATTGCAGGCTATGGCGGAATTCAACACTGTCTTTTACCTGCTCCAAAGCACGTAGTGATTGACCTGGATGAGGACGGCGAAATACGGACAAGACTCTTTGCTAAGGAGCAGAGTTACAAAAGCATGATGAAAATTCTCGGATATATGTAGTCGATTATGGCTCTAACTTTTTGACCGGCTTAAGCCGGTTTTTTTGTTAATTATTTTTTAATTCATTGACAGATGTTTAGCTTTGTTCGAAAAAATAAAATTGTATGGTAAAGTTTTACATAACAGCCCTGATGTTCGCGATAGCATCCGCTCTGCCTGCCCAATATTACTACATCATAAGTCTGAGTAAAGGGAATCCAGGGAATCTAAATACCGATCTTGAATATCCGGTTGGTGGTGGTCTTACTACAGGCTGGACGGTCATACACGATGGCAATGCTCCATCGGCACCTCAGTGGAGTTCCGTCAGAAGTATTCCATTTACTTTTTATTTTAACGGCAGTGCCGTAACCCACTACAAGGTTAGTACTTCGGGAATTCTCACGTTTGATACATCTGCTATCTCTGTGCCTGCCTACGGTCGGCTGTCACTCCCTAATGCCGGGGTGCCTGACAAGTCGGTGTGCATCACAGGAATCAGTTCTTTAGAAGCCAATGACAAGATTGTGACGAAAACATTTGGAACGGCTCCAAACAGGCAGCATTGGATATTTTTTTCTTCTTATAGCAATACTACGGTCAACTGCTGGACGTATTGGAGTATTGTACTTGAGGAATCTACCAATAGGATCCACATTGTCGATCAGCGAAATGTGTGCGCCAATTCTCAATTCTCCCTTGGTATACAAATCAATAGTACAACTGCTGTAATGGTCGCACCTTCACCTAATCTCTCTTCCAAGGCTACGACCAATCCGGCGCCTGACGACAATGAATATTACACATTTATCCAAGGCACACAGCCCCAGCTTGATGCAGCCGGAGCCTCTATTATCAACCCTGATATTATGGCCCTTACACAGGCGCCATTTACATTAAGTGCGTCATTTGCAAACTTTGGCTCTGCGACCATCACCAGCGCTACTATAAACTACCAAATCAACTCAAGTGCTATTGTATCAGCCCCATTAAGCAATTTAAATTTCTCTTCGATGTCCATTGCTACATTTAACCATCCTACCCCGTGGAATCCGGGAAGCTCAGCCAATTACACCGTAAAGATGTGGTTAAGCGCTATCAATGGCCAGCCGGATCAAAATAACTCCAACGACACTATTACTAAAGTGATTAACGTCGTTCCGGCGCTTGTACAGAGAAGACCGCTGATGGAGGTTTTTTCATCATCTACCTGTCCTCCGTGCGCACCGGCGAATGCTTCCTTTCATTCCTTGATGAATCAGCAACCTCCGGGAAATTTCACGGTTTTAAAATATCAGATGAGCTGGCCGGGTACGGGAGATCCCTATTACACACCGGAGGCCGGAGATCGTCGCACTTTTTACGGAGTCAACAGCGTACCAAATATGCAAATAGATGGAGGGTGGAATCAACATGCCGGACAAGCCACCCAAGCCATTATTGACCAATTCAGGGCTGTTCCATCATTTGTAAACATCACGGCAAGCAGTAGCCTGTCCGGTCAGACTGTAAACGCTCAGATTTCAGTAACGCCCGTTGCAAATATTTCCGGAAATATTCGGCTGATTGCTGCTATAAAAGAGACCCAGACTACACAAAACGTAAAAACAAACGGAGAGACTATTTTTTATGACGTTTTTAAAAAGTTTTTGACTCCTACATCTGCAGGGCAGGTCATCACAAATCTCAATGCAGGTACTACTCAGAACTTTAATTTTTCCTATACGTTCAATGGTTCTTACATACTCCCACCCAATGCCACTCAGCCAGTAAATCATGCAACCAATCATACCGTTGAAAATTTTCAAAACTTAAGGGTGGTAGTATGGCTGCAGGATATGACAACGAAACAAATTCTACAAAGTACTCAGGCGAGCCATTCTACCATCGGACTCAGTGAGTATTCGGCTTCATCTATTACACTTTATCCAAATCCCACCCGCGACCAGCTTACAATAGATCACACTGCATTGTCTCAAGGCCAGTCGTTTCTCTGGCAAATCATTTCAATAAGTGGTCAACCTGTCCTCAGTGGATCCGCTCCTTCTGATGAACTGCTTAAGATTGATGTATCGTCTTTGCCTTCGGGACTATATCTTTTTGAGTTTTCTGACGGAAAAGAAACCATCCGAAAGAAATTTCAAAAAATATAACTTCTGATAAAAAGCCGACTTTTTTAGTCGGCTTTATTTTTTGCTTGAGGTTTCAACAAATTTGGTTAGATAAAACGTTCTTTATTCAAAGTTCATGACCAGACAATGTAGAAGAGTTGATGCCGGATAGAATTCATTTGGGCGAACCAATGTTGCGTTTTTAAAATATTATTTTCTTCGAATAGATCTTTTCCAAAAGGTCAAAAAAAACCTGTTTTTGTGCCAAAGGCGAAATCGCCAATGGGAATCTTGATACTCTTTTTTTTCTTTGGTAATATCACACCATTATCGAATCAAATCAGTATGATACTAAAAACTTCTACGTTTTTTTGTTTCTTAATTTATAAATATTTCCTCCCAAGTCAATAGTCATAAAAATTGATAAGAGGACGTATGTATTTATGCAGATTCAGCAAGAAGAGGTTATTTAAATGTCTCGAAAGATCACTTTTACTGACCACTTGAAATCTGATGTACCGGCAGGGATCGTTGTGCTTCTGGTGGCTCTACCTTTGTGTCTTGGCATCGCTCTTGCCTGTAAAGTAAGCCCGCTGTCAGGCATTATCGCCGGAGTCATTGGAGGCATTGTCGTAGGACTAATCAGTGGCTCGGCAGTGGGTGTCAGTGGTCCGGCAGCCGGACTTACCGTCGTGGTCTTACACGGTATTCAGGAGTTAGGTGGTTTTTCGGCATTCTTACTGGCGTTGGTAGCAGCCGGTATCATTCAGATCCTTCTGGGGATACTGAAAGCGGGAATCATTGCATACTACTTTCCCTCCTCGGTAATCAAAGGGATGCTTTCGGCCATTGGAATCATCCTCATACTCAAACAGATCCCGCATGCATTGGGATATGATGCAGATTACATGGGGGATGAGTACTTCAACCAGCCTGATGGCCGCGATACTTTTAGTGAAATCGCCGTGGCATCTGATCACGTACATGCCGGGGCTTTGTTGATCTTTCTCATCTCCATAGCGTTGCTAATGAGTGCAGAACTCAGGCGTGTAAGGGCTATTCCCTTGTTTTCTTATCTGCCTCCTGCCCTTTGGATTGTAGTATGTGCTTCTGTTTTGGGAGTGATTCTTCCGTGGATTGATGATCAGTTTCTCCTTTCTTCTTCTCAGCTAGTCCAATTGCCTGAGGCTTCAGTCTTCGAATGGGGCACATTCATCAGTACACCCGACTTTTCTGTGTGGAGCCGGCCTGCCGTTTATTTGTGGGCATTGACCATTGCGGCTGTTGCAAGTCTTGAAACTCTATTGTGCGTGGAGGCTACGGACAAACTCGATCCGGCAAGATGTACTACACCTCCTAACCGTGAACTAGTGGCACAAGGGATCGGAAATACCCTTTCCGGACTGATTGGGGGACTGCCGGTGACACAGGTCATTGTGCGAAGTGCTGCCAATATCAATGCCGGAGCTGTGTCAAAATGGGCAACGGTAGTACACGGCATTTTACTTCTGCTATGTGTGCTGATGATTCCACATTTGCTCAATTTTATCCCCAATGCAAGTCTGGCTGCTATCCTGATGCTCGTGGGATACAAACTTGCGTCTTACCAGGTGCATCTTAAGGTCTGGAGACTTGGCT